>CBIHOC010000003.1:0-242658 GCA_966211705.1 uncultured Chryseobacterium sp.
CGATAATAGATCAAGGTCGCCCGCCCGGCTTTTTCATGGAGAGGTCGATCAGCATCAGAAACAGGCCGTCCCTCCGGGACTTGTATCGATGTGGAGGATGAATTGAAGTCAACCAGTGATTCGCAGTAAGGATAAAATGATCAACAGCTAACCTCCGCATGCCAATGTGGCGGCTGAAGTGCAGGACAATCGTTCCAGAATTGCGTTTTTCGTAAATTCCCATCATGAAGCCCATCGTATTTCTCAGTCACGCCTGGAACGACAAAGCGTTGCCGGTGTTCAAGCTCGTGGAAGTGAAGCTCCGTAAGGATTGCGACGTGTGGGTGGACAAAGAGGGCATTACGCCCGGAGAGCACATGCTCACGGAGATCGAAGCCGGCATTAAGAACGCCGACGTGTTCGTGATCCTCTGGTCGGAGCATGCGCAGGCGTCGAAGGTCGTGCAGCAGGAAATAAAATTCGCGCAGCAGTACGGCAAGTTCATCATCCCGCTGAAAATTGCGGAGCTGGACCCGGGCGTGCATGAAGCGTTCGCGGGAAAAAAATACATCGACCTGCGCGAATTGCATCCCGGCGTCGCCGATTCGAACCTCGGGCTGCTGCAGCTGAGCTACCACATGAAAAAACTGCGGATCAAAAAAGCGGGAATACAGGATGCGGCGCTTGAAAAGGAAATTGAAGACATGGGCGCGATGCTGCGCGAGCTCGAAGACGCCGCGTTCCGCATGCAGAAAGGCGTTTCGGGCAATGCTGCTTCTTCCGTCTACATGGGCGCGCTGATCGAAACGGCGCAACGCTCGGTGGAAAATTCCGAACCCGGTGAGGAGAAGAACCGCATGAGCAGCCTTCTTGCGCAGCTGAAACAAGTGAGCAGCGAATACCGCGGGAAAGAAGACGACGACCGCTCCGAGCGGAAGATCGTTGACGCCATCGCGCAGATCGATCCCGCCGGGCAGTCGGAGCTGCTGCAACTATTCCGCAACGCGCTTCTGCAGAGCATCGCCGCGCGCAGCGGACAAACGGCGCAAACGCAGCAACCCGAGGGAACTATTTTTTCTCCGCCGGACAATTCCCTCGCCGGCCGCATGCGCCAATACATTGCCTCCGTGCGCCGCCAGCCAGGTTCCGCGAAGGTGCTGCGCGACCGCCTCCTGCAGCTCGTTCCCGGCATGCAGGCCGCGCAAATGGCGCAGCTGGAAGCCGCGATCGACAATTACATCGACGCGGCGCCGGCGTTGATGGAAGGAATTTATTTCGCCGCCGGACGCATGCAGATCGTGCCCGCCGTGGAGCCGCTGCTCACCGCCGCCACGCAATACTTTTTCGGCGCGAACGATCTCGTCCCCGACCACCTCGGAACGCTGGGCCTCATCGACGACACGTACGTTGTTCACCTTGCCGTGCACAACCTGAACGTCGTCTACCAGCAGAACACCGGTGTCGCCTTGCTGAACGTGGACCTTCGCGAACCCGCCGCCGCGCTCCGCGCGATCATCGGCGAGCCCATCGCCGCACAGCTCGACCAAGCCGTCAACAGCACGCTGGAGCAGATCCTCGCGCAGGAATATTACCAGCAATTGGCGCACTGGGGACAAACGTTGCAGGTTTCTTCAAACGATACGGCCCACGGCCCGGGCTCCTGGGGCGGAAGCACAGAAGACGAGATCGCGCGGCAGGCGGCGCTGCTGGGGATCAGCATTTGAGTTTAATGACACAAAAAACATTGGCGCCAAATGCCTGGAGGAAATGAATTGATGTGGGTTGGATTACTGTTAACCGGCATACTGGCCATTGCCGGATTTTTAAAAAAGTTGAGGAGCGACAGAACACTTTTTGTTTTGCT
Organism: uncultured Chryseobacterium sp.; assembly: GCA_966211705.1. Lineage (GTDB taxonomy): Bacteria > Bacteroidota > Bacteroidia > Palsa-965 > Palsa-965. The sequence goes on from CBIHOC010000003.1 coordinate 1,844, forward strand.
GCTTATCTCCATACCAATTGCAGTTTGCGGCCTGCTTCTCCGTTCGCCGGAATACCAGATGAAAGGTGCGAATGCTGCCGACATGCTTCTGGGCCCGTTCTTCTATATCGTCATGTACGGAAGCCTGCGTCACCTGTACAAGAAAAAATACAAACGCGAACCGACCTATCACCGTGCATCATGGTACGACCCGGATGAAAAAAGAAAGCAGAACGCGTTGGATGTGATTGTGCATATATTCCCGGTGATAAGCGCGGTATTTTTTCCAGTAATAATTACTGCACTACTTAAATAGTCAAATCGTACCTCGTAAATTGTAAATCGTAAATGCGCGCTGCCGCGCGCGCCGGCCTAAGCTCTTCCTTCGAAATTATAATGCGCGTAATCCGCCAGCACGATGTTGAGGAACTGCACCGTGGGAAGCTGCTGGGGCGGGGGATAAACGCCCATCACCGTTTTCACTTTGTGCCCGAGGAATTCGAGGAGCTGGTAATTGCCGGTGGAGAACGCCTGCTGCATCACGTCGCGGATGATGTTGAGGTCGCGGTCGTTGAGGTTGGTGACTTGCGGAAACACCACGCGGTAGTAAGGGTTGATGGGCTGGATGATCGTGTTGCGCAATGTCGTTTTCTGCTTCGTGCGGATGACCATCGTGCCCGCGATCATGTCGCCGATGCGTTGTCCCTTTGCGCTGACGATGGCCACAGGCAGGGCAAGGCACGTAAACGCGCCCAGCTCGCCTTCGAGTATGCGCGCCGCCCACCGGAACGCGGAATCCCCGATGCCGGCAGGCGTGCCGTTCGTTTTCACCACTTTCAGGCCCATGATCAGCTTCCCGATCGTCCGCCCGTTGAAGATCGGCTCGCACCACAACGTGTACGTGATCACCGGCAGCGGGATGAGCAGCGAGATCGTCATCGAATAATCCGCGCGGTCTTCCCAGTGAAGCGTGCTGACGAATTGCCCCATGACCAGGTACGCGATAAAAAGATACGCGCCGAAGAACACGAGATCGAGCAGCCGCGCAACCAGGCGCTCGCCGATGCCCGCCACTTCGTAATTGATGGCGACGTTCTGTGTGGTTAAAACCCTGGCTGAGTCAGACATGGGAAGGGTGCGAATTACTAATCGTACGAATATACGAATTACGAATGCTACGAATGGCTACGAATGGCTGCGAATGGCTACGAAATGCTGCGAATGCTTACGAATATCTATGAATGCTGTGCATGGGTACGAATCGTAAGATCACTGAGAATTTACGCTGGAATCAAAGAACGGGTGCGGTAACGATTCGTATATTCGTACGATTAGTAATTCGCACCCCGTGAAGGAAATCACGTTCCTCAAGCAGAATCACGAAAAATGGCAGCAATTCGAGGCGCTCCTCGGCTCGAACAAAGGCCAGGACCCGGATGCGCTGGCTGATCTTTTTATCCGGATCACCGACGACCTGTCGTGGGCGCGCACGTTTTACCCGGGCTCGAATACGGAGAAATATCTCAACGGCCTCGCAGCCCGCATTCACCAGGAAATTTACAAGAACAAAAAAGAGCGCCGCAGCCGCATCGTCACCTTCTGGACGAACGAGATCCCTTTGCTCATGGCGAAGAACCGGCTCAACCTGCTAATCACGTTCCTGCTCTTCGGCCTCTCCGTATGGATCGGCGTTGTCTCCGCGCAGCACGACGAAGGTTTTGTGCGCATCATTCTCGGCGACGCGTACGTGGACATGACGCTCGATAACATCGCCGACGGCGATCCGCTCGGCGTGTACAAGATGGACAACCAGTTCGTGATGTTCCTCGGGATCGCGCTCAACAATTCCCGTGTCGCGCTGATGTGCATTCTTGCCGGCCTGCTCGGCTGGATCGGCGTGGGGTTCCTGCAGTTCAGCAACGGCGTGATGCTCGGCGCGTTCTCGTACTTCCTTTACGACCACGGCGCCGGCTACGAATCGTACCTCACCGTCTGGATCCATGGCGTGATCGAGATCTGGTGCATCGTCGTGGCGGGCGCGGCAGGCATGGCATTCGGCAACGGGCTCTGGTTCCCGGGCGCATGGCCGCGCGGCGCCTCCTTTGTGCGTGGCACGCGTGAAGCGCTGAAGATCGGCCTCGGGCTCATCCCGTTCTTTTTCCTCGCCGCATTCTTCGAAGGGTTCCTGACGCGCTACACCGCCATGCACGACACCGGACGGATGGTGATCATCTGGGGATCGCTGGCGTTCATGGTCTGGTATTTCATCGTGTGGCCGTTCTTCGTTGAGCGGAAAAAAGCCGGCGGTTTCCTGATGCTCCACATGATCCCCGTATTCGGCCGCCTGTTCCGCATCACGCGCATGCGCGACCGCATCGTCACGCCGAAAATGATCTTCCTCTTCACGATCGGGCTGCTCATGATCATCCTGTCGTCCGTTTCGCTGTTCATGCAATTCACGACCGACGTCGACGCCGATCTTTTCACCAACTTTTTCCTCATGTTCTCTTTTATTTTCGGTGTCGGCTGCATCGTGTTTGCGTTGCTGACCCGGAAGCTCGTGGAGGAAGAACAACTCGTCATCGACCGGAAAGGCTCCGGCAAAGAAGCTGTTTATGAACGCAACGCAGGCGCCGTTAAGGTTTGAGAAAATAAGGAACTTCAGCAGTATCTTCAGCGATACGCGCCGGGTGATCCGGGAGAACTTCGGTGTTTTCTTCAGATCGATGCTGTTCCTCGTGGGGCCGGTGGCGCTGATCACGTGCACGCTGGACGCGTTTTACCACGTCAATCTTCTTGCGCCGGGTGATGTGCCTGCGCTCGACCGCCTGGGTTCTTATTTCGCGTTGTCGGCCATATACACGGAACTGCGGTGGAGCATCAACGGTTTCGTCACCGCCATCGTGGTGAGCCATTTTGTAAAAGTTTACCGGGAAAAAGGCGCAGGCAAATTCGAGGTGGGCGACGTGGCGCGTTCCATGTTCCGCGACATCCTGGGAAACCTGCTGGCCTTCATCGTCATGTTTCTTTCCGTGGCGATCATTTCCGCCATCCTCGGCTACCTGGTGTACGGGCTGGCCGGTGTTTCGATCGGCGCGATGGTGATCATGGTGTTTGCGGGATGGCTCGCGTATGTCCTTGTCCGTTTCCCGTTCTGGTATTTCGTGTATTCCGTTTTTTTCGCGCGCACAGCGAGAAACCTCAATGTATTTTCGGCAATGGGGCTTGCAGGAAAAGTTTTTTCCGGCAACTGGTGGAACACGTGGGCGATCTTTTTCTGCATGTGGCTGCTGCTGTGGATCATCGGCCTTGCGCTGTCCGCGCCTGCCCAGGTGGCGACCTTCCTCATGCGCATGTATTCTTTTGACATGGATGAAGAATCCGCCGACTGGAAATTGCTGCAGACGATCCTGATGTCGCTGGGCGAATTTGCGAAGACGATCATCAACAGCGTGTTCATGGTGACGGTCGCGCTGCATTTTTATTCGCTGAAGGAACGGATCGACGGTGAAGGCACCCAAAAGCTGGTCGCGATGATCGGCGAGAAACAGGAAGATGAAGGCATCGAGCTTACTTACTAGGAACGTTTTCCGTTCGTTGCTGGTCGCTGTTCTGCTCGGCGTCCTGTCGCCGCTTGCTGCGCAGGAAAAAAAGGTGCTGGTGCGGGACACGGCCGAACTGAAGCCCCGCGAGCCCGCGCCCGGTGTGCAGCAGGATTATTACGAGGACGAAGCCTGGCGCTACGACCGCGACGATGAATCCACGCTGGGCAAAGAAGAGCCGACGGTTTTCGACCGCCTGTGGAACGACTTCTGGGAAGGCCTTTTCGACAGCTTCAGGTCCGACGATGCGACCGGCATGCCGAGCGGCTGGACCATTCTCATCTTCCTCATCCTTGCTGCGATCATTGTGCTGGTTATTTTACGTGTTACAAAAACCGGCGCCAATTCGCTCTTTTCCGGCAAAGCCCGCCAGGAGGAAAACATCGATGCGACGCTGGAAGACGTGGACATCCACGCCATCGACTTCGACGCACAGATCCGCGACGCCCTCGCCCGCACGGATTACCGCCTCGCCGTCCGCCTCTGGTTCCTGCGCACGCTGAAGGCGCTGTCGGACAAAGAGCTCCTCCGCTGGCAGATCGACAAAACGAACAGCGATTATTACTACGAGCTGAGCGGAACGAATTACCAGGAAGATTTCGGCGTGATCAGCAACGTGTACGATCACATCTGGTACGGAGAATTCCCCGTCGATGAATCATCCTACAAAACCGCCGAAGAAAAATTCAAAACCCTCTCCGGAAAAATAACAACGTAAAAACCGCCAACTGCCCCCGAGTACTCGGGCCAACCGCCACCGCCAACCGCCACCGCCAACCGCCACTGCCAACCGCCACCGCCAACCGCCACCGCCCCATTATGATTAACAAAGAAAACATCATCCAGCAGTAATCGAAAATAGAAAGCCCAAACAAGAATGAAAAAGAACTGGCCATATTACCTCGTGCTCCTGCTGGTAGTGGCATTTCTTTATCGCGTCTCCCAGAAGACCTCGCGCAGGCAGATCAACTGGAGGGAAAATTACACCGAAGGCTCGAAAGATCCTTTCGGCTGCTACGTCGTGCGCGAGCTGATGGATGAAACGATGGAAGCGGATGTCGAAGATGTGGACCGTACCGTGTACCAGCAGCTGGTCGATTCGTCGTATAAGAGCAGGAATTATTTTTTCGTCAATTCCGCTTTCCAGCCTTCCGAGCAGGATGTGATCGAGCTTTGCAAATTCGTTCACGAAGGAAATACGGTAATGATCTCCGCGCGCAGTTTCGGCATGCTGCAGGATACGCTGAAGTTCCGCGTCAAGGATGCGCTTATGATGAAGGTGGACGACAATACCCCGGTGAGCGCCACTTACCAGGCGGGCACGTCGGGCGCGAAGGCGAACCTTGTCAATCCCTCGCTGAAGCTTCCGAAGGACGCCGTGTTTGATCGCACCACCTACACGTTCGCGTTCAGCGCAGTCGATACGGCCAACACGACAGTGCTCGGAATTGACGGGGACGGCAATGTGAATTTTATCCGCGTGCGTCTCGGCAAAGGAGAATTCTTATTGCACACGCTTCCCGACGCGTTCGGAAATTATTACGCCGCCGATAAAGCCACCGGCCCGTACCTGTTCCGCGCGCTGTCGTACCTGCCCGACCGTCCCACATTTTTCGACGGGCATTACAAAGAAGGTCGCCGGGAAAATAAGGATCCGCGCCGCTACCTGTTTTCGGAACCCGCGCTGCGCATGATGTACATGGTGCTCATCGTTGCCGGGGCGATCGGGCTGCTCTTCGGTGGCCGCCGCCGCCAGCGCGCCGTGCCGGTCGTGGCGCCGCCCGCCAATTCCACGCTCGAATTCGTCGAGCAGGTCGGCGCGCTTTATTACCGCCAGGGCAACCACACCGACATCGTCCGCAAGAAGATCAATTATTTCCTCGAATCCATCCGCTCGCGCTTCTACGTGCAGACGCAGGTGTTCGACGAAAAATTCCTCGAGCGCATCACCAGCCTCTCCGGCGTTCCCCGCGAGCAGGTGCAACATCTTTTCGCCACCATCGACTACCTGCGCAGCACGCCCGCCTGCGGGGAAAGAGATTTAAAGAACATCGAACAGTTAACCTGGGATTTTAACAAACGCAGCAAAAGATGATTTACGAATTACGATTTACGAATTACGATTTGGGGAATACTTCCCAACTTTTTCTTTTCAATTCAATCGTAAATCGTAATTCGTAAATCGTACATTCTCCGTCTGAAACCGCAACCGTAATCGCAAGAAAAAAACTCTATACTAAACCAATGTCAGACCAACTCTTTTCCAACCGCATTCCCCTTGCCGACCTGCAGCAGGCGGTGTCGAACATCCGCTCCGAGATCGGGAAGATCATCGTCGGCCAGGAGCGGACGGTAGACCTGCTCATCGCGGCGCTGCTTTCCGACGGGCACGTGCTCATCGAAGGCGTGCCGGGTGTCGCAAAAACATTGACGGCGAAATTGCTGGCGCGTACGGTGTCGGTGAAATTTTCCCGCATCCAGTTCACGCCCGACCTCATGCCGTCCGATGTCGTCGGCACGAACATCTTCAGCATGAAATCGCACGAGTTCGAGTTCCACCCGGGACCGATCTTCGCGAGCATCGTGCTGATCGACGAGATCAACCGCGCCCCGGCGAAAACGCAGTCGGCCCTGTTCGAATCCATGGAGGAACGGCAGGTGACGGTGGACGGAAGAACGTACAAGCTCGACGTTCCGTTCATGGTGGTGGCCACGCAGAACCCGGTGGAGCAGGAGGGAACGTACCGCCTGCCGGAAGCGCAGCTCGACCGTTTCCTGTTCAAGATCGACGTGGATTATCCCACGCTGCAGAATGAAACGAAGATACTCGCCGACTTCCACGGCCGCCGCAACCAGATGGACCTCGACAGTGTGAAGCCGGTGCTTACCGCCGAGCAGCTGAAAGGTTTCCGTGAAAAAGTGTACAGCCTCCACGTGGAGCCGAATCTTTTACACTACATCGCGCAGATCGTCGGGCAGACGCGCAACAACAGCGCGCTGTACCTCGGCGCTTCGCCCCGCGCTTCGCTCGCCATCCTCACGTCGTCGAAAGCCATCGCCGCCATGCGCGGAAGGGATTTCGTCACGCCCGATGACATCCGCGAAGTTGCGCCGGCCGTGCTGCAGCACCGCGTGATGCTCACGCCCGAAAAAGAAATGGAAGGCCAGACGACGAAAGACGTCGTGCGCACCATCATCCAGCAGGTAGAAATTCCGCGATAACGTGCTGAAATTCCTCGGATCGATCTATTTCTCCGCCCGCTTCTTTTTAGTGTGCGGGCTGCTGGCGTTGTTCTGCCTCATGGCCTACATCGTGCCGCAGCTGCGCGAGCACGGAAGCGCCATCGGCCTCGCCATGAAGCTGGGCGGCGTGGCGATCTCGGGGATCCTTTTTTACCTGAAATACCGCGGGCGGCAGATGAGCTACGCGGTCGTGCTGCTGCCTGCGGCGGTGCTCATCGGCTTCAGCTTTTTCTTCAACACCGGCGAATCGCTGCTCGTGTATGTGAACATCGCGATCTTCGTTTTGCCGCTGCTGGTGCTGGCCGACTTCCTGCTGCTGTGGAGCCGGCGCAAAGGAATTTTCGCCCGCCGCGACATGATGGAAAAATTGTCGAACGGCGACCTCAACGACATCCGCATCCACCTCGAGAACCGTTATTTATTTCCCGTCTTTCTCGAAGTGATCGATGAGCTTCCCGTCCAGTTCCAGGCGCGCGATCTCAAATTCAATTTGTTCCTCGTGCCGTTCGGCGCGAAGCTGCTCACGTACCGCGTGCGGCCGGTGAAACGTGGCGAATATATTTTCGGCGTGGTGAACGTGTTCGCTTCTTCCATGCTCGGGCTGCTGCAGCGCCGGTACAAATTCGACAACAACCAGTCGGTGCCCGTGTACCCGTCCTTCATCCAGATGCGCAGGTACGAGCTGCTCGCCATCTCCAACCGCCTTACCGAGGCCGGCATCAAGAAGATCCGCCGAGTGGGGCAGAACATGGAGTTCGACGTGATCAAGGATTACGTGGCCGGCGACGATCCGCGCACGGTGAACTGGAAAGCCACCGCCCGCCGCGGAAGGCTGATGGTGAACACGTACCAGGACGAAAAGTCGCAGCAGGTGTACGCGCTCATCGATATGGGGCGCGTGATGAAAATGCCGTTCGAAGAAATGACGCTGCTCGATTATTCCATCAACGCCAGCCTCGTCATCTCGAACATCGCGATGCTGAAGTACGACAAGGCCGGCATCATCACGTTCTCGAACAAAGTGCAGAAAGTATTGCCCGCCGAACGCAAAGGACTGCAGATGTTCAAGATCATGGAACTGCTCTACGCCACGAAGACCGGCTTCCTCGAATCCGATTACGGAAGGTTGTATGCAACCGTCAAGCAGCGCATCACCCAACGCAGCCTGCTGCTCCTCTTCACCAATTTCGAAACGCTGTCGAGCATGCAGCGCCAGCTGCAGTTCTTCCGCCGCCTCTCCAAAGACCACCTGCTGGTCGTGATCTTCTTCGAGAACACCGAGCTGCGCGCGTTCCTCGACAAGAAGCCCGGTTCGATGCAGGAAATTTATTACCAGACCATCGCCGAAAAATTCGCGTACGAGAAAAAGCTGATCGTAAAAGAGCTGGAGAAATACGCCATCCACGCCGTCTACACCTCACCGCAGAACCTTACCGTCGACACGATCAACAAATACCTCGAGATCAAAGCGCGCGGGTTGATTTAAAAATGTGCAGATGTGCAGATATGCAAATGGGCAGATGATGTTCGGCGTTTGTTTGAGAATTTGATTCAGCCACGGAACTTCTTTGGATTTTGGTTGGCATAAAGCTCGCCTGCAAAAGAAAGTTCATCTGCACATCTGCACATTTTGCATATCTGCACATCAAAGGTCGCAAGGTCATGGAATTCCGGAAGAATGCCCGTAACTTGTGAAGAGCCGGCCACACTTCTAAACGAATTTTTTCAATGCGTACAGTTTCACTTTCCGTTGTGGCGATCTTCGTTTTCGCTTCCTGCAGTTCGAACAAACCGGGCGCACCGGTCGCCGCGCAGCCTTCCGATACGTCCGCGCAGCCGGTAGAAACCAAATCGCCGGATGCCGGTTACCGTCCCGCTTTTGAAGGACAAACGCGCGCGCCCGGCGTGCACACGAAAACGCTGCTCGACGTGCGCGTCATCGCCGAAGGGCTGAAGAATCCCTGGGGAATGGTCAACCTGCCCGACGGGCGCATCCTCATCACCGAAAAAGGCGGCACGATGCGCATCGTAACGACTTCCGGGAAGCTCAGCGAACCGATAACGGGATTGCCGGAGGTAGACGACCGCGGACAAGGCGGCCTGCTCGACGTGGCGGTCGACCCGGAATTCGCAGCCAACCGAACAATTTATTGGAGCTTCTCGCAGGAAGTGGAAGGCGGCACGCTGACCGCGGTGGCTAAAGGTAAACTGTCGGCCGACGAGCGCACCATCGAAGACGCGCGCGTGATCTGCCAGGCATTGCCGGCATTCCCCAGCGCGCTCCATTACGGTTCACGCCTGGAATGGGACAAGGACGGGAACCTTTTCGTCTCGACAGGTGAACGTTCCGATAAAGAAAGCCGCCCGCAGGCGCAGCAGCTCAATTCGGCGCTGGGCAAAGTGCTGCGGATCACGAAAGACGGAAAGCCGGCGCCCGGCAATCCGTTCGCAGAACACCAGGACGCGCGGCCGGAAATATACACGTACGGTCACCGCAACGTGCAGGGACTGGCCACGCACCCGGTAACCGGCGACCTCTGGGAGATCGAGTTCGGTCCGAAGGGCGGCGACGAAGTGAACCGCATCGAAGCCGGAAAAAATTACGGCTGGCCGGTGATCACCTATGGCATCGAATACATGGGCGGGCGCGTCGGCGACGGTCTTACGCAGCAGCCGGGCATGGAACAGCCGGTGTATTATTGGGACCCGGTGGTTTCGCCCAGCGGCGCCACGTTCTACAACGGCAGCCTCATCCCGGAATGGAAAAACAATTTGTTCATCGCCAACCTGAGCGGCATGCACATCGTGCGCCTCGTGATCGAGAACAACAAAGTGACAGGAGAAGAACGCCTGCTGACCGGTGAAGAAACCCGTTTCCGGGATGTGCTGCAAGGCCCCGACGGCGCGCTGTACGCAATCACTGACGGTTCCGGGGGGAAGCTTTACCGGATCGCGGGGAAATGATGTGCGGATGTGCAGATGTGCAGATGGGATTATTGATCGGCTGAATCTGCAGTCACAAAAGGTAATTCTTACGTCTGCATATTTGCACATTTGCACATCCGCACATTAAATTTTTTTCACCTCCGCCAATGCTGCGAACAGGTAAATGTGGTTCGTCTTTTTTTCCTTGCAGCGGTAACGCGTGCGGATCTTCGGGCCTTTGATGAAGGAGCGTTTGTTGAAGAGGAATTCGGAATTGCTCGGCAGCGTTTCCAGGTGCACGAGGTCCGTGGGGCGGTCGTAGCGTTTCAGCGCGCGCAGCAGGTTGTCGTCAGAGCAGCTGGATGCGCTGGGATCTTTCATGTACCGGATCACCGCCTCGCGCACGTCGTCGGGGAAGATCGGCAGGCGCATGAAGGGGCGCATGAGTTCGCGGTACGCATCTTTCCATTCTTCACCGTGCGGCTTCACGCGCTCGCCGTGGCGCTCGTGGCAGAGCAAATGCGCGATCTCGTGCACGAGCGTGATGAGGAACGCGTAACGGTTGAGGTCGTGGTTGATCGTGATCTGGTGGTTGAGGCCGTGCACGGGCGGACGGTAATCGCCGAACTTCGTCATCCGGCTTTTTTTGATCTTGAGCTTGAAATTGAAATGATAGATCCATTCCGAGATCAGCGGGATCGCCGGCACCGGGATATACTTTGCAAGAATGGTTTGATTGCGGGTGATCTGTTCCACGGTACAAAATTAAGGTACGATTTACCATGTGCGACGCGGGATTTCGACGGTTTTTCCGAAGCGGGCTGAAAATCAATAAATAATAAAATACAGCCTTGCCGCGGGTTGTGCGACGGGCGCCTGCCCAGCGCGAAAAAATGTTAATAAGTCGACCTTGGCAGGGAATTGGATTAATTTAGCTTCATGCGTCTCCTCGCCATTTTCCTGCTCACCTACCTGCTCAGCGCATCCTTCGCGCCGGCCCTGGTGTGCGTCCCCGGAACATGCGAAACCAAAGTTGAAACGGCTTGCGCATCACGCTGTGGAGACAAGCAACAACCTTGCGATACGGAAGAGGAAAGCGCCTGCCCGCTCGGCGCCTGCAACGTTTGTCCCTGCTGCTGCTATTGCTTCGGTTTTATGACCGAGGAAATGAATTTCCGGATCAGCAGATTTGAAAATTCGCAATCCCGCATCATTCCCTCAGGGGAAAATATCCGCCCGGCATTCCCGTCGGATTGCTGGCAGCCGCCCGAAGCCTGAAGAAATTTCAAAACGCAAAAACAAAATTCCAAACGTTTGGGATTTGAAAGTTTGATTTTTTCAGTTTTCTTAAAAAATAGTTCAATCATGAAAAAAGTGATCTTCAGCATCGCGGCTATCGTTATGACCGCAGGTGCCGTTGTCGCCACCAACGTGGCCACGACCGAATCGAAAGAATGCAAAGCTTCCACGGAATGCTGCCCGGTCTGCGACGACTGCTGCGGCTCCTGTGATGACTGCTGCAAATAAATAAATCAATAAATCGAAGGACGTACCCCGTGGCTTGTTGCCACGGGGTTTTTTAGCCACAGATTACACGGATTACACGGATTAATGGGGTTAGCCACAGATTACACGGATTAATGGGGGAGGTTGTAACTTCGCGGGCATGAAAACAATTCTCATCACCGGCAGCAACGGCCTTCTCGGGCAGAAGCTGATCTATGCGCTGCTTGAACGGAATAAAAAAAGCGTTGACTGGAACATCGTCGCGACGTCGAAAGGGGAAAATCGCATGCGGGAGAAGAACGGGTACACGTACGTGGAGTTCGACATCACGAACAAAGCGGAAGTGGAATCGGTTTTCGGAAAATACAAACCCGGTGTGCTCATCAACACCGCCGCGATGACGAACGTGGATGCGTGCGAATCTCAGCAGGAAGCGTGCAAGGCGCTGAACGTGGATGCCGTGCAGCACATGATCGACGCGATCAAAAACCCGGCACACGGGATACAGGATTGTCATTTCATTCACCTTTCAACCGACTTCGTATTCGACGGCGAGAACGGGCCGTACAAAGAAGACGACAAGCCCAACCCGCTGAGCTACTACGCCTGGTCGAAGCTCGAGTCGGAAAAGATCCTGGAGGTCTCGCATCTCCGATATGCGATCCTCCGCACGATCATCGTGTACGGCATTGTCGACAGCATGAGCCGCTCCAATATCGTGCTCTGGGCGAAGGACGCGCTCTCGAAAGGACAACAGATCAACATTGTCGACGACCAGTTCCGCTCGCCCACGCTGGCGGAAGATCTCGCCGAAGGCTGCATCCTCTGCGCGGAGAAAGGCGCGACAGGAATTTTTCACGTCTCCGGAAAAGACACGATGAGCGTCCTCGAGCTCGTCTACCGCGTCGCCGATTTCTGGAAGCTCGACCGTTCGCTGGTGACGCCGGTGAAATCCGGAACGATCAAACAACCCGCGAAACGCCCGCCGCGCACGGGATTCATCATCGACAAAGCGAAAAAAGAATTCGGCTACAACCCGCACTCATTCGAAGAAGGACTTGCGCTCCTCGATACACAGCTGAAATGATGTGCAAATGTGCAGATGTGCGGATGAAAAGGTTTTCGGGTAAACAATAGGAAGGTTTGCGCGAATCTGCACATCTGCCGTCTGCACATCTGCCATCTGCACATCTGCCATCTGCACATCTGCCATCTGCACATTTGCACATCCGCACATTTACACCCGCACCCCGATCACCAATACATCATCGAGCTGCTCGAGGTTGCCGCGCCAATCTTCGAAAACACGGTCCAGCTTCTTTTTCTGTTCGTCCATCGGAAGTGACGCGATCTCCAGCAGCATTTCCTGCAGGCGGCGGTAACGGAATTTTTTCCCCTGCGCGCCGCCGAACTGGTCGGCGAAGCCGTCGGTTAAAAGATAAACGACGTCGTTCTTTTGCAGGGCAGTCGTGTGCAGCGTGAACGGTTTCAGCTCGCCGTGGTGCATGCCCACCGGCATCTTGTCGGGCCTGTATTCCGTCAGCTTCCCGTCGCGCACCAGCCACAGCGGGTTGTTGGCGCAGGCGAACTGCAGCGTTCCCTTTTCAAAATCGAATGCGCAGAGCACGCTGTCCATGCCGTCTTTGCTTTCCGTTTCCGTGCCTTCGGGATTGAGCGACGCGATGATGGATGCGCGGACGTTGCCAAGTACGAGGTCGGGCTGCAGGATCTTTTTCTCCGTCACGGCTTCGTTGAGCAGGCTGATGTTGAGCAGGCTCATGAACGCGCCGGGAACGCCGTGCCCCGTGCAGTCGCAAGCCGCCAGCAGGAAAAGCCCGGAATTATTTTCCCCCGGCTCCGTTCTCCCGACTTTTGCCGCCCAGTAGAAATCGCCCGACACGATGTCCTTGGGTCTGTACAGCACGAAAAATTCCGGCAGGTTTTTCCGCAGCAGTTGGTCCGACGCCATCAGCGCGCCCTGGATGCGTTGCGCGTAATGGATGGAATCGAGGATCTCCTTGTTCTTCTCGTCCACCATGTGCTTCTGCTCTTCGATGATGCGTTTTTGTTTTTTCGTGATGCGGAAACGGTTGAAGAGAAAAGCGGAAAATACGACCACGAGCAAAAGCCCGGCGCCGGCGGCGATGATGATGAGCTGCTGGCGCTTGCTTTTTTCATCGTGCGCCAGCTTTTCCTTTTCCCGGTCGGCCTCGGCCAGCGCCATTTTTTTGTCGTATTCGTACTGCGCATGCTTTTTGTACATCATCTTTTTCGTACGGTCGTCCAGCACGCTGTCTCTTTTCCGGTCGTGCAGCTCGAGCATTTCGAGCGCCTCCGGGATGCGGCCCTGCTTTTTGTAGATGCGGTACAGCTGGATGGCGGCGTTATAGATATTCTCGGGATAATTGAGCTGCTGCGCGATCTCCAGCGCGCGTCTCGTTGCCATTTCCGCCTTTTCCAGGTCGCCGGTCTGGAGATAGGCGGCACCCTGGTTCTGCAGCACGCTCGTAAGGCCATAGCGGTAGTGGATCGAGTCGTAGATGGCCACGGCGCGAGCGTATGCTCTGAACGCGACCTCCCGCTCGCCGCTGGCGAAGCTGGAATTCCCGACCTGGGTGAGGTTGAGCGCTTCCTGCTCCACATCCCCGGTGCGCCGGCAGAGCGCAAGGCTTTTTTCGAAATAAGGGATCGCTTCGCGGTGCTTTCGTCTCTTATCGTAGATGATGCCGATGTTCGTGAGCGTGTTCGCCAGCCCCCGCTCGTCGCCCAGCGCTTCCTGGATCGGGACGCATTTCAGGATGTATGCCAGCGCGTTGACCGTGTCGCCCATGCCGTCGTATACCCGGCCGATGTTGTTATACAGCGAGGTGAGCGGCAGGCTGTCTTTCGCTGCTTCGAGGATGGCGAGCGAACGCAGGTAATCGTCGAGCGCTTCCGGCAGGCGGCCGTCTTTCCGGAAAATAATCCCCCGGTTGACGAGCACGCCCCCGACTTCGACCGAATCGCCGGATTGCATGGCGGCTTCGAGCGCGGCGTTGTAATGTTCCATCGCTTTCGGGTTGTCGTCGGTTGCGTAATGGTAATACCCGAGGTTGTTCAGCGCCTGCGCTTTGAATACGTTGAAGCGGGCGATATCTTTCGCATTTTGTCCTTTGTGCTTGTTGATGACCCCGAGCGCCTTGTTGCAGAACACCGGCATCGTGTCGAGTTTGATGTACGCGTAATTATCACTCAGCGCGATGTAAGCTTTTGCGCGGTCGGAATCATTTTTCGAAATGCGCAACGCCGTGTTGAGCGAGTCAATGGTTTCCTGCTGCGCGAAAAGCGTTCCGGTAAGGAGGAGAAAAAAGATAATTGTGAAAAGGGATCCGGCCTTCATTCGTATTCAAATATAGAAAAGTAGCCGCGCTGCCGGCAGTGATCCCGGTTATCCCGCTGCGTGCATCGCAATATAAACCAGCGCGCCTGCGAAATAACCCAGCAGCGCCGGGAACGCGATGCGTTTCACGTACCAGCCGAAACGGATATTTTCAAGCCCCATCACCGCCACGCCTGCAGCCGAGCCGATGATCAGGATGCTGCCGCCCGTTCCCGCGCAATACGCCAGGAATTCCCAGAAGTAGTGGTTGGTGGGAAAAACACTGAGCGGGTACATGCCCTGCGCGGCCGCCACGAGCGGAACGTTGTCCACCACCGCAGACGCCAGGCCGATCGAAAGCGTGATGAGGTCGATGTTGCCGATCTTGTCGTTCATCCATTGCGCCAGCCCGTGCAGCTGCCCGTTGCTCTCCAGCGCGCTGATGGCAAGCAGGATGCCGAGGAAAAAAAGAACGCTCTGGGTATCCACGCGCTGTAACGCCTGCGACACGGAATACGGAGCGCGGGCTTCATCGTTCTTTTTTTTGTGGATGAATTCCGTCACCGTCCATAAAACCGCCAGCCCGAGCAGTATGCCCATGAACGGCGGAAGATGCGTGAGCGATTTGAAAACGGGAACAAACAACATCACGCCGGTGCCGGTGAAAAAAACGACGTTGCGTTCGAATGGCGTGGTCGTGGAACGTTTCGCGTCCGGCTGAATGACGGGGCGCGCTAAATTTCCTTTCATGCGCAAGCTCATCCACAGCATCGGCACCGCCAGGCAAACCAGGGAAGGGAGGATCAGCGACACGATGATGTTGCCGCTCGTCACCTGCCCGTCCACCCACAACATCGTCGTCGTTACATCGCCGATGGGCGACCATGCGCCGCCTGCGTTTGCGGCAACGATCACCAGTCCGCTGTAATACATGCGGTCTTCCGCATCGTCCGCCAGCTTGCGGATCAGCGATACCATGACGATCGCGGTGGTAAGGTTGTCGAGAAGGGCGGAAAGCACGAAGGACAGGAGGCCGACGATGAGCAGCAGTTTTTTCCGGTTGAGCGTGGTGATGCGCGAAGTAATGATCTCGAACCCGTCGTGCGCGTCGATCAGCTCCACCACCGTCATTGCCCCGAGGAGGAAAAATAAAATGCCGGAAAGCGAGCCGAGGTGATGCAGCAACTGGTCATTTACCGTTTCCGTTTCACCGGTGCTGATGTACACCGTCCAGCACAGCACGCCCGTGAGCAGCGCGGATGCTGCTTTGTTCAGCTTCAGCCCGTGCTCGAAAACGATGGCGAGGTAGCCGATGATGAAAATGGCGACGATGAGCATTGGGGGCAAAGGTAACATAACATGAAAATTGCCGCCGTTGTAAGCGCCGGATGGTATTTTATAAAGTGAAAATGAACAGGATAAATAAATTCGTCTATCTTTTCCCGAAAATCTGCCGAACCATGTCCCCACGCTCCATCCTCGTTTTAACGTTATGCTTTGTCGCGGTCATTTTTATCAGCCTGCAGAATTGCGGCCCGGTCAAACCCGCCGATCCCGTTCTTCCGCCGAACATCGCCACGCTTTGCTTCTGCGCCGACAGCACGAAGAAAGATTCGCTCTGTTCCGACATTCCGCACGAGATCGCCATTCCCGCCAAACTCGTCGACGACGGCTATCGCTCGGAGTTCGATTCCATGCACCAGCCGTATTTCGATAACTTCTCCTGGCAATCGTTCGTGGCGCTCAACTGGCCTGCAGGAAATTCCGGGCAACCCGTGCAAGGCGCATTCACAAAGGATTTCAGCTCGCCGCGCGTGTGGGAAAGTTATGCGGACCCCGACACGGTTTTCACCACGGGAAATTCGCATGTGCCGGAAGAGCTGTGGGCGGGCGCAGGCGCGAAGAAAAAGAAGCTGCTCTACATGCGCGCGAAATTCCGGGACGTCGACTCCATCGGGCTCGGGCACAATCCATTCTTCGAAGCCGACGGCAACGCGCTCATCGACCAGAACCTGAACTACGTGGTGTACGAGGAAAAGATCAACCCCGACGAGTTCAATTACATCGATACCGCCGGGCTGCGCACACAGGAAGGTCAGCAGTTGTACACGAAGTCCCGCCCGATCAGCCTGCCGTCCGGCTTTTATGCCGACCCGCAAAACGTGAACAGCGGCATCACCGGCGCCATCGAGCTGAAAGCTTCCTGGCGCATCCTCGTCCCGGGCGTCGACAGCATGGACCGTTTCTACCACCAGCCCGCGATCATTTACATCGACGCGGCGTACACGACGAACCAGCTGCCGCTGCGCATCGAAGCCGAAGTCGGGCTCGTGGGCATGCACATCATTCACAAAACCATACAGGGCTTCGGGCAGTTCATGGTGTGGAGCACGTTCGAGCATGTCGATAACGTTCCTGACAACCTCGGCGCTGCGCAGGTTGCGCCCTCACAGCAGAAAAAATATTCCTTCTACAATCCCGGCTGCATCGGCTGCCCGGTGAATGCGCCGCCTGTCCCGAAGAAAGGCGACAACGTCGTACGCTGGTCGCCCGACATGCCCTATGCGCGCGAGTATGCCGCCAATGCGCCCGGCGAGAACGGCAACAAACCGTCAGGCACGCAGGTGGTGCGCATGTACCCCGTCTATTATTACACCGACCTGGTGAACGGCGCCTGGCAGCAGAAGCTGGAAGGAACCGTGTGGGCAAACTACCGGCTCATCGGCTCGCAATGGGGCGGCGTGCTCGACGGCCCCCCGCCTGCCGATACGGTCAACTCTCCGCAGTTCCTTGCCAACACGACGCTGGAAACTTACATACAGGGTAACGCCAGCTGCATGAGCTGCCACGCCCGCTTCGCAAAGATCGCCGGTCACGGCGACAGCCTGCCCTCCGCCGACTTCAGCTTCCTCTTCAGCCACGCCACGGTGCCGCGACAATCGAATCCGGAAACGAAGAAATAGATGTGCCAATGTGCCGATGAAATTTGTAGCGCCACGAGGCCTCGTGACGCTACAGTCGATACCCCATCGGCATTTCGGCACATCAGCACATCGGCACATTACACATTTGGCTATATTTGGCAATTCCATATCCCAAAACCTATTTATTCTTATGAGTATTTTCCGAAAGAAATCCCTTGAAACGCTTTTGGCACAGGCTGCCGAATCGGACAAGGGGCTGAAGCGTACGCTTGGCGCCTGGTCGCTGGTGGCGCTGGGCATCGGCGCGATCATCGGCGCGGGGCTTTTTGTGCGTACGGCCGCGGCTTCGGCGGAAGCGGCAGGTCCGGCGGTAACCCTTTCATTCGTAGTGGCCGCCATCGGCTGCGCATTCGCAGGTCTCTGCTATGCAGAGTTCTCCGCCATGATCCCCATCGCGGGCAGCGCATATACGTATGCATACACGACCATGGGCGAAGTCTTCGCATGGATCATCGGGTGGGCGCTTATCCTCGAATACGCCCTCGGTGCGGCGACAGTTTCCATCGCATGGAGCGAATACCTGAACAAGCTGCTTGGCGGCGACATACCTTATAAATGGTGTCATTCGCCAATGGAGCATCTCAACGTGATCAAAGAAGCGGACCTCGCAGGCGTTGAAAAATGGGGCGTATCTGCGGATCCCGCGGTTGGCTTTTCCGTTTCCGATTCGGTCAACATCGTCAACAGCTTTAAAGAAACGCACACGGCCGGCATCTCCGACAAAGTGCTCGCGGCATTGCCCGACAGCGTCGCCAGCCACGCAGAGCTTTTCACGGGAATGATCAACCTTCCCGCTCTCGGTATCCTTTTCCTCCTGACCCTGCTGCTCATTAAAGGCACGCAGGAATCGGCGTTCGTCAACGCGATCATCGTATTCCTGAAGGTCGCGATCGTGCTCGTGTTCATCGCCATCGGCTGGGGATTCATCGACCCGGCTAATCACACGCCCTACCTGATCCCCGAAGGCTTCGACGATAATCATACCGGGTTCTTCCAGCATGGCTGGGGCGGCATTATCGGCGGTGCAGGCATTGTGTTCTTCGCGTTCATCGGTTTCGACGCGGTTTCTACGGCAGCGCAGGAGGCGAAAAATCCCAAGCGCGATATGCCGATCGGCATTCTCGGCTCACTGGCGGTTTGCACCGTGCTCTATATTCTTTTCTCCTGGGTGCTTACCGGCGTTGCGCCGTGGACGGACTTCGCCGATCCCCTGAAAGGGAAAGAAGCTTCCGTTGCGTATGCCATTGACACTTATATGCACGGTTACGATTGGCTGGCGACTGCAGTTACGGTCGCCATCCTCGCCGGTTTCTCCTCTGTGATCCTCGTCATGCTCATGGGCCAGAGCCGCGTGTTCTATTCCATGTCGCACGACGGGCTGCTGCCGAAGATCTTCTCGCACCTGCACCCGAAGTTCCGCACGCCGTACAAGAGCAACCTGCTGCTGTTCTGTTTCGTGGGAATTTTCGCCGCATTCATTCCCGGCGATATCGCAGGCGACCTGACCAGCATCGGCACGCTGCTCGCCTTCGTGCTCGTGTGCGCAGGAATCTGGATCATGCGCGTGAAAAGCCCGGAAACAGTCCGCCCGTTCAGGACGCCTGGCGCCAACCCGAAATTCCCGATCGTTCCGTTCCTCGGTATCGCGGTCTGCATGTTCATGATCATCGGCCTCGACATCGTGACCCAGCTCAGCGCGCTTGGCTGGATGGTTCTCGGCCTCATCATCTATTTCATCTGGAGCCGCAAGACGAGCAAGCTGAACATTCTTAAGTAGAGAGACGTGAGATATGAGACATGAGACGTGAGAAAATAAGCTCATGTTTCATGTCTCTTTTTCTGGTACCTGTCTCAAGTCTCACATCTCAAGTCTCACATCTCAAGTCTCACGTCTCCGTTATGGCAGAACAGCGCGAACTCAAACGATCACTCGGCCTCATCGACGCAACATCGCTGGTAGCAGGATCGATGATCGGCTCCGGGATCTTTATCGTGAGCAGCCAGATGTCGCAGGACCTCGGCTCGTCGGGATGGCTGCTGACGGCGTGGGTGCTGACAGGAGTCATCACGCTGCTGGCGGCGCTGAGCTATGGAGAGCTGGCGGGCATGATGCCGACCGCGGGCGGGCAATACGTGTACATCCGCCGCGCGTGGGGTGAGATACCGGCGTTCCTCTACGGCTGGACGGTTTTTACCGTGATCCAGACGGGCGTGATCGCGGCGGTGGCGACGGCGTTCGCGAATTACGCTTCCGAGCTGTGGCCGGCGCTGGGCACGGATGTCAAGCTGATCACGATCGGCGACTTCAGCATTTCGGCCGGGCAGGTGTTCGGCATGAGCGGCGTGATCCTGCTTTCATGGATCAATGCGCGGGGCGTAAAGACCGGCGCGATGGTGCAGCGAATTTTCACCTCCGCAAAATTGCTCGCCTTGTTCGGGCTGATCGTGCTGGGACTGGTCGTGGGATTGCAGACCGATGTTTTTTCCATGAATTTTGAAGACGCATGGTCCCCATCGCGAACATTTAAGAACGAAGCCGGCGAATGGACCACCGAGCCGCTTACGGGCATGATGTTTATCGCCGTGTTCGGGATGACAATGATCGGTTCGCTTTTTTCCAGCGACGCCTGGAACAACGTCACGTTCATCGCCGGCGAGATCCGTGAGCCGCAGAAAAATATTCCCCGCAGCCTCATCCTCGGCACCGCGATCGTGACCGGGCTTTATTTATTGGCGAACGTCGCTTACCTCGCGTTGCTCCCGCTCAAAGGCGATCCCGCCGGCGCCGATGTCGTTTCGCGCGGCATCCAGTTCGCGGAAGAAGGCCGCGTGGGAACCGCCGCAGCCATGTTGATCTTCGGCCAGGTGGCCACGGTGATGATGGCCGTGCTGATCATGGTCTCCACGTTCGGCTGCAACAACGGCCTCGTGCTGATGGGCGCGCGCCTGTATTACGCCATGGCAAAAGACGGGCTGTTCTTTAAAAAGGCCGGCGAGCTCAACCGGCACAACGTCCCCGCGTTCGCCATCTGGATACAAGCCATCTGGGGCGGGCTGTTGTGCTTCTCCGGCACCTACAACGACCTCATCACGTACGCCACGTTCGCATCGATGCTGTTCTACATCGTCACCATCGCCGGACTTTTCGTTCTCCGGAAACGCGAGCCCGACACGCCGCGCCCCTACAAAGCATGGGGCTACCCGGTCCTTCCCGCCTTCTACATCCTGGTCGCCGGCGCCATCTGCGTCAACCTCGTCATCATGGACACGCGCAACAGCGGCCTCGGCCTGGTGATCGTGGCGATCGGGATCCCGGTTTATTTCATTCAACGGGCGATCAAGAAAAAAAATGATGCGCCGACGAAAAACCATTAACCATTAGGGGCGGATCCATCCGCCCCTAACCATCCGCCCCTAACCATCCGCCCCTAACCATCCGCTTCCACCCAAGAAAACGGCGCTAGCCGTTTTCAAACGGCTAGCGCCGTTTTTTTCATTTCAAAAATTCATCTTTGACCGTTTTTCAAAGATGAGATCCCGTCTGCAAGAACTTTTTTCCTTCACCGGCCGCGAGCGCAACGGAACGCTGGTGCTGCTGGTGCTCGTCCTGCTGCTGGGCGGGTTCATCGCCGTGCAGGAAAATTTCGTTTCGCTGCCGGATTCCGATTTTTCCCGTTTCGACCAGTTCATTGCCGCGCTCAATGCGGAACGGAAGAACGATTCCCTCGCGGAAGAGCAGGAGAGTGGCGCTTCCGCATTTCCCACCGTTGCCGAAGAAGCAGGCCGCCGCTCCATTTACCACGCGAAAAAATTGTTCGTTTTCAACCCGAACGATCTGCCGGAAGACGACTGGGTCCGCCTCGGCTTAAGTCCCGCGCAGGCCCGCGCCGTGAAAAATTTCGAAGCCAAAGGCGGAAAGTTTGAAACGAAAGAAGACGTCAAAAAACTTTTCGTCATCTCCGCCGAACGCTACAACGAGCTCGAACCGTTCATCGCATTACCCGAAAAAATCTCCCGCCCCCCGTCCCCAACGTCCCCCGTTCCCCAACGTCCCTCCATCATCGAGCTGAACACCGCCGACTCCACCGACCTCGTCTCCGTCGACGGCATCGGCCCTGTTTTCGCGAAACGTATTCTCGCATACCGCGAGCGGCTCGGCGGCTTTCATTCCACCGGCCAGTTGCGCGAAGTGTTCGGCATCGACGAAGAGCGTTTCGAAAAGATCAGCGCTTTTGTAAAAACCGATTCCACTTACATCCGCAAGATCAACGTGAACACCGCCGGCGTTTCCGACCTGAAGAAACATCCGTACATCAGCCCGAACGTGGCGCAGGGGCTGGTGAATTACCGGAAGCAGCACGGCACGTTCCGCAACGTCACGGACATCCGCAGCTGTGTTTTGGTAAGCGCGGATTTATACCGTAAAATTGCACCGTACCTGACCATCTGACGTGAACCTCATCCGCGACGCCATCCGTAACGTGCCCGATTTCCCGAAGCCGGGCATCCAGTTCAAAGACATCACACCGCTGCTCCATGACCCGAAGCTCGGGCGCGTCATCATTTCCGAATTTGTACAACAGCTCGGAGGAATTCCTGTCGATGCGATCGTCGGTGTGGAAAGCCGGGGGTTCCTGTTCGGCTACATGCTTGCGGTGGAAATGGGTGTCCCGTTCGTGCCTGTGCGTAAATCCGGGAAGCTGCCGTGGAAAACGATCGGCACCGAATACGCGCTGGAGTATGGAACGGCGAAGATCGAGATGCACGAGGACGCGCTGCAGCCCGGCATGAACGTGATCATCCACGACGACCTGCTGGCCACGGGAGGAACCGCCGCCGCTGCGGGCAAGCTGGTGGAAATGCAGCAGGCCAGGGTTTCCGCGTTCGCCTTCGTGGTGGAATTGGAATTTTTAGAAGGAAGAAAACCGCTGAACCCCTTTTCCCCGAATATTATCAGCCTGGTAAGCTATTAGGCCCGATCATTCGGGCGGATCTATCCGTCCCGAACCCAGCTTGTCCTGGAAAACACTCCGCCTTTTTTCCGCGGAAAAACGTTATTTTCGCTCCTCAATTCACAACCCTTTAGACTTCCTTTCAGCAATGGACTTTTCCCTCAACGAGAATCAACAGATGATCGCCGAAATGGTGCGCAAGTTCGGCAACGAGCAGATCCGGCCCAAAATGATGGAATGGGATGAATCCCAGGAATTCCCGGTCGACGTCATGAAAAAGCTGGGCGACCTCGGCCTGCTTGGCGTGCTGGTTCCCCAGGAATATGGCGGTTCCGGCTTCGGCTACCCCGAATATGTGACGGCCATTTCCGAGCTGGCTAAGGTCTGCGGTTCCATCGGGCTTTCCATGGCCGCGCACAATTCCCTCTGCACGGGGCATATTCTCCAGTTCGGCAACGAAGAGCAGAAGAAAAAATACCTCCCGAAGCTGGCCACCGGCGAGTGGATCGGCGCGTGGGGCCTCACCGAGCAGAACACCGGCTCCGACGCGGGCGGCATGCTCACCACGGCCGTTCCCGATGGCGATTTTTTCGTGCTGAACGGTTCCAAGAACTTCATCACGCACGCCATTTCCGGCAACGTGGCCGTCGTCATCGCCCGGACGGGTGAGAAAGGCGATTCACACGGCATGACGGCGTTCATCATCGAAAAAGGAACGCCGGGCTTCGGTTCCGGCAAAAAAGAAAATAAGCTCGGCATGCGCGCTTCGGAAACGGCGGAGCTCGTGTTCGACAATTGCCGCGTCCACAAAAGCCAGGTCATGGGCGAAGTGGGCGAAGGGTTCATCCAGGCGATGAAGGTGCTCGACGGCGGACGAATCTCCATCGCGGCGCTTGCGCTCGGCATTGCAAAAGGCGCATATGAAGCGGCGCTCAATTATTCCAAAGAGCGTCACCAGTTCGGCAAGCCCATCTCCGCGTTCCAGGCCATCGCCTTCAAGCTGGCCGACATGGCGAGCGAGATCGAAGCGGCGGAATTGCTCACGTTCCAGGCGGCCGACCTCAAGGACCGGGGAGAAAAAGTGACGAAGGAATCCGCGTTCGCGAAGTATTACGCCTCGGAAGTGGCCGTGCGCGTTTCCACGGAAGGAGTGCAGATCTTCGGCGGCTACGGCTACACGAAAGATTTCCCGGCAGAAAAATATTATCGCGACTCGAAACTCTGCACGATCGGCGAAGGAACATCCGAGATCCAGAAAATGGTGATCGCGCGGGAAGTGCTGAGGTAGTTGACAGAAAAGTGGATTTTTCGTAAATTAGGAGCACATTGTTGAATGATTATTTAGTAATGCTATTGAATATGAAAAAAGCACGTCGTATCATCAAAGACCATCCGGCAGTTCCGGCTTCCCTTCGCAGAAAAGCAGCTAAGGCCGTAAAAGAGCTGATGGAGAAGCAAGCTGGGGAAAAAAAGAAAAAAGGCGCCCGAACGTCTCAACGGAGTAAAGCGGCGTAACAAGCAATATTTTATCCTGGAAAAGAGTGAATGTACTTCACTCTTTTTTTTATGAGCTCTTATTCACGATTAGTGACATTTTTCAATTCAATTTACGTTTCCAGATGATCTCTTACGCAGACAACGTTTTTATCAATTGCCCGTTCGACGAGCATTATCGGCCGATGTTCGATACAATCGTTTTTACGATCATCGACTGCGGCTTTATTCCCCGCTGCGCGCGCGAGATCAGCGATTCCGACGAGGTTCGCCTGGACAAGTTGGTGCGCCTGATTAAAGAATCGAAATACAGCATTCACGATATCAGCAGGACGCAGCCCGATCCGGATTCTGGTTTGCCCCGGTTCAACATGCCGTTTGAGTTTGGGATGTTCATGGGCGCAAAGCGTTTCGGCGACGACGAACAAAAAGAGAAGGCCTGCCTGGTCATGGATACGGAACGGTACCGGTATCAGCAATTTATTTCGGACATCGCCGGGCAGGATATCCGGGCGCATGACGATGATCTGCTCCGCGTGGCAAAGTGCGTTCGCGACTGGCTGCTCGAGAAATCCAAACGGACGACGATCTATTCCGCGGATTCGATTTTTAAGCGGCACGAACGTTTTAAAACCAACCTCCCGGAACTTTGTACGAAGTTCAATTGGGATTACAACTCGCTGACGTATCTCGAATATGTGAGTCTGACCCAGGAATGGCTGAAAGAGCAATCGACATAAGTAGCCAGCTGCCGAATCTTTGAATTGTTGAATCATTGAATCATTGAATTCCCCTTCCATCCCGCCAAATCCCCACCCATCAAGCCCCGCGCTGCCGACAGCAATTTTCTCTTATTTTTGACGTTCACTTTAACGCCCCCATTTTTCACAGCTCCTATGAAAAAGCTTCTTTTCCTTCTTGCCTTCGCCTTCTCCCTCCCGGTGTTCGCGCAAAAAAATGCTCCTGCCAAAGCCCCGGAGAACTGGTTCAACCTGTCGTATTCTACCGCGAAAGTGCATGGCGTGCAGACCGAACGCACGTACACCGAGCTGCTGAAAGGCAAAACGCCCGATACGGTGATCGTTGCCGTGATCGACGGTGGCGTCGACTACGCCCACGAAGACCTGAAAGACGTGATGTGGCGCAACCCCGGCGAGATCCCGGGAAATAAGATCGACGACGACAAGAACGGCTACGTGGACGACATCTACGGCTGGAACTTCATCGGCAATGCCAACGGCGAGAACGTGCAGTACGACAACCTCGAGCTCGTTCGTTTGCTCCGCCCGCTGGATAAAAAATTCAAAGGCAAATCGGAAAGCACCGTCGGGCCCTCGGAAAAAGCCGACTTCGCGCTGTACACAAAACTGAAAACGGATTTCGACAAGCAGGTGGCGGAAACCCAGAAAACGATCGACCAGCTGAATAATTTCAAACGCGTGCTCAGCGCCCTCGAACGCGACATCAGGGAGCAGCGCAAGGTCGATACCGTGCTTTACAATGATTTCGTGGCGTACAAGCCGACCGATCAGTTCAAGAAAATCTACTTCGTGATGAAAACGATCATCAAGTCGGAAGACGACTGGACCGCCGTGCACGCCGAACTCCGCGACGGCACGAAAGAGCTGCAGAACCGCCTCGATTACAATCTCAACCTCGACTACGATCCCCGTTCCATCGTGGGCGACAACTATGCCAACCAGGACGAGCGCTATTACGGCAACCCCGACATCAAAGGCCCCGACGCCGGTCACGGTACGCACGTGGCGGGCATCATCGCCGCAAACCGGTTCAATAACGTCGGCGTCCTTGGCGTGGCCACGCCGGTGAAGATCATGGGCGTGCGCGTGGTGCCCAACGGCGACGAGCGCGACAAGGACGTGGCCAACGGCATCCGTTACGCGGTCGACAACGGCGCGAAGATCATCAACATGAGCTTCGGGAAATCGTACGGCTACAACAAGAAGATCGTGGACGACGCGGTGAAATATGCCGAAAGCAAAGGCGTGCTGCTCATCCACGCCGCCGGCAACGACGACAAAGACAACGACGCCACCGACAATTTCCCGAATGCGTTTTACGAAGGCGGCGGCACCGCCACCAACTGGATCGAAGTGGGCGCCATCTCGTGGAGAGACGGAAAGCAGCTCGTTGCGCCGTTCAGCAACTGGGGCCAGACGAAGGTCGACGTGTTCGCGCCCGGCGTGGACATCAACTCCGCGAAGCCCGACGGCGGCTACGTTTCACAGAGCGGCACCTCCATGGCCTCGCCCGTAACAGCCGGTGTGGCGGCGATGCTCAAAGCGTATTACCCCAACCTCACGCCCGCAGAGATCCGCTCCATCATCATGCAGTCGAGCGACAAGTCGATGGCGAAGAAAAAAGTGATCATCCCCGGTGAAAAGAAAAAGAAAACGAAATTCTCGAAGCTGAGCGTCACCGGCGGAATCGTCGACATGTACGCGGCTTTCCAGCTGGCGGCGAACCCGGCGCCGGCAGTGAAATAACGTCCCGGTTTAAACCGATTTGATAGAAGCCGATCCTGAAAAGTGTCGGCTTTTTTCATGTGCGCCGGTTTGAGGATTGCAGTTTTCGCAAAAAAGAGCGCCGCTTTTCCCCGTTTTGCACTTTTCATGGAAGAAATGCAAAATTCTGTTTTTGCTTTTGCGCTAAGCCATTTCACTTGCCGGTCGACGGGTTCTAGCTTTGATCCCATAAATGTTTCCCCATGAAAAACGTCATCGCATTTCTCCTCGTCATTTTCACTTCCATGAATCTTTCCGCGCAGGATACTGCCAAAGTATTGATCGTGGAAAGCCGCGGGCAGCTCACCATGCTCCGTCCCGGGCAGAAGATCAAAGTGCAGTCCGCCGGCATCCGCCGCCCCGACAAAGGAATGCTCGGTGAAGTCACCGACAGCACGATCCGTATCGACAACGCGGAAACCGGGAGCCGCACGGTCCGCATCGCCGACATTAGGGAGATCACGTGGTATGATAAACGGAGCGGGCGCATCAGCGCGCCGGCGCTCATCGTGATCGGCGGCGTGGCAACGATCGGCGGCGTATTGATCCTGAACGCGATACTCGGGGATAATTCCGGCGGCGGGATCTTCGATGAACTGATCGTCGTCGTGCTGTCGGCGATTCTCGTCGTGCCCTTAACAGCTACCGGCGTTATACTCATGACCGTCGGCATACTGAATGCGGATTCGGAGCGTTCGCACACAAGGAAGATCGACAGGAATACGAGGTTGAGCGTGAGCGACGGAAAGCCGGCCAACGCCCCGTCGACGACCAAACCGGAAAAGAAAAGAACGACCGTTGAATAAGCTTGTCGGCCATGAAAGATATTGCTGTTTTTCTCGTCGTTCTTCTCTTTTCGTTCCCGGTGGAAATGCAGGCGCAGCATTCGCATTCCAGGAGTCTCTATGGTTCTCAAATCATGTTTCACGGCGCGGTGGGCGTTTCGGCGGGGCAGGAAAATTTCATAGGCGCTCCGAAGCTGGGCGGGTACATGGATTTTTCACTTCACGAAAAAAAAAGCCCGAAGTTCGGCTTCCATACCTTTTCCGCTTACGCAGGCGCCGAAGTTTCACTGTTCGTGTTCTTCGCCGGAACTTTCAGCGCTTCGGCGATGTGTGGTGTGAAAGCGGGACCGGTGACGCTCGATAATTCCGTAAGCGCTGCGACTGCGGTCGATTCCGACGGCGAAACGACGTATTCGTGGAGGACCTGGAACCCGAAGCTGGGCTTAATGATCGGCCCGGTGTGGCTGAAAGCGGGCCCGTCGTACGTGATCGGCGGGAAAGTGGAAATGGGGAACTGGATGAAGGTCCACGGAACGCATTTCAACGCCGACCTGCTTTACATCTTCCCGCATGGGTGATTTGCAGATGTACGGATGCGATATGCAAATGCGCAAACGGCTTCCCGCAAAAAAAGTTTCAGGTCTGATTGCATATCGCATCCGCACATCTGCACATCTGCACATCCGCCCATCTGCATATTTGCACATCTGCACATTTGCATATTTTTCACAGCTTCAAAAACTCGTGCTGCGCCCGCGCATAATCTTCCGGCACGCCGATGTCGATGAAATAACCTTCGCACGGGAACGCCTGCAGCCACAGCTTGTCCGCATGCTCCGCGAAAAAATCCTGCTCGATGGAAAACGCTTTTTTCGGCTCCGTAATTCCCAGGAACGTTTTTCGCCGCAGCGCATAAACGCCTCCGTTGATCAGCGCCTCGCCGGTCACTTCCGGGTTCTTTTCACGGAATGCCGTGATGCGTTTGCCGTCGAGCGCAATTGTGCCGTAGCGCGAGCTGTCGTGAACAATGCGCAGCGCCAGCGTGGCGTCGGAAGAGCCGCCGAGATGCGCTTCGAAAAAATCATCGAGCGGAACGTCGAACAACGTGTCGCCGTTGAGCGCGAGGACGTGCGCGCCGCTGCATTGCTCCATGCCCAGGCGAATGCCCCCGCCCGTGCCCATCGGCTCGTTTTCATAAGCGTAAGAAATGGCGATGCCGAGATAATTCTTTCCGAAATGCGCTTCGATCTTTTCCGCCATGTAACCGACAGACAGCACCGCCTTCTCAATGCCGTAACGCTGCAGGTAAACAAAAAGATAATGCAGGAACGGCTTGCCATTCACCGGCGCCAGCGGCTTGGGAACATCCGAAACCAGCGGCCGCAGCCGCGTCCCGAATCCCCCGGCGAGTATGATGGCTTCCTTGATCATGGAGTTCTGAGTTCTGGGTTCTGAGAGCTGAGTTTGGAGGACTTGGGTTTGAATGTTGGGCGACGGTCGTTGGTAAGACGAATTCTCAGAACTCAACTCTCAGAACTCAGAACTACTTCGGGAACATTTCCATTTCCACCATTTCACACAACGTATGCCCCAGCACCATGTGGCATTCCTGGATGCGCGGCGTGTCGGTGGACGGGATGTTGATGAGGAGGTCGCAATGCGGTTTCATTTTCCCGCCGGTTTCCCCGGTGAATCCTGCGGTCGTCAGTCCCAGCTCTTTCGCTTTCACCAGCGCGTTGACCACGTTGCCGGAATTTCCGCTCGTGGAAAGCCCGATGAGCACGTCGCCTTTTTTTCCCATGGCCTGCACGAGGCGGCTGTACACGAGATCGTAGCTGTAATCGTTGGCCACGGCGGTGAGATACGACGTGTTCACGTGCAGCGCGTCGGAGAAGAGGGGAGGACGGTCATAATAAAAACGCCCGGACAATTCGGCCGCGAGATGTTGCGCATCCGCAGCGCTTCCGCCGTTCCCGCACCACAATACTTTTCCGCCGTTCTTATAGCACGCGATGATCGCTTCCGCCAGTTTGCCCATCGATGCGAGCAACGCGTCATTCGACAGCAACGCCATTTTCAGCTTCGCGGAAGCTTCGATGCGGGAACGGAGAAAAGCTAAATGGTCCATGTGGTGAGGCCGTGGGGCGTAAAGGTAAACGATTTCGTGCGGCCGCCGTATTGCTCCAGCGCTTTCGCCACGCGCAAACGTGTGGTGCCGGGACAATAGAAGAACATGAACCCGCCCCCGCCCGCGCCGGAAATTTTTCCGCCCGTGGCTCCCGCCGCCAGCGCGCCTTCGTAGATCGTGTCGAGCGTGCTGTTGGAGATCGCCGCCGCCATTTTTTTCTTGTTCAGCCAGCCCATGTTCAGCACTTCGCCGATGCGATCGGTGTCGCCGCGCAGCAAACATTCCTTCATCAGCTGGGCCTGCTCTTTCAGGTGGTGCATCGCGTCAACAGCTTCGACATTCTTGTTCTTCACGTTCTCCACCTGGTGTGAAATGATCGTCGCCGAGTCGCGGCTGGTTTCGGTGTAATAAAGAAGCAGGTTCATCTCCAGCTCGTTCAGCACGTCCTGCTTCAGCGCGAGCGGGTTGACGATCACTTTGTCGCCCGCAAGAAATTCGAGGAAATTCACACCGCCGAACGTGGCCGCGTACTGGTCCTGCTTCCCGCCCGCCATGCCCATCTCGATGCGCTCGATCTCGAACGCCGTGTGCGCGATGTCGTACTGCCCCAGCGGCAATTTCAGCCATTCCACGAATGCGCCGAGAATAGCCACAACAAGCGTGGAAGACGTGCCAAGCCCCGAGCCCTGCGGCGCGTCGATCCACGTGGTCATGCGGAAGGAAAGCGGCTTTTGCGTGAACTGGCGGACGATGCGGTTGTAAACGCCGCACTGCAATTCGTACGCGCGGTCGTCGGTGGTCAATTCCAGCGCAGCGTCGAAGGTGCGGAACTTATCTGCGCTGCCGGAAACGAATTCCACTTTGCCGTTGTCGAGCGGCTCGATGGTGGCGTATGCGTAGCTGTTGATGGTGGCGTTGAGAATGGCCCCGCCGAAAAGGTCGGAGTAAGGGGAAACGTCGGTGCCTCCGCCGGCCAGGCCTAAGCGCAACGGGGCTTTGCTTTTGATCATCATTCGGCAGCAAAACTACGAATTCAACAGCATCCTAAACCTCGAAGGTCTGCGCCGCACGTGCGCGGGAGACCTTCGAGGTTTAAAGGCTGTTGTAAAGCTTTTCAACACTATCCACCATCACATCCCACCCGTATTTTTTCTTTTCACGGATCGTTGCTTCAACAAACGCGGCTTCGCGATCATTCGCATAAAAGTCGACGATGCTGTCGGCGATCGCTTTCACGTTTACATCAACGACATATCCCGATTCCCCGTGAAAAATAATTTCACCCAAACCGCCTACGTTCGTGACCAGCGAAGGCTTATCGAACTGTAGCGCAATTTTTGTTACGCCGCTTTGTGTGGCGGAATGATACGTTTGCGTGACCAGGTCGCAGGCGGAAAAATACCAGCGCACTTCGCTGTCGGGGATGAAATCCGTGTGGAGCAGAACGCTTTCTTCCAGGTCGAGGCGTTGAATAATTTCATCGTAATACGCGCGGTCTTCGTAAAATTCACCCGCCACGATCAATTTTATTCCCCGCTCTTTCACGCGCGGATCGGCCATCGCTTCGAGCAAGAGGTCCAATCCTTTGTACCGCCGGATAAAGCCGAAGAACAAAAGATATTTCCCGTTCTCCCCGAGCTTGAGATGACGGCGTGCGGCTTTTTTCTCTTCCACATTTCCGAACGATGTGTACAACGGGTGCTCTGTGAACAGCTTTTTATCCGACGACGTGAATTGCTCCAGGTCTTTCAAAACTTTGTGCGACATCGTGAGATATGCATCGCAGCTTTTCAGGAAGTAGGAAGAAAATTGCTTGTCGCCCGGCCGCTTTTCGTGCGGGATCGCGTTGTCCACGATGGCGATGATCTTCGTGTGCCCGTTCCTCTTCGCCCGCCGCGCGATCGTCCCCAGCGCAGGCCCCATGAACGGCAGCCAGTAGCGGATGAGGATAAAATCCGGCTTTTCGCGCTTGATATAATTTCCGACAGCGAGCCAGTTGAACGGGTTCACCGAATTGATCTTCGTTTCGATCGTAATCCCTTCCGGTGCTTTTTCGGAAGAATATTGTGTTGTTCCGGGAAACAGGAACGACGGGTATTGCAGGGAAAACGAAATGATCCGCGCATCATACCCCGCCGCATTCAGCGCACGGCACAGCAATTCGTCGAACGTGGCCAGCCCGCCCCGTAATGGATAAGCCGGGCCGAGAATGAAGATCTTTTTGGGTTCCAAGCCGTCAAAGGTAGAAAAGGATGTGCCAATGTGCCGAAATGCCGATGTGCCGATGGAAATAAGGCGTTAGGTACCAGATTTTTGGCCGTATTTCCGGACGGTTAACACCTCGCATGTGGAGACCCGTGCGCATCGGCATATCGGCACATCAGCATATCGGCACATTTTTTTGTTGGAAAAGAGAATTTCGTTACATTTGCACCCCTGATAAAAATCAAACCACAACACAACCAATGATCGTAGTTGCTGTAAAAGAAGGCGAATCGCTCGAGAAAGCGCTCAAGAAATTCAAGAAGAAGTTCGAAAAGACGGGCGTTGTACGCGAACTCCGCGACCGCCAGAAATTCACAAAACCTTCCGTGCGCAAGCGCGAAACCAAGCTCAAGGCCATCTACAAGCAGGCCCTGCAGCTTTCCGAAGAAGTTTAGTTTTGAAAGTTTTCATTCGGAACGGATTTCCGTTCTGAATCCCAATTATTCGGGACGGATCCCATCCGTCCCGGACCCAAAGGCCGACCCTCCGTCGGCCTTTTACCATTTTTTCGGAACCCCTTTCGCCGCTTATCCGTACAATTGCATTGTATGAGTTCCGTGACTGAGCGCGCTGATCCCCTCGACCCCTTCCTTGATTATCTTGCCTTCGAAAAGCGGTATTCTCCGCACACGGTGATTTCCTACCGCACCGATCTGGTCCAGTTCCGCGATTTCCTCGCCACTTCCTACGAAAATACAAAGCCTGAAGAGGCTAATTTCCAGTTCGTTCGTTCCTGGGTGGCCAGCCTCGTGGATCACAAGGTGGCGCCCCGTTCCGTCAACCGGAAGATCACGGCGTTGCGCACGTATTATCGTTTCCTCCTCAAAACCAATGCGATAACTATCAATCCCATGCTCAAGGTCCAGGCATTGAAGACCGGGAAGCGGTTGCCTGTTTTCGTGGAGGAGCAGCAGATGAGCAATTTGCTTGACCGCCAGCCTTTTGAAGAAATGGAAGCCGATCCGTACGATGCGATGCTTGTTCGCCTCGTGGTGGAAACGCTTTACGGGACCGGCATGCGACTGGCCGAGCTGACGGAACTAAAGGATGACGACGTGGATACGAATGCAGGAACGGTGAAAGTGCTGGGGAAACGGAACAAAGAACGCATCATCCCGCTCACGGGCGAGCTGAAGGTGCTGATGGAGGAATTCCGGGCGATGAAAGCCGCAAAAAATGTACCACGCGGGACCGTTTTCCTGCAAAAAGCAAATGGAAAAAAACTCGACCGGAAATTTGTTTACACTCGTGTCAAACAGTACCTTAGTCTGGTCACAACGATCAATAAAAAGAGTCCTCACGTGCTGCGCCACACCTTTGCCACACACATGCTGAACAAGGGCGCCGACCTCAACGCCATCAAGGAATTGCTCGGCCACGCCAATCTTTCGGCCACGCAGGTGTACACGCACAACACAGTCGAAAAGCTGAAGAGCATCTATCACAAAGCGCATCCGCGCGCATAGCATCATTTCTTTCAATTTATTCATCCCAAAACAAGGAGGAAACAATGGACATCCAGATTCAATCCATCCACTTCACCGCCGACCGCAAATTGCTCGGCTTCATCCAGGAAAAGGTCGCCAAGCTGAGCCAGTTTTACGACGGGATCATCAGCAGCGAGATCTTTCTGCGCCTCGACAAATCGGGTGATACGACCAATAAAGTGGCCGAGATCAAGCTGAACGTCCCGGGAAACGATCTGTACGTGAAGCGGCAGTGCAAAACCTTCGAAGAAGCCATCGATGAAGGCATAATGGCCCTCTCCCGCCAGGTGAAGAAGTACAAGGAAAAACAGAAAGGGCTATAAAACAGCTTTCTGTGAAAAAAAGGCCGCCCCCGTAACTACCGGGGCGGCCTTTTTTTGTGAAGTTTTGATACGTTCATCCCGGGGCCCCGGGACTCGCCACTCAACCTGCCAACTTTTCAATTGGAAAGTTGCCGGGCTGGGTAGTCCCGGGACCCCGGAACGTACCGAATCCCCTGAAAAAAATAGAATCCGAATTTGTTGCGTGAATAAGTTTTTATACATTTGCAGTCCTTTTTAAGGAGGGCACGTGTTAAAAATGCCCCTAAGTTCTTTGAAATCAGGAGATGGACGCGTGATGGTCGTTGCGGTACATCCGGCCGGAAATCACACTTAACAGCCGGTGTAGCTCAGCTGGTAGAGCAGCTGACTTGTAATCAGCAGGTCGGGGGTTCGAGTCCCTTCGCCGGCTCACTAAACAAAAAGTGACGTTCTGGCGGAAGACGTAACCGGCGCATCAAAGCTTCGAGGGGAGATACTCAAGCGGCCAACGAGGACAGACTGTAAATCTGTTGTCTTACGACTTCACAGGTTCGAATCCTGTTCTCCCCACATTGTCCGCCAGCATTCAGCGAAGCGGATCAGATAACGGCGGAAGTTTCGCCATTGCGAAAAAACAAACGCTGAGAAATTGGCGTAGCGGAAATAAGAATTAGCGGAAGTAGCTCATTTGGTAGAGCATCAGCCTTCCAAGCTGAGGGTGGCCGGTTCGAGCCCGGTCTTCCGCTCAACGGCAGAACGCCGCAATAAAGATTGAAGCCAGTCATCTCCTGGTAAAAGCCGCTGTAGCTCAGTGGTAGAGCACTTCCTTGGTAAGGAAGAGGTCGGGGGTTCAATTCCCCCCATCGGCTCAACAGCAGCAGGTGAAAGGCCACCCGGGTTCAAAGCCCAAGGACCTTGGAAAAACATTGAATAGCATTTAAGAGTAAACGTTTCGAAACAACCAAACACAATTAACACAAAACAAAACCATAGCTATGGCAAAAGAGAAATTTGACCGCTCCAAACCGCACGTAAACGTCGGTACCATTGGTCACGTTGACCACGGCAAAACGACCCTCACCGCTGCGATCACAGCTGTTCTTGCGGATAAAGGTCTCGCTGAAGTCCGTGACTTCTCGTCAATCGACAATGCTCCTGAAGAAAAAGAACGCGGTATCACCATCAATACCTCGCACGTGGAGTACCAGACGACGAATCGTCACTACGCACACGTTGATTGCCCGGGCCACGCCGACTATGTGAAGAACATGGTTACGGGTGCTGCCCAGATGGACGGTGCTATTCTCGTCGTAGCTGCTACCGACGGTCCGATGCCCCAGACCCGTGAGCACATCCTGCTCGCCCGCCAGGTTGGCGTTCCCCAGATCGTCGTCTTCATGAATAAAGTGGACATGGTGGACGATCCGGAACTGCTCGATCTCGTTGAGATGGAAATCCGCGACCTGCTCACCTTCTACAAATTCGACGGCAACAACACACCGATCATCCGTGGTTCTGCACTCGGCGGACTCAACAAAGAGCCGAAGTGGGTAGAAAAGATCATGGAACTCATGGATGCTGTTGACTCCTATATCCCGACGCCGAAACGCGACAAGGACAAGCCCTTCCTCATGTCTGTGGAAGACGTGTTCACCATCACCGGCCGCGGTACCGTTGCTACGGGCCGTATCGAAACCGGCGTGATCAACGTCGGCGAAGACGTGGAGATCATCGGCATGCAGGAAGAAAAACTCAAGTCCACCTGCACGGGCGTTGAGATGTTCCGCAAGCTCCTCGACACCGGCGAAGCTGGTGACAACGTCGGCCTGCTCCTCCGCGGTATCGACAAAAAAGACATCCGTCGCGGCATGGTTATCGCAAAGCCGGGTTCCATCACCCCGCACCACGATTTCAAAGCTGAGATCTACGTTCTGAAGAAAGAAGAAGGTGGCCGTCACACGCCGTTCCACAACAAATACCGTCCGCAGTTCTATTTCCGCACCACCGACGTTACGGGCGAGATCGAACTTCCGGAAGGACGTGAAATGGTCATGCCTGGCGACAACGTCACCATCACCGTGAAACTCATCGTTCCCATCGCTATGGACAAAGGTCTCCGTTTCGCTATCCGCGAAGGTGGCCGTACCGTCGGCGCCGGACAGGTGACTGATATTCTGCGCTAACCCGCAAAAAGGACCTGTCGCGTCACCGTGTACACAGTGACGGGGCAAGATCACGCAGATCGAAGGTGTTCCCCGCCTGAAAAGCCGGGGGACACCTTTCGCTGCCAAAAGCCCCTCCGGTTAACACCGGCGGAGAAGTCGACGAACTGCGCTATAACGGGCATAGTTCTCCGATGGCTATCGGGAGGTGGAATAGCGGTAGATCCGCCGCTGCTGGTCCGGGTAAAGAATAAACGGGCATAGTTCAATGGTAGAATAGCGGTCTCCAAAACCGTTGATCTAGGTTCGAATCCTGGTGCCCGTGCAAAAAAGCCGCCGAGCTCATAACCCCGGCGGGCAACAAATCTGAAGGCAATGAACAAGTTAAGAGTGTATATCCAGGAAGTAGGAGAAGAGCTTCTCCGGAAAGTGACCTGGCCTACGTGGAGCGAGCTCCAGGAAAGCGCCATCATCGTCATGATCGCCACCGCGATCTTTTCGATCATCGTTTTCGCGATGGATTTCGCCTTCAACAAAGGCATGGAAAAACTTTACCAAATCTTTTAACCCGCATACCGGATTTCAAACCGCTCGGCCATGGCTGAACAGATTCAAAAAGATCAACAGGTGAAAAAGTGGTATGTATTGCGCGTGGTCAACGGCAAAGAGAAGAAGATCAAGCAATACATCGACTCCGAAATCTCGCGTCTCGGCATGCAGGACTATGTCACGCAGGTGCTGATCCCGATGGAGAAGGTCATCCAGATCCGCAACGGGAAAAAGGTCAGCAAAGAGCGTAACATCTTCCCGGGTTACGTCATGCTCGAAGGCACACTTGTGGGAGAGATCCCGCACGTGCTCAAGAATATCACAGGTGTGATCGGCTTCCTCGGCTCGAAAACCGGCGACCCCGTTCCCCTGCGTCCTTCGGAGATCAACCGCATTCTCGGTAAGGTCGACGAAATGGCCGGCGCTGAAGAAACGATGCTCAACCAGTTCGTCGTAGGCGAAACGGTGAAAGTGATCGACGGCCCGTTCAATACCTTCTCCGGCGTGATCGAAGAGATCAACGAGGAGAAGAAGAAGCTCAAGGTGATGGTCAAGATCTTTGGCCGCAAAACACCGCTCGAGCTGAATTACATGCAGGTTGAAAAAGAGTAAGCCTGCCCTGAATTGCTGTTACGCGCTTCCAACATAACAGAAACAAGTACAAGTAAGTAAAAACTGCAAAATGGCGAAAGAAGTAAGTGCACTGATCAAGCTCCAGATCAAAGGTGGCGCAGCCAACCCGTCCCCGCCGATCGGCCCTGCACTGGGCGCGAAAGGCGTGAACATCATGGAGTTTTGCAAGCAGTTCAACGCCCGCACGCAGGACAAAGCCGGCAAAGTGCTCCCGGTGATCATCACGGTTTATACCGATAAATCATTCGAATTTATCCTTAAACAACCGCCGGTCGCCATACAGCTCAAAGATGCCGCCAAAGTCCAGACCGGATCCGGGGAATCGAACCGTAAGAAAGTCGGCTCGGTAACCTGGGAACAAGTCCGTGCGATTGCTGAAAACAAGATGCCCGATTTGAACTGCTTCACCATCGAATCAGCGATGAGCATGGTGGCCGGTTCTGCGCGCAGCCTTGGTTTCACCATTACCGGCGAGAGCCCGCTTCAGAATAAGTAAATCAAGCAGGAGTTCAACCAGACGGAGTTCGCCGACTAACGTAAGCGGACGTTTGAACGTCACAACTTCAATTCAATGGCAAAACTGACCAAAAAAAGGAAAGCGATCCTCGGGAAGTACGACGCAACGAAAGCGTACTCGCTCGAAGAAGCTGCCAAAATCGTCAAGGAGATCACCACGACGAAATTCGACGCATCAGTTGACCTCAGCATCCGCCTGGGTGTCGACCCCAAGAAAGCCAATCAAATGGTTCGCGGCACGGTTACGCTTCCGCACGGAACGGGTAAAACCCTTCGTGTGCTCGTGATCTGCACGCCCGACAAAGAAGCCGAAGCAAAAGCTGCCGGTGCCGATTTCGTCGGAGGGGACGACTACATCCAGAAGATCAAGGAAGGCTGGACCGACGTCGATGTGATCATCACCACGCCCAGCATGATGGGTAAAGTAGGCGCTCTCGGTAAAGTGCTCGGCCCCCGCGGCCTCATGCCGAACCCGAAAACGGGTACGGTAACGATGGACGTAGGCAAAGCCGTCAAGGATTCCAAAGGCGGAAAGATCGATTTCAAAGTCGACAAAGCGGGTATCATCCACTCCTCTGTCGGCAAAGCATCGTTCGATGTCCAGAAGCTCGCGGAAAACGCCAACGAGATCCTGCAGTCTATCATCAAGATGAAGCCGGCTTCGGCAAAAGGTGCTTACATGAGGAGCGTTTACCTCTCCAGCACCATGAGCCCGAGCGTACAGGTTGAAACCAAAACGCTTGCATAACGATCCTCGAAATGAATAAAGAAGATAAAACACAGATCATCACCGACCTCGCAGAAGCGCTTGCCGCAAGCAAGAATTTCTACCTGGCCGACACCTCCGAGCTGCCGTCGCACAAGACCAGCTCGCTGAGGAGACAGTGTTTTGACAAAAAGATCAAACTGATCGTGGTGAAGAACACCCTTCTCCAGAAAGCGATGGAGCGCACGAACGACGAAGAGTTCAAACCGCTGTACGTCGCCCTGAAAGGCTCCACCTCGATCATGTTCTCCGATTCCAGCTCTGAGCCCGCGAAGCTTATCAAAGAACTTCGCAAAACGGACAAAAAGCCCGTGCTCAAAGCGGCTTACGTGGAACAGAGCGTCTACATCGGCGACGAACAGCTCGACGTGCTCGCAGCGATAAAATCGAAAAACGAAGTTATCGGCGACATCATCGGACTGCTCCAGTCTCCGGCGAAAAATGTCATCTCTGCCCTCAAGAGCAGCGGCGGCAAGATCGCAGGCGTTGTCAAAACACTCTCCGAACGTCCCGAGTAACCACGGACTTCAGTCCGTGGCCGCCAGGAACGCTCTCTCAATACAATCAATAAACAAAACAACTCAACAAGTCTAATTTCTCAAAAACCAAATAAAATGGCAGACGTTAAAGCCCTCGCAGAACAGCTCGTAAACCTTACGGTTAAAGAAGTAAACGAGCTCGCGAAAGTCCTGAAAGATGAATACGGTATCGAGCCTGCAGCTGCTGCTGTAGCTGTTGCTGCAGGTGGTGGCGGTGGTGCCGCTGCTGCTGCTGAGAAAACGTCTTTCGACGTGATCCTCAAGAATGGCGGCGCTCAGAAGCTCCAGGTCGTTAAAATCGTAAAAGACGTTACCGGACTGGGACTCAAAGAAGCGAAAGACCTCGTTGACCAGGCTCCGAAGCCGATCAAAGAAGGCGTCGATAAGGCTACTGCAGAAGAGCTGAAGAAGCAACTTACCGAAGCCGGCGCTGAAGTTGAAGTTAAGTAATCCGGTTTCAGCCTGCTTATAAGGTTTAGATCTCCCGGGCAACCGGGAGATCTAAACCCTTTTGTTGCTTACAGTGCTTTTGTTTCACGAATAATTCCATACGGCCTTGGAAACGACCAAAAAACAGCAACGTATCAGCTTTGCAAAGAGCAAGGCGCAGATTGATTACCCGGATTTCCTGGACATCCAGTTAAAGTCTTTCCAGGATTTCTTCCAGCTGGAAACCACCAGCGAAAATCGTCAGAACGAAGGGCTGTTCAAGGTGTTCAGCGAGAACTTCCCGATCACCGACGCACGCAATAACTTCGTTCTCGAATTCCTCGATTATTTCATCGACCCGCCCCGCTACTCCATCGACGAGTGCATCGAGCGCGGTCTTACATACAGTGTTCCCCTCAAAGCCAAGCTCCGTCTCTACTGCACGGACCCGGAACACGAAGATTTCGAAACCATCGTGCAGGACGTGTACCTGGGAACCATCCCGTACATGACCCCGCGCGCTACGTTCGTCATCAACGGCGCCGAGCGTGTCATCGTTTCCCAGCTCCACCGCTCACCCGGTGTGTTCTTCGGGCAGAGCCGCCACGCCAACGGCACCAAACTTTACTCGGCACGCGTTATCCCGTTCAAAGGCTCGTGGATCGAATTCGCCACGGACATCAACAACGTGATGTACGCGTACATCGACCGTAAAAAGAAATTGCCCGTCACCACGCTCCTCCGTGCCATCGGCTGGGAAAGCGACAAGCAGATCCTCGAACTCTTCGGCCTCGCCGATGAAGTGAAAGTTTCGAAAGCCGCCCTCAAAGCCGTCATCGGCCGCAAGCTCGCCGCCCGAGTTCTCAAGACCTGGGTGGAAGACTTCGTGGACGAGGATACCGGCGAAGTGGTTTCCATCGAACGTAACGAGGTCATCATCGACCGCGAAACGATCCTGGAGAACGCACACGTCGACCTCATCGTGGACGCCAACGTCAAGTCGATCATCCTCCACAAGGAAGATGCCGCCAACCTCGATTATTCCATCATCTACAATACGCTCCAGAAAGACACTTCCAACTCCGAGAAGGAAGCTGTGGAGCACATCTACCGCCAGCTGCGCAACGCAGAACCGCCCGATGAAGAGACCGCACGCGGCATCATCGACAAGCTGTTCTTCTCCGACAAGCGTTACGATCTCGGCGAAGTAGGACGCTACCGCCTCAACAAGAAGCTCAAGGCCGAAACTTCCGGTGAGGTGCGCGTGCTTACGAAAGACGACATCATTGCCATCATCAAATATCTTATCGAGCTCATCAACTCGAAAGCGGATATCGATGATATCGACCACCTTTCCAACCGCCGCGTACGTACCGTTGGCGAACAGCTTTATTCGCAGTTCGGCGTCGGTCTCGCACGTATGGCCCGTACCATCCGCGAACGCATGAACGTCCGCGACAACGAAGTGTTCACCCCGACCGACCTGATCAACGCGAAGACGCTCTCTTCCGTGATCAACTCGTTCTTCGGCACGAACCAGCTGTCGCAGTTCATGGACCAGACCAACCCGCTTGCAGAGATCACGCACAAGCGTCGTCTCTCCGCACTCGGGCCGGGAGGTCTTTCCCGCGAGCGCGCAGGCTTCGAAGTACGTGACGTCCACTACACGCACTACGGCCGCCTCTGCACCATCGAAACGCCGGAAGGTCCGAACATCGGTCTTATCTCTTCACTCTGCGTTTACGCCAAGATCAACAAGCTCGGTTTCATCGAAACGCCTTACCGCACGGTAACGAACGGTAAAGTGGACGTGAACAAGAATGTTGTTTACCTGACGGCAGAAGAAGAAGACATGCGCACCATCGCGCAGGCCAACGCCTCGCTCGATGAAAAAGGCAACTTCGTGGAGAAGCGCATCAAGGCCCGCTACGAGTCGGATTACCCGGTCGTAGAGCCCGAGCAGATCTCCCTCATGGACGTTGCCCCGAACCAGATCGCGTCCATCGCCGCATCGCTCATTCCCTTCCTCGAGCACGACGACGCCAACCGCGCGCTCATGGGATCGAACATGCAGCGCCAGGCCGTTCCGCTGCTCCGCCCCGAAGCGCCGATCGTCGGCACCGGCCTCGAAGGCCTTATCGCCCGCGACTCGCGCGTGCTGTGGCAGGCGGAAGGCGACGGTGTCGTGGAATACGTCGACGCCACGGAGATCACGATCCGTTACAACCGTACCGATAAAGACCGTCTCGTCAGCTTCGACGACGACGTGAAATCATACAAGCTCACCAAGTTCCGCAAGACCAACCAGAGCACCTGCGTCAACCTTCGCCCGATGGTGAAGAAAGGCGAAAAGGTGAAAAAAGGACAGATCCTCTGCGAAGGTTACGCGACCAAAGACGCTGAGATCGCACTCGGGCGTAACCTCAAAGTGGCGTTCATGCCGTGGAAAGGTTACAACTTCGAGGATGCTATCGTGATCAGCGAACGTGTCGTGCGCGACGACATCTTCACCTCCATTCACATCGACGAGTACGTGATGGAAGTGCGCGATACGAAACGCGGTCTTGAAGAGCTCACCGCCGACATCCCGAACGTTTCCGAAGAGGCTACGAAAGACCTCGACGAGAACGGCCTCATCCGTGTCGGCGCCGAAGTGAAAGAAGGCGACATCCTCATCGGCAAGATCACGCCGAAAGGTGAAACCGATCCTTCACCGGAAGAAAAGCTGCTGCGCGCCATCTTCGGCGACAAAGCCGGCGACGTGAAAGACGCTTCCCTGAAAGTTCCGCCGTCCATCCGCGGCGTGATCATCGACAAGAAGCTGTTCTCGCGCGCCATCAAGGACAAGAAGGCGAAAGCCGACGAGAAGACCCTTGTCGAGAAGATCGACAAAGAGCAGGCTGTTGAAGAAGCTGCGCTCCGTGGCACCCTCATCGAGAAGCTGACCAGCATCCTGAGCGGCAAAACGACGCCGGGTGTTTACAGCAATCTCAAAGAGGAAGTCGTTGAAAAAGGAACGAAGTTCACCGGCAAGGTCCTCGAGAAGATCGATTTCAACAACGTGAACCCGTCCAAGTGGACGAACGATAACGACACCAACGAGCTTGTGAAAGCGGTGCTGCACAACTACGGCATCAAATACAACGATCTCGGCGGCGTTTACAAGCGCAAGAAATTCGCGCTCCAGGTCGGTGATGAATTACCGGCAGGCATCGTTCAGCTCGCGAAAGTTTACATCGCCAAGAAGCGTAAGCTGAAAGTGGGCGACAAGATGGCCGGCCGTCACGGTAACAAAGGCATCGTTGCGCGTATCGTGCGCGACGAAGACATGCCTTTC
Source organism: uncultured Chryseobacterium sp. (assembly GCA_966211705.1). GTDB lineage: Bacteria > Bacteroidota > Bacteroidia > Palsa-965 > Palsa-965. Next base: position 44,310 of record CBIHOC010000003.1, read on the forward strand.
CTCGCCGACGGAACGACGGTGGACATCGTGCTCAACCCGCTCGGCGTACCTTCCCGTATGAACCTCGGGCAGATCTACGAAACCGTTCTCGGCTGGGCAGGTCAGAAGCTCGGCATGAAGTTCGGCACGCCGATCTTCGACGGGGCGACCATCGATGAGATCAACAAGTACACCGACCAGGCGGGCATCCCGCGCTACGGCCGTACGTTCCTCAGCGACGGAGGCTCCGGGGAACCTTTCGACCAGCCGGCGACCGTGGGCATCATCTACATGCTCAAGCTCGGCCACATGGTTGACGACAAGATGCACGCACGTTCGATCGGGCCTTACTCGCTCATCACCCAGCAGCCGCTCGGTGGTAAAGCACAGTTCGGCGGTCAGCGTTTCGGGGAAATGGAAGTGTGGGCGCTCGAAGCTTTCGGTGCCGCCAACATCCTCCAGGAGATCCTCACGATCAAGTCGGACGACGTGGTAGGCCGTGCAAAAGCTTACGAAGCGATCGTAAAAGGCGAAAACATGCCGACGCCGGGCATCCCGGAATCGTTCAACGTACTGTTGCACGAACTCCGCGGACTGGCGCTGAATGTCAGCCTCGATTAGGTCGAACGGAATGTCATTGGTTTAGAGTCAACGAACGAAACAAACACGCGATATGTCTTTCCGAAAAGATGTCAAAATAAAGAGCAACTTCTCCACCATCACGATCAGCCTGGCTTCCCCGGAATCCATCCTTGAGCGTTCGAGCGGTGAAGTGCTCAAACCGGAGACCATCAATTACCGCACATACAAGCCCGAACGCGACGGCCTGTTCTGCGAGAGGATCTTCGGCCCGGTGAAAGACTGGGAATGCCATTGCGGCAAATACAAGCGTATCCGTTACAAAGGCATCGTCTGCGACCGCTGCGGTGTTGAAGTGACGGAGAAAAAAGTACGCCGCGAGCGCATGGGCCACATCAACCTCACGGTGCCCGTCGCCCACATCTGGTATTTCCGCTCATTGCCCAACAAGATCGGTTACCTGCTCGGCCTGCCCACCAAGAAGCTCGACATGATCATCTACTACGAACGTTACGTAGTGATCAACGCCGGCATCAAGCAGGCAGACGGCATCAACTACATGGACTTCCTCACGGAAGAACAGTACCTCGAGATCCTCGAAACGCTGCCGAAGGAGAACCAGTACCTCGACGACATGGACCCCAACAAGTTCGTGGCGCGCATGGGTGCTGAAGCCCTTTACGATCTTCTCCAGCGCATCAAGCTCGACGAGCTTTCCTACGATCTCCGCCACAAAGCGAACACCGAAACGTCACAGCAGCGTAAGAACGAAGCGCTCAAGCGCCTGCAGGTCGTCGAAGCGTTCCGCCAGGCGAACAAAAACGTGGAAAACCGCCCCGAGTGGATGATCATCAAGGTCGTGCCGGTCATTCCGCCCGAACTGCGCCCGCTCGTTCCCCTGGACGGCGGCCGTTTTGCAACGTCGGACCTGAACGACCTCTACCGTCGTGTCATCATTCGCAACAACCGCCTCAAGCGCCTGATCGAGATCAAAGCTCCTGACGTCATTCTCCGCAACGAGAAGCGCATGCTCCAGGAAGCTGTCGACTCGCTCTTCGATAACTCGCGTAAATCAAACGCCGTCAAGACCGAATCCAACCGCGCCCTCAAGTCGCTGTCCGATTCGCTCAAAGGCAAGCAGGGCCGCTTCCGCCAGAACCTTCTCGGTAAGCGTGTCGACTATTCCGCGCGTTCGGTAATCGTCGTAGGCCCGGAATTGAAGCTTCACGAGTGCGGTCTGCCGAAAGACATGGCAGCCGAGCTCTTCAAGCCGTTCATCATCCGCAAGCTTATCGAGCGCGGAATCGTGAAGACGGTGAAATCGGCGAAGAAGATCGTCGACCGCAAGGACGCAGTGGTGTGGGACATTCTCGAGAATGTGCTCCGCGGCCACCCCGTTCTGCTCAACCGCGCTCCCACGCTTCACCGTCTCGGTATCCAGGCGTTCCAGCCCAAGCTCATCGAAGGAAAAGCGATCCAGCTGCACCCGCTCGTATGTACGGCATTCAACGCCGACTTCGACGGTGACCAGATGGCCGTTCACGTGCCCCTGGGCAACGCGGCGATCCTCGAGGCGCAAGTGCTCATGCTCGCTTCCCACAACATCCTGAACCCCGCCAACGGCGCGCCGATCGCGGTTCCCTCGCAGGACATGGTTCTTGGCCTGTACTACATGACCAAGGGCATGCGCACGGATGACAAGATCAAAGTGAAAGGCGAAGGCCTGAAGTTCTACAGCGCAGAAGAAGCCATCATCGCCTACAACGAAGGCCGTGTGTTCCTCAATGCATGGGTGCACGTCCGCGTCACCAACGTAAAAGAGAACGGCCAGCTTGTCCCGAAAGTCATTGAAACCACGCTCGGCCGCATCCTGTTCAACCAGGTTGTTCCGCGCGAAGCAGGTTACATCAACGAGCTCCTCACGAAAAAGTCGCTCCGCGACATCATCGGCAGCGTGTTGAAAGATACCGGCATGGCGAAAACGGCGAAGTTCCTCGACGACATCAAGGAACTCGGTTTCCGCATGGCATTCAAAGGCGGCCTGTCCTTCAACCTCGGCGACATCATTGTTCCGGAAGAGAAGGAGAAGATGATCAAGGAAGCGAACGAGCAGGTGGAAGAGGTGAGGTCCAACTACAACATGGGCTTCATCACCAACAACGAACGTTACAACCAGACCATCGATATCTGGACCCACACGAACAACCGCATCACGAAGCGCGTGCTCGACCAGCTTTCATCCGACCGCCAGGGCTTCAACCCGGTGTATATGATGCTGGATTCCGGCGCCCGCGGTTCCAAAGAGCAGATCAAGCAGCTCGGCGGTATGCGCGGACTGATGGCCAAGCCGTCCAAAGCCGGTTCTTCCGGCGGCGAGATCATCGAGAACCCGGTTATCTCCAACTTCAAAGAAGGCCTGTCGATCCTTGAGTACTTCATCTCGACACACGGTGCGCGTAAAGGTCTTGCGGATACGGCTCTCAAAACGGCCGACGCAGGTTACCTCACCCGCCGCCTTGTCGACGTGGCGCAGGACGTAGTCATCACCGAAGAGGATTGCGGAACGCTCCGCGGCCTCATCGCCATCCCGCTCAAGAAGAACGAAGAGATCGTCGAATCGCTGCACGACCGCATCCTCGGACGTACCGCCGTTCACGACGTATACGATCCGCAGACCGGTGAGCTCCTGTTCACCTCCGGCAACGAGATCACGGAAGAATTCGCCGCACGCGTCGAAAACTCCGCGATCGAATCTGTCGAGATCCGTTCCGTGCTCACCTGCGAGTCCAAGCAGGGCGTGTGCGCGAAATGCTACGGCCGTAACCTCGCATCGGGCCGCATGGTCCAGCAGGGCGAAGCGGTCGGTGTTATCGCGGCGCAGTCCATCGGTGAGCCGGGAACGCAGCTCACGCTCCGTACCTTCCACGTGGGTGGTACCGCATCGAGCATCGCGGCGGCTTCGAAGCTGGAAGCGAAATACGACGGCATCATCGAGATCGAAGAATTGCGTACGGTGAAACGTAAGAACCCCGAAGGCCAGATGGTCGACGTGGTGATCGGTCGTTCCGCTGAAATGCGCATCATCGATGTCAATACGCGTATCGTGCTTACCACCGGCAACATTCCGTATGGCTCACAGCTGTATGTGAAGAACGGTGAAACGGTGAAGAAAGGCCAGCTGATCTGCGACTGGGATCCGTACAACGCGGTGATCGTGTCGGAGTTCGCCGGTAAGCTCGAGTTCGAGCATATCGAAGAAGGCATCACGTTCCGTGAAGAGGCCGACGAACAAACCGGCTTCCACGAGAAAGTGATCATCGAGACCAAAGACAAGACGAAGAACCCGTCGATCCGCATCATGAGCGGCAGCGACGTGCTCAAGACGTATAACATCCCGGTCGGCGCGCACATCGTCACCGAAAGCGGCGCGAAGATCGAGGCAGGCCAGATCCTCGTCAAGATCCCGCGTGCCCTTGGTAAGTCAGGCGACATCACCGGCGGTCTGCCGCGTGTTACGGAGCTTTTCGAAGCCCGTAACCCGTCGAACCCCGCGGTTGTTTCCGAGATCGACGGCGTGGTATCGTTCGGCAAGATCAAGCGCGGTAACCGCGAAGTGATCGTCGAATCCCGCACCGGCGAACGCAAGACGTACCTCGTTCCGCTGTCCAAGCACATCCTCGTGCAGGAGAACGACTTCATCCGCGCAGGCGAAGCTCTTTCCGACGGTTCGATCAGCCCCGGCGACATCCTCGCCATCAAAGGGCCGACAGCCGTGCAGGAATATCTCGTCAACGAGGTGCAGGAAGTTTACCGCCTGCAGGGTGTGAAGATCAACGACAAACACTTCGAAGTCATCGTCCGCCAGATGATGCGCAAAGTGGAGATCGTCGACCAGGGCGATACGATGTTCCTCGAACAGCAGATTGCGAACAAGACCGACTTCATGGAAGAGAACGACCGCCACTTCAGCAAAAAAGTTGTCGTGGACCCGGGCGATTCCCAGACCCTGAAAGCCGGCCAGATCATCTCTGCACGCAAGCTGCGCGACGAGAACTCGATGCTCAAGCGCAAGGACATGAAGCAGGCCGAAGCCCGCGATGCGGTGCCCGCAACCTCTTCACAGATCCTGCAGGGTATCACACGCGCTTCTCTCCAGACGAACTCGTGGGTATCCGCCGCTTCCTTCCAGGAAACGACGAAAGTACTCAACGAGGCAGCCGTCAACGGCAAACGGGATACGCTCAACGGTCTCAAGGAGAACGTTATCGTGGGTCACCTTATCCCTGCCGGCACCGGCCACCGCACGTACGAGAAGCTCGTTGTCGGTTCGAAGGAAGAATACGAAAAGCTCCTGGCGGCCAAGAAGGAAGCCATGGAAGAAGAAGTGTAGATTTCTTCTCTGTAACAAACATGATGAAAGAGGGACGCGAAAAGCGTCCCTCTTTTTTTGGGTAGGGGTAGGAGGCCGGGGTGGTGTGGGGGGTAAGGTTAGGTGGGTTTTTAATATTGGAAATTGTAAAACTTTTTAACTATTGAGATATGGAAAATCAGAATGGAAAACGGAATCCGATCAGGAGCTTTAAGGATTTGGAAGTTTATAATAATTCATACGCGGCGCCCCCCGCACCACCCCGGCCTCTTAACCTTCACCGGCTCATCTTTAGCTGCAACCGTTGTACTTGCGCGATCTTTTGTACTTCCGTTCGAACGTTGTACCATTGTTACAGGAATGAAGCACACGCCGAATATCCTATTCGTTACGCAGGGCATTGTGGTTGATCACGCGGCCTTGCCGTTTGCGCATTTCGAGCTGTGCAGCAATGGTATTCTCGTGGTGCGGCTCGACGACGACCTGGTTTTTGAGCTGCACTATGCAAAAGAATTTATGCAAACGGTGAAACGAATGGGCGGCGGGAAGCCAGTGCGCATGCTGATGATCGCGGGATCGCACAGCTCGGCGAACCATGAATCGCGGAAATTTCTTGCGTTGCCCGAACAGGCGAAATACATTTCCCACAGCGCGCCGGTGATCAACTCCACTGCACAGCGGCTCGTCGGAAATTTTTTCCTGAAGTTCAACCGGCCGACGACTGTGACGCGCCTGTTTACCGATCCGGAAGCAGCATGGGAATGGCTGGAAAAGGCGGCCGAAAAGAGGTAGCGGTTCTCTCTTTTAAATAGGATGACAACGAAAATTTTGCCAAAAAAACATGGCAATAAAAATATTGTCACTACATTTGGCAATAAAAATATTGTCAAATGAAGAACAGTTTAGGAAATCCTGCACGTGGAGATGCTTTTTTTAATCGGGGAAAACAAATCGAGAAAATCTATAAGGTATTAGAAACGGGAAGTAGCATCTATTTATCAGCACCGCGGCGAGTAGGTAAAACCTCCATTCTGAAACATTTGGAAGAATTTCCAAATGGGAGTTATCATTTCATCTACATCATCACTGAATCACTGGATGTCGGGAATGATTTTTTCAAAACCGTTTTTGAAGAATTGATAAAAAGTGATGCAATAAAAAGGTTGTCGAAGGTCTCGAATTCAATCAGGGAAATTGTCTCCAATTTATTGTGTCGTGTGAAAAGTTTTTCTGACGTCGAGTTCAGAGAGGGTGAAGAACCGGATTACTATGAGCTCTTGGTTGAATTATTTACAAATATTGAGTCAGACTGTGGAAGATTAGTGCTAATGATTGACGAGTTCCCCCAAACAATTCAGAATATTATGGAAAAAGAAGTATCCGGTCGGGATCAAGCTCAAAAATTTCTGCAAAAAAATCGAGAATTAAGGCTGCATAAAAATTTCCAGGAAAAAATAAATTTCATTTATACCGGCTCTGTCTCACTCTTTCCAATGGTTGAGAAGGTAACCTCCTTAACTTCAATAAATGATTTACGAACTGTCGAAGTTGAGCCTTTAGAAGCGGAAGAAGCAAAAACTTTTTTGAATTTATTACTTGAAAATGAAGGTTTAGAGCTTGATGCCGAATTGCTGGATTATATTATAGATAAGATTCGCTGGCTGATACCATTTCATTTGCAATTGATTCAACAAGAAATTGTTGATGTATGTGAATCTACAAAAAAGCCAATCGAAAAATCGGTTATCGATAAAGCTTTTGAGCAGATTGTGCATAGCCGGAATAAACCACAATTCGCGCCTTATTTTTCAAGACTTTCCAAAATATTCAAGACAAACGAACATGAATTTGTGATTACGGTGTTAAAACAAATGGCTGAAAAAGATACGGTTACTTCAGCTGAAATACATGACTTAGGCGTGAAGCATTCATGGCCGGGAATGAAAGCAACAATGGAAATCCTGGAAAGTGATGGCTACTTGTTCAGGGTTGGGGACACTTACAGGTATGCCTCTCCTATACTTCAATTATGGTGTAAAAAACACATATGCCCATGACGCCTGAAAATAAAATATATAACCCGGCAAGCCAACCCAAAGATTGGTTGATCGAACATTTTGTCGTTAGAACTAATGTCTTTGAGAAACTCTTCAAAGAGATTAGAAACAGTAAAATGAAATACCCTGAGCAGCATTATTTAATTCAGGGGCAAAGAGGCATGGGCAAAACTACTTTGCTGCTAAGACTGAAATACGAAATAGAGAATACTCCGGAACTGAACCGCTGGCTGGTACCTGTTTTTTTTAATGAAGAGTCGTATGATTTAACGTCATTGTCTAATCTATGGGAGAAATTATTAAACTACCTGGATGACTTATGGCAAACGACATATTACATGAAAACAGACGAGTTTCTGGGAAAACCCGATTACGAAAAAAAATGCTTTAGTTTGTTAATCGAAGCACTAAAGACTCAAAAGAAAAAGTTGATTATTTTCTTTGACAATTTTGGTCAATTGTTTTTAGATAACCTGTCTGGAAAAGAACAGCATCGCTTCAGGGAAATATTAATGAACTGTGCAGAGATTCGCATTGTGGGAGCTTCTCCTGTTGTTGTAGAAGAGTTATATGACTATTCAAAACCGTTTTTTGATTTTTTTAAAATCATCAATCTTGAAGGATTAAATAAAGATGAAACTGTTCAATTAATAAGCAAACTCCAGGAAAAGTCGGAGCAGAAAATTGACATTGAAAAGAGCAGGGCTAAAATAGAGACACTCGCAATATTGACCAGCGGGGTCATCAGGACGATTATGCTCATTTACGAAGTGGTATTGTCAGATGAGGATGGCTCAGCTTTGCGGGATCTTGAGATTATACTCGACAGGATTACACCTCTGTATAAACACCGTATTGAGGATTTGCCTGTTCAGCAACGGAAAATTGTTGACGTAATTGCAAAAAAATGGGATGCGATCAGTGCAAAAGAAATAGCTGCTGAAATGCGTGAAGATGGGAAAAGAATACCGACCAAACGTATCTCCGCACAACTCCAGCAACTCGAAAAAAACAATGTTGTCGAAGTAAAGAAAACAAACACGAAGAACCATTTGTACCAGTTAAAGGAACGTTTTTTTAATATTTGGTACCTGATGCGGAGTGGTGATCGCTTAAGTCGATCACGCGTTATATGGTTGACGAAATTCTTGGAGATGTGGTATGAGGACGAAAATGGATTTAAGACTTTTTTGCACAGGCATATTCAAAACATTCAGTCTGGTAGCTATTTGCCATACTCAGCGGTAATAGTTGCCAATGCTTTATTGGATTCCGAGAAATTACATATTGAAGACAAAAAAAGTATTTTGGATGAGACGCACAAAATATTGAGCCCGGAATTAAAAAATAGTCTTTTGACAGGGGAGCAATTGTTGGAAAGTGAGGAAAGAAAAGGCATTCATACAGGAGCTAAGTTGTATGATAAAGGATTTAAGGAAGCTGCTTTGTTAGTTGCAATTATGTATTTTAAGCAGCGTGATTATGAGAATTCAAAAAAATATGTAATGATAGCTATCAAAGATGGAACCCTTTTGGCTCAATCTTATTTTTTAAAAGGAGGCATAAATTATCAAATGAATAATGCCCGGGAATCGGAAGATGATTATAGAACATTTCTTGAAATGACCGAAGACGATTCAAGTAAAGAAACTAAGACAGCCAGAGCAATGGCTTGTATTTCTATTGCATCTATTTATTATTATGAGAAAAAGGAACGCTCCTTGGCATTAGAATTTATTAATAGTGCTAGCCTTGAGAACGAGGAATTGAAATCTTTCAAAATAAATGTTTGTCTTGTGCAGTTGTGGAATGATCGGTATTCACAAGCATTTTCAGCATTTATGGATTATGCTGAAGGAAGAAAAGGATTAAATGATGATGCGGCAACGATAACTCTCGTTACGGATGTGCTGCTGCTTTTTATGGCTAAGAAACAATACCACACAGTTTTGAAAATTTTCCAGATGGAGAATCTGAAGTTGAAGGAAAAGTTAAAGCCTGTTTATTACGCCTTGAGCCATTTTTTAAAAGACGAATACCCACTTGAAATACTAAAAATGGGTGATGAGTTAAAACAACCCGTAGCAGATATCCTGAAACGAGTTGAAAAAATGGCCATAGATTATGCGTAATTTTGATCGGGGCTTCATCACAATATTGAATAACTTTGCACTAACGAAAAATCCGCGACCATGCAGGACGATAATCAAAACCAGCAGCTGAACATCGAGCTGAACGAAGACGTCGCTTCCGGCGTTTATTCCAATTTTGCCGTCATCACCCATTCCGCTTCCGAATTCGTGATCGATTTCATCCAGGTCATGCCGGGTGTTCCCAAAGCCCGCGTCAAGTCGCGCATCATCCTCACGCCCCAGCACGCCAAGCGCCTCATGAAGGCGATCAAAGACAACATCGCCCGCTTCGAAAGCGCAAACGGCGTCATCGACGACACCGATTTCCCGAGCGCGTACCCGATGACGTTCGGCGGCCCCCAGGGGCAAGCGTGAGAAAGATTTACGAATTACAATTTACGAATTACGATTTACGTCCGCGGCGGCGGATGCGCTGTACGATTTGGCGTAAGGGAGAATTGCAACCGAGATTACACGTTGAGCAACGCCGCAAGCGCAGCTTCCGCTCTTTCAAATTGAAAAGCGTCGACCTGTTTCCTGAAATTTTCCTGCACAAGGTCGTTTCCCGTATTCCCGATGCTTCCCGTGTGTGTGTGTGAAAGCGCAGCCGGGCGCGTGAACCGTTTTTCTTCCACCTCGCGGCCGATTTCCCGGTACGCGTCACGGAACGGAACACCCTGGCGCACGAGCGTGTTGACGGCCTCGAGCGTAAACAGCGCGTCGTACTCTTCGCTGTCGAGAATGTTTTTGCGGATGATGATGTGCTCAAGCATGAAGGTGGAAGTTTCCAGGCATGCTTCCAGCGTTTCCATTGCCGGGAAAAGAATTTCTTTCGTCAGCTGCAGGTCGCGGTGATAGCCGGAGGGAAGGTTGGCCGTCAGCAATGCCAGCTCGCCCGGAAGTGACTGGATGCGGTTGCAATGCCCGCGCACCAGTTCCCACACATCCGGATTTTTTTTGTGCGGCATGATGCTGCTGCCGGTGGTCAGCCCGGAAGGAAAAGAAATGAAACCGAAATTCTGGCTCATGTAAAGCGTGCAGTCCATCGCGAATCTGCCCGCAGTGGAAGCAATAGCGGCCATTGCAGATGCCATCGCCTTTTCCGTTTTCCCGCGCGTCATCTGTGCGTAAACGGAATTGACGTTCATGCCGCTGAAGCCGAGCAGCATGGTCGTCAGCTCACGGTCGACCGGGAAAGAAGAGCCGTAACCGGCGGCGGAGCCGAGCGGGTTCCTGTCGGCAATGCGGTAAGCGGCGAGCAGCGCGTCGAGATCGTCGGACAAACTTTCGGCATATGCCGCAAACCAAAGGCCGAACGAAGACGGCATGGCCACCTGGAGGTGCGTGTATCCCGGCAGCAGCACGTCACGGTGTTTTTGTGACAATTCCATAAGCCGAAAAAAAAGCAATTCGATCTTTTTCACGAGCTCGCGTATCCGTGTGCGGATGAACAGCTTGATGTCGAGCAATGCCTGGTCGTTGCGCGAGCGGGCGGTATGAATTTTTTTTCCGGCATCGCCGACGAGTTCCGTCAGCATGAATTCGATCTGCGAATGAACGTCTTCTGTCCCGGGTGCGATGGAGAAATTTTTTTCCGCGATCATGCGATGGATCGTGCGCAGGGCATTGAGGAGCGCATCTTTTTCCACCGGCATGATCAGCCCGACGCGGCACAGCATGGTGGCGTGCGCGATCGACCCGAGGATATCGGATTCGGCGAGCAGCAGGTCGAACGACGGATCGTTGCCGGTGGTGAACGTTTCGACGAGCGGGTGGAGCTGGTCTTCTTTTTGCCAGAGTTTCATGTGTGCTGAATTGAATGTGTTTGTACAAGCGCGTCACGATAGCTTTCGATCAGCCGGGTGTAATGATCGATGCCCGCTTCGAACTCTTCGCAGAAAATGAATTCATCGGCCGTGTGCGAACGCGCGGAATCACCGGGCCCGATCTTTACGGACGGGAACGGCAGCAACGCCTGGTCCGACAACGTGGGCGATCCGTAAAGCGTACAGCCTGTCTTTTTACCGGCAACAACGAGCGGGTGATCCATCGCGATGGACGAAGGGCGCAGCCGCACCGAGCGCGGCGTAACCGTCGAAGACACCTGCCGCGCGATCTCTTCCAGTATCTCTTCCGGTGAATAGTTGTCGTTGATGCGGACGTCGACTGTAAAACGGCAGTCACCGGGGATGACGTTGTGCTGTTCTCCCGCTTCGATCGCCGTCACCGACATTTTCACCGGGCCGAGCCATTCGGAGCGTCCCGGAAATTCGAAGGAGCGAAACCATTCGATGTCTTTCATCGCGTTGTAGATCGCATTCACGCCTTCCTCCCGCGCCGCGTGTCCCTGCCGGCCGTGGGCTACACAGTCGAGCACGAGCAATCCTCTTTCCGCCACCGCCAGCTGCATGCCCGTCGGTTCACCCACGATCGCTGCGTCGATGGCACCGAGATGCGGAAGCAACAGCTCGATCCCTTTCCTTCCCGAAATTTCTTCTTCCGCTGTTGCCGCCATGACAAGATTGAAAGGCCGCTCTTTTTTGCGGAGACCGGCAAATGCCGCCAGCAGCGCGCACAACGGTCCGCCTGCATCGTTGCTCCCGAGACCGAAGAGCTTGCCGTCTTCGATCGCCGGTGCGAACGGATCGCGTGTCCAGCCGGCGCCGGGGCGAACCGTATCGTGGTGGGAATTCAGCAGGAGCGTCGGTTTTGCCGGGTCCATGCGGCTTGCAGCCCAGACGTTATTCTCCAGGCGACGGCACGGAATTTTTTCTTCCCGGAAAAAATCTTCGATCAGCGTCGCCGTCGCCGATTCTTCCCCGCTGAAGGAAGGCGTCGCGACCAGCTTTTTCAGCAGCGTGATTGCTTTCTGTGTGCCGGCTTTCATGTCGTGCGAAGCAAGGTGCAGGTGGAATCGTTTTTTGACATTTCATGAAGGCGGAATGCGTTCCCGATCACGACGCGCCCGACACCTCTTTCTTTTGCACCGAATGCGGCTTTCAGCTTTGGCAGCATCCCGGAATGGATGAGCCCTTCGCCCGTAAGTTTATCTGCGGTGGCGGGTGTCAGCTCGCGCACGTAACTGTTTTCCTCTTCCGGGTCGTTCATCACGCCGTTCTTCTCGAAACAATAGATCAGCTGAACCTGCCGGCCTGCGCTCAGCGACGTGGCGAGCGCCGAGGCCATCGTGTCGGCATTCGTGTTAAGCAGCTGGCCATTCCGCCCGAGCGTTACAGGCGCAACGACCGGGCAATAGCCTTGTGCCAGCAGGTTGAGCAGCAGCGTTACATTCACCGCGCCTTCTGCCGGATCGCCGACGAAGCCATAATCCACCGGCACAGGAGAACGCTGCACCGAAGAGACAAGCTGCCCGTCGGCGCCGCACAGGCCGAGCGCGTTGCATTTGAGCGCCTGCAATTTCGCCACGATCTGCTTGTTGATCCACCCGGCGTACACCATGGTGATGATCTTCAGCGTTTCCGCATCCGTCACGCGCCGGCCGTCGATCACCTGCGGGGCGATGCCGAGCTGCCTGCTGAGCGCCGATGCGGATTTCCCGCCGCCGTGAACAAGGAGCTTCGGGCCTTCCGTCAACGCAACTTGTTGCAGGAAGGTGTCGAGCGATGGTTCGTCGTCGGTGATGTTGCCGCCGATCTTAATAACTGTGATCATAGTGCGATTGGTGTTTGAGCATCCCGGGATAATTGGTTTCTGCAAGCGCCCTGAGCACAGCCTGCGCGGCATATACACGATTGGCGGCCTGTTTTATGACAAGGGAATTTTTACTCTTCAGCAACACGGCCGGAATTTCAACATCGCGCCGCACCGGCAGGCAATGCATCAGTTTTCCCTCGTCTGTGAGCTTCATCTTTTCCCCGCTCAGCATCCAGCTTTCCTTCCCGGGAACCAGGCTTCCGTAGTTGTCGCGGCTCGCCCAGCTTTTCGCGTAAACGAAATCCGCGCCTTCCAGCGCCGCTTCCTGGTCGTGCGTGATCGATGCGCCGGAGGTGAACTGCTCCGAAAGCATCGCTTCTTCGGGGCAGGCGATCACGAATTCGGCATGCATGGAACGCATCCACTCCGCAAAAGAATTCGCCACCGCGTGCGGAACCGGCCGGATATGCGGCGCCCACGTCAGCACGACCTTCGGACGCTTTTTTGTCGCATGTTCCGTGATCGTCATCATGTCGGCCAGGCTTTGCAGCGGGTGGCGTGTCGCCGATTCCAGGCTCAGCACGGGTTTTCGGCAATGGGTGATCCACGTGTGGAGAACTTCTTCCGACTCGTCTTTTTCCCGGTCGGTGAGTGAGGGAAAATTCCGGATGCCGACGATGTCGCAATATTCACCCATCACCGCTGCGGCCTCTTCGATGTGCTCAACAGTGGTCCCGTTCATCGGCAGGTTGCCCGTTTCGAGCGCCCAGCCTTCTGTCGCTGCATTGACGGTGAGGATGTTCATGCCGAGCAGCTGCGCTGCTTTCTGCGTGCTCAGGCGTGTGCGCAGGCTGGGATTCATAAAGATGAGCCCGAGCGTGAGCTTGCTGGCCGGCTGCGAAAGACCGGCGGCTGTTTTTTTTAACCCGAGCGCTTCCCCGGTGAGTTTCTCCGGGTCGGGTACGTCGTGTATGCTGGTAAATTGTTTCATGCTGATGCTGCCGTTAACTGGTGCCGGTGAAGGACCGATGTGAATGCCTGTACGACTTGCGACGCCTGGGCCGCGGTGATGTTGAGCGGGGGAAGAAGCCGGATCGTTTTTTTGCAGGAAGCGGAGCCGGTGAAAATTTTATGCGCTTCGAGCAACTGCTTCCTGACCGGGGCGCATTCCCGGTCGAGTTCCACGCCGAGCATCAGGCCGCGCCCCCGCACGTTTTTTACGCCCGGAATTTTTTGGAGCGCATCCGTGAGCTCTTTCCCGATCTCCCTCGCATTTTCCCGGAGATCTTCCGTTTCAAGAATTTCCAGTACAGCCAGCGCTGCGGTGCATGCCAGGTAATTCCCTCCGAATGTCGTGCCGAGCAATCCATGCCTTGCGCTGAACGCCGGCGAGATCAGCACAGCGCCGACCGGGAAACCATTGCCCAGCCCTTTCGCCATGGTGATGAGGTCGGGGCGGATGCCGCTTTTCCGGTGCGCGAAAAAATCTCCCGTGCGCCCGCATCCCGACTGCACTTCATCCACGATGAGCAGCGCACCTGCTTCACGGCATTTTTGCGCCAGGAAACGCAGGAAGTTTTCCCCCGGCTCGATCACGCCGGCGACGCCCTGTATGCCTTCGATGATGACCGCTGCCGTTTCTTCGTCGATGTGTAGATCTGCGTCGTCAATATCGTTGAGCGGAAGAAATACAACCTCGTGCTGGCCGTTCAGCGGCGAGGCGATTGACGGATCTGCGGTGGCCGCGACTGCAGCGGAAGTGCGCCCGTGGAAAGAACCGGTGAACGCGACGATCTTTTTCCGCCCGGTATGGAACGAAGCCAGCTTCAGCGCATTCTCGTTCGCTTCCGCGCCGGAATTGCAGAGGAACAGCGAGTAGTGATCGTATCCCGAAAGTTTGCCGAGCACGAGCGCGAGCTTTTCCTGCAGCGGGTTGACGACCGCGTTGGAATAAAATGCAATCGCTTCCAGTTGCTCTCGCATTCGTTTTACATAATGCGGGTGAGAATGGCCGACGGAGATGACCGCGTGGCCGCCGTAAAAGTCAAGGTACGACTGGCCGTCTGCGGCCGTCACGATTGCTCCTGAGGCAGACACCGGCGTAACCGGGAGAAGCGGGTAAACATCGAATGGTTTCATATCAGTAAGCGACTGGTTTTAATTTTAATCCTGAAGTTTCATCAATTCCGCACAAGAGATTCATGTTCTGCACCGCCTGCCCCGATGCGCCTTTCAGCAGGTTGTCGATCACGGAGGTGATCACTGCGCGGCCGCCGGTTTCTTCCACGTGCAGCAGGCATTTATTCGTGTTCACCACCTGTTTCACGTCCGGCGGAAAATCGCAGACGTGAACGAAAGGATGCGTGGCGTAATATTCCACCAGCGTTTGTTTCACCGTTACGCCTTTTACGTGCGGAAAATGGACCACCGCGTGAATGCCGCGTGTAAACGCACCACGCGCCGGGATGAAGTGAATGTCTCCCGTATTCACGCTGTCCAGGCCGGTAACCGATTCGCGGATCTCGTCGAGGTGCCGGTGTGAAAGCACGTTGTACGCGGAATGATTGCCGTAACGCCGCGAAAAATGCGTGGCCGGCGCCGGGCTTTGTCCTGCGCCTGTCGAGCCGGTCGTCGCCGACACGTGGATGGCTTCGCGCAGCAATCCTTTTTCCGCGAACGGCAGCAGCGCCAGCTGGATGGCGGTGGCGAAGCAGCCCGGGTTGGCAATGTGTTTCGCACGGCCGATCTTTTCACGGTTCAGTTCAGGCAGGCCGTAAACAAACCCTGCGTTGTTTTTCTTCAGGCGAAAATCCTGGCCGAGGTCGATCACGCGCGTGTGTTCCGGGATTACATTCGCGTTCATCCATTGCCGGGATTCGCCGTGCGGGAGGCAGAGAAAAATAATTTCCGCATCCTTCAACGCCGGCGTTGCAGTAAAATGAAGATCCGTGTCGCCGGAAAGGTCCTGGTGGACGTCGCTGACCGGTTGCCCTGCAGCGCTCCGCGATTGGACAAAAGCAAGCTCAGCATACGGATGCAACAGCAGCAAGCGGATCAGCTCGCCACCGGTGTACCCTGCGGCCCCGATGATGCCGGTTTTGATCGTGGCGCTCATACCGTTTCCGTTTTCAGCCCGTCAGCAACCGGTTGCGCGATGCGGTGCCAGGTTTTCAGCTGGTTCGAAGCGATCCGCGTGTAACCTTTCACATCTTCGCCCGTCCAGCCGTCGTTCATCTCGCCGTATTTTCCTTCCTGCGCGCCCATGAGGTCGTACACGGAGGAGATGCCGTCGACGGTGAAGCGATAGGGATGAAGTGTGAGAAAAACACTGCCGGTCACGCGCTGCTGCGTGCTTTCGAGGAATGCTTCGAGATCGCGCATGACAGGTTCGAAATATTGCCCGTCGTGCAGCGTGTTGCCGTACCATTGTGAAAGCTGGTCTTTCCAGAACAGCTGCCATTTCCCGAGTACGTGTTTTTCGAGTGCGTGGTGCGCTTTGATGATGAGCAGCGGCGCCGCCGCCTCAAAGCCCACGCGCCCCTTGATGCCGATCACCGTGTCGCCGGTGTGAATGTCGCGCCCGATGCCGAACGGCGCCGCGAGATGCGCCACTTCACGGATCGCTTCCACGGGATCCGCGAAACGGGTTCCGTTCACACCTTTCAGTTCACCCGATCCGAATTCCAGCACGAGCGCTGCGCTTTTCTTCGCCGTAACCGGCGACGGGAATGCATGCCCGGGAAGCGGTAAATGCGACGTCAGTGTTTCCTGCCCGCCGACAGAAGTTCCCCAGAGGCCTTTGTTGATCGAGTAGGCGGCTTTCCGCGCATCCGTTTCAACGCCGTGCTTGCGGAGAAACAGGAGCTCTTCTTCCCGCGAAAGCTCCAGGTCGCGGATCGGCGTGATGATCTCCACGCCGGGAAGAAGGATCTCCAGCAGCATGTCGAAGCGCACCTGGTCGTTGCCGGCGCCGGTGCTGCCGTGCGCGATGCTGCGAATGCCGAGCTTCTTCGCATGCGCCGCGATGAGCATGGCCTGCGCCACGCGTTCAGCGCTTACGGAAAGCGGGTAGTTGCCGTTCTTCAGCACGTTGCCGAAAATGAGGTAACGGATGCAGGTTTCGTAAAGCCTCCCGGTACCATCGATCGCGGTGAAAGACCTGGCGCCGAGCTGTTCCGCCTTTGTGCGGATGGCAGCGAGCTCTTCGCCCGTAAATCCGCCGGTGTCGATGGTTACGGCGTGCACTTCGCAGTTTTGTTCCCGCGTGAGCCATACGGCGCAGAAGCTGGTGTCGAGTCCGCCGCTGAATGCGAGCAGCACTTTTTTCTTCGCGTTGCTGGTTTTGTTTTTCATGGTCGTTTGCTTAAAGTGATGGAACCGGTTTTTGAAAAAGGAGGCGGATGAAGCGGAACTGGCGGAGACGCCGGCGCAATTTCTCCATGCGCGGACGCTTTTCCTGTTGCGTTTCCCCTGCGGGATGTTTCTCCTGCGCGGCCCGCTTCTCCGCGGGATCGAAGAGCATGGCGGTGCAGAGGCAATTCTTCCTGTTCTTCGAAACCAGGATGTCGTAGTTGACGCAATTTTTGCAGCCGCTCCAGAACGCATCGTCGTTGGTCAGCTCCGTGTACGTGACGGGCTCGTAGCCGAGGGAGGAATTGATCTTCATCACGGCCAGTCCTGTGGTGAGGCCGAAAATTTTCGCATCCGGGTAGTTCGCGCGAGACAGCTCGAATATCTTTTGCTTGATGCGCGTGGCCAGCCCGCCTTTGCGGAACTGCGGCGAAACGATAAGTCCCGAGTTGGCGACATATTGTCCGTGGCTCCAGGTTTCGATGTAGCAGAATCCCGCCCACGTGCCGTCGTCAGTAAGCGCGATCACGGCTTTCGATTCGAGCATTTTCTGCGCGATGTATTCCGGTGACCGCCTGGCGATCCCGGTGCCGCGCGCTTTTGCGGACGCTTCCATCTCGCGGCAGATCTCTTCCGCGTAACATAGGTGGCCGGCAGTGGCCGCCAGTACATGCACAACAGTGTTCTCCATTGGAAAACAGGATTGTTCCCGGCGGCGCAGGCGCACAAGCCGGAAAAGTTAAACATCAGCCTTGCCGTTTGAAGAAACAGCCGGGCCCGGGATTAAGAAGAAGGGGAAACGGCGCGCGGCCGCCAGGGGAAATGAAGGTTGCTCAGATCCGGCTCTGGAAACGTCGTCGGAGTCGTGCAGGCACTACTGTCGTCAATTGAACATAGCGAAGCTGGTTCTTCGTAAGAACCGCTGGGAGGGTTGCCCGGTGCGCCATGCTGGCCATATATTTCATCTCACCCAATACGATAAATTAGACGTGTGCACAGTGAACGGCGCAAATGTTTGAAATAAAAAACGAGAATAACAAAGATGCGAAGTGAAAATCCGAAAAATTTTTTCCGGGAGCGATTCGCGCAAACTCTGGCACCGCAAGGGTTGTGTAATAATCTCCACAAATCCCGGGGGAATTACTCCGTCGCTTTCCGGTTGAAGATGATGTACCCGAAGTTGAAGAGGAAGCTCCACGGGTAAGGTTTCGGGCTGTAATAATTCACGCTGAAGCTCACCGGCCCGAGCGGTGAATGCCACACCAGCGCTGACATGCCGATGTAGGAAATGTCGGCGACTGAAAGCGGCGCCGCGTACTCCGACGTGTTGTCGGGTTTCCTTCGGATGGCCTGGTAAGGCGCGAACGCATAACCCTCGATGCGGAAGTCGATCGTTTTCCAGAGCACGAAAATGCTCTTCAGTCCCGCGCCTGCAAATTGGTGCGCGCGGAATTCGGGAATGAAATACGTTTTGCTTTCGGGCGTCGGCTGGAATGCAGGCGCGCTCAGGATGGTCGCCGTGTAATTGCTGAAGAAGGGCTGCGTGGAATATACCGCCTCACCGAAGAAGCCGAGCCTCCAGCGCCCGCGCTCTTTGAAGTACGTGTCGTACGTCAGGCGGAACTGCACCCAGTTGTGTACGTTGCGGAACGTGGAATTGTCCGTCGCCGTGGAGCCCGGAACGTAGAACTGCTCGCCCTGGATGAAGCGTGCGCGGAAAGCGAAATAGGTTCCCGACGAGGCGAACTGTTTCCGGTTGAGCGTGTTTCTTTCGTACAGCAAATGCGTCGTCAGCATGCTGAAATCCGTACGGTCGACCGTATCCGCGGATGTAAATGCATCGGTCTGGTAATAGAGGTTGCGCATGAACGCATAGCCGCTGCCGATCACGAAGCGTCCTTTGTTGCGCACGGGGAATCCGACATCGATCTCGCCGAAGCGATCGATCTCCTTCAGGAAAGGAGGCTTCGTGTCTTCGAAGAAAGCCGGGCTGCTGCGGTAATAGTCCCAGCGGTTCCAGGTGACCACCGGCTCAAGATAGAAGGGGAGGCGCGTTGGGAAGTCGATGCGCGCGCGGAGTTGCGCGGAGCTGTACAGTTTTCCGAAGTACGCATTGCCCGCCAGGCTCACCGACGGGTTGCCGAGTATGTTGTACTGGAAGCCGACGAATCCCATGTTGATGGGCCGGTTGGAAAAGTTGCCGCCGAATTGCGTGGAAATATTTTTCTCTTTTTTGATCTGCAGCTTGAGGTCGTAATATCCCGTCGAACGGTTGTAGCGCGCTTTCGGGAAAATGGTTTTGATCTTGTCGTCTGCAGCGAGGCGGTAATAACCCGGCTTCAGGGTTTCGATGTCCACGTAACGGCTCCGGTGGCGCAGCAGGCGGCTCACGTAAGTCACCTGTCCTTTTTTCATCCCCGTCCCTTCGATCTCGATCTTGTCGAACACGATGCGCGGCTCCTTCGCCTTGAACGCTGCACGCCGCGCCGCAAGGTCGTCAGGATTGCTGCGCCGGCTCACGGAAAGTTTGATGGCATCCATGTCGCGCATCGTTGCCACGTAGCCGCTGTCGATGAGCGCGCGCGCATTGTCGAAATCGAAAAGCCCGACCCATTCCGCATCCGGCTCGACCACGATGCCGTTCTCGCAGCGCGGATCGAAATCCGTTTTGCTCGTGAGCATGGCACGCACCTGCGAGAGAAGATCGTCTTCGTCGGGCGTCGGAAATGCCGTCGCAACGTTGCTGCCGATGATGAAGTCGGGAAAAAAATCCGTGTACATCACGTCCGATGGAAAGTTGTTGTACAGTCCGCCGTCGAACAGCAGCTTTCCGCCCACGCGGATCGGCTTGAGGTAGAACGGGTAGGAAAGCGAGGCGCGCACCGCTTCACCGAGGTCGCCGTCGCGGAACACGACGCTTTCCTTCGACGCGATGTCGGAAGCCACGCAACGGAACGGGATGAAGAGGCTGTCGAAATTGTAATTCGCCGCCGCCGATGCCGCCGCCGTGTATTCCATCAGCGCGAAGTCGAGCTGCACCGGTGAGATCAGGTTCGTCGGCAGGCTCGTCACCAGCGTCGTGTCGAGTGAAAGCTTGAACGTGATCCACGACGCGTTGTCTTCTTTTTTCTTGAAATAATAAATGTTGTCGGGCTGAAACGTGCCTGTCGCCCAGCTGCGGAATTCATCGCGCAGCACGAAAGCTTCGATCTGCGCCGGCGTGAAACCCTGCGCGTACAGGCTGCCCACGAGCGCGCCCATGGAAGTGCCGCAGATATAATCGATCGGGATGTTGTTTTCTTCCAGCGCTTTCAGCACGCCGATGTGCGCAAGGCCCGAAGCGCCGCCGCCGCTCAGCACCACGCCCACTTTTTCCGGCGGCGCCTCGATGGGGCCGACCTGGAACGGGGAACGGTCGCTCTGTGCCAATGCCGGGAAACAGGGGCAAACAAGAAAAAAGAAGATGAGTATCCGTTGCAACATCAGGGAACTCAAAGTTAGCAAATCCCGCAACAGCAGGTTTTA
This sequence comes from uncultured Chryseobacterium sp., assembly GCA_966211705.1. Taxonomy (GTDB): domain Bacteria; phylum Bacteroidota; class Bacteroidia; order Palsa-965; family Palsa-965. The sequence goes on from CBIHOC010000003.1 coordinate 64,955, forward strand.
ACATATAGACGCGGAGATCGCGTGAAAGCAGCCTGCAATCGCATGCCCGGGAATAAAAAAAGCCCCGCCCGGGTGGACGAGGCCGTTTGATGCCTGTTTCACTTACGCAAGCTTCACGTTCACTGCGTTCAGGCCTTTGCGTCCCTGTTCCACTTCAAACGTTACTTTGTCGTTCTCGCGGACTTCGTCTTTCAGACCAGTCACATGAACGAAGATCTCCTGGCCGTTCTCATCCTTGATGAAGCCGAAACCTTTTGCCGTATTGAAAAATTTTACTGTGCCGTTTTGCATTGTGATGTTGATTTGTAGGTGATTACTGACGTTAAATTATAAAATATTTTTTATCATGTGGTGTCAGATGTGGGTAGTGTTTCAATTTGAAAAATCCCCAAATGTTGGTTTACCACGGAGGCACGGAGACACGGGGATCATTGTAGAGACGCGAGGCCTCGCGTCTCTACAATTTAAAAAAACATTTTCCCGTGCCGTGGTTTTTCAATTTTCCGCCTAGAGAGTGGGCATTTCCGGGGATCAAACTGATACGCTACTCAGGCGCTCACCTCTGACACCACGGAACTGAAATACGCGGGCGAATGCAGCAGCCGCGATCCGTACCAGGAGAACAATTCACCGTCAACGAGTAAAATTTTTGCAGCGGGGCAAATTTCCTGCAGCTCTCCAATGTGTTTTTCTTTGAACGGATAGGGTTCCGATGAAAGCAAAATAATTTCCGGGTCAGCAATTTTCAGATCATGCAACGTCACTTCCGGGTAACGGCCGGGCGTTTCGCCGAAAACATTTTTCCACCCGCAACGGTTCAGCATGTGATCAATGAACGTATCGCCGGCGGCCACCATCCATGGGTTTTTCCAGATGAAATAGGCGACACGTTTCGCTGCGCCCGGCCGAAGTTCACGAAAACGTTTTTCAACTTCCGACGCAATTTTTTCCGCCCCTGCTGATTTTCCTGTCAGCCCGCCCACTTTCCGCATCATGTCGCACGATTGATCGAGCGTTTTAATGTCGCTGATCCACACCGGGTATTTTTCCATCAGCGCGACGATCTGTTCTCGCTCGTTCTCTTCTTTGTTGGCAATGATCAGGTCGGGCTGAAGTGCGTCGATCTTTTCAAAGTCCAGTTGCTTCGTTCCGCCGACACGTATTTTACTGCGAAACCAGCTTTCGGGATGAATGCAGAATTTCGTGATGCCGACAACTTCGTTTTCCAGCCCGAGACCGGCCAGCAATTCCGTTTGTGAAGGCACAATGGAAATGATCCGTTGCGGCGGCATGCTCACCGTTATCGTGCGTCCCAGCTGGTCAGTGAACGTTCCGGTCTTCATGCGTCGTGCCCGATCTTAATCCCGAACACGCAAACGTCATCCACCTGCGCATAGTCCGCCTGCCAGCGTTCGAATTCCGCATCGAGCAGTTTCCCGGATTCGTTCACCGGTAGCGCCGCCGCATGTGTGAGCAATTCCATGAAACGGCGGTACATCATTTTCTTTCCATGCGTTCCGCCGAACTGGTCGGGATAACCGTCGGAATACGCGATAATGGTTTCTCCGCCTTTAAGATCGAGCGTTTTTCCCGTGAACGGTTTTTCCGATTCGTGCGCGCCGACCGGTTGTTTGTCGGGCTTCAGCTCGATGAGCTCGCCTCCGTCCGCGGCGGAGCGGAAAACGTAGATCGAATTGTTCGCGCCGGCGAAATGCAATTGATTCTTTTTGGTGTCGATGCAGCAGAGCGCGATGTCCATGCCGTCGCGGGCGAACGTTTCTCCCGGTTTGCGGTCGCGGTTGAGGGAATGCACGACTTGTGTGCGTAGCTCGTCGAGCATGGCCGCCGGGGAAGTGATCCCTTTCTCGGCGAGAATTTCATTCAGCAGCGTAATGCCGAGCATGCTCATGAAGCCGCCGGGAACGCCGTGCCCCGTGCAATCCGCCACCGCGAAAAACTTCAGGCCATCGCGTTCGCCGATCCAGTAAAAATCGCCGCTGACGATGTCGCGCGGGCGGAACACGATAAAATGTTCGGGGAACAATTCGCGGATGGAAGCTTCGGGCGGAAGCATGGCCACCTGGATGTTCTTCGCATAGTTGATGCTGTCGGTGATCTCGCGGTTCTTTTCCTCCACGATCTTTTTCTGCGACGTGATGATCTCGTTCGCGCGCTGCTTCTGCCGCGAGCCGCGCCAGATGAACACCGCGAGCGCAAGCAGCAGCACGAGCGCCACGCCCGCGCCGTAGATGATGATCCTCTGCAGGCGGAAACGCGCGTCCTGTTCGGCTTCCTGGCGTTCCTGCGCGAGACGTTCTTTTTCCTGCTCTTTCTCGAACTGGTATTCCATGAAGAGCTCCGTCTGCTTGCGCGTGCTTTCCGCGCTGTTGAGCGAGTCGCTCAGCGATTTCATGCGTTTGGAATAGAACAGCGCTTTTGCCGTATTGCCTTTTTTCTCGTTCGCGTTCAGCAGCACTTCCGCAGCTTTCATTCCCAGCCCGGGCGTGGCCAGCTTTGTGGCCATGCTGTACGCGAACTCGCCTTCGCGGATCGACTCGTCGACTTTGTCGAGCGCGAGCAATGTTTTCGCCAGCCCGATCTTCGTCTCCGCGATCTGCTGCTCATCGCCGATCGTATCCCACAGCGCGGCGGAGGCGCGGAAGAGCTGTTCGGCAAGCGTGTAGCGGCCCTGGTCGTAATTGATCTTTCCTTTCAGGCGCAAACCCACGGCTTCGTGGTTCGGGTAATTGTACTCCCGTGCCATCGCGATGGCGTCGTCGGCGAGCTTGCGGGCGGCGGCGGTGTCGTTCTGCTCGGCGCGGATGTTGGCCATTTCGAGCATGCCCGAACAGTTGCGGTTGAAATCCCCGATCTGCCGCGAAAGGGAATTGCTCATGTTCAGGTATTTCACCGCATTCTTATAATCGCCCTGCCTGCGGTAAATGTCGCTCATGCCGGCGTAGATGAATGCCGTGTTGTGCTTGTCCTCCTTGGCTTCCGCGATGTCGAGCGCGCGCAGGTACGTTTCGATCGCGCGCGGGTAATTGTAGAGGTTCGCGTACGCATCGGCAATGATGCCCAGGCTGCCCGCTACGATGTTCATTTCCCCGATCGGCTCGGCGATGGCGATCACGACCTCGTGGCAGCGGATGGAATTTTTGAAATCCCCGCGCATGTGGTAATTGTTGCCGATGGAAGAAAGACAAAACGCTTCGCGGTGCAGGTCGTTTTGTTTCCGCGCCATGGCCAGCGCGCGGTTGTGGTACTTCAGCGCGTCGTCGAAACGGGCAGAAAATAAATACGTGTCGCCGATCGTGCTCAGGCAGGCGGCAGTGTTCACCGAATCGCCAAGCGTTTCATAAATGCGCAGCGCTTTATCGAGATATTTTACAGCCGTGTCATTCACGCCCTGCAGCCGGTACACATTGCCGATCGCCGCATACGCCTGCGCCGCGTAGGAAGAGTCGATGCCTTTCGACATCATCAAACTCTGGCGGTAATAAATGAGCGCCGTGTCGTACGAATCGAGATAATAATAGCTGAGCCCTTTCCGGTGAAGCGCGTCGGCCTGTCCAGCGGCATCATTTACTTTCGACGCCAGCCGGTACGCGCGGTCGCCGTATTCCCGCGTTTTGTAAGCGTCCACACTTTTGTATTCCAGCGCTAGCTCGTTGAGAAGGGAAACCTGCGCACGTTCGTCTTTCGCATTCTTCAGTACATTCTCGAGCGAGTCGATGCGCGTTTCCTGCGCCCGGGTAAAAAACGGGCAGCACAACAGCACGAGAAGAAGCAGCCTGGCGGGGAAGCGGTGCATACACAAATGTAATGTGCTAATGTGCTAATTTGCTAATGTGCTGATGGGTTTGCAGTTGAGGCCCGATTCCATATAAAAACGAATTCCGGGATAGCCCCGGAATTCCATTAGCACATTGTGTCTCGTCATTTCCTGACGAGACGCCGCCACATTAGCACATTAACACAGCGCGGTGATAATATCGTGCCGGGTAATGATGAACGTTTTGTCCGTTTTGAAATCGCGGACGAGCACGGCGGGGTTTTCCGGCGTGATCATCGTGGAGAGGAGCTCGACGGGTGTGGAGATATCGACGAACGGGAACGCGGGCTGCATGATGGTTTCCACGGCCACGCTTTTCTGTTCCGGGTTTTTCACCAGTGTGTCGAACAGGCGTTGCTCGTTGATGGAGCCGACGATGCGTCCGCCTTGTGTGACGGGCATCTGGGAGAAATCGTTCTCGTGCATCACCTTCACCGCTTTTTCGATCGGCTCGGTGGTTTCGATGGAATAAAGCTCCGCGGCCTTCATCGTTGCGACAACATCTTTCGCGGTGAGACCTTTGCGGTCGAGGAAGCCTTTTTCGCGCATCCAGTCGTCGTTGAACATTTTGCCGAGGTAGCGCGTGCCGTGGTCGTGGAAAATGACGACAACGACGTCGGTGTCTTTCAGCTTCGGCGTGAGCTGTGCAAGTCCCGCCATTGCCGAGCCTGCGGAGTTGCCGGCGAAAATGCCTTCCTCGCGAGTGATGCGGCGTGTCATCACGGCGGCGTCTTTATCCGTTACCTTTTCAAAAAGGTCGATGACGTTGAAGTCGACGTTCCTGGGGAGAAAATCCTCGCCGATGCCTTCCGTGATGTATGGGTAAATTTCGTTCTTGTCGAAAATACCGGTCTCTTTATATTTCTTGAAAACGGAGCCATACGTATCAATGCCCCACACCTGGATGTCCGGGTTCTTTTCCTTCAGGAATTTTCCCGTGCCGCAGATGGTGCCGCCGGTGCCCACGCCCACGACGAGGTGCGTGATCTTTCCTTCCGTCTGTTCCCATATCTCCGGGCCGGTCTGCTCGTAATGCGCTTTCGAGTTGGAAAGGTTGTCGTACTGGTTCGGCTTCCACGCGTTCTGCACTTCTTTTTCCAGGCGCGATGAAACGGAATAATACGAGCGCGGATCTTCCGGGTCGACATTGGTCGGGCACACGATCACTTCCGCGCCGAAGGCTTTCAGCGCGTCCACTTTTTCTTTCGACTGCTTATCGGTGGTGGTGAAAATGCATTTGTAGCCTTTGATGATGGCTGCGATGGCCAGTCCCATGCCCGTATTGCCCGAAGTTCCCTCGATGATCGTCCCACCCGGCTTGAGCGCGCCCGACTTTTCCGCATCCTCGATCATCTTCAGCGCCATGCGGTCCTTGATGGAGTTGCCGGGGTTGAACGTTTCGACCTTGGCGTAAATTTTCGCTTTCGTCAGCCCTTTGGTGATGCTGTTGATGCGCACCAGCGGCGTATGGCCGATCGCGCCGAGGATGTTGTCGTACACTTGCTTTTCGGGAGTCACGGAAATGGTGGTTTTTGAGAGGGCAAAGGTACGGAAAAAGAGAGGGGTTTCTTTCCGCGGAGAATGAGGTTGTTAAGTGGAAAGTTGTCTTTCGCTGGGAGAAATGGCGCCCCTCCGGGGCTCGGGGGCGGGGTTTTTTTTAAAACACTGTATGCCGCCCCTCCGGGGCTTGCATTAATTTATGCATTGGAAATGCAAGCCCCGGAGGGGCGGCATACAGAGCACATTGAGCCCACCCCCGCCCCCGAGCCCCGGCGGGGCGCCATTTTTTCCTTTAAGCACAATTATTCCTTATCGAAGACGTACTGCTCTTTATAAGGAATGTTGTAGGCATTAAGAAAACCGATGTACTCTTCTTTGAACGTTTTCTCCCGGTGATGCTCTTCCTGCGTGGCGATGTAGAGCCGGATGATGTCGACCTGCGTATGACCGACAGAAACAGCGCCATAGCCTTCCTGCCATTCGAAGCGCTCTTTCAGCCAGCCTTTTTCATTAATGAAACGCGATGAGTTGGCTTTGATATCGCGGATGACGTTGGCAAGCGTGACCGTCGGTTTCATCCAGAGGAGGAAATGGATGTGGTCTTCCACGCCGCCGATGCTCATGATAACCTGGTCTTTGTTGGTCGCTATGCCGCAGATGTATCTGAAGAGTTCCTCTCTCCATTCTTTAGACAACAATTTCCGCCAACCTTTTACCGGGAAATTGACATGTATGTAAATCTGGGAATGTGTACTTGGCATACGACAAATGTATATTCCCGGAAATTGACAGTCGTTTGTAAATGGATAGCAGCTGAACAGCACAGTGCTCAGCTGAACCGGATCGCCTTCACCGGCGAGATGCGCGTCACGATCAGCGCGGGGAAAAGCAGCGCGAGCTGGCACAATACGAGCGTGGCCACGTTGAGCAGCAGCACGTGCCACCAGTTGATGCCGATGGGAACGGTTTTGACGTAATACGAGGCTTCATCGAGCTCGACGAGCCCGGTTTGCTCCTGCAAAAAACACAGGCCCAAACCGAGCGCGTTGCCGATCAGCAGGCCCAGCAGGATGAGGCGCCCGGCATGCAGCAGGAAAATGCGGATCACGCTGCGGTCGGTGGCGCCCAGCGCTTTCAGCGTGCCGATCATGTTCGTGCGGTCGAGGATGAGAATGATAAGCGCGCTTATCATGTTGATCATGCTCACGAACAGCATCAGCACGATGATGATGAGCGCGTTCACGTCGAGCACGTCGAGCCAGGAGAAGATCTGGGGCGTGAGCTCTTTGATGCTTTGTGCGTTGAGGTGAATGTCGATCGTGTTGTTCACTTCCTCCGTTGCCGCGTCGAGCGATTCGTAATCGTCCACGAGCACTTCGAAGCCGGCGACGGTTTCACGGTCCCAGTTGTTCAGCTTCTGCACCTGGCGGATGTCGCAGATGAGGTAACGGTCGTCGAAGCCGTCGGTGAGGCCCGTCTCGTAAATGCCGGAAACTTTGAACGCACGCTGGCGGGTCTCGTTGCCGCGGAGGAAAAACATGCGGAACTTCTTGCCGACCTCCAGTCCCATTTTATCGGCGATGTAACGGGAAACCAGCACCTGGTCGCTCGTCGTGTCGGGAAGATTGAAAATGTTCCCTTCTTTCAGGTTCTGCTGGAAAAAGCTCCAGTCGAAATCTTTGTCCACGCCTTTCAGGACGACACCCATGAGCTGGTTGCCGCTTTTGATGATGCCCGCTTTGGTTGCAAAGACCTGGACATGGCGAACGCCGGGAATGATTTTGATCACTTCGACCGAAGGCTGGTTGCGGTTGAGCGAATCGGTCTCAAACGATTCGTTCGTGTCGAATCCCATGATCTGGATGTGCGACCCGAAGCCGATCACTTTGCGGCGGATCTCCTGCTGGAAACCGTTCATCACCGCCAGCGTAAGGATCATTACCGCCAGTCCCACCGCAATTCCTCCCACCGCCACCCGCACGATGGGCCGCGAAATACGGCCGGACGCGTCCGCCTGGTTGAGCATCCGCCCGGCGATCAGTCGTTCGAAATAGAAGCGGGACATGGGCAGTAAAGGTAATGTGCTAATTTGCTAATCTGCTAATGGAATTGGCTGAGGGCAACTGATCCTTTTACAAGGCTCGCTGCATGTGGGTATTAGCAAATTAACGCATTAGCAGATTAGCACATTTTAGCACGTTAATTGCAGTACTCTGGGTAGCTGACCCGCTCACACCTCCCGACTTTTCGCTATTTTCACGCTTCGAAATACATGCGCCGGTTTCTCCTTCTCATTTTGCCCCTGTTCATCTTCGCCGATTGCGGCGGACAGATCATCGTGCGGTCGAAAGGGAACGTGGAAAAAACGGATGCGGACATTCGCACCGGGGCGGAACGGACGGAAATTTACCTGCCCTGGCTGCAAGGCAAGAATGTGGCGGTGGTGGCCAACCAGACGGCGATGATCAACAACACGCACCTGGTCGACAGCCTGCTGGGGTGCGGAATTAAAGTCAAAAAGATCTTCTGCCCGGAGCACGGTTTCCGCGGAAATGCGGATAACGGAGAAGACGTGAAAAGCTCCACCGATGTGAAGACCGGCCTGCCGATCGTCTCGCTTTACGGCGATCATAAAAAGCCGACGGAGAAGGACCTGAAAGGAATCGACGTGGTCGTGTACGACATCCAGGACGTTGGCGTGCGCTGCTATACATTTGTTACGACGATGACGTACGTGATGGAAGCCTGCGCGCAGCAGAAGAAAACATTCGTCATTCTCGACCGCCCCAACCCGAACGGTTTTTATGTGGACGGTCCCATCCTCGAACCTGAGCATAAATCATTCGTAGGGCAACATCCCGTCCCCATCGTTTACGGCATGACCATCGCGGAATATGCGCGCATGCTCAACGGGGAAAAATGGCTGGCGAACGGGGTGCAGTGCGACCTGAAATACGTGACGTGCGAAAACTATACGCATTCCGATTGGTACCAGCTTCCGGTGGCGCCCTCGCCGAACCTGCCCAACATGGCGTCGGTGTATCTCTACCCGTCGCTCAGCCTGTTCGAAGGCACGGTGATGAGCGTGGGACGCGGAACGGACCTGCCGTTCCAGGTAGTAGGACATCCCCAGCTGAAAAATGCCGGGTACAAATTCACGCCGGTCCCGAAAACGGGCGCGAAAAAACCGCCTTACGAAGGACAGGTTTGCAACGGGCACGACCTGCACGAATTTGCCTTGCTGTACGTGCGCGATTATAAAGGACTTTATCTCTACTGGCTGATGTCATCTTATAAGGACATGCCGGATAAAGATGCTTTTTTCAATGATTTTTTTACCCGTCTTGCAGGCACGAAAACATTGCGACAGCAGATCGTTGACGGGAAAACGGAAGACCAGATCAGAGCCACATGGCGTCCCGGCCTCGTGAAGTTCAAAGAGATACGTAAGAAGTACCTGCTGTACGAAGACTTCGAATAAGTGCAATTTCATCCCCGGTTTTTTTTGTATTATTGCAGACCTCAAAAAAACCGCTCCTGATGAAAAAAGCTTACCTGTTTATTACCGCGATCTTTATTTCCCTGTGCCCGCTCGATGCGCAGGTCCTTTTCCTTGAAGACTTCGACGGCATTCCCGGACCTACGGCCGGTGGCGCCGGAACGTACGCCTTTCCTTCGGGATGGTTCCTGCGGAACGTCGACAACCGTACGCCCGACGCGAACGTTGCTTATGTTAACGAAGCCTGGGAACGTCGCGAAGATTTCAACTTCAGCGTAGCCGATTCCTGCGCGTTCAGCACTTCCTGGTACGCTCCTGCAGGCGCTGCCGACGACTGGATGTGGACGCCGCTGATCGGGCCCCTCCCGGCGAACAGTGTGCTCAGCTGGAATGCCGTCACCTACGATGTAAGCTTCCCCGACGGTTACGAAGTGCGAATCATGACTTCCGCCTCTGGCCCTCCGACAGGTGGCACCGGCGTGCTGGGCAACCAGGTGTCGGCTTCCACCCAGCTGTTTACCATTGCGGCTGAAAATACGGCCTGGACCAGCCGTTCCGTTAACCTGAACGCGTATGCCGGTCAATCCGTCTACATCGCTTTCCGCAATACCTCCAACGACAAGTTCCTCCTGCTGATCGACGATGTTAAAGTCGAAGTGCAGGTGAACTATGACGCAGCGATCACCTCGATCACCCCGTGGTCGGAATACACGCAAATTCCGATCGACCATGTTACCTCGATGCCTCTCCAGGCAACGGTGACGAATAACGGAGGCAGTCCTGTCACCAATACCACGCTTTCCGTCAACGTGTTCGACCAGGCCAACGTGCTTGTTCACACGGCTGCCGCCAATATGGGAACGATTGCGGCGGGCGGTTCGCAGGTATTTACCCTTGCGCCGTTCACACCGACTTACATTTCCGATTACCACGCGGAATTTGCAGTGACGATCACCGAAACCGACCAGGTGACGGCCAACAATACCGCCAACGGCGCCACCACGGCGATCACGGATTCCACGTATGCGCGCGATGACGCCACGGTAACCGGCGCGCTCGGCATCGGTGCAGGGGTTGTCGGTTATCTTGGACAGCAATTCAACATTGTGACGGCAGATCAATTGACGTCAGTGTCGTGGTTCGCTACGCGAGGTTACACCGGCCGGCAAATGGCTGCCGTGGTATGGGATATGGCCGCAGGTGTTCCCAACCAGGTTGTGGCTTCTACGGATACGATGTTATATCCCGATGATTCGGCCCGTTTCTACACGCTTAACATGAGCGGCGGACCTGCATCACTTGCCCCCGGCATGTATGCGGTCACCATGGTTGAATTCGATTCTACGATCCAGGTCGGCCAGACGAATACGATCTTCACCAACGGAACGACGTGGGTCAACTGGCCGGGCAGCCCGTTCGGCGGCTGGGCCAACAACGAAGCCTTCGGCGCCCAGTTTGCCAAGTCATACGTGATCCGCCCGAACTTCGCGGATGTGTGCTTAGGCTTCACCGCGACTTCCACCACCACGGATGCAACCTGCGGAGCATGTCCTGACGGTTCCGCGACGGTTTCGGTTTCGGCAGGCAACGCGCCGTTCACCTACGCATGGTCCACCGGCGGAACAGGAACAACAGAAAACGGCCTCACGCCGGGAAGCTACACGGTCACCGTCACCGACCAGTATGGCTGCACGACCACGGATACGATCGCGATCCTGAATACCTGCACCAGCTTCGATGTGTATGTCGACACCGTCACCCACGCATCCTGCGGCGGCTGCAACGACGGCAACGTCACGATCGCAACGAACAACGGCACCGGCCCCTTCACGTGGGCATGGTCGACAGGCGATTCGACCGCAATGGTTGACAGCCTTGTCCCGGGCACCTATTTCGTTACCGTAACCGATTCTTTCGGCTGCAGCGATACGATGAGCGTGGTCATTTCCTTCGGCACCGGCATCGATGCGTTCGGCGCAGGAACGGTGGGACTTTTCCCGAACCCGTCGGAAGGGGCGTTTACGCTTTCTGTCAATCTCGCAACGCCTTCCGATATGGAGGTGGAGATCTACAATGCACTCGGCCAGCGCGTGATCCAACAGCGTTACAGCGGATTCACGCAGGGCATGCTGCCGTTCACCATTGATACGCCCGGCGCTTACACGGTGAAAGTGATCACCGGCAGCAGCACCGTCAAGGCGATCAACGTGATGGTGCGGTAAACCTTTTTGAATGTTCAACGTCAAAGGCTCCGGCCCTGAGGGACACACTTCGTGTTCCTTCAGGGCCGGAGCCTTTCTATTTTATACCGTTTGTTTGCCCGCAGGCGCCGTTGCCTGTCCCGGGCTTTCAGATACCAGCTAAAAACGTAACTTGTTGCGGTAAAACAGTCTACATGAAAAAAGCGTTTACTCTCTCCCTCGTGCTGGGAATGTCCGTTATGCTTTCTGCCCAGACGGGCCCTTACTGGGCGACGGATGTGGCCCCGATCCTGTTCAGCAATTGCACGGGCTGCCATAATCCCAACGGCATTGCCTCGTTTTCACTGCTGACTTACGGTGACGCATTTACGAATGCCACGTACATCGCCGACGAGGTGCAGAACCGTCGCATGCCGCCCTGGCCGCCGGATTCCTCGTACTCGCGCTTCTGCGACGAACGGTTGCTTTCCCAGCAGGAGATACAGACCATCGTGGACTGGGTGAACAACGGCGCTCCGTCCGGCAATCTTTCACAGGCGCCGCCGGCACCGACCTATTCCGGCGCTGCGGTGCTCAGCAACGCCGACCAGGTCAGCCAGATGCCGCTGTACACGGTAAACACCGCCACCGATTTATATCGCTGCTTCGTGATCCCGAGCGGGAATACGTCGACGGAATACATCACGAAGATCGAAGTCATTCCCGGCAACCGGAACATCGTGCACCACGTGCTCGTGTACCAGGACCAGTCGAATACCTGCATCAACCTCGACAACAACGATCCCGGCCCGGGCTACACGTGGTTCGGCGATGTCGGTTCTTCGACGGCCACGCTGATCACCGGCTGGGTTCCCGGCCAGGGAGTGTACGAGTTGCCGGCAAACATGGGGATCAAATTGCTGGCGAATACGAACCTGATCATACAGGTACATTACCCGGGCGGAACGTTCAGCGCGATCGACAGCACGCAGGTGCGTTTCGTGTTCTCTTCCGGCGCGGTGCGGGAAGTGATGCTCAGCCCTGTCATCAACCACATCACCTCGCTCACCAACGGCCCGCTTTTCATCCCGGCCGACAGCGTGAAAACTTTTTACGCGCAGGAAAGTGCCACGATGAACGCCACGATCATCAGCGCCGCGCCGCACATGCACCTCATCGGCCAATCCATTACCAACTACGCCATCGACCCGAACGGCGACACCATCCCGCTGATCCGCATCAACAACTGGGACTTTCACTGGCAAGGTTCGTACATGTACCGCCAGCCCATTCATCTTCCTTTCGGCAGCGACATTTACGCATACGCCACGTACGACAACACCGTCAACAACGACCAGAACCCGAACAATCCGCCCGCAGATGTTTACGCCGGCGAAGCGACGGTCGATGAAATGATGATCGTGTATTACGCGTATCTCCAGTACCAGCTCGGTGACGAGAACATCATCATCGATTCAACGTTGATCGCCTCACAGGAAGAAAGTGAATTTGCGGACCTGGTGAAAACGCCGCAGCTCTACGAACCGTATCCTGTTCCCGCGGCCACCGGCGAAGCGCTGACCGTTTCCTATTTCCTCCCGCACAAAACCCGCATGCGCATCGAGCTCGTCGACGCAACCGGCCGCATCGTGGAAATCCCTGCGGACAAGGAAACATCCGCCGGTTTCGGCACCATCCGGCTCAACACGAACACGCTCGCGAAAGGAACTTATTTCGTTCGCCTTACTGCGGACGGAAGTGTGAAGACGAAAGCGATCGTGATCCGGTAGACTCGGTTGTCCCGGGTTGTCGGTTGTCAGTCTGAGCCCGAGACTTCGGGACGAAGACCGACAACTGACAACCGAAGCGGCGAAGCCGCGTACCGACAACCGACAACCGACAACCGGTTTACTGGTTTTGCTCCTGGATGTAATTTCCTATTTCATAGCTCGCCCACGCGCATCCCGCGCCGATGATGGCGCCCATGAGCACGTCCGTCGGGTAGTGGACACCTAAACGCATGCGCGCATAGCCAACGCCGACCGCCCAGGTGAATGCAGGCGCAATCACATACCACTTCGGGTAACAGAGGCTCAGCGAGGTGGCCAGCGCAAATGCATTCCCGGTGTGCGCGGAAGGGAAAGAGTATGGGCCTGCGTGCTGGTCGCGCTGCTCGATGTCGGGATACGTGGCGAACGGGCGCGGGCGGTTTACCCCGATTTTCAGGCCGAGGCAAACAGCCGATGTCGCCACCACCGATCCGCCGACGATGAACGGGACCATGGCTTGCTGTCCGCCGGGTTTTTTCGCAAGATTATAAATGAGAATGCCCGCGGGAATGCCGATGGATAAAGGCGCGACGCTCTGCGACATGAACCGCATGCCGTTGTCGAGCCGCGGGTGGCTGGAAAGATGAATGTTGCGGAGAATGCGCACGTCGGCATTCTGTGCCATGCTTTCGCCTGCGATGCAAACGAAGAAAAACAGGAAAAAAACAGTCTTCCTTACAGGAAGAATTTTGAACGGCAGCATCTTCTGCACAAGTATACGATTTAGCACTGCAACAGAAGCGCGTTGGTTAATTTCTGATACAATTCAATTTAAATTCAGATTCCGTCTTATATGAATTAAATTATATTTGTAAAAAACCATTAAATCATGAAAAAATTAATTACAATTTTCACCTGTATTGCGGCTGGACTGGGCCTGGAAGCCCAGACATATGTGTACCGTACTACCGACAATATTTCTACGGCAGATTACACGATTGTAAAAGACCTGACCCCCGTAACGATCAACGGGAATCCCAGCCAGATGGCATTGACCGACCTTGTTATGACAAGCACGCCATTCAGCAATCATTTCTGCATCAATGCCTATCGTAACGGGATCGGTACGCCTGTTTCAGGACGACAATTCACTATGAACAACGCAACAAACAATTTGTACGGAAAACGTGTACTGCAGATCAACAGTGATTTTTTCATCCTGTTCAACTATACCGATGCCAGCTCAGTGCAACGGTTCGCTGTGTTGCGGTACAACGCAACCAGCGGCATTGTATGGGCACGCTATTTCAACGGCAGCATTGGGGGCAGCCAGAAAACCGTTGACATGGATTATGACGGCAGCGGCTACCTCTATATCGTTGGCGATCTTCCTGCCCAATCGGAAGATCTATGGGCAGCAAAGGTCGACCTGAATGGCGGACTTATCTGGTACTATACATATGCAGATAACAATAATAGCACGGATGAGACCGCATGGAATATTCATTTCAGGAGCGACTCCGAGATCTATATCGGGGCAACAACTGTATCGGGGAGCGACAAGGCCGGTCTTATTGTAAAGATCACAAGTACAGGTAACGTATCTGCTGCAAAAAAGATCAGGTTCTTTCCCTATCCTGCTACTCCCCAGCAAGAAGCGGAGCGCCTGTTTGTGAAAAGCGACGGGACAGACGTTTACACCGTAGCGCTCTCCTACGAATCGGGAAGCCCTAAATCGCTGTTTGTTGCCAGGATGAATACGTCGCTGCAGGTCCAGGCGTGCGCTATTTATGATGCGACATCTTTCCGTTTGCTGCCGGAATTCAGGCTGGTGAATGGCGATATAGTGGTTGCCGGAACGACAGACCCCGGCTCCGCACAAACACAGAGCTATATCAACCAGTTTTTTGACATGTCAACCACATCTTTTATCACAGCTGCAAGATATTATTCCACGATCAGCAGCAACGGCTTTATCTCACTGAGCTATGACCCGTCAAATTATAATATATTCAATACTGCCAATATCGGTAACGCGACAGGAGTTATCTATCGCTTCAAAAGCTACGCCGGAACGGGAGTAATCGAGTGCGATACGACGTTCGAGCCGGATTCGCTTGAAACCGACACCACCTTTATGGATTTTGTCCTCGTAAAAGACACCGTCGATACTGCATTTACAACGCTAAGCCTAAAAGTGCTCAATTTTAGCCCTGTAGATTCGCTCATTTGCGATACCGGCGCAAGTCCGCACAGGTTGAGGCCGCTCCTCCGGGCCGCATCGGTTTATCCAAATCCGTTCACCGGTGAGTTGTATGTCGCCCCCGGGGTGGATGGCCCGGTCCATATCGAAATTTTCGCACTGGACGGCCGGCTGATCATGCGCAGGAAGTTCAGCGAAGGGGAATCGATAATCATCCCCGGTAATTTATTTGACCCGGGCATGTACCTGTTGAACTTGACCTATGCTACGGGTGAGACTGAAACGAAAAAGATTATCAGGGAGTAACCGGCAAAAATCAAAAACAAAAATCCCAAACTCCATGGTTTTGAAGTTTGGGATTTTTGTTTTGTTTTTTCTTAGCTGACAGCCGTTTTCTCTTCTTTTTTCAGAACGCGGCCGGGATATACTTTCAGCGCTTCACCGAGGCAGATCATTGCGTTGCGCAGGTCGCCGAGGTTGAGCACGTAGGCGATGCGCACTTCGTCATTGCCGGCGCCGGGCGTGGAATAGAATCCCGTGGCGGGCGCGAGCATCACCGTCTGGCCGTCGTGGCTGAAGCTTTCCAGCAGCCACTGGCAGAACTTATCCGCGTTGTCGATCGGCAGTCGGGCGATGCAGTAGAATGCGCCGCTGGGTTTGGGGCAGAACACGCCTTCCATCTTGTTGAGCGCTTCGATCACGAAATCGCGGCGGGCGGTGTATTCTTTCGTCACCGAATCGAAATACGATTGCGGCGTTTCCAGGGCGGCTTCGGCGCCGATCTGCCCGAAGGTGGGCGGGCTGAGACGGGCCTGTGCGAACCGCAGCGCGGCAGTCATCACCTCTTTGTTCTTCGAGATCAACGCGCCGATGCGCGCGCCGCATGCGCTGTACCGTTTGGAAATGGAATCGAGGAGAACGACGTTGTTTTCGATGCCCTGCAAATGCATCACCGACGTGTACGTTTTGCCGTCGTAGCAAAACTCGCGGTACACTTCGTCGGAAAGGAGGAAGAGGTCGTATTTCAGCACGAGCTGCTTGAGCGCTTCGAGCTCGTCTTTCGTGTAGAGATAGCCCGTCGGGTTGCCGGGATTGCAGATCATGATGCCGCGCGTTTTCGGCGTGATCAGTTTTTCGAACTCGCCGATCGGCGGAAGCGCAAAACCGGTTTCGATATACGAACGGATGGGTTTCACCACGAGGCCGGCCGCTACGGAGAACCCGTTGTAGTTGGCGTAGAAAGGCTCGGGGATAATGATTTCATCGCCCGCGTTGAAGCAGGTCATCATCGCGATCTCGATGGCTTCGGAGCCGCCGGTGGTGATGATCACGTCTTCCATTTCCACCGGCATTTTAAAGCCCTGGTAATACTGCGCCAGCTTGCGGCGGTAGCTCTCCATCCCGGCCGAGTGGGAATATTCGATGACTTTGATGTCTGAATTTTTGATCGCGTTCAGCATCACTTCCGGCGTCTCGATGTCGGGCTGGCCGATGTTGAGGTGATAGATCTTGCGCCCTTCTTTTTTTGCCTTTTCGGCATAGGGAACAAGCTTGCGGATCGGGGAGGGCGGCATGTGCTCCGCCTTGCTGGAAATTTTGGGCATTGTGGAGGTATGAATGAACTGCAAAGGTCGGAAGTTTTCGCTAATCCCGGACTCCCGGGGCAGGCAGGTTGTTTCTGCGTTCGTCGGGTGTTTTTACGGGTTTGTCGCCCCGGAATAAGGTATCGTATTGAAATTAATATATCTTGCATGAATTCTATAAAAAAATAAAATATAAGCTTATAGGTATCAGCTTGAAGGATTGGCAGGTGCGCTTCCGGTTGAATTTAATTCAAGAATTAATTCAAAAACCCAAAACCCAATTCTAATGGCTGAATACGTCATCACCGCTTCCGTTCCTGCTTCTGTTCCGGTCAGCCTCGACGGAACAGTTGCCGCTGTTAATGCAGAAACCTTCAACGGCAATATCCCGGGGCCGACGATCCGGGCGGTGGTCGGCGAGACGATCACCGTCCGCCTGGTCAATAACCTGCCTTACCCGGTTGGCATCCATTGGCATGGGATCGAGCTTGAAAATTACGCGGACGGAACAGAGGTAACCCAGAACCCGGTTCCCGGCGGCACGTTTCCGAACGGCGCCACGGTAGGCGGAACCTTCCTGTACAGGTTTAAGGTCCCCAAGCCCGGTATCTTCTGGTATCATCCCCACCACGACAACTCCACCAACCGCACGTTCAGGGGACTGTACGGAATGCTCATCGTCACGGAGACCGCTCTTGAAAACACGCTTTTTGCTGCCAACAAGATCCCGGATCCCCCCATGGTGTTTACGAACACGCATGCGCTTGTGCTCAGCGATATCACGGTCTGCCAGGCGGTGAACGCCGTGGAAACGTATGATTATTATGCTGGCCTGCCTGTCGCGGACCGCCCCGAATGGCTGGCCGGTGGTGCAATCCTGCAGAACGGGCCTTCGCCGCAGGACCTTTGCCAGCTGGAGCCGCTTGACAATCACGGTCACGTAACCATGCCGCTCGATCCTTTTGGCCCGGGCGAAATTCCGAACAACTTCCGGATGGACCCGCCTGTGCCGCTTGTTCCCCTCACCGTCGAAGGCCAGATCGTTCTTACAAATGGCCGGAATGTCGGTTACCGCCGGGGAACCCCCGCTGCACCGGGAGCGCTGGAGGCGGGATATTCTAAAATTACAGTCCAGCCCGGGCAGGGACTCCGTTTCCAGGTGCTCAATGCGGCCACCACCCGGTATTTTCGATTGAAGCTCACCGCTCCCGGAGACCCCGGGAACCCCGCGATAGAGATTCCCCTGTTACGTATCGGAGGTGAAGGAGGAATCCTGAACACCGCGATCCTTGAAGGTGATATGACGCCTATCGTCAGCAAGTACGAGGTCGGTGAAATACTCATCCCGGCAGGCAGCCGCGCTGACATCATCGCGAAGATACCTCCGGGCATAGGACCAAGAACATTTACCTTATGGACAAGAGATTTTCAGCGCACCGGCGCCAGCTGGGCGCAGCTTCCTACTGTTCCGGTGCTGCACATCGATGTTGCCGGCGTGGATGTTCTCCCGCTTGCCATTAATGCCGGCACGGTGCTGAAGGTCCCGGCGACGCCTGTACTTGGCGCAGCTGTTGCAACTCCATTCCTCAACCCGGCGACCATCGGGAAGACCGGGTTCCCGGTTCCGAATGGGGAGATCGTGCTTTCTGCAGGCGGGGGCATGAACGGGATCAATAGCGTCAATGGGCATTTTGATCATGTGCCTTACACGGATCCGATGAACGGGCATATCGGCTCGACGCGTTACGCGAAATTCAACGATATCCTGCAGTTCACCGTTCGAAACGATACGTTCGCCCACCACCCGTTCCACCTTCACGGTTTTTCGTTCCAGCCCATCGAGCTTACTGTGAATGGAAGCGCGCCCGGTTCGGGCTATAGTTATCCCGTGGAATACAGGGATAACCTGGACATACCGGGCGGGCACACGCTCAGGCTGAAAGTGCATATCAGTCCGCGCGAGCTGGCCGACGGCATGACGCCGGGCGGAGCTTATGGCCGCTGGCTTTTTCATTGCCACATTTTCTTCCATGCGCACCACGGCATGATCAGCGAGCTGGTGATTACCGACCCGGATGGAAAAGAAAAACCGAATGTGAATGTGAACGGATCATGGGCCTTTGCGCCTTCGGGGATGACAACGACCCGCACCGGCACATGGAGCCACCCGGATGGCCCGGCGGCAATGGCTGGTGTGATGCTCACGGAAAGTACCGGGACCGGAACGCTGATACAGAATATGGACGGCACCTGGTCCTGGACCTCTGGCATAGGCCCTGATACGGTTCCGCCGCACACCTTTGTTTACATTACAGCAACCGATGCGCTCGGCCGCCAGGACCAATGCGTGTTCCGCCTCCAGGTCGGGCCGGTGGGGACGGATGAAGGTTCGGATAATGGCGATCCGCACATTCACACGGTTGGTGGAAAGCGTTACGATTTCCAGGCTGCCGGCGAGTTCGTCGCGCTGCGCGACAGGGATGGGATGGAAGTGCAGACACGCCAGACGCCGGTGCTGACGGCCAACCCGATCGAAGATCCATACACCGGCATAAAGGCCTGCGTGAGCCTCAACACGGCTGTCGCCGCGCGCGTCGGCTCTCACCGCATCGCTTACCAGCCGGCCGGTCAACAGGGCCAGCTCCAGTTTTA
Organism: uncultured Chryseobacterium sp.; assembly: GCA_966211705.1. GTDB lineage: Bacteria > Bacteroidota > Bacteroidia > Palsa-965 > Palsa-965. Next base: position 84,176 of record CBIHOC010000003.1, read on the forward strand.
CGTGGATGGCAGGCCGGTGACGCTGACCACGCAAGGGCTCAGCCTCGACGGCAACCGGGTGAGCGGCTTTATGGTGGACGGCTCCATGGCGCTCCGCGTCGATTACGTGCACAGCGCCGTGCTGATCGTCACACCGCGGTTCTGGAACAGCCATAACATGTGGTACATGAACGTGAACGTGGCGCACACGCATGCCGATGAAGGCATCATGGGCAGGATCCCGAAAGACAGCTGGCTGCCGCTGCTCTCCACCGGCGCTTCCGTTGGTCCCAAGCCCGCGGGCGTGAGCGAACGGTTTAACGTGCTCTATAAAACTTTTGCCGATTCGTGGCGTGTCACCGATCAATCGAGCCTGTTCGTTTATGCGAAAGGAACGTCGACAGCAACGTTTACGGATAAAGATTGGCCGGCCGGGGAACCACCGTGCAACCTGAAGCCGCAATTTGTACTTCCCGGCGTGGCAATCCCGCAAGGAATGCCGGTCGCGCAGGCACAACAAATCTGCCAGGTCGTTACCGATCCCGGCCTGAACCAGGATTGCGTATTCGACGTGGCGACCACGGGTGATGAAGAGTTTGCCAAAGGATATCGTTTCGCACAGGAGCTCAGGGAACGCGCTTCTGCGGTGCAGGTCGTTTCCCTGGAGCCAGGGGAACTTACGGCGATCGTTACCCGTCTTATCGGCAAAGAACCGCCTCCGAAAGGAAAGGTCACGTTCTACGTAGACGACAAGCCAGCCGGTCCGCCGGTCGAAACGGATGGATCAGGGCACGCGCGCTGGGACATCAGCGGGCAGGGCGGCGCACACACGTTCAGGGCTATTTTTACGCCTGATGATTCAGCAGGCTATTCCAGTAACAGTCCTGACCTGGAGATTGCGCCGCAGGAAAATTCAGCAAACAACGGTAATGACGGAAATACAGGAAAAGAAGGGCTGACCCAGCGCTGGTATTTCTGGTTCGCGCTGCTCCTGCTGCTGATCTTCCTGATCTGGCTGTTGACGTAAATCGCGCCTTGCAGGGTCAAAAATTCAATCGCAACGCTCCGCTGAAAAAGCGGAGCGTTTTGCGAATCAACAATTGGAGATGAATCTTTGAATAGTGATGCGAAGCGGGCGATTGAACCTTTGAATTAATTCTTCGGTTTCAGCACCACCGCCTTGAACGTCAATGTCACCGGCCCATTCTGTGCATTCGATTTCACGAGCACCGTACGTTCCTGGCGGTCGTAAGCGCTTTTGCTGTCGAAGGTAACTTTCACCGTTCCCTTTTGCCCTTTCGCGATCGGCTGTTTCGGGTAATCCACTTTCGTACACGTGCAGGTCACTTCCGCATCCTGGATGATGACGGGCTCGTCGCCGTTGTTGGTGAAAACAAAATCATGAGAAACGACATCGCCCTGGTGGATGAAACCGAAATTATGCTTCACGTCCTCGAACACGATCACCGCCGGGCTGGACACGCGGAATGAAAATGCGGTGACCGTTGCCGGCACAAGCAGTAAAAGAAGCAGTCTTTTCATACTCTTAAAGTTACGAAATTTTCAGCGTTTATCCGCCACCGCTGCCTGGACAACGCCGTTCACTTTTACAACGGCATAACAGTCCGACCCGTATTGCACGGTGATGGATTTACTTTGCGGCCCGGATTTTCCCATGGTCATGAATTTAAAACGGATGATGTCGCCTTTGCCCGGCGCGATCGGCTCCTTTGTGGCCCACGCGACCATTGCGCCCGTGCTGGTGGTAATGTTCCAGATCAGCATCGGCTCCTGTCCCGTATTTGTAAAAGGAATTTCACCCTCCACGATAACACCCGCCGTCACCGTATCGAAATTATAACAAGGCGCCGCTGAAAAGCTGTCGCAGTTTTCTCCGCGGAAGCTTGCCGTAAGAATGAGCAGGAAGAGCGTAACCGGTGACAGGCGCATGATGTATGGGATGAACACGGCCAGCCCGCAGGATCACAGGATCAATCCGTTCCCGCGGGCCGCCCGAAACTTCGATACGGTCGAAGGGCGTATCGAAGGCTATTGTCCGTTTACGGGCGCGCTGCCGCGCCGGGGATCTGTGCCGGGGGCGGGCGTTGCGGGTTTCGGAACTACGGTGCCTTTGAGATGGAGCACGATTGCGCCGTCGCGGTTGTTGGAAACGATAGTCGCGGTTTTATCCTGGTAACCCATTTTCCCGTTTGAGTCGAAACGGACATGGATGGTAGCCGACTTGCCGGGCGCGATGGGCTCTTTCGGAAATTCAGGAACGGTGCAATGGCAGGAACCGGATGCGCTGGTGATGATCAGCGGCGTTTTGCCGGTGTTGGTGAATGTAAAATCGCGTTCGACGATCGTGCCTTGTGTGACTGAGCCGAAGTTGACGGTGTCGCTTTTGAAGGTCATCACCGGGGCGGTGGGATCATTGATGACGGTGGTTGCGGGCGGCTGCGCGTTGAGGGCGACGGTGAAGCCGGCGGCGCAGAGGAAAAGAAGGATGGAGCGTTTCATCGGAACGGTTTTAGGTTATTTAAGGTAATGTGCGATGTCACAAAGACCACGCCAGAGTTGAGTTCCAGGGCTTGCGCGAAGACCGTTTCGAGAAATTTCTTTCTTACCATTCGCCGAACGGCCTAAATGCAAAACGCCCCACGAGTTCTCGCGGGGCGTTTTGCAAATCAGTTTTAACCGGTAATCAATTTCCGCCGTTGGCCGGTGCGCCCGCGGAAACCACTTTGCCTTTGATCTTTACTTCGACAACCGGCATGGATGCGTTCGAATAGACCATGATCTTTTTATCGAACATGCCCACGCGCGTAGCCGAATCGTACTTCACTTTGAACGATCCTTTTCCCCCGGGAGGAATGGGATCTTTCGAAAAGTCGAACGTCGTGCAGCCGCACTGCCCTTTGATCGCGGTGATCGTAAGCGGTGCATTGCCGGTGTTCGTGAACGTGAACGTGCGCACCTGCTCGCTTCCTTCCGCGATGCTTCCGAAATCGATCATCTCGTCGTCAAATGTAATGACGGGTGCGTTCGCGTCGGGAGCTGCAGCAGCCGGGGCCTGTGCGTTGACACGGGTTGCGGCGGCGAGCAGGAAAAGAAAAAGCAATGCGTTTTTCATGACGTCAGTTTGGTTGGTTGTTAGTTACCGCCGACAGGAACACCGCCGGTGGCAGGCGTGCTGCCGGGTCCCGGGAAAGGCGTTTCGGACGGCGGAACCGTCACGGTGCCTTTGATCTTCAGGACGGCCGGGGCATCTTTCCCCTGGAACGTCACCGTCACGTTCTTGTCGATCGGTCCGGGACGGTTGGTGTCGTAGCGTACTTTGATCTTCACGGACTGGCCGGGCATGATCGGTTCTTTCGGGTATTCGGGAACCGTGCAGCCGCAGGAGCCGTGAGCTTCCTGGATGACGAGCGGCGCTTTGCTGGTGTTCGTCAGCGTGAACTCGCAGTACGGGTCGGAACCTTTCTGGATCGTGCCGTAGTCGTGCGTGGTCTTGTCGAACTTATAGCCCGGGTCGGCGGCCGGCGCGGTTTGTGCGGGCGCAGGCGCTGCTTTCGGGGCGGGTTTGGTTGCTGCCGGGGCCTGTGCGAAAGCGCAGACCATTCCGAAGCAGGCGCCAAGTGTGAGCAGCTTTTTCATGGTGTGGTGAATTGTACTGCGTAATTAGTTGTTGCGGGGCTTCTCGACAGGTGCAGGCTTGCCGGCAGGTGTTGCGGCCGGAGCAGGCGTGGTCGAGGTCGACTTGGTTGCAGGTGCGGTTGTTGCAGCCGGTGCAGCAGTGGTCGTTTTGGTTGCGGGCGTGGCAGCAGCCGGTGCGGTTTTGGTCGGTGCGGGCTTCGTAGCGCCTGCAGCCGGTGCGGGCTGGGGCTTCGCAACGCCGCCTGCCGGGGCCTGTGTGCCACCTGCGGGAGCCTGTGCAGCTTCCACGGTGCCTTTCATGTGAAGGATAACGGTCTTGTCGGTATCATAGGTCACCGTGACGGTTTTGTCCTGGATGCCCATTTTGCCGGTAGAGTTAAAAGTCACTTTGATCGTGCCCGTGCCGTTCGGCTTGATCGGCTCTTTCGGGTAATCGGGAACCGTGCAGCCGCAGGAGCCATGCGCTTCATTGATGATCAACGGCTCACGGCCGGTATTTTTAAACTTGAACTCGTAGGTTGCGGATGCACCCTGCTTGATCGTGCCAAAATTATACTCCAGAACTTCAAATGTCATTACCGGTCCGTTCTTGGTTTCGAGCCCGGAGGTGACAGGAGCCTGCGCTTTCGACGCGGTCATTGCGCCCACGAAAAAAAGCGGAAGAAGAAGTAACTTTTTCATTGTTGATGTAGGTTAAAGTTGGTAGTGTTTTACATGTTTGATCCCCCGGAAACAGCGAAAATCATGCCAAAGGCAAGGCTCTCCCGCCGGGGAAAATTAGTAGCTTTGCATCCCTGTAAATCAAGGGATTTAACGAAGATAACGGGAAAAAATGCAAAAAGCCCAAAAAACAGGATTCAAAGTGATTTTTTGATGCGTTTTTTGGAGCTTTAACAGTTGGAATTTTATGCAAGAGATACCCAAAACCTACGATCCTGCCGCCGCCGAAGCGCACTGGTACGCCTGGTGGATGGAAAACGGCTTTTTCCGTTCCACCCCCGACGAACGCGAGCCGTACACCATTGTTATTCCTCCTCCCAACGTCACCGGCGTGCTCCACATGGGGCACATGCTCAATAATACGATCCAGGACGTGCTCGTCCGCCGCGCCCGCATGCAGGGCAAAAACGCCTGCTGGGTGCCCGGCACCGACCACGCGTCCATCGCCACCGAAGCGAAGGTTGTCGCCCTGCTGAAAGAAAAAGGCATCAACAAGCGCGACCTGTCCCGCGAAAAATTCCTCGAATACGCCTGGGAATGGAAAGAAAAATACGGCGGCATCATCCTTGAGCAGCTCAAAAAGCTCGGCGCGTCGTGCGACTGGGAACGAACCAGTTTCACCATGTCGCCCGAACTGAGCGAAGCGGTGATCGACGTTTTTATCGACCTCTATAAAAAAGGACACATCTACCGCGGCACACGCATGGTGAACTGGGACCCTTCCGCCCTCACCGCCGTTTCCGACGAAGAAGTGAACATGAAGGAAACGACATCGAAGCTGTATTACGTCCGCTACCAGGTGGAAGGCAGCAACGATTTCGTGACCATTGCCACCACGCGCCCGGAAACGATCCTCGGCGATACGGCGGTGTGCGTTCACCCGGAAGATGAACGTTATTTTTCGCTCAAAGGCAAACGCGTGATCGTTCCGCTGGTGAAACGTTCTGTGCCGGTCATCTTCGATGAATACGTCGACAAGGAATTCGGAACGGGCGCGCTGAAAGTGACACCGGCGCACGACAAGAACGACTACGAGCTAGGGAAAAAGCACAGGCTCGAGTCCATCGAAATCCTGAACGCCGACGGCACGATGAGCCCTGCCGCACAATTGTACATCGGCCAGGACCGTTTCGCAGTGCGCAAAGCCATTGTGAAAGACCTCGAAGAAGCCGGTCATCTCGTAAAAGTGGACGAGCTGAAAAACAGCGTCGGCTATTCCGAGCGCACCAACGCGGTGATCGAGCCGCGTCTTTCCATGCAGTGGTTCGTGAGCATGAAAGAAATTTCAAAGCCCGCGCTCGATAATGTATTGAACGGGAACGTCAAGCTTATTCCCGATAAGTTCCTCGGTACGTACCGCCACTGGATGGAAAACGTACACGACTGGTGCATCTCGCGCCAGCTCTGGTGGGGACAGCGCATTCCTGCATGGTACGATGAAGCGGGAAATTTCGTCGTTGCAAAAACGGTGGAGGAAGCGATCGGTGAATTTCAAACCGTCTATAATAAGACTTACAACGAGAACCAGGTAAAGCAGGACGAAGACGTCGTCGACACATGGTTTTCCTCGTGGCTGTGGCCGATCACCGTGTTCGATCCGAAAGCGATCACGAAAAGCAAAGAAGATTTCAACGAAGACCTGAAATACTATTATCCCACGAACGACCTCGTGACCGCACCGGAGATCCTGTTCTTCTGGGTGGCGCGCATGATCATCGCCGGTTACGAATACACCGGGGAGAAACCGTTCAGCAACGTGTATCTCACCGGCATCGTACGCGACAAGCAGGGACGCAAGATGTCGAAGTCGCTCGGCAATTCGCCCGACCCGCTCGACCTGATTGCGAAGTACGGCGCCGATGGCGTGCGCGTGGGAATGCTCCTGTGCTCGCCCGCGGGAAATGATCTGCCGTTCGACGAAGCGTTGTGCGAGCAGGGACGGAATTTCTCGAACAAGATATGGAACGCGTTCCGTCTCGTGAGCGGTTTTGCGGAGGAATTTACCGCTGCACAGCCCGAATCCGCGAAGATCGCCATCGAATGGTTCGGCGCGAAGTTCAACCAGCAGCTCGCCGAGATCAACGATCATTATGCGAAGTTCCGCTTGTCGGACGCGCTCATGGCCACCTACAAGCTCGTGTGGGACGACTTCTGCTCATGGTACCTCGAGATGGTGAAGCCGGAATTTGTGGATGGGCAGGCCAAACCGGTGGATGCGAAGACGCTGGAAGCGACGAAAGGATTTTTCGAAAAAATACTGAAGCTGCTGCACCCGTTCATGCCGTTCATCACCGAGGAATTGTATCACCATCTCGGCGAACGCGCGGAAAAAGATGCGATCATCGTCGCGCCCTGGCCGAAGGAAGAAAAAGCGGACACGGCTGCGGTCGAACGTTTCGCCGTAGCTGCAGAAGTGATCGTGCAGGTGCGCAACATCCGCAAGCAGAAAAACATTCACCCGCGCGAAACGGTGGAGCTGATCGTAAAGACTGCTTCCCCCGACAAATCGTTCGATGCCGTGATCCAGAAACTGGCGGGCGTTTCAGCGGTGTTGTACCGCGACGATAAACCGGCGAGCGCGGCGGGATTCCTTGTGAAGAACGCAGAATATTTCGTGCCCGTGCAGGTAAACCCCGAAGAAGAAAAAGCGCGCCTCGCGAAGGAGCTGGAGTACAACAAAGGTTTTCTCGCCTCGGTGCAGAAAAAGCTCGCGAACGAAAAGTTCGTGCAGAACGCAAAGCCGGAATTGATCGAGCTGGAGCGCCGCAAGCAGGCGGATGCGGAGGCGAAGATCAGGGCGATCGCGGAGCAGTTGCAGAACCTGTAAAATCGGTAGTCCGGGGTTGTCGGTTGTCAAAAGTTGTCGGTTGTCAGTTGTCGGTCTGAAACAGAACTGACAACTGACAACCGAGGACCGGCAACCCCGGACAACCGACAACTGTTTTTCCTAATTTCGGCTTATGCGCAAACTCCGCTGGCTCGCTGCCATTTTTCTCGTTTCCTTTCTCTCCGCCTGTTCCATTTTCGGGATCCATTTCAAAATTCACAATCCTTCCCGCGCCGGGAAATATCCCGCGAAGACGGAAGCGCGCGTGCTGCTCGGCGACCAGGGATCGAAGTACAGGACGTGTTATGATGTGAAGTATTACAAGCTGGGTGTAACGTTCGGTGATGATCTTTTAAAGGATAAAGGCATAAACGGAGATGTGCAATTAAAAGCAGCAGCAACAGTCGACTTCGATACGCTTCAATTGGACCTTGCGAAGCATTTAAAGATTACGAGTATCTATTACCAGTCTTACCGGGACGGGACCGGGATGCCCGCATTGGGGCCTTCGCTGCAGTACTTTCGAAAAGAGAATGCTGTTTTTGTGGTGATGAATGGTACCGAGAAAAAGGGTAACCTTTTCGGATTGGGAATTAGTTATGAAGGTGTTCCTGAAGAAGCGAAAAAAGCTCCCTGGCGTGGTGGATTTGTTCGTAAGAAGGATGACCTGAAAAATCCCTGGTGGGGCGTAGCCTGTCAGAGCGAAGGGGCAAGTTTGTGGTGGCCGTGCAAAGATGTAGTGAACGACGAGCCGGACAGCATGATCGTGAATCTGAATGTGCCCGAAGGATTGATGGCAGTAAGCAATGGTAATTTGGTAAAGACTTATTCTAAAGTGCCCAACAGAACGACATTTACATGGCGCATTTCCCACCCCATCAACACGTACAACATCACCTTCTACATCGGCAAGTACAAATTACTCCACGACGTGTACGTCAGCCCCGTCACGCACGACACGCTGCAGCTGAACCATTACGTCCTCGAACAACATTACGACAAAGCGAAAACGCATTTCACGCAGCTGAAAGATCACCTGGAATTTTACGAAGAAACGTTCGGCCCGTATCCGTGGTACCGCGATGGTTTCAAGCTGGTCGAATCGCCGTATGCGGGAATGGAGCATCAATCCGCGATCGCGTACGGGAACGGTTTCAAAAACAGCCCGCTGTGGGGATTCGATTACATCATCCTGCACGAGACGGCGCACGAGTGGTGGGGCAATTCCGTCACCGCCGCCGACCTTGCCGACGCGTGGATCCACGAAGGTTTTGCGTCGTACTGCGAAGCGTTGTACGTGGAGAAGACGCAGGGTTATGATTCATACATGAATTACCTGCTCTTCCAGCGCCTCACGATCATCAACCGGCGTCCTGTTGTTGGCGAGCCCGGCATCCGCTATTTCAATTTCCGCGACGGCGACATCTACATGAAAGGCTCGTGGGTCCTGCATTCCCTGCGTTACGCGGTGGGCAACGATTCGCTGTTCTTCGACATTCTCCGTTCGTTTTACATGGAGAACCGCGAAAAGCAAATTTCATCGCCGGTGTTTGAAGAGCTGGTGAGCCGGAAAACGGGGAAAGATTTTACCTGGTTCTTTTCGCAATATTTATACGAGCGTTTCGTGCCGGAACTGGAATATTGCGTGCGCGACGGCAAGCTGTATTACCGGTGGAACCCGGCGTACTCCGATCCTTCTTTCGACCGGGTTGCAGTTGCATACGGCCTGAAAAATAAAGACCGGGTGAGCTATGTCCAGAATAAGCTGGTTCCGTCCGGTGTCGTGCAACAGGCAGACGCGGCGGGCATGACGGGCGCGTGGTTCAACGACAAGCAGTTTCTTTTCAAGCCAGTGGAGAACAGGAGGCTTTCGAAAATTTTTGAGAAACAGGCAGGCGCTGATCTTTAATTCCCGAAAGTTGCCAGCCACACGTTCGCCTCTTCAATGGATTTGAAAACCTTGTACGGCACTTCCGGCTTGTACAGCTTCGCATAAAAGTCAGCCAGCAGCCGGTAGCCCAGTGAAGGCGCCACCACCGCCACGGCCAGGAACGGCTGCTTCGGCTCGATGCGCCGCGCATATTCGCGTCCCTCGCGCGTGTACCAGAGGGCGCCTTCCGAAAGGAAGATGAACGGGTGCTTTTTCCCTCCCGTAATTTCCAGGAACACAAGATGCATCTCGTGCTTGATCTCCGCATCGATCTCCGCATGGTCGCGATAAAGGACGTGAACGGTTTTATCGCTCAGCCAGATGTCCACGCAGTTGCGCACATGGATCTTTCCGCTTACGGTTCCAGGGTTGGTCTGCACTAAATACGGAGTAAATGTTTTGCGCAGCCGAAGATAGAAAATAATCGCAGTTAGAAAAATAAATGTGCCGTGGATGATGTGCCGATGTGCCGAAATGCCGATTCGCGCCTGCTTCCCGCAAAAGGTCTTAGGTATTAGGGCTTAGATCTTAGGAGAAAACAACTCTACACCTAATACCTAATACCTCCATCGGCATTTCGACACATCGGCATTTCGGCACATTGCATCACATGTACCCGGAAATTTTGTACGTGATGCAGCCCACCCATTCGTGCAGGAGCACGTTCCAGTCGGTGAGCGTTCCGGCGTCGGGGAGGAACATGTAGTCGAACTCGAACTTCCAGGGGCCGCTGTAGCGATCGGTGCTGTAGGGGGTGACGGGAATGCCTTCTTTGGCGAAGCAGCCGAGGGAGCGGCGCATGTGGAAGGCGGAGGTGACGAGGAGGTAACGATTGCCGGGCGCGTATTTTGCGAGCAGCGGTTTGGTGAACACCGCATTCTCATGCGTGTTGCGCGATTCGGTTTCGAAGACCATGGCCGAATCGGGGATGCCGAGCGCGAGGAGAAAATCATGCACGCGTTTCCCTTCTTTGCTTTCCGGGTGGAGGACGCTGCCGGAACCGCCGGTGAACACGAGCTTCGGGGCCACGCCTTTTTTCCACAGCGCGAGCGACTGCATCAGCCGGTCATTCCCGCGCGAGAACTGGATGCGCTCCAGCTCGTCGTCGTAGCTGCTCAGCCCGCCCAGCACGATGATCGCGTCGTACGTGCCCGCCGCGGGTTCCTTCATTGCATCGATCTCCCAGGCATGCATGGTGCGGTCGAGCAGGAAACGGTTGCTGAACAGCACCAGCGTCACGACCGCCGCGATGCGCAGCCGCCGCTTTCGCCCTTCGTCTTTCGCCCGCCACGCCCAGATGAGCAGGATGAACACCCACGTGAGCGGCATGAGGAGGAAAGCGAGGAGCTTGGAGAGGAGGAAGAACATTTGCGTGAAAATAATATGCAGATGTGCAAATGTGCAGATATGCAGATGAAATTGCTAACGGATTAATGTTTATCATCGGAAACAAAGCAGGCGCAACGTGCGTATTACAATCTGCACATTTGCACATTTGCACATCTGCATATTTGCACATCCTATGCGGCGACTACGTTTCATCCGTGCAGTAATTTCCGACGTCATCTTCCTGCCGTTGCTGGCGTTCTGCATCCTCAACGTTCCGCTGGTGGTGTACGGGCTGCGCATGGCGAAAGGGCAGGCGACGATCGTGATGGGCGCTCGGCCGGTGACGGAGGTGCTGGCGGACCCGGCGGTGGCGGATTCGGTGAAGGCGAAACTGAGGCTGATCGAAGAGATCCGGCTCTTTGCGTTCGACAGCATCGGGATCGACCTGAACGACAATTACACGACGTTCTACGACCAGCAGGGAAAACGCCTGATGTACGTGGTGACGGCCTGCGAACCGTTCGCGCTCGAGCCGCACGAGTGGCATTTCCCGGTGCTAGGCGACGTGCCGTATAAAGGATTTTTCGACGAGGAAAAAGCGAACGAAGAAGCCGCGAAATGGAAAGCGGCCGGCTACGACACCGATATCGGAGGCGCTTCGGGATGGTCCACGCTGGGCTATTTCAAAGATCCCGTGCTGTCGCAGATGCTGCACTCCAAAGAAGGCGCCCTCGCCGAGCTCATCATCCACGAGCTCACGCACGGCACGCTGTTCGTGAAAAACGACGTGGAGTTCAACGAGAACCTCGCCAGTTTCATCGGCTACAAAGGCGCGCTCTGGTTCCTCGAAAGCAAATACGGGAAAGATTCGAAGCAGTACACGGATTACGTCAACAGCCGGAAAGACGAGGCGCTGCTGGAAGTGTTCATGCTCGTGTGCGCGAATTCACTCGACAGCCTTTACAAGAATTTTCCCCCGCGCACCGACAGCACTGGCAAGCTGTTCCTGAAAAAGCAGATGTTCTCCCGTTTCGCGCAAAATGCAAGATCCCTCCCGCTGGAGGCCGACACGTTGTTTTACAAACGCCTCGAACACCGCATGAACCGATCGGGGAATACGTTCTTCATGCAGTTCGTGCGCTACGGCGGAAAACAGCACGACTTCGAAGCGGATTTTGCGCGGGAGGGAAATGACCTGCGGAAATACCTGCAGGCGATGAAGAAGAAGTACGGGAATATCGCGCGGTGATTTCGGGCAGGATGCTGACAGATGTCGTTTCTGCAAATGACTGAAGTCACAGGTGTGTTTCCCGGTCCTGTGTTTCTTTGGTGTTCATGGAAAATCCTTGTTAATCCCACCTGTTGATGCTGTTCATCGTTTTAGGGCTGGCTGGTTTATGGATCGGGACAAAATGGATCATCAACGCTTCGCTTGGGATTGCGAAGCGGTTCAATCTGTCGCATTCTTTCGTGGGCATCGCCATCCTCGCCGTCGGAACCGATCTGCCTGAAGTTTTTGTTTCCGTAAATGCCGCTATCCGCCAGCTCGGCGGCACGGAGTCGTCGGGGATCATTACGGGGAATGCGATCGGCAGCAGCATCAGCCAGATCACGTTCATTCTCGGGATTGCGGGATTGCTTTTGAATTTTACAGTAACACGAAGAGACCTGGTTCGCGACGGGATCACGTTGCTTGCGTCCATCGGGTTGCTGTTTTTGTTCGGGATGGACGGCATCGTTACGCGATGGGAAGGAGCGCTGCTGCTGGCTGTCTATCTGCTTTATTACTTCATCCTGTTGCGCACCAATACGAATAACACCGACGACAATTCCGGGGGCAGAGACCGCTCCAATCTTGCATTGGCGCTCTTCCTCATTTTCGGTTTTATCATCCTGGTGTTTTCCTCGCACCTCGTCGTGGAGAATGCGATGGCGCTCGCAGAAAAATGGGGCGTGGCGCAATCGTTCATCGGCATCGCGATCATCGGTCTCGGCACCAGCCTGCCGGAACTGGCCGTTTCCATCGGCGCGGCGGTGCGGCGGTCGGGCGGGATGTGCGTGGGAAATATTATCGGCAGCAACATCTTCGACGGGCTGATCCCGATCGGGCTGGGCGGCGTGATCAGCACGACGGCAATTGAGCGCGACCTCATGGTGTTCGATCTGCCCGTGTTGACAGGTGTAACGTTGCTGGTCTTGTTATTCCTGCGATCGAAACGTGGCATTTCGAAAGCGGAAGGGATTACGCTCGTTTCCGTTTATGTACTCTACATCGCGCTCAAGCTTATTTTATTTGAAAAAGTCCTGGCGTAATACAAGCCATACCTGCATGCAGCTTCCCCCGATCACTTTCCATTGATCGCCGAAACGTTTCCACACCCGGAAGCAGCGGAGTTTTCCTGCGACGGGTTGCCGGAACATTTTTGGCTCCTTTCGCCAGGCCGGCGCTGCCGTTACAGCAGCAGGTAGATCAAAACAATTCCCGCGATCACGAACAGGAACGTATTCACCATCGTTTTTTTATCAACGTGATACAATTCGCGGATGTTCATCCTGCAGATGCCCAAGAGCGGCACGCCGTAAAACAGGAGACTGAAAATACTTGTCGATACGGAAGGCGGCGGAAATAGCGCATCGAGTGCGGGAATGGCGGATGGCTGCCACGTTAACGCAAGGTATATGAGCCATGCAGCGCCGAGGAAAGAAACACACAGGTACGCCGCGAGGAGAATCCAGCCGGCTTTTTTCCGTTTATAAAAAAGCGGGATCGTTACCAGCAAGACCACCGAAGGCAAAAACATTGCCACCACCTCCAAGTCCCATTTTGCATAAATGCCGGAGGGAAGGAAATCCCACACACCTGCGAGCTGGTAAATGAAAAGTCCGCCCAGCACAATGCTGATGATCGTGATCGTTTTGTTCACGGAAGGTTTTTCGTCCGCCACCGGGTTTAACGTATCGGCAAGCGAGGCGCCGGCTTTTTTTAGCTTTTCCCGGACTTCTTTTTTCTTTTGCAGCTGCACTTCTTTGATCCGCGCTTCTGTTTCGAGCTCTGCCTTTGCGGCTGAAAGGTCTTCTTCGGAAAGTTGTCGTGCTTCGAGAATTTCTTTCGCCGTTGCAACTGCCTGTGGCTGGTACTCGCCGGGGCGTTCAATGATTTTGAGCAGTTGGGCGTTGCTGTACGTGCTGTATAGCCCGGTGAAATCGGTCATCGTTACTTCATCAGTTTCGCTTTGAGCGCTTCCGCCCGTTTTCGGCCCGCTTTGTAACCGGGATCGAGCGCGATTGCCTTGTCAAGATACGCGATTGCCTGCGTTCTGTGCTTTCTGCCCTGGTGCTGGTTCGCCCATGCCCAATATACAAAGCTCATGATCTTCGGACCGGCGTAGGTGCTGTCTTTTTCCTGTTTGGCAATGATGGACCGGGAGTCCTGTTTCGCGTGTCTTCGTTTCGAAAAAAAGAACCACGGCAAATTTTCCGCCACGCTGCCGCGGAGGAATTCGGGCAGGTAAGAAACTGCTGCGTATTGCTGCACCGCGTCTGCAAACAACACGAATGCCTCGCCGAGCAGCTTGAGCTCCTTTGTTTCCGCCGCAACCAGCGACAAAGCGGAAGCCCTGTACGAAGCAACGAAAGGCATCAGCTCTTTCGACGTAGCGGGTGCGACGAACAATTCGCTCAACACGTCGAAACTTTTTTGAGCATATCCTTTGAATTCGGTTTTGGAAAAGAACGACAGGTTCAGCGCCGTTTCATGATAAATAATTCCCATCCGCGCTTTGTTGATCTCGTTCGGGTCCAGCCGGAACGCCTCTTCCACCGTTTTGAGCTTGACCTTCAGTTCGGAAGTGTCGGTCAGCTCCATGACGTCGTCCAGCTGCTGTTCAAAGGCTTTGAGCTTCGATGTGTCAAACTGTGCGGCAGAGCCGTGGACGCCCGTCATGAGCAGCAGTACCGAGGTGATTGCATAATGTCTCATCTTTTTTCGATTTAGTTGATGAGACAAAATTGCGAACACACGATGCCCGGAAACGATGACTTAAGTTAAGATTTTCGTTTGGAGATGATCCGGTTACGGATGCGGCTCAGGCTTTCCGGGCTGATGCCTAAAAAGTTGGCAATGTATTTCTGGGGAATGCGCCGGAAAAGGCCAGGCTGTTTTTTCAGCAGGTTCTGGAAACGTTCTTCCGGCTTGTCCGACGAAAGCGACATGGCGATCTCCGTCGCGCGTTGTGCCACCTGCTCCGCCATAATGCGGCCAAAGGTTTCATACTTGCCGCATTCCTTGTAGAGCCGGTAAAGATTTGTTTTGCGGATAAAATAAACCGTCGCTGCTTCCATCGCCTGCAGGTGCATGATGCCCGGCGCGCCGGTGGTGAAGCTTTGAAAATCCGTTACCCAGGAGTTCTCGAAGGAGATGTCGCAGGTTTTTTCTGCACCGTCCTTCACGTGAAAATGCCGGATCGTTCCCTGGGCGATGAACGCGATAAAGTCGCAGCCTTTTCCTCCTTCGAGCAGGAACTCTTTTTTCTTCAGCGTGCGGGTTTCGAAATGCGTATCCAGCAATGCGATTTCTTCGCCGGTGAGCGGGATCGTGTTTTTGCAAAAGCGCTTGAGTTCTTCGTACATGATCATCTCCTTTGGCAAGCTCACAATTCCAGTTTTTTTCTCGCAGCCAGCAGCATGATCAACACCACCAACGAAAAGAGCGTTCCGACCGGCAAATACCAAAGTGTGAAGATGGAAATAAAGATCCCGAACGGATATGTCCAGCTTTGTTTTGTCCACAGCGCGTAAAGCCACGCCAGCCAGAGCAAGCCGAATACGATGAAGAGCGGACCGAGCTTGAACACATTGACGTCGAGCTTGTAAAAAAGGTTTGCCCACGGGCCGGGTTTTTCGGGGCCGATGTATTTGCCCTTCAGCATCACGAATATTCCGTCGAGCAGCATGTAGCCGCCGTTCAGGAAAGCGAGGATGGAGAGGAGTATCTTCATTTGCCGATTATTTTTTGACGTAGAACTTCCGGCACTTGTTGAACAATCGATACTCAAGTTACTTCAAATTATTTCTCCGGCGGAGCGCTTGCCTTCTTCCGTGCCACAAAGATCATATCGATCGCCGGCGCCTGTCCCGGTTTCGGGTATTCCCTGCGGAACAGCTCGATCAGCTCGAACCCATGTTTCTCCAATCCTTCCTGCAGATCATCCGCGCGGTGGTAATGAATATATGCTTTATGCTGTCCATCACCGGATGTTTCATAACCGGACATCTCTTCTTCTCCTTCCATCGTGCTGAAGTAAAATATTCCCCCGCTGTTCAGCAGCGAAGCGCAATCGCCGGTCAGCTTCAAACATTCCGCTTTCGATAAATACGGCATGCAGAAACCGCACATGATCCCGTCGTAACCGCCCGGCAGCTTGCCGATCTCGCGACAATCCATGATCTTGAATTCCGCAGCGGGATTGTTGATCCGCGCCAGCCTGACCATGTTCGGCGCGAGGTCGATGGCTTCGAAGCGGAAGTCCGGGCGTTTCGACAACAAGTACTTCGTGATGTTCCCCGGTCCGCAGGCGATCTCGAAGATGCGCGCATTTTGTTTTTCGATCAGCCGGCAGAACAGGTCGAACGTGTCTTTATAGTTCACGTCCATGAATTTCTCCTGGTAAGCCGCGGCGAGCTTGTCGAACGTTTCGATGGTGGTTTTGTGGGGATCCATGTTAAACTTCCCTCAGTGCAGTATAAATGTAATCCGTCGCCGGCGGTTTCATGCCCTGCCCGCTGATCAGCTTGTTGATCTGCGCACGGTGATGGATCGAATGGTAATTCAACTGGAGCGCGAGGTCGATGATCTTTACGCCGATCTTTTTTCCGTCGTTCGCACGGGTAAACACGACATCATTTTCCAGCTCCTCTTCACGTAAACTTTCGATAAAGCCGATCCATTCGTTGACGCTCCGCGTCCATTCCGCTGCCAGGTTTTCAACCGGAAAAGCAAGGTCGAACCAGTGAAGCGTTTTGTCTTCCGCTTTTTTCGTGATACGGTTCATCCATTTGTCCTGCGTGGTGATGAGGTGGCTGAACAGCTTGACGGATTCTTCTTTTTCGGGAAGCTGTTGAATAGCATCGAGCAGCTTGCGGTTTGCCCAATCGTTATAGCTGAAAAAGTTGAGAATGTATTTTTTCATGAATGAAAGTCGTTACGGAGTTTTTGCAGATTTCATCTTCAGATATTCCCCAACCAGTATCGCCGCCGGGAAATAAACTTCCTCTTCCGTCTTCGCATGCCGGAGCAGGTCCTGTTCAAACGCATTCACCTCGGGATGGTTTTCTTTTTCCGCAACCTGCTTCAGCTCGTTCACCTGTGCCACGATCAGCTGGTGCTCCACGCTCATGTGGACCAGCTGCGATTTCAGCTTTTCGGCGAGGCCGGTTATTTCTTTGCTTTTCGCGATCGTGTCGCCGCCGGCCAGCGCAGGCAATATGCCCAGCGTGGGCAGCACATAATCCTCTTCCTCCGCGAAATGATGCAGCAGCACTTCCTCAAGCTTTTTCGCGATGCTTCCGGTGCTGTCGGTGAACGCAGCCAGGCGATGCACCTGCGCGAGAATGGAATCGTGCTCCTGTTTGATCGACGAAGGAACTTCCGGCTTGCCGGGGAACAGCGTGTTGTAGTCGGCTTCCGGCGCGGGTTCCGGCGTGCACTGCGCCAGGCACAAAACAAGCAGCAGGCAGTAGAAAAAGTAGTTCATGCGTCGGGTTAGATCAACTTTACACTTTGGAATTTGGCCTTTTGATTTTTGATTTTTTCAAACTACATCGCTTCATTCCATTCTTCCCGGTAACGCGCAACGCCCCGGATATTTTTCATCTTCTCCTCGTCGAGGACCAGCACCATGAACGCTTCGTCGGGAACGCCCGGCCATTGGCATTTCAGACCATGTTCCGAAGCCGGCCCAAACCCGGATTTCGGGTAATATGCCGCGTGGCCTAACACGATAATGAACGGCACGCCTTGTTCCTTCAGCATTTTAATTCCTTCCTCGATCAGCAGCTTGCCGATGCCCTGCTTCTGGTATCCAGGAAGCACCGCCATCGGCGCAAGGCCCATTCCATGCGCGATCTCCGGATGTTCTTCGATCTTCACCGGGCTGAAAAAAATGTGACCAACGATCTTATGGTCCACTTCCGCCACCAAAGAAAGAATGCGGCAACCGATGTTCCGGATCTTTTCAATGACATTGCCTTCCTGCGGCTGGCCAAATGCTTTGTCGTTGACATGCTTGATGGCGTCGTGGTCGGCAGGTTTTTCTTCGCGGATGTGGATCGTGCCGGTTTTCATAAGATAAGCGCGAACAGTTTGGGCTGAGCAGCAGATGTATTGCAGCTGGTAATTGTACGAGATTTCATCCAGTGACCTGTTTACTTTCAGCAATCTTCACGATCAGCCCGATCTGTCCCAGGTGGTAGATGTCGTGCTGCATGATCCCTTCGATCATGTACTGGTAATCGTATTTGCGCCCGGGCACCTGTTGCACGAGGAAAGCTTCGTCGGTAGCGGAAAGCCGGTCGACGATCGTTTTCTGCGTTTCCCTGAGCTTGTCGAGCAACTGCTTCCATTCCTCAGCTGTGTTGATCACGATATCGGTCCAGTCTGTCTCCGGCGTAACGTCGAACGCAGTATCGCCCTGCAGCTTTTTCATCGCGAAGGTGCGCCACGTGATGATGTGCTGCACGAGGCGCGCGATGGAATTTTTTGAAGGATGCGCCCGGTGGTTGACGATCGAGTGGTCGATGGATCCGAGCTTGTTCAGCAGCGAATCGCCGTACCAGGGCTGGCCGTCGAACGCTTCTTCGAGCTTCATGATGAGGCGGCGGGTGGTGTTGTCCATGCGTTTTTCTTTTTACGCTTCAGACTTTGCATTTCAATTCACTGTTGTCCGGGAAAGATTTTTTGTGATACGAAACTTTGTCTTCGACGACGTTGCTCTTGTTCTTTTTTTCCAAAAAAGAACCAAAAAAATCGCGCCGGACGGGCGTTTGCTAAGAAATACGGGGCAGAAAAATCCCGCGAAAACCAAGCCGCGCTTACGCACGTCCCCCCTGGGCTTCGTGGTTTTCTTCGCGCAACCCATGGCTGATTTTCCCGCCCCGTATTTCTAAGCAAACGCCCTAAGGTCGCAGGTTTCATTAGAAACGATAGTTTACTTTTTATTCGTTTCCCGGACAACTGTGATTTCAGTTAACCATCCTGACCATTTCGGTGATGTCAACAAAATGGTTCCAGGCAGAATGGAAATTACGGATTTTCCGGAACAGCGTCACCTCGCAAACGCCTGTATCTCGTCGATCAATCCTTCCTTAAAGGCGCGCCTCACGATTTCGTAATCCATTCGCCGGTTGAAAAAGAGCGAACAGTAATTACGCTGGATCGGCGTTCCATGGAATAAATAATATTCGATACGTGTTATGCCGCTCGCGTCCTGCACCAGTCCCAGCCCGTAATCGACGTACCGCGTCATGGCCAGCGTGGAATCGACGGACAAGTGGCTCATGATATAATCCACGTCGGCCGCCGTTCCGGTTTCAGCCCGCCCGATCAATTCGCCCAGTTTGCCAGTGAATTTATTTTTGGTCATTTGGTTTTAAGGAGCTTACTAAAAACCGGCGGAGAACACGCAAATGTTATGTGCTGTGGCCGTGATTGTCGTTCTACCGCAGCACATAACTCGTGCTTCTTCCGCCGGCTTCCTCTTTGCGCAGGATGTTCCGTGAAACGAGGTCCTGTATATCCCGCAAAGCCGTATCCGCCGAGCATTTCGCGATCTTCGCCCATTTGGAAGACGTCAGCTTGCCTTCGAACCCGTCGAGCAGCTTGTTCAGCATCAGCTTTTGTCGTCCGTTGAAAACTTCGAGCGCGTGCACGTTCCAGAAATCCGCTTTGAACAGCACGTTCGCCAGCAACGTTTCGGTCGACTTCAGCGCGCCTGACAGGCAGCCGAAAAACCAAAGCAGCCAGCCCGTCACGTCGAGATCGCCGCGTTGCGTTTTTTCCAGTATCTCGTAATAGCCTTTTCGCATGACACGTATTTGCGCCGACATGCTGTAAAAACGCTGCGGGCTGCGGTCGGCCCGTGCAAAGAGCATGTCGGTGAGCGCGCGCGCGATCCTGCCGTTACCATCGTCGAACGGGTGTATCGTCAAAAACCACACATGCGCGACCGCCGCTTTCAACACCGGGTCGAGTTTTTCTTCTTTGTTGAACCAGCGTATGAACCGCTTCATCTCCCGGTCGACCAGCTTCGCTTCCGGCGCCTGGAAATGGACGCGTTCTTTTCCCATCGCGCCCGAAACCACCTGCATCGGCCCGTCGCGCCAGCCGCCGGTCTTTATTTTATACAGGCCGCTGTAGCCTGTGGGAAACAGCGCGGCGTGCCAGCCGAACAAACGTTGCGCCGTCAGCGACTTTCCATAATGCTGCGTGGCATCCAGCATCATGTCCACCACGCCGTCGACATGCCGGTCGGATTCAACCAATCCTGCTATTTCTATCCCGAGCCGCCGCGCGAGCGAGGAGCGCACCTGCGCCGTGTCCAACAGCTCGCCTTCGATCTCCGACGATTTGAGCACGTCCTGCGTCAGCGTGTCGAGCACCGCTTCGTTGCGCAGCTCAAAGCCGAGCGCTTCCATTTTGCCCATGACCCTTCCCTGCCGGTTGCGTGTTTCTGCAAGCGGAAGAAGGATGGAGCGGTCGTCCCAGTGAAAGACCGGCCAATGCTTTCGTTGATGGATGTAGGTGGACATTCTCCGCAGATTATGCGGTGAATGTACGGCTTATTCTCCGCACGCGCAAGTTATTTGCCGCATTTTTTGCGGGGAATGCGGATGAATTTTTATGCGATTTGTCGGCACTCGCCGGTTAAATGCTCCGCAGAAATAGCACAACGTCCGCGCCACGAAGATTACCGCTGGTTACAAAAAGCTGCCGCTGGTTACGCGTTGCCTACCGGTTGTTACAACGTGTTCGTTCGTTGCCGGCCCGTGATATTTTTATCTGATGATTTCACTAAAAGGAAACCGATGACCGTCGGCATAACCTTAAACCCCTAAATCTCTCACTCATGAAAAAAACTTTACGCTTTATAGCGTGTGCGATGCTGTTGCCTTCGTTTACGCTGGTCGCTCAACAATCCGATCGTATGCCTTCGCGGGGCACGCCGCCGGCAACACCGGTGATCGGCACACCCACGGAACGTCCCGCGGCTGCACCGGCGGAAGGCCAGGAAACCCAGATGGTGACGTGCACAGACAAGCTCACGTTCGTCGACCGTAATGGCGGCCCGAACTATGACACACAGGTCGGCGGTTATACGGGCTGGTGGTCGTGCATGCAGACCTACCCGAATTTCACCGGGACGGTCACGGAAGCTTACGCCACGCTTCGCCGCGTTGGCACCAACACCCCGGTAACACTTTACGTGTGGGCGCTCAACAACCAATTCCGCCCGACCGGCTCGCCGCTGGACAGTGTCCAGTTTACGGTGAACACGCCCGGCTACACGGAATTCGGCGGACCGCTTACATCTCCGGTGACGATCAGCCAGTACGGCTTTTGCATCGGCGTATGGGTGCAGGGCGCCGACTATCCCGATTCCGTAATGGTCGCCTGGCACGACGATTTCCAGGGCAATGGCCTGAACTTCTATTATTACCAGCAGCTGTACAATGCGTACGTCGACATCGGCGAGGCTTCCGATTTCCTGATCCGCGCGAAGATCTCCTACAACGGCCCGACCGGCTCCGTTGCCGCAACGCCTTCTTCCGGCTGCCCCGGCACCCCGGTCAATTTCACGCACACCCAGACCGGCGTTCCCGCCTGGTACTCGGCCGTCTGGGCGAACCAGAACGTCACCTACAACTGGAACTTCGGCGATTCGAACACGTCGACATCCGCAGCGCCTTCGCATACCTATTCCGCTTCCGGGCCGTTCACCGTCACCGGCACGCGCAATAACCCCGGCTGGACCACCACTTGTCCTGCGACCGGTACAATCGTTCTGCCGATGAGCAGCGTGGTGCCCGCGGTTACCGCTGCGGCCAGCGCTACAACGGTCTGCCCATCGGATAACGTCACCTTCCAGGCTACGCCCGCAGGCGGCGGAAGCAGCCCGACCTACCAGTGGAAGAAGAACGGTTTCAATGTCGGAACGGGACAGACCTACTCGGCGTCGGGCTTTGCCGGCGGCGACGTGGTGGAGTGCGTGATGACCTCCAGCGATCCCTGCGCCAGCCCGAACACTGCTACTTCCAACCAGGTAACGATGAGCGTGCAGCCCGGCTCGATCTCCGCGTTCTCCTACGTGAGGACCGGCCTGCTGGTGAATTTCACCTCCCTGTCGCAGAATGCGGTATCCTATCTCTGGGATTACGGCGATTCGCAAACGGGAACGGCGCCGAACCCGGCGCACACGTACGGCAGCGCGGGAACCTATACCGCGCAGCTGACCACCACCAACATATGCGGAGCGACCAACGCCAGCACGCTTAACCTTGTCCTCACCAGCAGCGGCGGCGGCTCGGGCAGCAACGTGGGTGTTGAAGAGCACATGCAGCCGATCAGCGGTGAAGCTTTCCCGAACCCCGTAAACACCGAGCTGAACGTCGTCTACTCGCTGCAGGGAACGGCCGACGTTACCGTGGAAGTCATGAACAGCCTCGGGCAGGTCGTTTCGACCACGGTGCTGCAGAACACCAGCGGCGGAACGGTGCGCATCGCGATGGATGGCCTGGCGCCGGGAATGTATTTCGTTCGTCTTTCCAATTCAACCGACCAGACGGTTCTGCGGGTTACACACCAGTAAGAGAAGTGGGACCGTCTTTTAATGTAAAACCCCGGGGCTTTGGTTCCGGGGTTTTGCTGTTTGGTGGGTGTTACGTGAGGTATTGGAAACTCCTCACTCGTATCCACTACATCATCAATTTCCCTGTCAGTTCCCGAACCAATTTGACCATTTTGGTGACATCAACGAAATGGTTTCTGTCAGCTTCTGGCGAGCTCCGCATCCGAATCGGGCCGTTGAGTTTCCACGATCGTTTTGTACCCGGGCTGGACGGAGTCGGGCGTTTCGGGCGGTGGTAGCGAGTCGCTTTCGAAATCGCAGCTGGTGAGGAGGAGGAGGGATGCGTAGAAGAGAGAATTGTGGAAGGATATTTCTATGGGAGTTTTAATTCAATTGTCCATTGGCTTTTAAAAGCTTAGCCAATTCTTCGTTTTCTAGTACCGCAATGCTCCATCCTAATTTGTCTTGCATTAGTTTTATATAATTCATTAGTTGTTGAGAACATCTCTTTGCTGTGACGAAGAGCACAATTGGGTCGTTGAAATGAATAAAAGGCCTAAATATTTGATAGGACACGTCTACAGGAACTGTTGTAGTTCGGATTTCAACACCAGATTTAAACGGTAAGCATAAAAAATATTTTTCTCCATTAATTCTTATCTGTATTTCCATATCAGATATCTCAAAAGAACCGTGCGGTTTCTGCCGCTCACGTTCTAGAATGTTTCTATCTACGCCAAGTATAGTTTTCGCAAGCTTTTCTCGAAGTATATTATCGTTGTAGCTGAGAAGAATATTTAATTCATCTGCAGAAATACTCTCGTTATAAGCGTTTTCGTAGTTGTTAAAAAGATTTTTCAGGTTACTGGCAATATCGACGCTGTTTTTTGATAATGGATTTAATTTCAGGCTGAGTTGATGAATGAAAGGCTTAAGTTGAGAGTAATAGGCTAAACACTGTAAGAGTAGTAGATTATTAAGGCCAGTTTGCGACCGGTAAATATCATTGGCAATTGTATTTAAATTGGATTCAAACAGC
This sequence comes from uncultured Chryseobacterium sp., assembly GCA_966211705.1. Classification (GTDB taxonomy): domain Bacteria; phylum Bacteroidota; class Bacteroidia; order Palsa-965; family Palsa-965. Next base: position 107,497 of record CBIHOC010000003.1, read on the forward strand.
GGGACAAATAGTTTTTTGTTGAGATGATAAATCGATGTCAGAATTCGCAGTTTTTGTTCTGTTTTTACATTCGGGAGATCATCGAGAGTAATGTTTATTGCTTTCTCACGAGGTCTGAGAATACCTATGATTCGGTTTTTTTGAGTCTTATAGAATAAGTTGAGTTGTAGGTTTTCAGTTAAAAGCTCTTGGCCTATTGTTGTTTGGGTGAATTTGTCGAGCCAGAGTTCCGTGTTTATTAGTAGGCCTGACGCTTTAGTCTTATACTGTTGATCATCTGACAATAAATATTCGCTAAGTGATTGGCACAGATTAATCAAGACGTATAATGACGGCAAATATACCTCTGTGAGATTGTGTTTATACACATATTCTATGGCCCATAAAACCCTGGGCATTCTTTCAGTATAATAGTCGTCAGTTGATCCCCCGATAGTACATATACGACGACGAAAACCAAGTATAGTAGTTAGCATGGTAGCTGTGTCTGCATTGATTTGGAGGAATGCAGTTTGCTTCTTTTCGATATTTCCCTTTGAAATGCTCTGGTATGAGTAATAATAGTTGGCAAAATAGTTTAATCTTTCATAAACGGCATCATGGCCGTATCTATACGTTTTCTCAAGCAAAATCCTATCGTGAGCTTGAAGAGCTTTGCAATCGAGGACTTTGTCTATAGCGACCAAAGCTTCATTTATTAACCTTCTTTCATTATTAGTAAGGGCTCTTCTTACGTTAGCTATTTTTTCAATTATATACTCTTGAGTTAATGCTGTTTGGTCAGAAAAGAGTTGGGCAATGTCCATAGAGAATTTCGTGTTTTGCTAGTATATCCAAATAAAGAGATGATTTGCTGTGCTTAAGTCTATTGAACTGCAAAGACGTCAAACAAATCGGATCAATGAATTTGTAGACTTGCTTAACGATTTGTTTTCTTTTGAGAATAGAAATGCCATTGAAATCATCGGATATTATTAGTAAGTCAATGTCTTTTGCATTTGAATGTAGGTTTCCAAATCGAACCAATAGGTGAATGTTTAATAGTGCCGTTAGATCTTCAACCAATTGTAGGGTCATAAACGAAAATTACTCCTTTCTCCAGCATCTGCAAAACAGAAAGTCATGCCCCCCCAACTCCCCTCCAAATACCGTACTTTTGCCCAACGGGAAATTCCCCGTATTTTCAGCCTTTACACACCCTTTACTGCCATGCAGGACCAGCAACCATACCACCCCAAAAACAAGATCCGCATCGTCACCGCCGCCTCCCTTTTCGACGGGCACGATGCCGCCATCAACGTCATGCGCCGCATCATACAGGCCAGCGGGGCGGAAGTGATCCACCTCGGGCACGACCGCTCGGTGGCGGAGATCGTGAACTGCGCGATCCAGGAGGATGCGAACGCCATCGCCATCACCTCGTACCAGGGCGGGCACATGGAGTATTTCAAATACATGTACGACCTGCTGAAAGAGCGGGGCTGCAGCAACATCAAAATTTTCGGCGGCGGGGGAGGAACGATCCTTCCCGAAGAAATTAAAGAGCTGCAGAAATACGGCATCGCGCGCATCTACCATCCCGACGACGGCCGCGCGATGGGGCTGCAGGGCATGATCAACGACCTGCTGCAGCAGTGCGACTACGCGACGGGCTTCCAGCTGAACGGGGAAGTGCAGCACCTCGACGCGAAAGACCACATCGGCATCGCGCGACTGATCTCGGCGGCGGAAAATTTCGGCGACAAGCACAGCGGCGCGATCACGGAGATCAAAGCGCTGGCGAAAAAATCGAAGACGCCCGTGCTGGGCATCACCGGAACCGGGGGCGCAGGGAAATCCTCGCTCGTGGACGAGCTGGTGCGCCGTTTCCTGATCGACTTCAAAGAAAAAACCGTCGGCATCATTTCCGTCGACCCGTCCAAGCGCAAGACCGGCGGCGCGCTGCTGGGCGACCGCATCCGCATGAATGCGATCAACAACCCGCGCGTGTACATGCGTTCCCTCGCCACGCGGCAGAGCAACCTCGCGCTGTCGAAATATGTGCAGGAAGCGGTTGAAATTCTCAAAGCCGCAAATTTCGACCTCATCATCCTTGAAACGTCGGGCATCGGGCAGAGCGACACGGAAATTGTGGAGCACAGCAACATGAGCCTGTACGTGATGACGCCCGAATACGGCGCGGCCACGCAGCTCGAGAAGATCGACATGCTCGACTTCGCCGACGCCATCGCGCTCAATAAGTTCGACAAACGCGGCGCGCTGGACGCCCTCCGCGACGTGCGCAAGCAGTTCAAGCGCAACCACAAGCTCTTCGAAGCCGATGACGAGCAGCTCCCGGTGGTGGGCACGATCGCCTCGCAGTTCAACGATCCCGGCATGAACCGCCTCTACCGCATGGTGATCGACAAGCTGGCGGAGAAGACCGGCGCGGAACTGAAATCGACCTTCGAGATCACGAAGGAAATGTCGGAAAAGATCTACATCATCCCGCCCGCCCGCACGCGCTACCTGTCGGAGATCACGGAAAATAACCGCGGCTACGATAAACGCGTGAAGCAACAGGCGGAGATCGCGCAGAACCTGTACGCCCTCAAAAAAGCAATGGAGGTCGTCAAGTCATCTGCGAAATCCCAGGAATCCGCGGGCGCCGCCACAACGCTGGAGGAAGAATACAAGCGCCTTTCTCTCGAGCTCGATCCGAAATACATGAAGCTCATCGAAGAATGGCCCGCGAAAGCGCAGCAGTACAAAGACGAGTTCTACATTTTCAAAGTGCGCGACAAAGAGATCAAGGTGAAGACGCACTACGAATCGCTTTCGCACACGCAGGTGCCGAAGATCTCCACGCCGCGCTACCAGGCGTGGGGCGACCTGCTCCAGTGGCTCCTGCAGGAAAATGTGCCGGGCGAGTTCCCGTATACGTCGGGCATCTACCCGTTCAAGCGCGAAGGCGAAGATCCCACGCGCATGTTCGCCGGTGAAGGCGGGCCGGAGCGCACCAACAAGCGTTTTCACTACGTTTCCCTCGGCATGCCCGCGAAACGGTTGTCCACCGCGTTCGACTCCGTGACGCTTTACGGCCGCGACCCCGATTACCGCCCGGACATCTACGGCAAGATCGGCAACTCGGGCGTGAGCATCTGCTGCCTCGACGACGCGAAGAAATTGTATTCCGGCTTCAACCTCGCCGACCCGAAAACGTCGGTGTCGATGACGATCAACGGTCCCGCAGCGATGCTGGCTGCCTTCTTCATGAATGCGGCCATCGACCAGCAGTGCGAAATTTACATCAGGCAGAACGGGCTGGAGAAGGAAGCGGAGAAAAAGCTCAGCGAGCTGTGGGAAAAGAAAAAGATCGCGCGCCCGCATTACCAGGGCGAGCTGCCGAAGGGCAACGACGGTCTCGGTCTTATGCTCCTCGGCACGTCGGGCGACAAGGTGCTGCCGAAGGACGTGTACGAAAAGATCAAGGTGAACACGCTTTCGCAGGTGCGCGGCACCGTGCAGGCCGACATCCTGAAGGAAGACCAGGCGCAGAACACGTGCATCTTCTCCACGGAATTCTCGTTGCGCGTGATGGGCGACGTGCAGCAATATTTCATCGACAACAAGGTGCGGAATTTCTACTCCGTTTCCATCTCCGGTTATCATATCGCTGAAGCCGGCGCCAATCCGATCACGCAGCTCGCGCTCACGCTGTCGAACGGCTTCACCTTCGTGGAGTATTACCTCAGCCGCGGCATGCACATCGACGATTTCGCGCCGAACCTGTCGTTCTTTTTCTCGAACGGCATGGACCCGGAATATTCCGTGCTCGGCCGCGTTTCCCGCCGCATCTGGGCGAAAGCGATGAAGCAGAAGTACGGCGGCAACGAGCGTTCGCAAATGCTGAAGTACCACATCCAGACCTCCGGCCGTTCCCTGCACGCGCAGGAGATCGACTTCAACGACATCCGCACCACGCTGCAGGCCCTGTACGCGATCTACGACAACTGCAACTCGCTCCACACGAACGCGTACGACGAAGCCATCACCACGCCGACGGAAGAAAGCGTGCGCCGCGCGATGGCCATCCAGCTCATCATCAACCGCGAGCTCGGCCTGGCGAAAAATGAAAATCCCCTGCAAGGCTCTTTCGTCATCGAAGAGCTGACCGATCTCGTGGAAGAAGCCGTGCTCAGCGAGTTCGACCGCATCAGCGAGCGCGGCGGCGTGCTCGGCGCGATGGAAACGATGTACCAGCGCGGCAAGATCCAGGAAGAATCGCTTTACTACGAGCACCAGAAGCACACCGGCGAATACCCGCTCATCGGCGTCAACACGTTCCTCTCCTCGAAAGGCTCGCCCACGATCGTCCCCGCGGAAGTGATCCGCGCCACGAAAGAGGAGAAGGAATACCAGATCGCGATGCTGCAGAATCTGCACAAGGCGAACGAAGAGACGTCGAAGGAAATGCTGAAGCGCCTGCAGGATGTTGCGATCCGGAACGGCAACGTGTTTGCCGAGCTGATGGAGACGGTGAAGTATTGCTCGCTGGGGCAGATCACGGAGGCGTTGTTTGAGGTGGGTGGGCAGTACAGGAGGAATATGTAAAAACCACGGAGGCACGGAGACACGGAGTTCCTGCACCTCCGTGTCTCCGTGCCTCCGTGGTAATTTAAATTACGGTATAGCCGAGCAGTTATCCTGCCAGGCATTACACTTACTCAATCCCTGCCCATTTCTTTTTTTCGGCACGCCTTTTCCACTACAAAAGCCCAACCTTAGCACCATGAAAAAGCGCATCGCCTTCCTCCTCATCATCGCGTTCATCACCCTCACCGCTTTCCGCCCCGCTGAAGATCCCAATGACGATTACGCCACCTGCTACGTCGTCTTCGCCGGCGCCTCCACCGATTTCAACGCGCTCGATGCCACCGCGAAAAAGATCAGCGCCTCCACCGGCATTCCTTACCTCAACACGCTCGTGTTCGATCCCCTCCGCGGCATGATCGAGCCCGACAGCAGCACGGACGAGATTTACGCCGGTTCGTATTACCCGAGACGTTTCGCGGAAGAGCGCATCAGCATCGAGATGGCGGATTATTACGCCGGCGGCATTTACCCGGAAGCTTCACTGCGCATGGAGATCGTCACCGGCATTTACGGCAGCAAAAAAGAAGCAGCGAGGAATCTTGCCAAAGTGAAGAAGCTCGTGCCGGATGCGTACATGAAGAAAGTGGAACTGTACCAGGGGTGCATGCACTAATCTTCCTCTTCGTGTTCCTCTTCCCCCGCAGGCGCTTCCGGCTGTCCCTCCTGCACCACGCCTGTAGCTTCCGGGTGACGGATCTGTCCGCCGACGTAGCCGGTGTAGCCGATGGAGATGGAAGCGGCGAGTGAGACGAGCACCAGCAGGATCGCAAACATCGGCCCGGAGAAAAATCTCATTTTACGGAACAGCAATCCAAGGAGCGCAAGCGCGCCGGTAGCCTCGACGAGCCAGATGGCCAGCTCGCCGGCTTCTTCGTGATCGTGGATGAGGGATTCGAGGATGCCGGGCAAATGTTCGACGGCTTCTTCGGCAGGCTCGCCGGTGAGGAACACGGGGATCGCAGCCAGCGCGGCCAGCACGAAGCCGGCAAGCCCGACATTCTTCACGGATTCATTTTTCCGGAACAACGCGTACACGAAAACGATCGTGGAAAATATCGTGCCCATGATGGCAACGTGGTTGAGCAGGAGATGGAGGTGAACGGCGTTCATAGGATTGATGTTGGTGGAGCAAATTTATTCAACGGCGAAGGCGAAAGGATGCAGCAATGTACGAAAGGCAGTGATTTTGGTCACACTCTTTTGGCGGGCGCGCAGCTTATCTTGCATCCGGGAAAAATTACCGCAATCAGAACAATGACAGCTGAACAACGTCTCGCATGGTTGCTGGAAGGCGACGTTTCCATTCAATACCAGGCACACCGCGACCTGCTGGGCGTCGACAGGCCGCGATTGCAGCAGCGTATCGAACGGGAAGGATGGGGCGCGAAATTTCTTTCCTGCCGCAATGCGGATGGCCACTGGGGAAGAAAATTTTACCAGCCGAAGTGGACGTCCACGCACTACACCTTGCTCGACCTGAAGAACCTTGCGATCTCCCCGCGCAACAAGCTCATCCGCGAAACGCTCGCGCTCGTTTTTGAAAATGAGAAAGGCGCGGACGGAGGCATCAATCCTGCCGGGTCGGTGAAGGTGAGCGATGTGTGCATCAACGGGATGGTGCTGAATTATGGTTGCTGGTTCGGCGTACAGGAAAATGAATTAAGATCCATTGTCGATTTTTTACTGGAAGAACGCATGGACGACGGCGGGTTCAATTGTTATTCGAACCGTTCCGGCGCGGTGCACAGCTCCCTGCATTCCACGCTTTCTGTTGCAGAAGGAATTTTAGAATACCGGGAGAACGGCTACACGTATCGCCTGCGGGAACTGGAAAAAGCGGAGAAGAATTGCCGGGAGTTCATGCTGATGCATCGCCTGTTCCGTTCCGACCGCACGGGCAACGTGATCAAATCCGCTTTCCTGCAGCTTCATTACCCGCCGCGCTGGTATTACGACATCCTCCGGGCGCTGGACTATTTTCAAGCCGCGAAAGTCAAGTATGACAAACGCATGGAGGAAGCGATCGGGATAATTCTTGAAAAGAAAACGGCAGATGGATTGTGGAAGCTTCCCGCGCATCACCCGGGACAAGTGCATTTCGAAATGGAAAAAGCGGGCAAGCCGTCGCGGTGGAACACGTTGCGGGTGTTAAGGGTGCTGACGCATTTCGGGGTGGAAGCCTGAACGTCTGCCTTGTGATGACAGCCTGCGGAACGACGGAAGCTTTACCTTACGGCTGAAATGAACGACGAATGCGACGAAACAGCGGAGTTTTCCACCTTTCGTATCTTCGGCTCATGAAAAGAGTTTTCCTCCTCACCCTCATTCTCCTTTCCCTCACCGCCACCGCCCAGGACCGCAAATCCCTCCTGCAGGCCGCGATGCGCAATTCCAATGCCAGCGATTCCCTTTTCCTGCTTCGCGACAGCGCCCTCGCGCACCTGTATTACGACGCGGAATCGGATTCCATGCTCCTCGCGGGATTAAAATCCGAAACCTACCTCACGCCCGCCGACATCGAGTACATGCGCGCGCAGCTGAAGAATTACAAACCGCACACGTGGACCGCAGATTCCATCCCCGGCGCGCGGATCATCGCTACGTCTGCTGTTCCTTCTGCCGCGCTCAAACCGAAAAAATCGGTGAAGGCCTGGTCGAAATATTTTCAGACGAACAGGACCGGCTACTACGAAGTTTCAGCGCCGGTGTTTTCGAAAGACGGCAAAACTGCGATCGTGTACGTAGGTTTCCAGTGCGGCGCCAGCTGCGGGAACGGGGGCGCAACGGTGTATCGTTTTGAAAATGGACAGTGGAAGCCGGTGAAGAATCTTTTCTCCTGGGAGAAATGAAAAATTACCACGGAGGCACGGAGACACGGAGAATGGAACTCCGTGCCTCCGTGTCTCCGTGGTTAACCTTTTGTGTTTTCAGTTCCAATGCGTGCATCCCGCAATATTAAACCGTCGCTTCTTCGTTCCGTGATGTTTATTCCCTAACCGGCGTTTCCATTTTTTTATTCCTGCATAATTCAATTTCTTAAAATATCTCGTTTTCGAAAGATTGCGGGAGTCGCCGGTCGTCGTCGTTGTTTCCTGTTCCACCGGATCGCTTTCCAGCTCCACGTCGTGCGCGGCGCTGTCCCCGTCGTTCGTGTTCTGGCCCGTCAGGCGGCGGTATTCTTCCTCGGCCTGCCGTTGGTGCTGGTGGCAGGGACAATCGGGATTCGCGGGATCGTTGATGTCGAGCTGTTTTTTTGTGCTGTCGGGATCGGGTGTGGCGCGTGCGGAAACATCGGCAGGCAGGAACAACAACATGAACAGGAATGCGATCGCATAACGGGTGAATGCCGGAAATCCCTGTAACGCCGCACGTGGCGACGTTACAGGGAAATTATTCCGGGATGTTGAAAGCGAATGCATGGCGATCAGTTCTTGCGGATGGTGACTTTGTCCATCGAGGTCCAGCACTTGAACTCGTTGGTGTAGTAGAGGTAGGCCGAAGATGCGGGCGCATCGTACTCGCCGGGCATCTCCGCTTTCAGGTCGAGGTTGATCTCTTTTACGTCGCCGGCTTTCATGCCGCGGTAATAGATCGCGATGTTGTTGCCTTTGATCTCGTAATAATCGAACACTTTCTTTTCCTGGAGTTCTTTCAGCTGCCAGGGCTGAACGGTAAACCCTGCGGGAATGCCGATGATGGCCATCGTGCTGGGAATGTTCTCGTTCTTCCTGTTGGTGATCGTGGAGGTGAGGCGCACCGTTTCACCGACTTTAGCCGTGCGTGAGGCCAGCTTCGTGACGAGGCCGACTGCGCATTCCTCATCGCTTTCCGGCAGCGACGTGTTCCAGTTCACCGCAACGCTGTAAGGAAGCGGGTTTTTCACGCCGACATATTTCACTTTGACGTTGTGGCGCCCGTTGCCGGAAACGAATTTCTCGAGGCTGTCGATCACGATCGCGCCGCGCTCGCCGGCCTGGTAGGATTTCACCGCAGCTTTTTTGCCGTCGACGTAAACTTCGATCGTGCCGCTTTCGTTCGTCTTCTTGCTGAACTTGGCGTATTCGGTGAGCGCTTTCAGTGCGAGGATGGTTCCCTGCGTGGAGCTGAACACGCCCGAGCCGCTGCGCGAGCCGACGAGGAACTGCACCGCGCTGCTCAGCGCCGAAGCGTTCATGTCCGGCGACTTCAGGAGGGCAAGGATGCCGAGCGATGTGGTCTCGATCGTCAGCGATTGTCCCTGCGAATACGTGATGGAATGCGTCGTGCCGGTCCAGCTGCCGTTTTCGGCTTGCTTTTTCGCGAGCATGTCCATCATGTCGTTCCCTTTCTTCGTTTCATTGAGGGAATACGAAGCGTTCGTCATCATTGCAAGCATGTACGGATCCTGTGTCTCCGCCGCTTTTTTGTACGAGGTTTCGTATTCTTTGCGGATGTCGGTGTAACCCGATTCGGCAAGCGCGAACACGATGTAAGCGTTGAGGATGTCGTCGCTGATGCGGCCGAAATCGTGGTACGCGTGCTGTTCGCGCCGGAAGCCGCCTTTGCCGTCTTTACGGCTCATGATCCATGCGGCGGTGCGGTCGATCATGCCCTGGTCGACATCCTGCCCGGCTTTTTTCATGTCGGTGAATTCCATCAGTCCGTAAGCGGTGAGGCCTTCGTGGGCGGGATTGGCGCCGAACCATTCGTAGCCTTTTTCGGAAGCTTCGAACGTGGTGAGGCGCTTGTAGCCGCGGTCAAGCAGGCCGGTGGCGCGGGAAATGGTCTTGTCGTCTTTGCTTTCCGTCGCGTTCAGGTAGTCGAGCACCATCGCGTTGGGATACGCCGTGCAGGAAGTTTGCTCGAAGCAGCCGTAAGGCTCCTGGAGAATTCCCGCAACGCCTGCCATCAGGTCGCTGACCACGTTCGGGAAAGCGGTGAATTTGATCTGCAGGGAACCTTTCACGAGGTTCTTCGGCTCGAAGCTGAATTCTTTTTCTTTTTCCTGGGCGGAGAAAGAAGCAGCTACCGGGAAACCTTTGGGCGCGATGCGGATCTTTTGCGTGAATGCATCACCCAGGCCGCAAGCTTTGAAAGCGATCGTAAATTCTCCGTAACCGATCTTGTCGAGCACTTCGTAATCGAGGTAGATCGTTTTTGCCACGCCGGGCATGATGGTCTGTACCGAAGGAACTTCCGCCAGCGACTTCAGTCCATCGGGAGCGATGATGGTCAGCGCGCCGCCGAGAGGCTTGTCGGTGTTGTTCTTCAGCGTGAGCGGGATGGATACGCGGTCTTCCGTCGCCACTTCCACCGGGATTTTTGTGGTCATCGCGAACGGAAGCTGGGTGAAGAAATTTTTCTCCGCGCGGCCGGCTGTTCCGTCTTTGCCGATGCCTTCCACGGTCGTGCGGAACGAAGTGATGTCATCCGACGCATAGAACTCGACGACTTTTTTGCCCGTGCGGTCCACTTCAACGGCAGGGTTCCAGTAGATCGTGCTCCGGAAGTCGGTGCGCGTCTCCACGGTTTCCTGCTTGCTGTACACCGGCGCAGCGAATTCACGTGCGCGGTAATACACCGTTCCGCCTGCGCGCTGGTTCTGCGGCCCCAGCATGCGTTCACCCGAGACCGAGTCTCCCATTCCGAAAAATCCTTCGCGGGCGTCGATCACTTTGACCGCGGTTTTATCGTCGAGGTCTTCTTTCTTCTTCTCGTCTTTTGCCCTCATGACAGGCTTGTCTGCAACCTGCGCTTCGCCCGGCATGGCAACTTCGTTAAGGAAATCCACGACCATGTTTTCTTCTTCGGCAACCGCTCCCATTACTTCCACGTCGCGTGCCGGCACTGAGGCGGGCATAGGCGCATCCATCCGTTTCATTCCCCCGCTCTTCGAAGTGCGCGACCACGTTTGCTGCGGGTAATAATTGACCGGGTAAATGTAATAGACCTGGTTCTGCGCATAGCTCGTGAGCTGCAGCTGTTGCTGGTTATAGCTGAGCGCGCTGATCGTAAGCGCCGTCGGCTTGCTGAGGTCGAGGTTGTTGAAGGTGAACGTGCCGTTGGCATCGGCCTGGTATTCCACGCCGCCGTTGATCTTCAGCTTTGCGTTCGCAACAGGTTTTCCCGTGTACGCGTCGAGCACCGTTCCGGAAACGATGGCACGCTCGCCCTGGTACGACACCTGCGGGGTTCCGGCCATCACCTGTTCCCACGTGAACCTGCGCCACCCGGCCGTCATCAGGAGAAAGTCGAGCGCGCGGCCTGCTTTTTCTTCTTTGGGATCGAAATAGAATGCGGGCTCTTCCACCTTGCCGGTGATGTCCTGCTGGAGCAGCAACTGGCTGAGGAGGTTGCCGGATTTATCGTCGGCGAAAGAAAGCAGCTGGTCGTTCACCACGGCAAGCGAGAGGCTGGCGGGCATGGGCATGCCGCTCTCATCTTTCACGGTGAGCGTCATTTTCACTTTTTCGCGCGGCTGGTATTTTTCTTTGTCCGTTTCAACCGTGATGTTGAGCTGCTTGTCTTTATTGACGAACGTCATGCGCTCGCAGCGTGCAATGCCTTTCGGGTCGAACAGCGTTAACTGCGCCACGCCGGCGGGGAAGCTCGCGGTCGGAACGGTGATGCGGTTGACGCCTTTGTTGGCATTGATGAAGGTGGTGTAGCAGATCTTTCCGCGTACCTGCGCGATGAGGGAAAGCTCTCCCATTTCCGTCGAGTTCACCGTAACGCTCAATTCGTCTTTTTTGGAATTGTCGACGTTCATCACGTAACCGCGCGGCAGCGCTTCGGGAAGCGCGTAGGCGGCATTGATGCCGGCAGGCTTCGTGATCTTCACGACATATTTTTCGCCGGGCTGCGGGTTGAAGCGGAAAGCGCCCATTCCCTGGTGGAAGCTGGTGAAAGAAGCGACCTGGCTTCCTTTTTCGGTGAGCACCACGCCTTCGATGTCGGCCGGCTTCCCGAATTCATTGCGTGCGCGGAAGGCGACGTTGCTCTCGAGGCCGGTCACGAGGTCGCCGCCTTCGGGGAAAAGGTCGAGCGCGATCTTGTTCAGCACGATGGGAATGGAGCGGGAAACGCTTTCCGTGCTGCCGTTGTAGTCGATCATCACGTTCAGCAGCCCGTCGTTCGTGGCAAGGTCGGCAGGAAGGTTGAAATGGATGTAATGCATGCCTTCTTCATCCGTCGTCTCCGTTTTTTCGAGGAATTTGTTCCCGCCGAGGTTGGCCACAAACCTGATCGCGTGGTTCGCCAGCGGCTTGTTCTCATTCGTATTCAGGATGAGCTTCGCCACGACTTCATCACCCGCTCCGAACGCTTTCTTTTCGAAATCGAGCTTCATTTTCAGGTTGGGAAGCACAACTTCCTGCACCTGGATGTCGCGTTCGAACACCTGGTAATTCGCGTCATTCTTCATCCAGTTCGTGTAGGCGCGGATCTTGTAAAGTCCGCCCGCAGCTTCCGCGTCGAATGCAAAATCCCCCGCCGCCACGCCATTGCGGGCCACGAGGTTGATCTTTTGCTCCACCGCCCCTTTCGGGTTGATGAGCTCGACGTAAACGATGTCGCTTTTTGTGGAAGGCTTCAGCGATTGCCCGTCGCGGACAAATGCGCTCAGCCATACGGTTTCACCCGGCTCGTAAAGCGGCTTGTCGAGCGTGACGTACACGCGGTCTTCGGGAAGCTGCTTGTTGTATTCGTTCAGCTTTTGCTTCATGGAACGGATCAGCTCGTTCTCCATGGAAAGCTGGAAATGGCCCTCCGGGTAGAGCCATCCTGCAAGTGCGATAACAGAGGCCAGTACAGCGACAAGGCCAAGCTTGAGTTTAGTAGCGGACGTATTCATGTGCATAGGTTTAGGAAACGATCTGTTCAAACTTCTGCCTATGAGATGCAGCTATCCGAACGATTCCATAAGTCCATATGATTTTAAAAAAAAATAGCCGCGGAGCCGCAGAGGACGCGGAGACTGAAACCTCTGCGTCCTCTGCGCCTCCGCGGCGAAACCCTCATTTCTTTAAAGAAAACTTAGTTTGTGAAAACAGGACAGGCCCGAACAACTACTTTTGGAAAAATCCGTATCGCACAACCAACCCTCGCTCATGCAATCCACCCCTACATCCGCCTATCCTGTAAAAGGGATCACGCTGGTTTCCGTTTCTTACCTGCTGGAGCGGTTCAGCTATTATGGAACAAGGTCCATACTTATGCTTTACCTGGTCAACAACCTGGAGCTCGGCAAGGCCGAAGCGGCAGGACTTTACGGGTTGTTTACAGGACTGAGCTATTTTTTCGTGCTTCTCGGGGGCTTGCTGGGCGACCTGGCGTTTCGTCCCGTCAATGCTGTTATCATCGGCGGCGCGCTGGAAGCTGCAGGCTGCTTCCTCCTTGCAATACCGGATCGGTGGATGGCCATTGCAGGCATGGCGCTCATCGGGCTGGGGACCGGCTTTTTCAAGCCCAATGTGCTTTCGCAGGTGGCCGCGCTGTACCAGGGGCATAAACGATACCTGGATGCAGCTTATGCCATTCTCTATTTTGCAATTAACGCCGGTGCTTTCCTGGCGCCGCTGGCCATCGGGCTTATTGCCGACACGGATGTGCTCATCGATCCAGTTGGTTTTGTTGTGGCCGGTTGTGTGGCGTTAATTTCGATCCTGCCGTGGATTATCGATTACAAAGCCATGAACGCAAGTTTCATGCTGAGGATACGGCAATCGTCGCCGGTCCGTACGAACGGGATACTTTCCATGATTGCGGTTTTTTTGCTGCTCCCGGTTTTCTGGAGCATCTACGAATTGGCCACTTACCAGGCAAGCGTATGCGGTATATCCGGCTCTGAAATTTATTTTGGAATAGCGGCTGTACTTCTTACGCCGCTTGCAGCTGTGGCCTGGTCCGTCACCAGGATGGATTCCCTGTATAAACTGGCGCTGGGGTTTGTTCTTTTGCTGATTCCCGTGTTCCTTGTCGCTTTCGGTTCTCCCTGTGTCAAAGCAATGCCGCTCTTAACGGGCTTGCCCGAAGTTATGGTGGCTATTCCGGCGCTGGCCGTGATCGCAAGGTTCGCACCCGTGAAACTGACCGGGTTGTTTTTTTCGATCAGCATTGCGATGTCGTACTTCGCGAATAAGCTGAGCTTTCTCCTGGAATCGCTCATGGTGGATCACCACGGTTTGGCAACAGGCCTGCTGGTCGTCATTTGTCTTGTCGCCGCAGGAATGTTTTTTGTTCTCGGGAAAACGCTGGACCCGGCGGACAGGCAGGCGCCGTGATGATTTGTTTGTTACTTTTTTAACCCAATTTTCAATTCCGCTTTCAGCTTCGCCGGAAACGTCTTTTCCACCACGATCTTTTTGCAGCCGTTGAACGCTGCAAATTCTTTCAGCGTATTTGCGAACGAAGCAAGGAACGCATCCATTTCTTCCGGCGGATGATCGAGGTAAAAACGCTTTACGTAAAATGTCCCCGTGGCGCGGTCCGCTTTGGGATCGAACTTGCCGACGAATTGATCGCCGTACAACACCGGCAGGCAGAAATATCCGAATTTCCGTTTCGGTCCGGGCAGGTAGCACTCCAGCTGGTAATCGTAGCCGTACAGCTTCATCAGACGCTCGCGGCGAATGAGGGAATTGTCGAAGGGGGAAAGAATTGAAGATTGAAAAATTGAAGATTGAAAATTGCCGGGATCAATATCCGTATCCGCAAAAATGAACTGCGGTTCTTTGATGCCTTCGACGGTTATTTCCCGCAGCTCGCCTTCTTTCAGCAACTTCTTCAGCGTTTTTTCTACGGGCTGTTGCATGCCGCGGCGGAGGTGGGTGAAATCTTTTTGCGCCGCGATGCCTTGCGCGCGCAGCGTGGAGCGGATGAGGTACCCGGCGAATTCGGCGGTTGAGGGGGCGCTGGTGTCGATGTTTGCAGGAAGGACGCGTTCGGCGAGGTCGTACACTTTCTGGAAACCTTTCCGTTCGGTCACCATCAGCGTGCCGTCGTGGAAGAGCTGTTCCAGCGCGATCTTGGCGGGTTTCCAGTCGAACCAGCTTCCGCGGCGGCGGTCGGTTTCGAAATCCCTGGCCTGCAGCGCGCCTTCGGCCTTGATGCGGTCGAGCACGTACGCCATGATCCTCTTGTCTTTCGCAAACCAGTGCGCGCGCCCTTTCCGGTGCTCGATCTTGCGCGGGAGGCTGAAACGGAAATCTTCGATGGGAAGGTACGCCGCCGCGTGGCTCCAGTATTCGAAAATGGTCTTGTCGCGCATCAGCTCGTCCAGGTGCGGCTCCTCATATTGGCCTGTGCGTGTCCAGAGCGTGTGGTGATGCGCGCGGGCCACCACCGAAAGCGTGTCGAGCTGCACGTAGCCGAGGCGGCGGATGGTTTCCAGCGCGCCCGGTTTGCCTTTGCCGAACGGGGCCGGGCGGTCGAGGCCCTGCGCGGAGAGCGCGATGGCGCGTGCGGTGGCGATGTCGAGACGGATTTCTTTGGCAGCGCTTTTTTTCATGATCAGGGCCGGGTAGTTCCGGCTCTAATTTAGTTACTGTCCGCTGACAATGCGCTGTGTGCACATGTTGCCGTCGCTGCAGGTAATCGTGAGAAAATAAACGCCTGCAGGAAGCTCAAACTGCGCCTGTGTTTCGTTCCGGATGCTGCGCCGTTCTATCTCGTTTCCCGGCAGGCCGGTGATTAGCAGCTCAGTCGCCGGAATTTTCCCGAAATCCACCGTGAACGTTCCGTTCGATGGGTTCGGGAACACGCTGAATGTTTCGGGAGATGATGTTGCCGGCTCAATTGCCGTAAGATAATCGCAGGCCGGCGCGATGTTGCTGGAATAGCTGAACATCGTGCTGTCGGAATAGCAGCGAAAAAATCCGCCTTCGATAAGTTCATCGATCACCATGCCGCAATAGTCGAACTTCACCGGGAACAGGTAATCGTACGTTTGCCCAAACGGAATGATCGGCCCGATGCGCTCCACGATCTTTGCGTGCCAGCTCCAGTGCTGCGACGTGTCCGGGCGGCTCACACAGATGTAACGCAGGTTCTGGCTCCCGATCGTCATCGTGCCGGTGCTGTCCACGCGCACGATGCCGGTGGAGTCGCAGCCGCTGCCGTAATACTTAACGCCCGGAACGATCCACGTGTCGCCCGGCTGCGCGCTGAAATCGTACATTGTATAAAACTGGTTGTGACGGAAAATATACACTTTGTCCGAGTCGGCATAAGTGTAGGCGGTTCCTTCTGTGAACGAAAAGGTAGTGCTCGACGGCAAAAATTGCCAGTAACTGGTACGCTGCAGCTTTTTACAAACGGTGGAGCCGATCAGTGTGTCGCCGGTGTAAACGACTTCGTAATAACCGGCGACCATGCCGCCGGTAAAACCGTAATGCCAGGTGGCGCCCGGCGGGCACCAGTTCTGGCCGGGAGAGAGCAGGGGAAGCAGGAAGAAAATACAGGGTAGCAGTTTTTTCATTGTGTATCGTTGAAGGGGTTGAAGCACGAAGTTCTGCGAAAGCCGTAACAGAAACAACGCAGGTTTGCGGAAGTCTTACGTCTTCATCCCCATTCCCGTTTTTTTAATAAAATCGCATCAGTGTATCATTAGCTCACGTAAATTCGAAAGAAATTGCTGACGATGAAAAAACAATTGCTGCTGCTTTCCCTCCTCCTGCTGAGTTGCCCGCTCTCCGCCGGCGCCGGCTTCTGGCAAACGTTGTTCGGCGACGGCGATCACGAATTCGTCTGCTACTCGAAAATCCACCGCAATTACTACCTCGCCATCTTCGGCGCCGTGATCATTATCGCGCTCATCGCCTGGAACCGCTACCGCCTGAAAAAGAAGAACGCCGATCTCCTCGAAAAGAAAAACCAGGTGATCGAGGAGCAGAACAAAGACATCCTCGACAGCATCCGCTACGCCAGCCGCATGCAGGAAGCCATCCGTCCGCCGCAGGAGATCATCGCCAGAAATCTACCCGAAAGTTTCTTTTTCCTCCGGCCGCGCGACATCGTCAGCGGGGATTTTTATTTCGTGGATGAGAACGAAGGGAAGATCGTCGTCGCCGCCATCGACTGTACCGGCCACGGCGTACCCGGCGCGTTCCTCACGTTCATCGGGCACAGCGCGTTGCGCAAAGCCATCGAAGTTGCCGGGGCGAAAGACCCCAGCCGCCTGCTCGACCTGATGAACGGCGAGGTCAAAAGTACGCTCGGCCAGCAGCGCTCGCAGAACGAGCTCAACGACGGCATGGAAGTCGGGTTGTGCATTTACGATCCGGCCACGCGCACGCTCGAATACGCCGGCGCCGGAACGCCGCTTACGCTTTTCCGCTCCGCCGGCGGCGGAGGCAAGCTCGAAGAGATCAAACCCGCGAAATGCACCGTCGGCTCCGTGCAGGACCACGTCAAAGAGCCGCCGCCGACGCACAAGATCGAATTGCTTCCCGGCGACACGTTCTACCTCGGCAGCGACGGCATCGCCGACCAGTTCGGCGGCCCCGAAGGAAAAAAATTCCGCCGCGAGCAGCTGCGCAAGATCATCACCGACATGCAGCCGCTCAAAATGCCCGACCAGGAAAAGTTCATCGGACAGACAATGAGCGAATGGATGAAAGGCCACGCGCAGACGGATGATATGATGCTTATCGGAGTGAGGGTATGATGTGCTGATGTGCCGAAATGCCGATTCGCACATGCTTCCCGCGAAGGAGGTATTAGGTGTTAGGACTTAGGACTTAGGACTTAGGTTGATTCACCTAATACCTAAGCCCTATTCTGCATCGGCATTTCGGCACATCAGCACATCGGCACATCGACATTTCGTAACTTCCGGGAAAACTACAATCCAAATGATAAAAGGCGTTCACACCATGTTTTACAGCTCGGATGCTCCGGGCCTCCGCACATTTCTTCGCGACAAGATCGGCTTCAAAGCGCACGATATCGGCGATGGCTGGCTCATTTTCGAATTGCCCGAAGCCGATATGGGCGTTCACCCGTCCGACAATAGCCAGGGCGCACCTTCCGGCACGCAGGACATTTCATTTTACTGCGACGACATCAAAAAAACCGTCGCGGAATTGAAAGCGAAAGGCGTGGAGTTCAAAGGCGAAGTGGAAGATCACGGCTACGGTTTCGTCACCCATTTGAAAGCGCCGGGAGATTTCTGGATCCAATTGTACCAGCCGAAATATTGAATATTGAAAATTGAATCTTCAATCTTCAATATTTTTTCCGAGGAGCCATTTCTCCATCGTCGCATCCGAATGGGAAAGATCGCCGACCATGAAGTAGCCGTTGCCTTTGATGATCTCCGATTCTTCCAGCGGTTCTCGTACGACTTTATCCACGTCGGAGAGGTAATTCGAATGCACGAAGTCGATGTCAGCGCCTTCTTTCACGATGAAGCCCGTGTGGTTGTCGAGACCCACGATAAAAATGCCGTCGGGTTTTGATTTGATGTGATCGAACAGTTTTTTCGTCTGGTTGTTCGTAATGATCTTGATCTTCTCCGGCGGGCAGAACGTTTTGATCATTTCGCTCGACGCCACCTGCGCGAGGTGCGTGCGGTTGATGTCGAACCCCGCGTGTTTCAGCAGCGTGGTCACGAAATACCCGCAGGCGATGTTTCCCTGGCGCGGGCAGGTCGACGTGCCGTTGAAATCCCAGCCGGTGCCGTACCAGCAAACGAAGAGGCTGTCGGAAAGGCGGGAGAGGAGCAGCGTGCGGGCTTCCCCGAGGACGGCGTCTTTTTTCGCTTTCGAAGCTGCGCTTTCCCATCTTTTGCCCAATGCTTTCCGCTCGCGCGCGAGGTTGCGGCAGATGTGCGCGTAAAGCGTGTCCACTTCCGCGGCCGACATTTTGCCGAGCTTGCTTTCGAAACCGCTTTTCGGTGCTGTGAACGCGCTTATTTCGGCTTCGTCGGGCGCAAAGCACGCGGTCATCGTGGTCACGACAAGGAATGTCCGGATCAGCATGGCTTTTGTATCTTTAATAAAGGCAGTGAAAGTATATGTGAGCATAGGTTAGAAAAATCCCCAATTGGCGCGGCTTGTAGAGGTATAACGTATTTTGGTTAGCTTTTATTTTCTTTTGTTATGTGCTAAAACCGTTACTCAAAACGTTACTATTATTAACCCTCAAATCCTGAATTCCTATGGGCGTAAAGCTAAGGGAAAAGAAGCTGAGTAACGGTGCAGTATCCTATTACCTCGACATTAACCACGAAGGCCGCCGCTGGTATGAATTTCTTGACATCAAAGCAGAAGGCGGCAAACGCAGTGCTGAATTTGTCGAGAAGAAAAAGCTGGCTGAAAAAGCACGTTCAGCAAAAGAGTATCAGCTCACGGTAGAAAAGAATCATTTGCCGGATGAGCAAAAACTAGAGAAGGATATGCTTGCCTTTATCCGTGAAAAGATGGTCGGTAAGCGTACGAAGGTTCCTTATGAGCAATTGTTAAAAAAGCTTTCTGATTTTATTGAGGAGGAAGTTCTTCCGATGAACAGGATTGATAAATCATTCCTGTTACGGTTTCAGGAGTTTCTGAAAGATGAAGAGTTGGGTCAGGGAACGATCTATACAATTGTTCATCGATTTAGTACTTACATCTACAAGGCAGTTGAATGTGGATATATGATCGCAAATCCTTATCAGAAAATCCCCCGTTCCGAAAGGGTAAAGTTAAGACGACCCACACCCGCTTATCTTACTATTGAGGAGATAGAAAAGCTTGCTCAAACGACAAAGGGTGTGCGTCCGCAAATGCGCTGGGCTTTTTTCTTCAGTTGCTTTACAGGTTTACGTTGGAGCGATTGTAGCAGGCTTAAATGGTCGCAAATTGTTAAGCATAAAATGGAAGGTAAGGAGGTTCAGGTAATGCGGGTGAACCAGATGAAAACGGAAAGCTCAACTTACTTACCGCTTTCCGAACAGGCAATTTTGATATTGCAGGCGCGAAAGAAAGATGCGGAGAAGGAAGAAGCAAGTCCATATATTTTTCCTCAATTGTATGAACCTGTTGGTAAAAGTGTAAAGCAATCGATGGCTGTTCGTGCTATGCCAATCTGGGGTAGAAAAGCAGGTATTGAGCAGAAGGTGTATTTTCATCTTTCGCGCCATACTTTTGCTACGTTGACATTAACAGAAGGAGCTGATCTTTATACTGTGTCGAAGCTGTTAGGGCACTCAGACATCAAGAACACGCAGATCTATGCTCACGTCGTTAACAAACTTAAAATAGATGCGGTAGCGAGATTACCAAAATTCAACATGAACATGCCAAATGATTCTGATAGTAAGGCTGAATAAATGTAAATTGAACAACGGAAGTTCGGCAATTTATTAGCCGATCTTCCGTTGACAAAAAAATAGATCATGACTTATCTGTTTAATGAAAAATTAGAACGTTATCGCCGCTTTGTGGTGAGTTACCACCTGTCGCGATTCCTGGCTAGTTCAGATCGTAAAGCGTACTTGGGAAATCTGAAAGGTCAGATCATCGGGTTCATGTTGGAAACAGAACAAGACCCCTATAAGCAAGCTATTGTCACCATTGTAAATGAAGGATATTATTTGCACACGCCGTTGCATGAACAATTTTCGGCTATTCAAAAGCAACGAGTTGTTTTCCTCGAAAAACAGTTAATTGAAATTGAAAAGAGCATTGATACAGAAATAGGTGACTTAGCAGGAGAAGAAGGTGATACACCTATTCTGCATTTCATTATCCGCAATTATACAGCAGAATTTTGCCTGCAACTTATCCGCGAACTGGAAAGAAATCCAGACGAAAATTCAAATGCGATCAAGGCAAATGTTAAAGCGATGATCGATTATCTTTTAATGAAGTAGCAGAAAATACCGGAGAAAACCGGAAAAAACCGGAGGAAACCGGAGAAATTGGAAACGCTTCTGAAAAATCTATCGGAACTTTGTTTGGAAATTTCGACGATTCTTGCACCTTGTAGAAAACCGGAAGAAACCGGAAAAAACACTACAAATCACTGCTAAACCGGAAAGTTTGGAAAACGGTTTCAGGAGGTTACTTTACCTTTGTTATAGTTTTTCGGGCAAATGTTTTCAGTTATGAAGCTCTGGTTTTGATTTTAAGGGAAATAAGCCTACTTTTAGTAATCCAATGAAACGCTTTATCGCATGCCTTTTAATGCTCTTGTATGTTGTGTCGGTTTCCGGTGCAACATTCAATGTTCACTTCTGCGGCAGTAAGCTACAGGCGCTTTCCTTCGCTGGTTTTGAGCATAAAGGTTGTTGTTGTGGCAAAGCGAAACCCATGAAAGCTGGTTGCTGCAAGGATAGAATGGTCAGCATCAAAGCAGGTAATGATCACAAGCAGATTGAAAATATCAGCGCTCCTTCATCCATTTCCAAAATTTTTATAGCAGAAGTTCCAACATATCTTGATCTTTTTATTTCTAATCCAACTATCACCTTAATCCCTAATTTCCATTCGCCTCCCATACGCGATGGAGATACTAAGCTGTTTATTCTTCACAGCGTTTTCAGAATCTGATTTCTTTCCTGCTTATCACGGAATGGATTGCTCGTGCATTCCAAATTTTCACATATCTCTTCCTAAAAAAAATCAAATGAAGCATAAATTATTCTTCTTATTCGCTTTGATGTTCGTCTTTACGATTTCCAAAGCACAACAAACAGCAATGCAATTCACAGGGGTCGATTGTAATAGTAATGCAGTAGATCTTTACGCTGATCTAAATGCAGGTAAAGCTGTTGTACTGTTCTATTATATGCCAAATTGCGGTTCTTGTCCGCCACCGGCTCTGAAAATTCAGACAATGGCAAACAACATCATGAATACATTTCCAGGCGCAGTAAAAGGTTATGCATTTCCGTTTCAGAATACCACAACTTGCGCATACTCCAGTTCTTGGGTTTCAAATAACAATTTGACCATGTATATGCCAATGGATAGCGGCGCTACACAAGTTGCTTATTATGGAGGTTTTGGTATGCCGACTGTTGTTTTGGTAGGAGGTATAGACCATCATGTAATGTGGTCAACACAAAGTTTTACAACAAGTGATACCACAATTATGCGTGATTCTATTCTTAATATGCTTGCACAGGTTGGCATGGCAGATGTGAACAGTCCTGTTTCTTCTGTGGATGTTTATCCTAATCCTGCAAAAGATAATGTACAGGTTTCAATGACTATTTCTGAACCTGCTTCGATAACAGTAGAGTTGGTAAATATGCTTGGAGAAATTGTTGCAACCCTGTATAAGGGAAATGCAACATCAGGCCAGCTGAGATCTGAAATTTCTACGGACGGATTAAGCAACGGTATTTATTTCATTCGTGTAAGTACAGGAAGCACAGTGCAGAATCACAAAGTCACAATTGCGCATTAAACGAAGCTTGTGTTTGGTTAACAGGAAGTGGTTTTGCAGCGCTTGTATGCTGCAAACCACTTTCCTTCTGAATATTATTGAAATTATTACCTGAAAGAAATGAGAATTATATTTTTGCTTGCTGCTTTTTTGTTTAGTGAAATTGGTTTCGCGCAAAACCCTCTTTTCATTCCACCTGCATTGAGTGGCACAACATTTAATCTTTCAGTTCAAAACGGAACAACGCAATTTTATCCCTCTGTTAATACACCAACCTACGGAATAAATGGCCCATTACTCTCTCCGACATTAATCCTGAATAAATGGGATTGGGTGACGATGAATGTGACCAACAATCTTACCGGCAACGGAAATTCTACTACGATGCATTGGCATGGTCTTCATGTTCCTGCAATGGACGATGGCGGTCCGCATCAGCTTATTCCGCAAACAACAACATGGAGTCCGAACTTTCAAGTGTTGAATACCGCAGGAACATTCTGGTATCATCCGCACGGCGAAGGCAAAACCGATTTACATGTTTCAAAAGGGCTTGCAGGAATGATCATTATTAAAGACAGTGCTGAAGCTGCTTTAATATTACCAAGAACATACGGCGTTGATGATTTTCCGCTCATCGTGCAAACAAAAAGCTTTGATGTACTGAACCAAATCGCAATTTCGACTGCGTATGATACTGTTCCGATGGTGAATGGAACAGTAAATCCTTACCTCAATGCCCCGGCGCAAGTTGTTCGTTTGCGTTTATTGAACGGAGCATCGGGTCGCAGCTTCATGTTTGGTTTTTCGAATAACATGAATTTTCATTTGATCGGAACTGACGGAGGATTGATTGATACAATACTTACATTAAGTCGCCTGCTTTTGGCGAATGGCGAACGTGCCGAAATTTTAGTTGATCTCACTGCATTATTAAACGACACCGTTTTTCTAATGAATTACGGAACAGAAATCCCGAACGGCATTATGGGGGCTGATTCGGTTGGTGACGCGAACAACCAGATTCCTGATTACTACAGCAATTTTTTAAATGGTGCAGATTATAACCTGCTGCAAATAAATGTAGTTGCACAAACAGGAAGTCCGGTTACAACAATTCCGGTAACGCTTGCTACACTTTCTCCGTGGCCCGCAGCTTCAGCAACTGTAAACCGATATTTAGAATTCGATACGTTGTCAGCTATGTTTATTACACCGAACCTCGCAGAAGGGCCTTTCGGAATTAACAGGGAATTATTTGATATGGATTCCATTAATGAAATTGTGTATTTGAACGATATTGAAATATGGACGTTGCATAACAAAACACAAGTGGCACATCCTTTTCATATTCACGATATTCAATTTTATATTCTGGATGTGAATGGCGGCGCGGTTCCTAATTACGAGCAGGGACAGAAAGATGTTGTGCTCGTGATGCCCGGCGATAGTGTTCGCTTTATTACGCAGTTTACTGACTTCGCCGACAATATGGTTCCTTATATGTACCACTGTCATGTGTTACATCATGAAGATGAAGGGATGATGGGATCATTTATTGTGCTCGATACTATTACATCCGTTGAAGAAAATTCAGAAAACGCATCAATCAGTCTTTATCCGAATCCGGCTTCGGACGAGATTACATTTAACCTGTCTGAATTTAATTCGAGTTCAGCGACCATGATTGTAATTTATAATACGATGGGGCAGGTTGTGTTTAAGTCCAGCTCAACCACTCAAAATTTAAAGCTGGATACCCACGAATGGAACAATGGCCTGTACATTATTGAAGCAGCACAGCGTGAAAAAGTGGCAAAAAAGAGATTTATAATCAATCATTTGGAGTAATTTTACATTACTTACAGAAGCAAAATGAGCAGCAGTTATAAAACCTTGCATAAATCAATCGCCCTGATTATTATCGGCGCGTTTGTTTACGTGCAGGTTAATGCGCTCACTTGTGGAATTAATCACCTGATCGATGCTGCGGGTCTTGCTCACCATCATCCTTTAGGCCATGATCATCATCACGATCATGAAAGTGTTCCCGAAGAACATCATCATGATTCCGGTAAGCATGACGAGAATGAAAAAAACTGCTGTAGCGATTTTACACAAACGTTTTTATCTGCCTTCACGAAATCCTCGATCATTAATACAGATTTTTCATTCAAGCAACCCTGCATAGTTTTTTCATTTTCACATTCAATTTTTTCGCAGGATACTTATTTCCATGTAAGGGATAATATCCTGAATGCTCCTCCTCTTCCTCCCCCGAAAATACCTGATATAAGGGTATTTATTCGCTCATTCCAGGTTTGATCGGTTGTTGGTTTACAATGATGCAGTATGCGTGTGCATAGCTGCGCTACTTTTTGTATTCCAAAAACTGAACGCATGAACTTGTCCAAAACGATTAGTACTATTCTGCTTAAAGTGCTCAAAGCGCTGTTTTCAAAACAATGTTGCAAATAAGCGACTGAACCTGCTATGTCTAAAATTCACATAAAAAACATGGTTTGCAATCGCTGCATCAGTGTAGTAGCCAACGAACTGAATGCGCTCGGATCTCCGGCGAAAAGCATTACGCTTGGCGAGGTGGTATTGGAAAAACCCCTGACCGTACAACAAAAGTCAACGCTCAGGAGCGCACTTGAAAAACATGGATTCGAGTTGCTCGACGATAAAAAGGCAAAAATCATAGAGCAGATAAAAACGCTTTTGATCGTGCTTGTACATTACAATAAAGCAGAAAAGCCGGAGCACATGCGTTATTCCGATTACCTGGAAAAGCAAGTCGGAATGGAATACAATGCTCTGAGCAAGCTATTTTCAGAAGTAGAAGGCGTTACTATCGAACATTTCCTGATCAGTCAAAAAGTAGAGCGGGTAAAAGAGCTGCTCATCTATAATGAATTTTCTATTAGTGAAATCTCATTGCAGCTTGGCTATAGCAGTGTTGCGCATCTTTCAGGACAATTTAAAAAACTCACAGGCTTAACTCCAAGCGAATTCAAAAAGTTGCATCAGCATACCCGTAAACCGCTGGACGAGATATGATAAACGTAAAATCATATAAATCTTCTCCCTTTATATGTAACACGTTTGTGTTCACACTGAAATACTTTTGTGTCATAAATTTTAAAAACCAAACAACATGATGACACATCAATATAATCTGAGCGGACTTACTTGCAGTGGTTGCGTAGCTAAAGTTAAAAGCGAATTGCTAAAACTGCCTGACGTGCTCAGCGCTGAGGTGACACAAGACAAAGCGATTATCTCAATGGATAGCCACATTCCGCTTTCTAAACTTCAGGACGCTATCAGTACCGGCGGAAAATACAAAATCAGCGAAGACGCAAGCGATTCCAGCCACCACCAAATGACCCAGGAAGGAACAAAATCATGGTTTCAAACTTATAAGCCACTCCTTTTAATCGCTGCATTTATAACTGGTATTTCTCATCTTACAAGCTCAGGAAACGGGCATAACCTGATGCTTTGGATGAATCATTTCATGGCGGGTTTTTTCCTTGTCTTTTCTTTTTTCAAATTACTTGACCTGAAAGGGTTTGCTGAAAGTTATTCGATGTATGATCTGCTGGCTAAAAGAGTGAAAGCATACGGGTATGTGTATCCATTTATCGAATTAACGCTTGGAATTCTTTTTCTGACAGGCTTTCAACCTTTCGCAACAAATGTTGCAACGATTATCGTGATGGGGTTCAGCAGCATTGGGGTAATAAAAAGTGTCGTCGACAAGAAACAAATTCGTTGTGCGTGTCTTGGCGCAGTTTTCAACCTGCCAATGAGCACGGTTACTATCATCGAGGATTTGTTGATGGTAGCGATGTCAACACTTATGTTGCTTCACCTGCATTAAACAAGTAAAAAAGTATTATCAACGCAGCAATTATTATGAAACAGCGGAATCGTTTTAAAAGAAATAAGTCAGTATTGCTTCTGACAAGTTGCATCCTCTTTACACTTTCTCTGAGTGCGCAACAATCCATTTCATTGAAGCAGGCTATTGATTCCTCGCTGAAACGAAGCCCACAGGTACAAGTTGCGGCATTGCAAACAATACAAAGCAAACAACTCCAAAAGAGCAGTGTAAGCCTTGATAATCCGGAAGTGCTTACGGAAAGTCCGACAGGTGAATTTTATACAATTGGAGTGCAGCAATCATTTGATTTTCCAGGTACGTATGTACGGCAGCATCAATATCAGAAAGAGCAAACAAAGCTTGCAAGCATTGGTAAAGCAATTTCCGAAATTGATGTAAAGCGGGAAATTTCCCGTTTGTATCTCGACCTGCAATATCGTCAGGCAGAATTAGCATTGATTGAAAAACAGGATAGCTTATACAAAGCAGTTAGTATTGCAGCGGGCAGACAATTTGCAGCGGGGTCAATTGACTTCCTTCAGAAAGTTTTTGCAGAATCGCAGTATGGTCAAATTCATCTTCAATACGAACAAGCAAAAATTGATTATGCAGCTACACAGGAACAGCTTGCGCTTTTTACAGGTATTATCCCTCCCTACCGTGTTGATTCGCTTGCTGCTAATTTAGCGCGTGAAAAAATTGATTTGTTTAGTTTCACAGCAAATCCATATATCGGTTATTACAATCAGCAGTTACTTGTTAATCGCAGGTTGTTGCAGGTAGAACGTAATCGGTTTATGCCGGGATTTATGTTCGGTTACTTAAATCAAGGGCCGATGAGTACACCATTAACTTACCGTTTCCGGATGGGGATCACTGTTCCGCTTTGGTTTTGGCAATACAATGGACGAATACAGGCAGCACGTACAGGAATCCGAATTGCTGAGCAACAAAATGCTGCGCAGGTTCAGCAAATGTCTTTCCAGCTTATCAATGCCCGCTCAGAACAAACAAAATCTACTGCTGCTCTTCTTTATTATGAAGAAACCGGTTTAAAGCAAGCACAAGGAATTGAGGACGCAGCAAGCCGATTTTTCAAAGGTGGCGAAACTGATTACAGTACATACTTGCGTACACTCAACGATGCTTATAGCATTAGATTGAAACATTTGGAAGCGTTGCGAAGCTATAACCTGTCAATTATCCAGTTGAATTATTTATCCGGTAACCTATGAGAAACTTCATCTGTTTTTTTCTTGCGTTTCTTCCCGTGTGTCTTTCGGCTCATGGAGGTGACGACCATGCTCCTGCTAAGGAAGCTGTTTCTCAAACGCAAAATTATTTTTCCGTAGAAGCTTCTTCGGATAAATATGAAGTGCTATTGCGTTACGCGCCTATTCATCCGGGAGAAGCGGGAACCTTTAAAATTTTCCTTAGCGATTATAAAACAAATCGTGCGGCTGATAGTGCAAACATTGTTCTGTCTTCTCCTGATGATCCGAACCTGAAATTTGAAGTTCATAATGATGAGACAGGTATCTATTCAGTTAAGACGTTATTTCCTGAAAAGAAAAATTACCGGATCAACGTTAAAATTGATTCTCCACTCGGAGCAGATCTATTGGCTGTAGCAGGAGTTGATGTCGGTAAGGAACTGGAGCATGATGAAGAGGAAACAAAAGACTGGAAGGATAACACATGGTTGATATTCGGTCTTGGACTCGGTGGCGGGTTGCTCCTGATGTTTTTAGTAATGAAAGCAGGACGGAAAACAAAAGCACTAATGTTATTGTTTTCGTTCTTTCCCGGAATTTTTCCATTCGGCCCTCAAACTTTAAATGCGCATGGCGGGGAAGATACTGGTTCTAAATCAAACCTATCTAATACGATTTACATACCAAAAGAAACACAGTTCTTGTTTGATATGTACACAGAAAGAATCGCAACCGGAAATTTCACAGAAAGCGTTTCTCTTTACGGAATCGTTATTCCATCATCGAACGGACAAGCGCTTGTGCAACCTGCGCAAAGCGGAAAGATTTACGCACTCAATGTCAATGTAGGACAACGCGTAACGAAAGGACAGCTGCTGGCAATATTTGAACCTTCTATTGATGCTGCTTCATTAGTGAATTTTGCTGCTGAACGCAATAATGTAATTGCAGAATATGAAGCAGCTAAAAAAGAATATGATCGTTTGCAATTGCTTAAAGATATTGCTGCTAAGCAAGATATTGATGAAGCAGAAGCACGGTTGAAAAAGGCAAGTGAAAATAAAAAGCTGTTTGAAGGTTTGGCAGGTGGTTCAACTGATGCATCAAGATTGGTTTATCTCCGTTCGCCCATTGACGGTGTAGTAGAAAATTTTACATTAAGTATCGGAACTACTGTGACAGCAGGTGAAACCATTTTCACAGTTACAAATCTTTCAAAAGTGTATATCGAAGCACAGGTATTCGATAAAGATGTTGATAGGGTTGTAAATGGCGGACGCTTTACTGCTGAATGCACAGACGATAACCATCAATGCAGCGAAGTACATCTGCTCTCAATGGCGCAATCAATCAATCCCACCAATCAGTCGCAGCGTGTATTATTTGAAATGGACAATCCGGGTGGTGAATTCAAGATCGGTGAGTTTGTGAATGTGAGTGTATTTGCAAAAGAAGCGAGTAGAAAAATTGCCGTACCGAACAGCGCTATCAGTGAAATTAATGGCAGACCTGTTGTGTTTATTAAAGACGCTGCCGAACAATACAGTGTAAGTTTTATACAGCCCGGTGAAGACAATGGTAGCTTCACTGTTGTATTGAAAGGCGTAGAAGAAAATGAACGTGTTGTCGTAAATGCAACATACCAGGCTAAAATGATTTATCTAAACCAATAAAACAACTTAATAAAATGAAACTAGTTCAAAAAACACTCTGCATTTCAGGATTGCTCATCTCCGCTGCATTTTTAACTTCTTGCGGAAATTCGGGAAATGAAAGTAAAACAACAGATTCGATGGAACAACATAATAAAAATGGACATGAGCACACCTACGCTTGTCCGATGCACCCTGAAGTTACCGGAGCGGAAGGATCAACTTGTCCGAAATGTGGCATGAAGCTCGAACATAACGACAATGCTGCTAATACAAATACATATTTCATGCAATTCAGCGGAACACCTGCTCAACCTAAGGAAGGAGAAATGGTGACACTTTCATTCACACCGAAAATAAAAGGGAAAGACAGCGAACAAGTTCCACTCGATGTTGAGCATGAAAAGAAAATCCACCTCATCATGGTGAGCAATGATCTTTCATGGTTCGATCATATCCACCCGGAATATCAATCCGATGGAAGCTATACTGTTTCGCAAAAATTTCCAGCTGCGGGCGAATACACACTCTTTGCGGATTATGTTCCAACCGGAGGCAATCACCAGCTTGAAAAAGTTCCATTCAGCGTAAGCGGAAATAAAAAAGCCAGCATTCCACTCGGGGCACAGCGACTTTCAGGGAAAGCTGATGGATATGAATTGACAATTACGAATGAAAGTGGATTTGTAACAAACAACCAGCTGCATTTTGGCGCGACAATTAAAAAAGATGGAAAAGAAATTCCGGCTAACGAATTGGAAAATTATCTCGGCGCAAAAGCACACGTTGTAATCATTGGATTGGACAGCAAAGAATATATGCATGTTCATCCTGAAGTGTCAAATGGAAAATTCGATTTGCACACGACGTTCGAGAAACCGGGCATGTATAAAGGTTGGTTCCAGTTTCAGACTGACGGAAAGGTTCACACTATTGATTTTATCATTGAAGTGAAAGAGGGAAAAGCAGGTGACGTAAAAGGACACGGAGATGGCGACGGACACGATCACAGTCATCAACACTAAACAATTTTAATTTTCAGTATGCTGAACAGGCTCATTAGGTTTTCACTTCAGAACAGGCTTTTCGTTGTTTCACTCGCGGCGCTCTTGCTCGTGTATGGTGTTTTTACACTCGTAAATCTGCCTGTAGACGTATTGCCTGATCTGAACCGACCGCGTGTAACGATTTTTTTAGAAGCGAATGGAATGGCTCCTGAAGAAGTTGAAGCGCAGGTAGTGCTTCCTGTTGAAACAGCGCTCAATGGTTCTACAGGAGTTGAATCGGTACGAAGCAATTCAGCAATTGGAATCGGGATGGTGTTCGTTGAATTTGATTGGAACACTGACATTTATCTCGCCAGACAATTAGTTGCGGAAAAACTTCAGACAGTTCAGCTTCCTGAAGGAATTACCCCGGTAATGGGGCCGATCAGTTCTGTAATGGGTCAGATCATGCTTGTAGGAATTTCATCCGATACAACTGATGCAGCTACACTCCGCACATTGGCTGACTTTACTATTCGTCGCAGGTTGATGAGCATAAAAGGAATTTCTCAAGTTATTCCAATTGGCGGCGACAGGATGCAATACCAGGTTTTGATCTCATCCGCAAAACTCAAGCAATTCAGTCTTACGATTGATGATGTGGATGAAGCGCTTCGCCTGACCAATCAAAACAGTACCGGAGGTTTTTTTGATCGCTACGGTTCGGAAGTTTTGATCCGTACAATAGGACGTGCAGGAACATTGCAGGATCTACAGAGTACGGTAGTGAAAAATAAAGACGGATTACCTGTTTTACTTTCACAAGTCGCAGAAGTAAAATATGGTGCGGCAGTGAAACGGGGCGATGCGAGCATTAACGCCAAGTCAGCAGTTATTCTCACAGTAGAAAAACAACCCGGTGCAAATACAGTGGAATTGACAGAAGAGGTGGAAAAAGCGCTCGCAGAATTACAGCTTTCACTACCTAAAGATGTGAAGCTGAATCCTGATATTTTTCAACAAAAGCATTTTATAGTTAATTCGCTTACAAACGTAGAACATGCTTTGCGTGATGGCTTCATTCTTATCGTGATCATCCTGTTATTGTTTTTGCTGAATTTTCGCACAACAATCATTACACTTACTGCAATTCCGCTTTCACTTGTGATAACGGCAATTGTGTTCAAGCTGTTTGGCATTTCCATCAACACACTTACACTTGGTGGTCTCGCAATCGCTATTGGAGAGTTGGTGGATGATGCGATTGTTGATGTGGAAAATGTTTTTCGGCGGCTCCGTGAAAATCGAGCAAGCGCAGCTCCAAAACCCACCATGCGTGTGGTCTATGAAGCGAGCAGCGAGGTACGGAATTCAATTGTGTATGCAACAATAATTGTTGTGCTGGTTTTTATTCCCCTGTTTTACATGCAGGGGATTGAAGGCCGCATTTTCGTTCCGCTTGGAATCGCTTATATCACTTCAATTGTTGCGTCACTTATTGTTTCGCTTACAGTAACACCTGTGCTTTGCAGTTACCTGCTTGGCAAAATAAAAAACAAAGAAGAACGCGACAGTGCGTTAGTGCGATTCCTAAAACGGCAGGATACAAAGCTGCTTCATTGGGGACTTGCCCGTCCGAAACTGGTAATTGGAGCAGCCGGATTTCTTATTGTTATTTCACTGTGCATTGTTCCATTCTTCGGCACAGAGTTTTTACCACCATTCAACGAAGGATCATTCACAGTCAATCTTTCTGCACCCGCAGGAACATCATTAGAAGAAAGCAATCGTATTGGAACGATGGCAGAAGAGCAGTTGTTGAAAATTCCTGAAGTGCAATATGTAAGCCGTCGCACAGGTCGCGCCGAATTGGATGAACATGTGGAACCTGTAAGCAATTCGGAAATCGAGGTTGAATTGAAGAAGGACACAGGACGCAATAGAGATGAAGTGCTTGCTGATATTCGTGAAAGGCTTGCTGTACTAAGTGGTGTATCTGTAAATATCGGTCAGCCGATCTCGCACAGGCTTGATCATTTATTATCAGGTGTCAGGGCGCAAGTAGCTATCAAAGTTTATGGAAATGATCTGACTGGACTTCGCGCTTCTGCAAACAACATTAAGAATAGTATTGAAAAAATTCCGGGTGTTGTAGATGTGCAAGTGGAAAAGCAAGTGATGGTTCCTGAACTGTTGATCAGTATTGATCGTGAAGCATTAAAGCGTTACGGTTTGCAATCAGGGAAAGTAGCCGAAGACCTTGAGATTTTCTATAATGGTAAAGTCACAGGACAAATCATTGACGGACAAAAGACTTTTGATATTCTTCTCCGAACAACAGACGAAGAGCGAACGAATATTGAAAACATTCGTAACACGCAGGTTCACGCAGGCGACGGAAGTTTGATTCCGCTTAAACAAATTGCGCAGGTAGAATACACAAATACGATCAACACCATTTCGCATGAAAATACGCAACGCAGAATTGTTATTTCATGTAACGTGCAAGACCGTGATCTCGGAACAACTGTAACCGAAATCCAGGACAAAATCCGTGATATTAAGCTTCCTGAAGGTTATTTCGTTGAATATGGGGGACAGTTTGAAAGTCAAAAGAGCGCGTCGAAGCTTATCTTATTTTTAGGATTATTCGCTGTTGCAGGAATTTTTCTTGTTTTATATACCCATTTCAAATCATGGAGAATTGTCGCACAGATCATGCTCAACATTCCACTTGCGCTTGTCGGTAGTGTGATCGCGGTGATGCTTACAGGTGGAACTTTCTCAGTAGCAACGATGGTTGGTTTTATCACGCTAACAGGAATTGCATCTCGTAATGGGATTATGATGATCTCCCATTACATTCATCTTGTAGAACATGAAGGAGAAAAATTCGGGACGGAAATGATCATTCGCGGATCGCTTGAA
Source organism: uncultured Chryseobacterium sp. (assembly GCA_966211705.1). Lineage (GTDB taxonomy): Bacteria > Bacteroidota > Bacteroidia > Palsa-965 > Palsa-965. The sequence goes on from CBIHOC010000003.1 coordinate 140,156, forward strand.
CGGCTTGTGCCGGTACTTATGACTGCACTTGTAGCTGCGTTGGCATTAATACCGCTTACGCTGGATGCGCAGGCTTCAGGAAAAGAAATTTTATATCCTGTTGCGGCTGTAATTCTTGGCGGACTTGTCAGCAGCACATTGATGGACATGATTGTTACGCCAGTAGTATTCCATTCTTTCGGAAAAAAGGCGTTGGATAAGTATTTGGAAGAAGGGAAGAGGAAGGATGAGTTTTAGATTTCAATAATATATAATGGAGGATAAAGAGACAATTCTATTTGGGGTTCCGGTGCCATCAGACAATAAAGTTTTCCTGGCATTTGTTGCAGCGCATATAGTATTGGGACTTATTTGTACAATAAGCGGTCTGGTTTCGATGCTTAGTAAAAAGACAAAGAAGGCGCATTCCGTTGCAGGGAAAATTTATTATTGGGGAATGACCGTTTTATTTGTCACCGTAATAATAACATCAATAATGAGATGGCCGTTCAATATTCACTTACTTATTGTGGGAACACTTGCATACGCATTAACTTTTGCCGGACAAAGACTTGCCAAAAAACACCCGCCCAATTGGACAAGGCTGCATACAATTTGTATGAGCTTTTCTTATGTATTATTAATGACAGGCTTCTATGTTGATAACGGAAAAAATCTGCCGTTCTGGAATCAATTTTCAGAATTGTTCTTTTGGATTTTTCCTTCAGCTGTAGGAATTCCGATAATTATTTATGTACTCATTCGGCATCCATTGAATAGAAGAAAACGTCATTAAGCTTTTCGCATCAATTATTCATTGGCGATAAATATGTATCCAATAGAAACCTTCTCAACTATCTTTCCTATTTAATCACAACAACTTCCTTTACCGCCTTCTTGAACAGGAGGGCATGCAACTGAACCAAAGGAACAATAAACGCAACAATCACCTTCTTTCGGCTTTAGCAGGGCTTTACATTCCGAACACTCATAAAAGAACTGGCAAGAGTCCGTAGGCATTACTTCTGTCTTTTGAAACTTACAGATCGGACAAGTTATTACTGATTTTAATTCTATTGTCTTCTCCATTTTATTTTTTTTCAGAACACTCTTCCTCGCAAGATGATTTCTTTCCGTCCTTTTCGCACTTTTCTTGCTTCATTTTTTCGTATTCGGCATAATAGCTTGATACGCTATCAGCTCTTTCCTTACCGATATGCGTAACATATATTTGGTATCCGTCCTTACGCCATCTCTCCTGTGTTTCTTCTGATTTCAATTCGGCGCATGTTCTTACAATTACTAATTCTTTCTTGAAATATTCCTCCAAGTCGTTTTTAATCTTTTGCTTTTCTGTTTCATTTATAAGCCCTTTATCCAATGCAAATTTGGTAAGGTCTTCCGCTATAACGCCTGCTTCTTCCCGACTTAAACTGTCTACGGCCATTCCTTCATACCATTTATCTTTTTTCATGCTCGCCATGTACCCTGCAATTTCATCTTCGTCTGAAATTAGTTTAGCTTCAATCGAATGTTTTTTGAAAATAGGTTGAATTAAATCCTCTCTTGCACTTTTATCGGTTACAGTTGCATCCCAAATAATTCCGATAATAGTTCCTTCCCTGTTAGACCATGATTCTTTTATCTGCTTTTCTTTATCGGTATCAATGAAAAAAGGTTTAATACGACTTCCGCAACCTATTTCAGGAGCAGCTCCACAGACTAGCGGAACTTCGTAGAACGTAATAATATTTCCATCCGATGTTACTGTATTCTTATTTGTGCATCCGAAAAATGTTGTTGCCGTAATAACAGTAAAAATTGCCAGAAAAATTTTGAGTGTGTTTTTCATAGTTTATGGATTTACCTTATAACCTGTTTCCTTCTCAGTAGCTAAGGATAATTGCTCAGCAGATACCTTTGTTTTATCATATTTAACTTGCGCTATTCCCGTTTCATAATCAGAAGTGGCTTCTAACACACCATCCTGTTTTAATAAAGCGTTATTCACATGCTCCTCGCAAGCCTCACAATTCATTCCTTCAATATGAAGAGTTGTTTGCACAAGATTGGTTTTATCAATTGAAATATTTTTTTGCGTTGGTTTTGAAATAAAAATTTCTGAATAGTATGGGAAAGACATTAATAGCGCCGAAGCAATTGTTATAATCCAAAGGAATTTTTTTGACGCCATGAAACTTTTTTTCTCTTCAACAGCGCATCCGCATTCATCTGCTTTTTTAGGTTTGTAAGCCTGGTAAAAAGCGAATCCTAAAATCAATACAGTAGCAATGATCAGGTATGGTCGTAAAGGCTCTACCCAGCTAAGTGAGCTGGCAAATCCACCGATGCCACCAATAATGGCCAATATTGGCATAATACAACAAAGCGATGAAGTGATCGCAAGCAGTATGCTCGTCCCCATTAAGGCTTTATTTTGTTTTTGATTACTCACGTTTTTTCAGAAGACAGATTAACTTGATTTATATATTTAAAGAACGGTTTGAGAATTTTTATGTGTTCCGATTTTAAGGAGTAGTAAATAGTTTGCCCCACCTTACGCGTCTCAACAACATTTCCATCTTTTAGTTTACGTAAATGCTGTGAAACAGCTGGAATGCTCATTTCAAGAATATCACTCATATCGCACGGACATAATTCTTTTTCTTCTTCCATCAAATAAAGAATCTTTAAACGCACATCGTTTCCTGCAAGCGCAAGAACACCTGAAAGTTGCTCAAACGATTTTTCATTTGCCTTTACCTTTGCCTTGCATTCTTTGATTTGAACTGGATCAGCTAATGCTCTTATACAGGTGTTATTTTCCATAGTTTGCCGATTTGAGGGCAAAGCAAATGTATTGACATTTTCTTATTTAAGCAAATACTTAAATATTGGAGAAGAAACACTTTCGTTCAAAAAAGAATCGAGCAAGCAGTATTGAAAAGTAAAACGAAATGATTATTTTTGATTTGACAAGTTCTTTGTAACGGCTGTGTATGGTTTTATTGTGAACACAAGAAAGCATCAATCAACAAAGGCTAGAAAAACCTCCTGCACCGCGACTTTTGGTTTTTGGTTCTATTCCGTTACTCAAAATTCCTTCGCTTCCCTCCAAACCCTTTATCCACAGCGGTTTGATCGATAAGTGTTTTAACTTATCTTTAGGGTATGATAAGAACGCTGGTCGCGGCATTGTTCGTATGGCTCCTGTGTGGAAATGTACGATTATCCGCGCAGTGCATCGACAGCACCCAGATCCAGTACGGCGCGTATTGCAACCCTTACTGGGACCCCGTCTGCGCCTGCGACGGCTACACGTACCGCAACGATTGTTTCGCCCGCAACAATGGCCTCACGTATTGGTACTACGGCATCTGCGACGCAGTCGATTTCGATTTCAACCCCAATCCCGCCGTCGATTACATCTACGTCAACGCCCAGCTCCGCGTCCAGGGCGACATGTACGTGCAGCTCTTCGACCGCTTCGGGAAGATCTATTACAGCACCGTTTTCCCCAACGTGCTCATCCACAGTTTCCAGGTCAACGTCAATGGCTTTCCGACTGGAGTTTATTTCCTGAGCATCTACACCAACGACGGCTACCGCGTAAAAAAGGTGGTGATACCGGACCTGCAGTGATTGCCGGTTGCCGATTTCCAATTGAAACGATCAAAGAAATATTTCTTCAGGAAAAAGAACGTTGGTCTGAATTGGGTTTTTCCGTAGGCGAAGAGCTTATCGGGTTTGATAATAGCATTACACAGGCAAAATACTTTTCAAGGAATTTGGGCGTGCCCCCCGATCCCGAGTACTCGGGAGGGGGTCAGGCTATACGCTCCAAGTCCTCCCCCGAGTGCTCGGGGTCCGGGCTTTCCGCTGCTATCCTTCACGCAGACTTTCCGTGTCGTCAAAATTTCCGTCGGATCGAACTTTCCCGCAGTAGTACAACAGGCCGCTCCTACGGAGCTTGATTTTCTCTGGTTATTTTTTTCAATAAACAGGTCGCTCCTACGGAGCTTGTTCCTGCTTTTGTTTTTGAGATTATAACAGGCCGCTCCTACGGAGCTTGTTCCTGCTTTTGTTTTTGAGATTATAACAGGCCGCTCCTACGGAGCTTGATTTTCTCTGGTTATTTTTTTCAATAAACAGGTCGCTCTTACGGAGCTTGTTCCTGCTTTTGTTTTTGAGATTATAACAGGCCGCTCCTGCCGAGCTTGTTCTGTGTTTCTTTTTGATTATAAACAGGTCGCGCCTGCGAAGCTTGTCATGCTTCCGCTGCCGAGGTTATACAGACTGCTGCTACGGAGTTTGTCCCGAAGTTCCATTTTTATAAACGGGTTCCTCCTGCAAAATTTGATTTCCCCGAAGTCGTCCCTATGAGCTCCGTAGGAGCGACCTGTTTATAAAAAATCGCGCGTGTACATCGCTGAGCTCCGTAGGAGCGACCTGTTGTGCGTTTACTTGCCAACTCTGTTCGAACACCAAACTTCCAATTGGAAATCGGCAATTAAAATTTTTTCCCCGTGTGGAAATTTATGATCCAGCGCATCTTTTGGTCGTATCTCAAAAAAGTACGCCCATGGAACACGCTATCCAGCTTGCAGCTCAACCCGCGAAAACTTCCGTCCTTCAGCCTTTCCGAAACATCCTTTCCTGGTTCCGCAGCGATGCGCGGCATTACCAGGTGCTCTTCCAGCTCGTTTTCCTGCTCTACGGCATTTTTGTGCTCGAGTGGGAAATTTCCCTGCTCCGCTTCAACATCGTCATCCTCTGCTGCCTCGCTGTGCAGGCCTTGTTCATCCAGTTCAAAACGCACGACTGGACCGGCCTCAAAAGCGCGCTCATCACTTCGTTCAGCCTGTGCCTGATGATGCAGGCGAACGACACGTGGACGTTCATCCTCGCGGCTGTGCTTTCCATCTCCAGCAAATTTTTCCTGAAGATCAGGGGCAAGCACATTTTCAACCCGGCCAACTTCGGCATTCTCGTCACGCTCCTCCTCACCGGCGACGCGTGGATCTCGCCGGGACAATGGGGCAGCGACGGTTTGCTGCTCCTGCTTGTCGGATGCACGGGCCTCGTGGTGCTGCTGCGCGTGAAACGACTCGACACGGCGTTTGCGTTCATCATCGCGTTCCTCGGGCTGAGCTTCGCGCGCAACATCCTTTACCAGGGATGGCCGGCCGATCATTTCTTCCACCAGCTCAATACCGGCACGCTGCTGCTCTTCACCTTCTTCATGATCACCGACCCCATGTCCACGCCTTCCTCCCGCACCGCGCGCATCATCTGGGCCGCGCTCGTGGGCGTGCTGGCCTGGTACATTTCCTCGAAGCTGTTCGTGCACACGGCCCCGCTCTGGGCGCTCTTCTTCATGAGCCCGCTGGTGCCGCTGTTCGACCGCTTCCTGCCCGCGGAAAAATTCCAGTGGGTGAGGAAGACGTGAGACATGAGACGTGAGACATGAGACATGAGAAAATAACACTTCCAATCAAATTGTACATCGTACGTCGTAATTCGTAAATCAGATTCCCATGAAAAAGATAATCCTCTCCATCGCCGCGCTTACGCTGGCCATCAACGGTTTCACCTTCTGCGGCTTTTACGTGGCGAAGGCCGACACGAAGCTCTTCAACAAAACCTCGCAGGTCATCATCGTCCGCAACGGGGAAAAATCCACCATCACCATGTCGAGCGATTTTGCAGGCGACGTGAAAGATTTCGCGATGGTGGTTCCTGTGCCCGTCGTGCTCGAACAGAAAGACATCCGCGTGGTGGAGCGCATCCTGTTCGACAAGCTCGACAATTATTCCGCGCCGCGCCTTGTCGAGTATTACGACCAGGATCCTTGCTATGAGCCGCGTTATACACGGAAGGACTATGCGTATCCTTCCGCCGCGGGACTTTCCGCGGAAGACAAATCCGTCGACACGGTGACGGAAAAGGATAATTACAAAGTGACCATCGAAGCGAAATATTCGGTGGGTGAGTACGACATCCTTATTCTCTCCGCGAAAGAATCCACCGGGCTCGAAGCGTGGCTCACCGACAACGGCTACAAAATTCCGGAAGGCGCGAAAGAGGTGCTCGATCCGTACATCAAAAGCAACATGAAATTTTTCGTGTGCAAGGTGAACCTCGACAATTACAGCGCCGCCGGCAATGTGCCGCTCCGCCCGCTGCAGATCTCGTTCAGGTCACCGAAGTTCATGCTGCCCATCCGCCTCGGCATGGCCAACGCCGACGGTGCCCAGGACATGATCGTGTATGCGTATTCAAAGGTCGGCCGCATTGAAACGACGAACTATCGCACCGTTCCCGTGCCCACCGGGCAGAAAGTTCCGCTCTTCGTGCAGGGCGAATTCGGCGAATTCTACCGCGATCTTTATAACCGCGCGTGGAAACGTGAATCGAAAGACGCCGTGTTCCTCGAGTACGCGTGGGAAGTGAGCCCGATGCAAAATCTCTTCTGCGATCCCTGCGTGGGCGATCCGCCGATGGTGACGGAGCTGAAGGAAGTGGGCGTAGACTGGCTGGAAAGCAAAGGACAGGATTATCATACGGGCGGCAACGTGTACGATGGCAAAGTTTATTTCACGCGCCTCCACGTGACGTACGCCCGCAACACGTTCCCGCAGGACCTGATGTTCCAGGAAACGCCGAACAAACAAACGTTCCAGGCGCGTTACGTGCTCACGCATCCCGCATCCGGCAGCGATTTTTCGTGCGACAAAGGACAGCAGTACCTCCACAGCCTCAACAAACGCCGCTGGGACGAGCTGTACACGTACCAGTGGCTCTCCGGCCGCGACATCAACCCGCACCTCGGTTACCCGGTGGAGTATAACAAGTACCTCAAAAAGAAAAATACGAAAGAGCAGGGCAGCGTTCAGCCGTTCGCGTTCACCACGCACGACGGCGGCAGCCCGAACGGGGGAGAAGGAATGGCGGTGGTGGTGCTGTCGCTCATCACGCTCACGGCGATCTTCTTCGCGTTGTCGCGGACGAGGATGCAGGCAAAAGCTGCGTAAGGATTTTCATGAAAGCTCTGCGTCTTTAGCGTTGACGCAGGGCAGGTGTTCAGGAGGGAAAGCCGCTTCCGCGAGGAGGCGGTTTTTCTTTTTGAAAAGGAAGGAATGAACAATGCCAAATGTTCAACGCACAACGCTCATCGGAAATTTAATTGATCATTGAACATTGGGCGTTTGACATTGTGCGTTTTAAAATGCCGGGAGAACGGAGCCATTCCGCCGCCGGGAGTTTGAGGAGAAAGCCTGCCATGTTTGTAAAGCTACCGGATCAACTTTTCTCTGTAAACAACATTCCGCGCGGCATCAAAAACTTCCACGAAGTACAAACCCGCATTCAGCGCTTTCGTGTCAACGGAAGTTGCCGTTCCCGTAAACGCCTGCAGCAGCACTTCACGTCCCGCCGCGTCAAAAATCCGCAGCTGGTAATCGCCTTCACTTTTCATCCTGATGTTGACATCGCCATGGGAAGGGTTCGGGAACAATTGCATTTCGTTTCCTGCAGTTGTTGTTTCCGTAACACCAGTCAAATTCGGTGGCCCGACGTAAATGATGATGTACGTGCTGTCGGGCAAGCGCAGCACGGCAGGATCTCCGCCGGCAGTGATGTTTGTCGCGTTGAAGGCCGACCAAGTGTTGCCGTCGGCAGACGACGACCACCAAAGGCCGTTCGGTCCCGCGCCGTAAAAGCGCATCGTGCTGCCGTCCACCATTAAATTCCCCGTCCACTGGTGCGTGTTGTCGGAAGGAATTGTTGCAAGCGGCGTGAAGTTGAGCCCGTCCGTGGATGTGGCGTGGAAAGCGCCGGCCTGCGGAGCTCCGCGTGGCGCGGTGTATTGCCACACGCCCCCGAAAAATGTAACGGTCGGATCGATCACGGGCAGCGAAACGTCGTCGTAACGGATGCCGCCTTCGAAAGCGTAATTGATGCCGTCGGATGAGATCGCGGAATACGTATTGATCGTGCTGTCGAGCGACGGGCTCCCGGTGGGGCCGGTGGAAAAGTACATGCGGACCTGGCCGGTGGACGTTTCCACGATGGCGGGATCGAACGGTCGCCAGAAATTGGGCGGCATGCCGGTGAAGTTGCAATGGATGGGTGCAGTCCACGTGGCGCCGGTGTCGGTGGAAATTTTAACGGCGATGCTGTCCCAGTTGTCGCCCATCACCGGCGCAGGAAACCACTGGAACGCGGCGAGCAATCTTCCGTCGGATAACTGGATAACGCTGGGCACGCCGGAAGAATCCTGGAAGACCTGCGAAGCGTTGAACGTTGTTCCGTCGCTGCCCGTTGCGATCATCAGCGCGCTGTTCCACGGCTGCGCTGCAAGCTGCCCGCAGCTCAAGGCGATGAACAGGAAAAATGCGTAACCGTATTTCATAAAAGAAGGGTTTAAGTTCAGGCCAAAGAAACAGGATCGCCCGAAAAGTTCGCCGGAATATTCCCCGCATTCCTGGAACCCGGGATGCGTGAAAATTGGGATAATTGATTGAATGTTAGAGAGAAAAGAGGCTTGGCTCCTTGATTCAGAACCCCGGAAATGCCCGCCCCACGGCCTCGATACTCCGCCGTTGGCGGGAACTTGAGCTAACGGTGCGTGGGTTATCTTCCGTTAATAACCTTTACGTTTTTTTGTTCGGGCCTGTTCCTGATCTCAGTCCAGTATTCTTCCCTGGCATTTTCATCAATATAAATAGGAAGACGTTCTCCATACAACCTATCCGTTCCATCTTTTTTACAACCGGAAATCCAATAATGATCACCAGTTTCGGTATCAAAATAATTTGCCTTAAATCCACGTCCGCCTAACGTCTGAAACGTTTTTCCGTTATAATGGAGAGACTTGCCGGATTTAGAAAAAGTAACACGACCAATTCTCGCACTTCCAATAAGGTCGTTCTCTCCATACTTGCTTTCAATATACATGATCCTGGTCCGTGCCATAATCAGCTAAAATAAAAACTAAAGGCGTATCAAAACGAAAAGGTCCCCGTCACCAGGAACCTCTTTCGCAGAAAACCTGCACCAATCCCGCCAACCGCCACCGCCAACCGCCACCGCCAACCGCCACCGCCAACCGCTACCGCCAACCGCTACCGCCAACCGCTACTGCCAACCGCTACCGCCGACCGCTACCGCCAACCGCCTACTGCCTGCCCCCACTCTCTTCCGAAGGCGAAGCAACATCCTCACAACGATTATCCCACCATCCGCACTTTTGCATTCCCGCGCGGAATTTTTCTTTTTCTTCCGGCGTCATGTTCGCCATTTTTGATTCCCAGCGCTTCTTCCAGTAACCGTGCTTGCCGTGCCAGCCCCTGTGGTGTCCGCAGCCGCCGCGTCCGCCCCTGAAGAAACCGCCGAAGAGCAGCTTGCCGAGCACGAGAAGACCGAGGGCCTGCCAGAAGGTGATGAGCGTAAGCCCGAAGATCTCCGGCATCAGCCAGTTCCAGAGCAGCATCGTCACCCAGCCCGCGCCGAGCACAAACAAGGCGAAGAGCAGTGCGAATCCGATTCCTTTAAGTATCCAGTTCATAGTATGTATGTTTTAAAAAGTTCTTATTCTTAGTTATGAGTTCTGAGTTCTTAGGTCTTGGTTCTAAGAACTCAGAACTTTTTAATCATTAAGATCATCGTACAGCTCACGCAATCTTTCTCTTAAGAAAAGCACCGCGTACCGTTTTCGTGAAAGCAAGGTGTTGAGCGGCACTCCTGCTTCTTCCGCAAGCTCGCGGAAAGGCCGTTCTTCGATCTCGTTCTCCCAGAACACCCAGCGCTGCTCTTCCGGGAGGTCTTCGAGGGCCAGCATGATCTCGCTCATGATCACCTGGCGGGCGTACTGGGCTTCCGGTCCTGCCGACGCGTCAGGCAGGAGATCGTTCAGCCCGAGGCCTTCTTCGCCGTCGCCGTTGGTCCGTTCGTACCGCGCCTCGAGCGACTCGGTGCGGCGCTTTCGGAAAAGGTCGGCGATCTTGTTGCGGGCCACGCGGTACATCCAGCCCGACACGCGCTCGATGACGTTTTCCACGCGAAGGTTCTCGGTGAGCTCTATGAAAACGTCCTGCAGGATATCTTCTGCGTCCTCATCTTCGGGAACCCGCTTGCGGATGAACTCGAGCAACCGGCGCCGTTCGCGCTTTACTGTTTCTTCCAGGAACCGGTTTTGCTCTGCGGCCATCAGTGTCGGAATGTTTGCCACCTCTTTCATTTAGTGGGAAGTCGGGGCAGGAGGCAGGAATATTTTAACAAAGGTGGATTTTTTTCGACTACCCCGAAGGACTAACTCTCGCAGGGTTGCCCGTGCGCATGGCCGCGCGCAACCCTGCGAGAGTTAGTCCTTCGGGGCAAACCGTCGAAAATTTGGCCAGGAATACGATAAAAGTGGGCGCCAGGCACAAAATATCCGTCGTTTTTAATGTACTTTTAATATGTCACATCACCCCAATCACCCCGGTAATGACCCCGTTTTTACGTGCAGCTGCGCTTTCGTGCTTCCTCGTGATAGCCATTTCCGGCCGCGGACAATCATTTGCCGATTCCTGCTTTTATTCCTGCAATCCCGGAACTTCATTTCCCGGCAGCGGCGACCTGTTCAGCTTCAACGCCGACCTGCTCGAATGGACGGGCGCTTCGTGGACCGGGGCATGGCCCGCAGCGAACGTTACGCTTCCGCCGCCCGTAACGACCGGCGCCTGCCGCGCGGTGTGGATCGGTAACGGGACCACGTGGACGACCGGGGGAGAAGGATACGCCGTGCGGCTCACAACGCCGCTTGTGACAGGACAGAATTATTCGATCACGTTTACGTACGTCAGTCACGGCAACGGAAGCAATGGCAACTTCGCGCCTTTTCTTTATACGAATTCAGTCACGAACATCGGATCGGCTGCGATGGTGATGACCCTGCCGTCAGTTGGCGCCGCATGGACGACGAACACGATCACATTCACCGCTACGGCTGCGCAGAACGGTCACACCTGGATACTGGTCCACAACGGCACGAACGGCAGCTCGGGGATGTTCATCAATTTTTGCGTGAATTGTTCCAACGTTCCTCCTCCGCCTCCCCCGACCTGCTCCGTTTCCATCGGCGCCGACACAACGCTTTGCACGGGCAATACGCTTCTCCTCAACGCCACGACTGCCGGCGCGAGCTACCTGTGGCAGGACAATTCCACGAATCCGACGTACGTCGTCACCGGTCCGGGTTTGTACTGGGTGGAGATCGACGACGGCGCCTGCATCGCGCGCGATTCGATCAACGTCGTATTTTCCGCGCCACCGCTGGTAACGCTCACGCCCGATACGAGCATTTGTTCCGGGCAGAACGTCACGCTCACCGCTTCGGGTGGAAGTTCTTATTTGTGGAGCACGTCGGCCACCACTTCGTCGATCACCGTTTCACCGGCAGCCGCAACAATGTATTCCGTAATCGTTACCGGCAACACCTGCAGCACGATCGATTCCGTGCTCGTCATTCCATTGCCGCCGATAAGCGCAACGGCGACTTCTGCGAATGTCACCTGCAACGGCGCGGCGGATGGATCTGCAACAGTTACGCCTTCGGGTGGAAGTCCGCCGTACGCGTATGCGTGGTCGCCATCGGGCGGAACAGGCGCAACGGCAAACGGACTTGCCCCGGGAAATTATGTGGTGACGATCACCGACTCTGCCGGTTGCACACAAACGCAAAACGTCGCGATCACGCAGCCGGCGTCGCTTACCGTGAACATTGCGGGAAATACAACCGCCTGTTCCGGCGTCCCGTCGAGCTTCACCGCGGCAGCGCAGGGCGGAATTCCGCTGTATGCATACACATGGAGCGGTGGTTTGCCTGCGGGCGCTTCGCAGAACGTTACCGTAACAGCGCAAACATCTTACATATGTACAGTTACCGACGCGAACGGATGCACCGCCACGCAAACAATTACGATCACTCCGTCTGCTTCACCCGTTGCTGCGTTCGGGCCGGGCGGGAATGGCTGCGCGCCGTTTGCGATGAATTTCACCAACAGCTCGCAGGGCGCATCAACGTATGAATGGAACTTCGGCGATAATTCCACATCGACCGCTGCGGCACCTTCGCACACGTACACGCAGGCCGGGCTTTACCCGGTGACGCTGATCGTTACATCTGCCGCCGGCTGTACGGATACATTGACGCAGGCGGGTTTCGTGCAGGTTTCATCCACACCCCAGGCCGCGTTCACGATCAGCACCAATTCGGTGACGGAAACGCAGCCGAACGTGTACTTCACCGACGCGTCTGTGAACACGGGAAGCTGCGTGCTGTATTTCGGCGACGGCGATTCCACGCTGATGTGCGGTTTCGGAAATCTTCCGCATGCCTATCCCGGCGTCGGGAATTACTGCGCCACGCTGATCGCCACTTCCGGCGTTTGCGCCGACACGGCGGTAGCCTGCCTGGACGTGCAGCCCGATTTTGCGTTTTACATTCCGAACACGTTCACGCCCGACGGGAATGGACTGAACGACGTGTTCACCGGCTACGGCGGCAACGTCGCCGATTTCCACATGATGATCTTCGACCGCTGGGGAAATCTCATCTTCGAGTCATCCGACCTTGCAAAACCGTGGGATGGCCGTGCACAGGACGGAACGGAAATTTTGCAGGTGGATTGTTATGTGTATAAGATCGAGGTGAAGGATTTGTCGGGGCAGGCGCACCGGTATATCGGTGGAGTGAATTTGGTGCGGTAGACAACACGTTGTTGCCTGGATCCTCTGTGCTTCCGTGGTCAACCATTAAAATAATCCTGCAACGACGACATAATCATCCGGCTGTCTGTCGCCGCACTGCTTTTCATACATTTACTCCGTGAAGCACCTCCTCAACAAAACGCTCACCGTAAAGCAAATCCTCGCGCTGATCATCCTGCCCATCGGGATCATCGCCATCATCTTCAGCTTTATGACAGGCGGCGAGCCGGTTGCCGCAAAAGAAAAATTTGCAGACGTCAAAGACACCGCGACGCTGATCGAGCCGAAGAAGCAGGACACGAGTGCGCTGGGAAAATTGCTTTCTTATGTCGATTCCGTAAACAACGCGACGGAGCTCACCGGCGGAAGCTGGAGCTATTACCTCGCGGAAACCGGCAGCGACAGCGTCATCTGCGAAATCGACGTCGACCGCGGACTGATCCCGGCTTCGGTGATCAAGATCGTCACGACGGGCACGGCGCTTTCCATTCTCGGCCCGGGATACCGCTTCACCACGTCACTGCAATACGACGGCACGGTCGATCCCGCGACGCGCACGCTCAACGGCAACATCTACATCCGCGGCGGCGGCGATCCTGCGCTCGGCTCCGAAACGTTCGGCAGCAGCGTCGATAAAGTCGTGAACGGCTGGGCGAACCTCGTGAAAGGACTCGGCATCGACAGCATCGCGGGCAGCATCATCGGCGATGCGGAAGCGTTCGAGCGCGATCCTGTTCCCGGCGGGTGGGCGTGGGAAGACATGCAGAGCGCATACGGCACCGGTCCATGCGGGCTGAACATCCGTGAAAACACATACGACCTGATGCTTACGCCTGCGGGCGGCGGAGTAAGTTTGCGCACGTCGCCTTCCGTTCCCGGGTTGAAATTGTACAACCAGGTCGTGCACAATCCTTCCATCGGGAAATCGTATGCGTACGTGCAGGGCGCGCCGTTCCAGTTCGAGCGCACCGTGCTCGGTGAAATTTCTTCTTACCACGAAGAGCGCAGCGCCATTCCCGATCCCGCGCTGTTCTGCGCGCAGAAGCTGCAGCAATCGCTGGAGGACAACGGCATCAGCGTGCGCGACACGGCGACCACGCAGCGTCTCGTGCGCCTGAACCACGTGAAGATCGACGTGAAAGAAGGACGCAAAACGCTCGGCACGACCGCCTCGCCGTCTTTGGAACAACTCGTTTACCACACGAACCAGGTGAGCCAGAACTTTTACGCGGAAGCGATCCTGCGCGCGCTGGCGTTGCGCGAGAAAGGCTACGGCAGCACATACGGCGGAGTAGGCGTGGTGTATAATTTCTGGAGGAGCAAAGGCATCGACCTGCGCGGCATGTGCATGGTGGACGGCTGCGGCATTTCCCGCTTTAACACGATCACCACGCGGCAGCTCGCAGGCATGCTGCGCGTGTTTGCGAAAGATTCAGCCGTCTTCCCGAAATTCTACCGCTCGCTTCCCGTCGCCGGCGAATCCGGAACGATCCGCAAGCTGGCCGATGGAACATTGGCGGAAGGAAACCTCCACGCGAAAAGCGGAACGATGTCGCGCGTGCGTGCGTACGCGGGCTACGTGAAAACGAAATCGGGAAAGCTGCTCTGCTTCGCGATGATCGGCAACAATACGTTGTGGAGCGAGCAGCAGTTGCGCGACAAGTTCGAGCGGTTGTTTGTGCTGATGGCGGAGCTGGCGTAAATTATTTCCAATTTCCGGTTCTAAAGACCTTGACGGGATAATACCCGTTTGCCCGGGCAAGCAGAATTTTGCTTACGGTTCAATCGGCAATTCCTGCACCTTCAAACAAATCGCTCCCTTATTATTCCACCGCATCAGCGGCGCGTCGTTCGCGTAACAGGTCAGCTCTCCGCTCGCCGGCGCGCCGAAGGAACCTTGTTTCCCCAGCAGCACGGTTTTCCCGTTCACTTCCCCGATGAGCTGGAACCAGTGCGCTTCGTTGATGCGACGGGCCCATCGCAGCGGGTTTAAATGCTTTTTCTCGTAGCCGTCCGCATCACATTCGATGCCCGCGTCCAGCCATTTCCCTTCCGCAACGTAATGATACGTCTTGCCTTGTTCGAGCATGAAGCCGGTCGCGTTCGCTTTGCACTTCGCGTCGATCTTCGCGTAGCCGTCGGGGCATTTTACGTCATTGCTCATCGCGGATCAGAAATCGGCAGGAAGCGTTTTGGCGGCGCGCACGTCCGAATCGTCGTGGAGATAATAAAGGATGCGTTTTTTCGCGAGCGTGTTCATCGGGTCGAAAAAGTAGCGCGTGTGGGTGGTGTCCATCGTAATGCCCCGGTAGTACGAGATCGGCTGCTGGTACGCGACGTAGCCGTCCGGCATGATCACCTGGAAATCCGTTTCCACCACCCAGTCGTGATTTTTGTTGTGCAGCGCGGCATCGAGCAGCAGGTCGAAAATTCTCCAGCCGGCGGGATGCGCGGTGTTTCCGGGGTCATAATTGCCGCAGAGCGGGAGGTAACGCATGTCGGGATTGGCTGGCTTGTCGTTCAGCAATGCCACAAGGCTGGGTTCGCCTTTTTTCATGGCTTTCAATCCCGGCTGGTTCAGGAAAATTTTGATGCCGAGCTGCACCAGCACCAGCGCGCTTTTCGCAACGGGACCGACTGTCGCTTTGCGGATAACGCCCACGATGCGGCCGACGCCTTCGCCGGTGGTCATCCATTGCACGCCGTTCGCGCACGCCACCGTGGCCACGCGCTCGATCGTCATCACGGCCTGCTGCTTGTCGTTCACAAGGTTTTTCCCGACCAGCCCGCCCCGACTCGTGGTGATGATGTCCACCGTTTTCGTAAACTTCCCGCCCGGCGAAAGCAGGCTGATCAGCTTCGCCGCATTTTCCCCCGGCGAATCCACCACCGAAGGATGGTCGAAGCCGATGATCTGCTCGTATTTTTTTGAAAGGATCTGCTGCTTCAGCCAGTTGCGGTCCGTATTCATCGGCTCGGCGCCCGGCACATCGTAAAGGAAACCGTACGAGCCTTCCGTGGTGGAAAATGTGCCGTGGATAAGTAAAAGTGTTTTTTTATCCCGCTGCACTTCGGTCGTCACTTCAGCTTCGCTCAGCTCGCGGAAATTATTCGTGTCCGTCTTGAAAAGCTGAACCGCGTACTTCGTGTCTTTGTTCCGGATCTCCGCCTGCGCGTCGGCTTCCGCCATGTTCACGGAAACCGGGCTCTTGTAGCACAAAGCTTTGATCACCGTCTGGAACTGGCCGGCTGCAGCTTCGGCGGGCATTTCGAAAAAATATGTCACCAGCTTGCGCCCGGCCATCAGCTCTTCTTTTTCCGGGAAGAGATATTCGAACAGGCCGTCGTCGTATTTCGTATCGTTGAGGTCGGTGTGCTGGAGGAACACAAGCGCATGCTCGCCCGGGTTCAGCGAAACCGTCAACCGCATCATCCGCGCGCGCACGTCGTTGATCGTAAAGCGCAGGTTTCTCAGCGAGATGAACTTCTCGGTCACCACCCGTGAGTCGGGATTGGGACCGCCGTAGAGGGCCGCGAGCTGCTCCGCTTCTTCCCGGATCTGGCGCCCGCGGTTCGTAAAACTATTGCTGCCAACGGTCGAACAAACGATGCTGCCCGTCCACGCCTGGCTGATGGTGCCGTTGTCCTGCCTGCCGAGCGTCGCCCAGAAATCGGACGGATCGACCTTGTTCTCGCGGAATTTCTTGAAGATATTGGCAAACGATTCCTGGATCGTGGCGGGGATGAATTTATCCTGGATGATGTTGGCCGGTTTGATCTCGACTGTGTTCTGTAAGGGCATGTTTAGGAGTTTTGAGAAAAATACAGAAAATCTTTAAGAAAGAGTTGTTGGCTGTACGGTTGTCAAAAAGGTTGTCCGGGGTTGTCGGCTGTCGGTTGTCGGTTTTTGGAGATTTTTTTTCGGGGTGAGAAGGAGGAGGGGTTTGCGATCATTTTTCCGAGCATCCTGCCCACTTTCTCGTAGCCGTTATATAAAGCTTCATGCGTTTGAGAAGAGATATATTCGCAGTCCTTTGCAAAATCAAGCCAGGTCAGGGTTTCAGCTTTTTCCGCATCGCAATCCGATAATTTGGACTTAAAATGTTTGACATATATGCGTTTCGCATACGCTTCTGAAAGATTGGCGCAAATCGACCTCGATGATCGCCTTACCTGGTCCGTCAGTGCGTATTTTTCCTCTTTAGGAAAACGTTTCGATACTTTAAAGATTTCCATCGCAAGCTTGTACGCTTCATTGTACACCGCAAGGCTTTTTACTCCATTCTGTTCCATTGGTTTTTTCCGCAAAAGAACAACCCACTATCAACCTTAATCGTCTATTAAACATTTATATCCGTTTACAAACGTTTAAACGCATTTAACAACCTGAAAATCAGATCAACAATAAACAACACCCCGACAACCCCGGACAACCGACAACCCCGGACAACCGACAACCCCGGACAACCGACAACCCCGACAACCGACAACCCCCGACAACCGACAACCCCGGACAACCGACAACCCCGGACAACCGACAACCCTGGACAACCGACAACCCCGGACAACCAACTACTTTTATACCCCAATGCACCGCAAGATCATCCACGTCGACATGGACGCCTTCTACGCCTCCGTAGAGCAACGCGACTTCCCGGAGCTGCGTGGCCAGCCCGTGATCGTCGGTTCTCCGAATGGGCGCGGGGTGGTGCTGACGGCCAGCTACGAGGCGCGGAAATTCGGTGTGCGGTCGGCGATGCCGGGCGCGGAAGCGAAACGCTTGTGCCCGGAAGGAGTTTTCGTGCCGCCGCGGTTCTCTGTATATAAAGACGTTTCGCAGCACATCCGCGAAATATTTTTGCGCTACACCGACCTCGTAGAACCGCTTTCACTCGATGAAGCATATCTCGACGTGACGCAGGATAAGCTGCAGGTCGGTTCCGCGCTGGAAATTGCTTCGGCGATCAAGAATGCGATCCGGGAGGAGACGCAGCTGACGGCTTCCGCGGGCGTATCGATCAACAAGTTCGTGGCGAAGATCGCGTCGGGCATGCAGAAACCGGACGGGCTGACATTCATCGCGCCGTCGAAGATCGAAGCGTTCATGGAGCAATTGTCCGTGGGCGATTTTCACGGTATCGGCCGCGTGACGGCGAAGAAGATGAACGATGCGGGACTGTTCACCGGCGCCGACCTCAAGAAGTTGCCGCTCGAAGAGCTGGTGAAGCAATACGGAAAGCCCGGCCGCTTCTATTATAATATCGTACGCGGCATCGACGACCGGCCGGTGGACCCGGAGCGGGAAACAAAATCGGTGAGCGCGGAGGATACGTTCGCGGAAGACACGCTGGATATTTCCCGGCTCGAGGAAGAGATCGACAGGCTGACCGCGTTAGTGTTCAAACGGCTCGAACGTTACGAGCTTTTCGGCAGGACCGTGACGTTGAAGGTCAAGTACCACGATTTCCGCATCATTTCCCGCAGCCAGACATTCCCCGAACGCGTGCACGATCCGCTGCTGGTGGCGCAGACCGCGAAGAAATTACTGCGGCAGACCGAAGCGGGGGAAAAGAAGATACGTCTTGTGGGCGTAGGCATTTCCGGTTTCGAAGACGTCGACAAAAAAGGACAGCTTTCTCTTTTCTGACGTTTGATTTTTTATTTGAATTTTCTCAAACGTGAGCAATGTCATTTTCACCTTTGACCGTGGTCATTATGAACCCTGTGCGCTTTCGTGAATTTTGTTTTTAACTAAAATCCGTTCATACTATGGCTACGAAAAAGAAATCAGCGGCAACCGGGAAAAGAACTTCGGCCGCACCAGGAAAGAAGGGCACGGCTAAACGAAAGCCGTCGCGTGCGGCAGGGAAATCGGCTTCTGCAAAAAAGGACCCCGGGAAAAGCGCAGCCTCCAGGACTTCGGCAAAACGGAGCACGGGCAAAGGGAAAGCGTCTTCTTCAAAAGCGAAACGCACTTCTTCTGCGCGTTCTTCTTCACGGAATACCGGCAGCGCGGCCAGCGCAGCATTTGTTGCACGCCTGAAAAAAGCAGCCGGCGATCTCGAACGCTTCCAGGATGAACTCGCGAAAGGAAAAACGGTCGCACAGCAGAAATACGAAGAGCTGAAAAAAGACCTGAACGAGCAGATCCTCGCCGCGCAGAAAAAATTCAAGACCGGCGACGGTAAAAAATTCGGCGGCCTGCATACCGACCTTGGCAAGCTGCAGGAACAGCTCGCCCACGGCAAAGCGGAAACGCTGGAAGCATTCAACGACCAGAAAAAACGCATCTTCAGCGCGGTGAACCGCCTCGACGGGCAGCTTCCCGGATCGCCATTCACCGACGAGATCCGCGAAAAGCTCCACGATGAAATGGAAAAGTTCCGCATCAAGATGGACCTGCTCCGCTCGTATTACGACATGGGCAAGAAGACCGTCGCCACAACGATCGAGGAGAAGAAGCACGATCTCGAAGACGTGCTCGCCAAAGTGCGGGAACGGTACGATGCCACCCGCAAGGCCATCACACGCACACAGGCCACCCGCCAGCGCGAGCTGAAGGAAGCTTATAAACACCTGCGTAAAGCATTTGTGCCCGCCTGAAACCGGCTTTTTTAGACGATTTGCAGTGTTTTGTCGACCGTTTTAAGGCTAAAGCATATACATGGAAGACTGTATTCGATGGATGGGAAACGGATGGTTAACCGGCATCCATTGATTTTACTGGGATTTAGCGATTTTTAAGAATTGCGGATCCCGTCTTCCATGTATCGTTTTTTGCCCCGCGTACGTTCTTTAAACTACATTTGCTCCGTAAATAACAAACCGCTATGAAAAAACTGCTCATCCTTTTACTCGTCCTTCCGCTCTGGTATGCATGCAAGGACGATAAGCCTGAAACGGACCCTGTCAAAGACAGCCTGACGAACGAAACGCAAAAGCTTTCCGGCATCAACGCCGAGCAGGCCGCTGCACTCGATTCTTTCTTCCGTGCAATGAACGACATCCAGGACAACCTCGACGAGATCAAGAAGAAAGAGAAGATCATCAGCAAAGACACCGCTACCGGCGACGTTGCTTCCCGCAAAGACAAGATCACGTCCGACATCCAGTCGATCTACGACATGATGGTCCAGAACAAGGAACGTCTCGCAGCAGCACGTAAGAACCTGAAGAACGCCAACCTGAACATGGCTTCGATGCAGACGACGATCGACAACCTGACGGCCGAGCTGGCCGAGCGGGAATACGAGATCACGATGCTGAAGGATGAGCTGGAAAAGCAGAACCTCGAGCTGAGCAATCTTTCGATGAATTACACCGAGCTGCAGACCGAATCCGATGCGAAGACGGAGCAGCTGAACACCGCTTATTATGCGTACGGCACTTCAAAAGAGCTGACCACGCAGGGCGTGCTCACGAAAGAAGGCGGCTTTATCGGCCTCGGCAAAACGCAGAAGCTGAGCGAAACGATGAACACGACCTACTTCACGAAGATCGACGTCACGCAAACGAAAGAAGTCCAGCTCGGCGCGAAAAAAGCGAAAGTGGTCACCAGCCATCCTGCCGGCTCTTACCGCCTCGAAGGCAATGACGGCCGCCACGACAAGCTCGTCATCACCGACCCGAACTCATTCTGGAGTGTATCCAAATATCTCGTGGTCGTTGTGGAATAATCACGGGCTTATCAACACCATACCTGGAAAATCCTCTGCATTTTTGCAGGGGATTTTTCGTTATGCGTGCACTCATCGCCTTGTCGCTGCTGTTTTTTGCCGTTTCCTCCTGCCGGGAGCCCGTGGCGGAAGCCAAATTGCCGCCCGTCGACAGCACGCCCCTCATCTTCAGCCAGATCAACGGCACGCAAAAACAGCTCGACCTCGACACGTTTTTCCGGCGCCGCTTTGTTGACGGAAGGTTCAGCGGGTGCGTGCTCGTGGCGCAGCGCGGCATCGTGCTGTATAAAAAAGCCTACGGCTGGGCCGATTATGAAAAGCGCGACTCGCTGAAAATTTCTCATTCCTTCCAGCTCGCTTCCGTCTCCAAACAATTCACCGCCGCCGCCATCATGCTCCTGCAGCAGCAGGGAAAGCTCAGCTACGACGACACCGCCGGCAAATACATCCCCGGTTTCCCGTATCACCACGTCACCATCCGCCAGCTGCTCACGCACCGCGCCGGGCTCGACAAATACACGAACATCTGCGACAATTATTACCGCGAACGGAATTGCGAGCCCACGGCATTCTCCAACGACAGCGCCCTCGCGATCATGGAAGCGCTGCACGTGCGCCCGTTCCGCCAGCCCGGCACGAAATTCGAATACAGCAACACCGGCTACATGATCCTCGCGCTGATCGCGGAGAAGGTTTCCGCGAAACCGTTCCACCAATTCATGCAGGATGAATTTTTCGCCCCGCTCGGCATGAAACACACGTGGGTGGCGAACGACGGGAAGGAGCACGATGAAAAAACGAAAGGCTATTTCGGGAAATGGAAATGGTGGAACGATAATTTCCTCGACGGCGTGACGGGCGACAAAGGCGTTTTTTCTTCCGTGGAGGATATGTTCATTTGGGACCGCGCGCTGCGCAACGGAACGATTTTGAAAACGAACGTGCAGCAGGAAGCGTTCAAGGCTTACAGCGCCGATCTCGAGGGAAAAGAATATTGGAACTACGGCTTCGGCTGGCGGACGATCGCGTTCGACGATGGCGCGATGGCGGTTTTTCATAACGGCTGGTGGCACGGCTACACGAGCGCGTTCTACCGCGGGCTTACAGACGACGTGACGATCATTATTCTCTGCAACAAGTTCAATAAAGGCATTTACAACATGCGTCCCATCCTGGAAATTCTCGGGGCGCACACCGTCGCCATGCCCGAGGAAGAAGGAGAAACGGATACCGCACCGGCAACAAAAGAAGCGCCGGCTCCCGAAAAAAAGAAATCGTAATGCAGCAGCATCGCGTCACCACCCGGAAAACCGGCCGTTATTTCGTTCTCGGGAAACCCGGTCGGGGCGTGCGTACCGTCATCTTCGCCTGTCACGGCTATGCGCAGCTGGCAAACGATTTCCTTTCCGTGTTCGGACCGATGGAAGGTGAAACGGTGCTGGTCGTTGCGCCGGAAGGATTGCACCGCTTTTACACACGCGGTACCAGCGGGAAGATCGGCGCGTCGTGGATGACGAAAGAAGACCGCGGGGACGATATCAAAGATTACGTCGCATTTCTCGACAAGGTGTACACGGAAGTAATGAAGAAGATCCCCGTGAATGCGCACGTCATCGCGCTCGGCTTTTCACAGGGCGCCGCCACGGCCAGCCGGTGGATGGCTACGGGCCGTTCCCGCGTCGACGAAGTGATGCTGTGGTGCGGATTTTTTCCGCCCGATGTCGGTCCCGATGCAATTCCCGAGCATATCAAGCTTACGCTCGTCACCGCATCCGACGATCAATACATTTCCCCCGAAGAAGGAAAAGAACAAGTGGGAAAAATGAAGGAGCTCGCGCCGCACCTGGAGCATGTTCATTTCGAAGGCAAGCACGCGATCGACATTCCCACGTTGAAAGGATTGCTGAAAGAGCCGCCTACAGAAGAATAATGTGTAGAGGCGCGCACTTGAGCACATTCATTTCGAAGGCAAACACGCGATTGACATTCCCACGTCGAAAGGATTGCTGAAAGAACCGCCGACAGAAGAATAATGTGTAATGTAGAGGCGCGGGGCCTCGCGCCTCTACATTACACATTATTCTTCGCATGTATCCCTTTTAGTACAGCAAGATAAGTAGGAAGAAACAGAAAACGGTTTTTCTTAGCTTTGTTGAAAGCAAGAAAGCTGCGTGGAAAAGAAAAAACTCCGGGAGATCACAATCGAATTCGCCGAGGACGATTTTTGTGGTCTGCTCAAATTTCAAGATTTTTTTGAACGGCATTTGTCCGCAGGCGATAAAATTCCCGCCCGTGTCATTAAACTGCTTTTGAAAAAAGTACATATCAAAACAAAGCGGCAGATCGCTGAATTAGGACAAAGGTTTGCAGAATTGAAGGGGGCTGTATTGAAACGATACGGCAAGGACGAGGACTACAAATTCAAATTTACATACGAGGAAGACGAAAGGAGCTTTGACTACCCTTCGTTTGAATTAGTCTCGGAGAATGGTGAAAAAAAGCGTCCTAAAGCCAGAGCCGCATCCGCAGAGCCACCGAAAAAAGTCAAGCGCCACATGAGTTTCCAGAAAATGATAGATGGCTTGTTTTATGACATGGAAATTAACGCCACGAGGTTTGTGGAAGAAATCCCTTACGATCAACATCGGGATGCTCTGGCAAAAGGCATTTACGATTTTATCAGTGATTACGTCGGGCGTTCTAAAAACCCGCCGTTTGGAAAATATAAATGCTACGCATTGACTGGCTATATGATCTGGAAATTGGGGTATCCGTTGACCGATAAGGTGAAATCTTCTGCGCTCAACGGTAAAGAGCCGTCCAACGAGATGCTTTTTGAAGCAATAAAGTACCCGCTGGGTAAGAAACTGCCGAAAGCGAAAAAGAAAAAGGGGTAAATAATACTTACCCCTTTCATTGACAGCCCCGGAAGGGGCTTTTTTCGTTGCCCTTGACGATACAAACGTACTGAAATGATTTCAGTACTGAAAATTTACTCGCTTTTTTCAGTACTGAAATGATTTCAGTACGGGAAAATCACGCTCGATTTTCAGTACCTACCAAAGTCGGGAGAATAGCAGCCCCGCCTTCCTTTGCAGAAGTTCTTTTGATGCGGGGCGGTAGTTCTATACTGCCTAAAACGTTGCCCTTGACAAGCAAAATAACGGGTTGGATGCCCGTCCGCTCCACTTCAAAATGACTTCCCGAAATACTTCTCCCTAATGAACCTTATTACCCTCCAAAAGAAATACAACACCCAAGCGAAGTGCATCCGCTATCTGGAAAAAGTCCGTTGGGGCGGCACCCCGGTTTGTCCGCATTGCCAAGCCGAAAACATCACCCCGCGCCGGAAAATCCCCGGTTACGTCCCCAAGTTCCACTGCAACAGTTGCAACCGTGACTTTACGGTATTGAACGGCACCATCTTCGAGGCAAGCAAACTCGCATTGCCTGCGTGGTTTTCGCTTATCACGCTCATGCTGGCAGCGCCCAAAGGAATCTCCGCGATGCAACTGAGCCGGAATTTAGGCATCACCTATAAAACGGCGTGGTATAGCGCAATGCGCGTTCGCTGTGCAATGATCGACGACGAAGTTGATCTGCTGGAAGGCATTGTTGAAATGGACGAAAGTTACCTCGGTGGCAAGCCCCGGAAGCGGAACCGCAAAAAAGGGTTTACCGACGACAATACGGCATCACTTTCCGAAGTAGAAACCGAGCAGCCAAAAAACAAACGTGGACGCGGAACGAAAAAAGTTCCTGTTGTGGGCATCGTAGAGCGCGAAGGCAAAGAGCGGGTGCGATTAGAGGTAATGGAAAAGATTACATCGAAGAACTTGCTTGCAATGTTGAAGCGATACGTGAACACGGAAAAGGCAATCGCGATGACCGACGAGCTGCCAGCGTACCACAAGTTTGAAGAAATCTTGCAGCATCTTGTCATTAAGCATAAGGAGGCTTTTTCGGATGGAATTATCAACACGAATCGCATTGAAAACGTGTGGAGCATAGTTAAGGCTGGGTTGAAAGGCCAATACAATGCGTTGAGCAAAAAATATCTCCCGTTTTATTTAGCAGAATGGAGCTACAAGTACAACCGCCGCAATGACCGCCCGGCGGCTTTTGAAGAAACGATTGAGCACGCCGTCACCGAAGAAAAGCCAATGCTGGATTACAAGCCGACAAAATCGGTTGAAGAAATTACAGTGGGGAATGCAGTTAGGAAGGCTGCTGACCGCCAAGAAGGAGATAAGCGAAGAAAACGTGAAGAGCGCATTGTCCAATCCAAACTTCGCAAGATTGCAGGCGGGAAGAAGAAGCATAAGCCCGCACGGGTTATGGCAAAAAAAGCGACATCTAAAAAACTTGGAAAGATTGCTGCTTGGCGAAAGCCGACCGCTCCCGCCAAGAAAAAGCAACTGGCAAAAGCAAGCCGGAACGTTTCTGGAAAAAAGAAGAGGCGCATCGCCGCCGTCAAAAAGCAGGTGAAGAAAAAGACGGCTAACCCTCGCCGCCGAAAATAAAAATCGGCTTCCCTTTCAGCACGAAAAGCAGCGTATCGTTTCGCTGCTTTTCGTTTTTTGGAATCGTCGGTTAATTGATTAGCCCCGTTTTTTGCCCTTTTTCGCAGGCTTCCGGCTAACTGACTCTAGTTCCTCGTCCGTGAAACTGAGCGGTTCGTATTTATTGCCGTCCGGCTTCACTTTGATTCCCACCATTTGCATTAGCCCTTCGATGTTCGCATAATCACCGATGGTTTCGTAATCCGTTTCGTTAATGATAAGGTGATCGAGGATTTGCATTTTCAAAAAGTGCGCCCCGATAGCCAGCGTTGCCGTCAGCTTTATATCTTCCTTGCTAGGTTTTAACGACGAGGTGTGATTGTGAATAAGAATGATTCGCGTACACTTCTTTTGCGCTGCGAAAGAAAATATTTCCACGGGATCAACATTCACCGCATTAAGCCTTCCGAGCGCGACTAATTCCAGATATAAAATATCGTTGGCGTTGTTCAGCCCCATCACCCAGAAATACTCACGCAGCCTATGCAATTTGTTCTGGCGCATCAGTACCGCTTGCATGATAGTATATACGTTATCGCTATTTGCGATTTTGATTTTCTGCTCTTTGGTGAGGCGGACTTTCATATCGGAGTTTGCTTTCATGCAAAGATAGGTTTTAGGTTGCGTATTATTCGTTTGTAAACGACTAGGTTCGGGCGGGAATTTTTCGTGAAATTCGAGTCGGTTCTTTTTTCGTTTATTTTAGAGGTCTATGAGGGATTTGCTAAGGCTGCATGGGGAAACAATCGACAAGGTGTGCAACAGGCTTTGCCATGATCGCGATCACCACATTAAAACGCCGGTCTGGATTCTGAAACAGGACTACCCGGATTTTGCTGCTCATTACGATGTCATTGTCATTTTTATGCAACAAAACAGGATAGCGGAGCAAAGACAGGATTTGAGTGAGCTGCAACTTCATCTTTTTGATGATGCTTATTTCGGCATAAGCAAATACCAATCGGCAACTAAATGGCTTAAAAAGACAAAGAAAAAGCGCATTGCCGTTAGTGGATGGCAAATTGTGGTGGGAGTTGCAACCATTGCCGGTGCGTTCAGCCTGTATCCTATTGTGCATGATGCCATATATAACGAACAGCAACTGCCAACACCAGATTCACGAGTACAGCCAGCGCAGTCAAAAACCAACGGAACGAATCCTGATAAATTAGCCCCTCCCGCTCCTCAACCCAGCGGACAACCTTTTTCCGTGAAAAAAGATACTTCCAGAATTTTTTCATCGTCTAAAAAAATGGATTCGTTAAAAAAGCAGATACCTGTCCAGAAAACAAAAGGGGATACGTCACCCGCTCAGAAAAAACAGGCCAATTAACAGACGGTTTTCCGTACTGTCTTTTCGTACCTATCTTGCTGTACTAAAAGGGATACTCGCGTTATTCTTCTATTTCTCCGCCTTTAGCGTGTACATCATCGGCAATTTATCGCCGTGCCTGGCCGGTTGCCACATGCCGTCGGCGCGCTGTTCCAGTCCTTCGAAACAATTGTAGGGCGAGAACGGATATTCTTCGAAATGCGTGATGCGCAAACCTTGCTTCAGCAGCGCGCCGATCAATTCCCCGAAGCTGTGGTTCCAGCCGTATTCCGTTTTTACATTCTTGTTATCCGGCGCGGCGTAGCTTCCTGCCTGTTCGGACGTAATGACTTCGCGGTTGAAATAATTGTATTTCACTTCTTCCAGCTTCTCGTCGAACATCCACATCACCGGGTGAAAATCGGCGATCAAAAATGTACCGCCGGGTTTCAGCTTTTCCTGGATCACGCGCGCCCAGCGGTCGAGATCAGACAGCCAGCCGATGGTGCCGTAGGATGTAAAAACGATGTCGAACTGCCCGGGCACGTGTTGCGGCGTATCGTAAACGTTGCAGCATACGAATTTCGCTTTCATGCCGAGCTCGTCGCGTAACTTCTCAGCGGCTTTGATCGACTCATCGGAAAGGTCGATGCCCGTGACCGTTGCGCCCAGCCGTTCCCACGAAAGCGTGTCGAGCCCGAAGTGGCATTGCAGGTGCAGCAGCGACTTGCCGGCGACGTCGCCCACCAGGCCGGTCTCGATTTTATTGAGCGCGTTCCCGCCCGCCCTGAATTTATCGACGGCGTAAAAATCGGACCGGAAATGATCGCCGACGCGCCCGTTCCAGAGCCTGCGGTTAGCTTCGAAATAATCCTGTTCGCTGGAATTCATGACGCGAAGATAGCGGAATCGCGGCGGCTAAATTCTTGTAACTTTGGTCGCCGTTATGGGAAAAAAAGACAACAAGGGGATTCTTCTCGCGCTTTTTGTCACCGTTTTTGTCGACATGCTCGGTATCGGCATTGTCATCCCGGTTTTCCCGCTGCTGTTCGCCGATCCCGACGCCGGAATTTTTGACCCGGGCGTTAAGGAGGAAACACGCTACCTTCTTTACGGGTTTCTTTCGGCTGCATTTCCGCTCGCGCAATTTTTCGGCGCCCCGTTTCTCGGCGCGCTGGCCGACCGTTACGGGAGAAAACCGATCCTCGCCATTTCGCTGTTCGGCACGCTCACCGGCTATGTGCTTTTTGCGTGGTCGGTGATGGAAGGCAATCTCTGGCTCATGTTCTTCAGCCGCGCGCTGGACGGTTTCACCGGCGGGAATATTTCCATCGCGATGTCGTCGATCGCGGACATCAGCGATGAATCGAACAAGACGAAAAATTTCGGGCTGATCGGCATGGCGTTCGGCATCGGATTCGTGCTCGGGCCGTACATCGGCGGAAAACTGGCCGATCCCGCGATCTACAGCGGGTTCAATTATTCCACGCCCTTCATCGGCGCGGCTGTGCTTGCAGCGATCAACCTGGTGCTGGTGTGGCTCGTGTACCGGGAAACGTTGCCGGTGAAGCTCCGGACGCCGGTCAGCTTTTCTTCAGGCTTCAGGAATGTCGGTCGGGCATTTGCGTCGCCGGCGCTGCGTACAATTTTTGTCGTCATGTTCCTGCTGACGTTCGGCTTCACGTTCTTCACGCAATTTTTCCAGATCTATCTTTCGGAGAAGTTCGCCTACACGCCTTCGCAGGTGGGCGATATTTTTGCCTACATCGGCATCTGGATCGCCGTCACGCAGGGCGGACTGACACGCGTGTTCAAAAAATTTTCACCGCGGCAGATCATGAACTTCTGCATATTCCTGCTCAGCGCCGCCTTCATTTGCCTGGTGCTGCCCGATGAAAAGATGTGGCTGTATTTTATTCTGCCATTCATCGCGATCTCGCAGGGACTCATCAACCCGAACGCGTCCAACCTCGTTTCCTCGCAGGCCGGCCCGGAAGCGCAAGGGGAGATACTCGGCATCAACCAGTCTGTGCAGTCGCTCGCGCAGGCCATCCCGCCGATCGTCGCGGGTGTGATCGTCAGCATCCGGCTGGAGTTGCCCATCCTTGTCGCTGCGGCATGCACGTTCGTGGCGGGTGGCATTTTCGTTTTGTTTTTCAGGAGCAGGAAAATCCCAAAAGTTCATGTGGCATAAAACCGCACTTCTCGTCTCGCTCTTGCTGCTCCCGCTGTTCGCCGCCGCGCAGGATACCATTCCGCCTGCTGCCCCCGCAAAAACCGATTACGTTCTCATCCGCCCCGACATTTACGCGTACGCTGAAGGCCTCGGACCCGGCCGCTTTTTTTCCATCAACGGGGAAAAGCTCGCGCTGAAGATGAAAGACGGAACACACGGAATATACGTGCGCGCCGGTTTCGCCTGGCTTCCCGACCTTTCGGCGCGTTACACGATGAGCCTGCTCGGCGGGTTGAATTTCGAATCGGGAAGAAAAAGCTGGAGCCGCGATTTCGGCATCGGCATGACCGCGTGGATCGACCGGTATAACTGGAAGCGCACCGATTCACTGACGACGATGGCCGTCGGGCCCGGGCAGGAACCGACGCTGCTGTGGGGACCGTATCTCTCGCTCGGCGTGCGGTATCGCTGGGACAAAGAAATTTTCTGCGGCTTCGAATTCACCCCCGTCGCGCTGAAAGGTGCGGATGGCTGGTCGATCATGCCGTCGATTGGCGTATCGGTCGGCTTTATGCTGAATCCGGGAAAGGGATGAGGGTTGCCGGTTGTCCGGGGTTGTCAGTCGCGGCTGCGCCGCTTCGGTTGTCCGGGGTTGTCGGTTGTCAGTCGGAGAATTAATTAGTAAGCGCGCCGTCAGTCCGAGTTCGCCGAAGGCGAGTATCGAGGACGTGCGGCAGACACCCCACGAAAGACTGACAACCGACAACCCCGGACAACCGATACCCGCGGACAACCGACAACTTTTTTTTCACTTCACCTTCCGGATCGTCGATGCGCCGCTTTCTTTTTCCGCGACAACCGGTTCACCTTTGTAAGAGATCGTCGATGCGCC
This sequence comes from uncultured Chryseobacterium sp., assembly GCA_966211705.1. Classification (GTDB taxonomy): domain Bacteria; phylum Bacteroidota; class Bacteroidia; order Palsa-965; family Palsa-965. The sequence goes on from CBIHOC010000003.1 coordinate 169,506, forward strand.
ATCCGCTTCTGCGTCGAGCGTGCTGTCGGCGTGGAGCGTGGCGTTGGAAGCGCCGGAGGATTTCACGACGGTGACGGCTGAAGAGAGTTTCCCCGCGCGCAGGGTGCTGGCGCCGGACGTTTCCGCGGTGAAAAAATTCGTGATGCCGCCCAGTTCAGCGTTCGACGCCCCGCTAAGATCGACGTTGACGCGTTTCATGTAAAGCGTGCCGGTGAATGAAGATGCGCCGCTGAGGTCGAGGCGGAAATGATTGCCGTTGAGGTTGGAAAGCAGGTCGAGGTTGCATGCGCCTTCTAATTTCACGGCTTCCAGCGCAGGACCTGCAAGGTGAATGCGGACCGGCCGGTCGAGGTCGTTGACGTCATCGCTCCAGGAAATGTGAAGTATATTTTCTTTTACTTCCAGTTTCACTTTCCCGATCACGTCCGAAGGGGCTTCGACGGAGGCTTCGCACGTTGTGCCCGTGGTAAAGTCGATGGAAAAAGCGCTTTCCGCGTCGATGGCGTTGAATTCGCCCACCTGCCGTTTTTCCGTGACGACGGGTTCGTGTTTGGCAATTGTGGCGGCGCAGGAGCTGAGCGCAAAAATGGCCAGCGGCAAAAGGATCAGCGCAATGATGACGAGGTTCTGGCGCAGGAACTGGAAGAATGCAGGTAAGGTTTTCATGAGCGGTGCATAACGGGGAATGGCCGTTATGTGCATAGGACGGGTGGAGGAAAAGAAAGTTACAAGAGAAAGAAAAATTCTCCGCGGAACTTTTCGCCCTCCGCGTCTTTGCGGTTAAAAGTCAACAAATACAAGACTTGGTCATGGCAGCCTTCTGCCGCAGAGGCGCGGAGCGCGCAGAGGAGCGCTAAGGAGCGGCCGGCGTGGTTCGCGACGTTTCAACTGGTACGGACGAAATGGCTTCCGTCGTTTGTGCCAGATAGAATAAAAGATCAGCCACGGAATCCACCAGGTAAGGCTCATGCTTAAAAGTAAACAAAGTGATTTTAATGCACAGAACGGTTTGAATCCCTAGCCCGGATTGCAGCGGAAAGCCCGCAGGACGCAGGACGAGGACTTGCAGCGAAAAGCCGGAGCCGAACAGAACTTCAACGCACCATCAGTTCCGCTCCAAAAAAAGACGCGAGATTTTTTAGTCTCACGTCTCACGTCTCTTGTCTCACGTCTCCCTACAATCCGAGCACCACTTCTTCCGGATCTTTTCCTCCGAAGAGCAGCTTCACCGGATTTTCCAGCATTTGCTTCACCTTGACGAGGAAACTCACGCTTTCGCGGCCGTCGATGATGCGGTGGTCGTAGCTGAGCGCGACGTACATCATGGGGCGAATGACGACCTGGCCGTCGATCGCTACAGGGCGTTCCACCACGTTGTGCATGCCGAGGATGGCGCTCTGGGGCGGGTTGAGGATGGGCGTGCTCATGAGCGAGCCGAACACGCCGCCGTTAGTGATCGTAAACGTTCCGCCGGTCATGTCGTCGACGGTGATCTTGTTGTCGCGCGCGCGGACGGCGAGGCGCTTGATCTCCGATTCGATCTGCGCGAGGCTCATCGTTTCTGCGTTGCGGATGACGGGCACGACGAGTCCTTTGGGCGCGCTCACGGCGATGCCGATGTCGCAATAGTCGTGGAAGATCACTTCTTCACCGTCGATGGATGCGTTGACGGCGGGGAACTGGTGCAGCGCTTCGCAAACGGCTTTCGTGAAGAACGACATGAAGCCGACGCCGACGCCGTGTTTTTCTTTGAACGCGTCTTTGTATTTCGCGCGCAGGCTCATGATGCCGCTCATGTCCACTTCGTTGAACGTGGTGAGCATGGCGGTCTGCTGCTTGACGGCGACGAGGCGCTGTGAAAGTTTTTTGCGGAGCGCGGTCATCTTCTCGCGTTTCTCCTCGCGCGATCCGCCCCACGTGCCTGCAGTCAACGCCGAGCTGTCGAAGCCGTTGGCCAGCGCGTTCGCCACGTCGGCCTGCGTGATGCGGCCGTCTTTGCCGGTGCCTTTCACCTTGCCGGCCGGGACGTTGTTCTCGTCCATCATCTTTTTCGCGGTGGGCGAGGGGTGGCCGTTGGCGTAAGAAGTTTGTTGTTTCTCGTTTGTCGTTTGTTGTTCTGTTGTTGCGAGGGCGGGTTCTTTTTTTGCTTCCTGCTTTTTGTCGGCAACAGCCGCTTTTTCCTGTTTCGGTTTTGCGGTGGGCTTGACGCTCGTGTCGATCTTGCACACCACGTCGCCCACTTTCACGGTTCCTTCTTTGACGAGGATCTTCACCTGTCCCGCTTCTTCCGCGTTGATGGTGAGCGTCGCTTTGTCGGATTCGATTTCGCAGAGCTCCTGGTCTTTTTCCACCACGTCCCCGTCTGCCACGATCCAGCGGCTGATGGTGACTTCGGTGATGGATTCTCCGGGGGACGGGACTTTCAGGTCGATGATTGCCATGGTTTTTGTGCTTGGGGTCGGATGAATCCGACCGTTGGTGATATGGTCGGATAAACCCGACCTTGGTTTCATTCGGGCCGGATAAATCCGGCCCGAAACTACGTTTTCACAGTCTTCTCCGCTTTGACCGCGCCGAACACGGCTTCAAGGATCCGCTGCTGCTCCACGGCGTGCTGTTTCGCGTAGCCGGTTGCCGGGCTTGCAGCTTCCGTGCGGCCGACGTAGTCGAGCTTCACGTCGCGGAAGACGCGGAGCATGTGCGACCATCCGCCCATGTTTTCCGGCTCTTCCTGCACCCAGAGGAACTCCTTCGCGTTCTTGTATTTCGCGACGATCGCGCTGAGCTGTTTTTGCGGGAGCGGGTAAAGCTGCTCGACACGGACGACGGCGGTGTCTTTCACGCCGGTCTTCATACGGTGCTCGGCGAGGTCGTAATAGATCTTGCCGGAGCAGAACGCGATCTTTTTCACGTCGGCCGCTTTCACCTCGCTGTCGTCGATCACTTCCTGGAATTTGCCGGTGGCGAAATCGTTCACGGAAGAGATGCAGCTCGGGTAGCGCAGCAGCTTTTTCGGCGTGAAGCAGATGAGCGGCTTGCGGAAATCGCGCTTGAGCTGCCGGCGCAGCGCGTGGAACTGTTGCGCGGGCGTCGTTGCGTTGATGACCTGCATGTTGTTTTCCGCGCAGAGCTGCAGGAAACGTTCGATGCGGCCGCTGGAGTGCTCGGGGCCCTGGCCTTCGTAGCCGTGGGGCAGCAGGAGCACGAGGCCGTTCATGCGGCGCCATTTGTATTCGGCGCAGCTCAGGAACTGGTCGAGAATAATTTGTGCGCCGTTGAAGAAGTCGCCGAACTGTGCTTCCCAGATCGTGAGCGCGTTCGGGGCCGCCATGGCGTAACCGTATTCGAAGCCGAGCACGCCGTATTCGGAAAGGTGGGAATTGTAAATGTCGAAATGCGGCTGGCCTTTGGCGATGTTGTTCAGCGGCACGTACTCTTCTTCGGAATCTTCGACCTTCACCACGGCGTGGCGGTGCGAAAATGTTCCGCGCTCCACGTCCTGCCCGCTGAAACGTACCTGGTGGCCTTCGGCGAGCAGCGTGGCGTACGCCATCAATTCGCCCATGGCCCAGTCGTACGCGTCTTTGGCGATCATGTCCTGGCGGTCTTTGAAGATGTTCTGGATCTTCGTGAAGAACTTCTTGTCGCCGGGAAGGTGCGTGATCTTTTTCGCGATGTCGAGGAATGTTTTTTTGTCCACGCCGGTCGAAGGCGATGCGTCGAAATCTTCCGTTCCGGCGCGGCGAAGGCCTTTCCATTGTCCCTCGAGGAAAGACGTGATCCTCGCTTTCTGGGACTGCTTGGCGGTGTTGAGCTTTTCCTGGAGGAGGTCTTTGAATTCGCGCTCCATCTCCTTCGCCATTTCGGCTTCGATGTGCCCTTGCTCGGTGAGCTGCTTCACATACAGCTCGCGCGGGTTCGGGTGGGACGCGATCGCTTTGTAAAGCAGCGGTTGGGTGAAACGCGGCTCATCGCCTTCGTTGTGACCGTACTTGCGGTAGCCGAGCAGGTCGATAAATACGTCGCGATGGAATTTCTGGCGGAACTCGATGGCCATTTCTGCCGCGAATGCAACGGCTTCCACGTCGTCGCCGTTCACGTGGAACACGGGAGCGAGCACCACTTTCGCCACGTCCGTGCAATACACGGAAGAGCGCCCGTCGAGGTAGTTTGTCGTAAAGCCGACCTGGTTGTTCACCACGATGTGCACCGTTCCGCCGGTCTTGAACCCGTCGAGCTGCGACATCTGGATGACTTCATACACGATGCCTTGTCCTGCCACCGCTGCGTCGCCGTGGATGAGGATGGGGCACACTTTCGCATGGTCGCCTTTGTGCACGTTGTCGATCTTCGCGCGGGCGATTCCTTCCACGACGGGATCGACTGCTTCGAGGTGCGAGGGGTTGGGCGTAAGGCTGATGTGCACCGGCTTGCCGTGGTTGGAAAGCTGGTCGCTGCTGTAGCCCATGTGGTATTTCACGTCGCCCTGGAACAGCGAATCTTCAGTAAGCGCGCCTTCGAACTCGGTGAAAATATCTTCGTACGTTTTATTCAAAATGTTCGCCAGCACGTTGAGCCGCCCGCGGTGCGCCATGCCGATCACGTAGTCGGCGATGCCCAGGTCCGCGCCGTGCTCCATGAGCGCGTCCATCGCGGGAATGAGCGTTTCACCGCCTTCCAGCGAAAAACGTTTTTGCCCGACGAATTTCGTGTGCAGGAAATTTTCGAACATCACCGCCTGGTTGAGCTTGCGGAGAATGGTCTTCTTTTCGTCGATGCTGAACGAAGGCGTGTTCTTCGTGCCTTCCATTTTATCCTGCAGCCACTTCACGATCTCCGGGTTGCGGATGTACATGTACTCCGCGCCGATGGAACGGCAATACGTCTGCTCCAGGTGGCCGATGATGTCGCGCAGCTTCGCGGCCCCGATGCCGATCTCCGTCCCCGCCTGGAAAACCGTGTCGAGGTCCGACTCACCGAGGTGGAAATTTTCGATGTCGAGCGTGGGCGCGTACTTGCGGCGTTCCCGTACCGGGTTCGTCTGCGTGAACAGGTGCCCGCGCGAGCGGTAGCCGTTGATGAGGTTGATGACGTTGAATTCCTTGCGGACCTGGGAGGGGATTTCCCCGGATTCTTCGAAGTTCTGGCGGGCAAATTCGAAGCCTTCGAAAAATTGCTGCCAGTTGGGATCGACAGAGTTTTTATCGGTCAAATATTGGCGGAAGAGATCTTCCACGGCACCGATCTCGGCGTTACCCAGGTAAGAGAGTTTATTCATGTTCCTGCGTGCGGGAATAGCGTTCAGAATGACAGGCAAAGTTAACGTTTTCCGTCGACTGAGCGGGAGAAGGACTTAGGTATTAGGACTTAGGTATTAGGGTTTAGGACTTAGGTATTAGATATTATGGTTTAGGCTGGTCGGACATTGTCTTACCTAAAACCTAAGTCCTGATACCTAAGTTCTAAGTTCAAGCTCTTCTCTTCCCCGGATGAGGGGCCTGCTGAATGTGCACAAAAAAACTCCCATGGAAAATTCCACGGGAGTTTTTTGAACGCAATTGATCGCATTTATTCCTTCACCAGCTTGATCACCGCCGTTTTATTTTCCGCGGTAACCGTGATGATGTACACACCGGCCGGCTCGTTCAGCGCAACCGGGACGATGTTGCCGCTGTTCACCGCCTGTGCAAGCACCGTACGGCCCGCGATGTCGGTAATGACGACCGTGATGTCGGAATACGTCGTGCCGAGGTCGATGAAGAAATCGCCTTTCGACGGGTTCGGGTAAACGCGCAGCTGGCTGCCGAATCCGTTCTCAGCGATGCCGATGCCGGTCACGTTCATGCAGGCGGATGTGTCGGTGCAGCTGTTCTGCGTCACCACCACGGCATAGCTGCCGTTTGCGGTTGCCGTGTAGCTCTGCGCCGTTGCGCCGCTGATCGCGCTGTTGTTGCTGCAGTCGATCCACTGGTAGGTCGCTCCGGTTGCGCTTGCCGTCAGCGTCGCGCCGTTCTGCGTGGCGTTCGCGTTCACGGTGTTCACCACCAGGTTGATCGTGATCACGCTGTCGCAGCCCATCGCGTTGGGGATGTTATCCGTGTACGTGCCGGAAGACGTGTAGACAGCGCCGCTAGGTGCGACGTACATGTTGCACGCCGTTGCGGAGATTGTAGAGGACGAGGTCGCGTTGAGCGTAAGGTTGATCGTCATCACGCTGTCGCAGCCGGCCACGTTCGTGATCGTGTCCATGTACGTTCCGGAAGCAAAGTACATTGCCCCGCTGGGCGCGGTGAACGTGTCGCATGCCATGACGTTCATCGTCGCGTAGCTCTGGTTCACCGACAGGTTGATCGTGATCACGCTGTCGCAGCCCATCATGTTCGCGATCGTATCCATGTAAACGCCGGACGTCGTGTACACGGCTCCGCTGGGCGCGGTGTAGCTGGTGCAGACAACTTCGTTCAGCGTTGTCGCCGAAGACGAATTGATCGTCAGGTTGATCGTGGTGATGCTGTCGCAGCCGGCCATGTTCGGGATCGTGTCGTAGAATGTGCCCGAAGCCGTAAGCACCGCGCCGCTGGGCGCCGTGTAGCTGTCGCATGCGGTGACCGTGACGCTGTTCGAAGAAGACGGGTTGATCGTCAGGTTGATGGTGATCACGCTGTCGCAGCCCATCGCGTTGGCAATCGTGTCCATGTACGTGCCTGAAGACATGTACATCGCGCCGCTCGGGGCTGTGTACATATCGCAAGCCGTCGGGCTGATCGCCGCGGTGCTGCTCATGTCTACTGTAAGCGAGATCGTGAGGACGCTGTCGCAGCCGGACACTGTAGAGATCGTGTCCATGTAAGTTCCGGAACTGGTGAAAACAGCTCCGCTGGGGGCGGTGTAGCTGTCGCAGGTGGTAACGCTGAACGAGGAAGAAGCCGGGGTCGAGAACGACAGGTTGATGGTGATCACGCTGTCGCAGCCGCTCGCATTGGCGATCGTGTCCATGTACGTTCCCGCAGTCGTGTATGTCGCGCCGCTCGGTGCGGTGTACGTGCTGGTGCAGGATATGGGGCTGATGGTGCTGGAGGTATTGACGATCATGAGCGACTGTACTTCCGCTGCGGACAGTGCGCGGTTGTACAGGCGGAACTCATCGAGCTTTCCGCCCGCCGGAGCGCCCACGTTGGTGCCATAGCCCATCACCTTAAAAGGTCCGGTACCGCTCACCGTAAATGGCGCCTGGGCTACCGTATTGACGAGGTTGCCGTCGAGGTAGGCCATAATGTTCCCGGCTGTTGCGTCATAAACGAACGTCGTGACGTGCGGCGCCACCGTCGCTCCGCCCGTCACCAGTACGTCGGTGATCGGTCCGCGGAGGATCCAGTTGTTGGCGCCCGCCACACCATTGGTAAAGCAGCGGAAAGAGCCTGCCGTGTTATCGCCAAAAATGTAAAACAGAATTGTGCTCGATGTAATGTCTGCGGTATACATCGAAATCGTCCACGAGCCCGAAAGGTTGGTCGTGTAGCCGGTATTCAGGTAATCCGTGCTCGCGCTGTTGCCCGAGCCGATCAGCGCGCCGCCGCACTGGCCGGTCGGGCCCTGGGTAATGCCACCCATTATTGTGGCCGTGGTGGTGCCTGCCGGGGGAGTGGAAGCCTGGTTGGGAACGCTGGTGCCGGTGCCATCGAATTTATAGTGCAGCAGCTCGGGCACAGGGGCCTGGGCAAGGAGCGGGGCTGCCCCGAAAAAGAAAAGGGCAAAGGAAAGACGGGTAAGGAGTTTTTTCATGAGTGTGTTTTTAGGTTTAATGGGCGAAATATACAAACACCCTGATTATCAATAATGTTATTAATCGGCGAAACCCGGAAAACTGATGGCGAACAGCGTTTTTGTCCGGATTAATGATATTGCCTGCGGTAAAATGCTTTCTGCAACGCGCGGATGATCAGCAGCTCCGCCACTTTCAATTCCACCGGCTCCCCCGGCGACGAAGCAAGCACCCCGCGGATCCGCGATTCGGGAACATCGGCGCGGTACAACAAGCGATAAAATTTTTCCGAACCCGGCCCTCCCGTTTCCGCCACCAGCAACGCCACGCGGTCCCGCAAGTCAAAAACGTCGCCGGTGATCTGCCCGGCCAGCTGAACGTCCATTCCCGAAGTCACGAAATCCTTCTCCAGCTGCACGATCGCATCGGGAAGCAGTTCTCTTACGAGATCGGTCTGTTCGAGGGAAGTTGGTGGTTTCATGTTGAAAATTCAAAAATTCAATCGCTCTGCTTCGCAATCGCTATTCAACAATTCAAAAATTCGGACCAGGCATAATCATTCAGAATCTTTGAATTGTTGAATAGTAAGTCGCGCAGCGACGAGCGATTGAATTTTTGAATCAAATTTTTCTCCGGAAGCGAAGACGTTCTACCGGGCGATCATTTAATAAGTGTTCGTGAATGATCTCGTCTACATCGGTAAGCTCCACGCCTACGTAAAACACGCCTTCCGGGTAAACGGCAACGGTCTGGCCGAAGTCGCAGATGTCGAGGCAGCCCGCCCGCTGCGCGCGGATGCGGACCGGAAGCTTCAGGGCTTTCAACTTTGTTCTGAACGCGTCGACGATATCCATCCCGTGCGCTTCCCCGCAGCTGCGGCGCGGCGCTCCCGGGGCGCGCTGGTTGGTGCAGATAAATACGTGCTTATCGTAGATCGGTTTGTCGTTCATGAGTTAGTTGTTTGTCGTTAGTTGTTTGCTGTTTAAAGGGCAAAAATGCAGTTTCGTCGATAAATAAAGGAGTCTCAACGAATAAGATGCTACCACGAACGGCAAACAACTAACATTGCAGGAAGGACAAACTTACAACTTGATCCGTATACCGGGCAAAACTCCATTCATGAATATCCTCATCACCGGCGCATCTGGCCTGGTGGGCACGCACCTCGCCGATTACCTGCTTCGCCGCGGTCATTTCGTCGGATACCTCGTGCGCAAAAAAACGCGGGAAACGCGGGTGACCCATTTTTTGTGGGATCCCGCGAAAGACATCATCGATCTCGAAGCGGTGCAATGGGCGGATGCGATCGTTCACCTTGCGGGGGCAAGCGTTTCGGAAGGCCGCTGGACGAAAGCGCGGAAAAAAGAGATCGTCGACAGCCGCGTTCGTGCGGCGGAGCTGCTGGCGAAAACGTTGCGGAAGGAAAAGAAAAAACCGGCCGTGTTCGTTTCCGCTTCCGGCGTGGGCATTTACGGGGCGGTGACAAACGATCATATTTATACGGAAACCGATCCGCCGGGAAAAGATTTTCTCGCCGGCGTTTGTGTCCGCTGGGAAGCGAGCGCCGACCTGGTGGAGGAGATGGACATCCGCACCGTGAAGCTGCGCATCGGCGTGGCGCTGGCCAAAGAAGGAGGCGCGCTCCCGAAGCTTGCCGCGCCCGTGAAATGGCTGGCCGGTTCCCCGCTCGGCAACGGCAGGCAATGGATGCCGTGGATCCACATCGAAGACCTGTGCGCGATGTTCCTGAAAGCGATCGACGATGAAGCGATGCGCGGAGTCTATAACGCCGTCGCACCGCAGCATGCCACGAATAAAGAAGTTGTGAAAGCGATCGGGAAGGCGATGGGCAAGCCGGTTTTTTTACCGCCGGTGCCGAAGTTCGTGTTGAAGATGATGCTGGGCGAAATGGCGGTGATTGTAACAGAAGGAAGCCGCGTGAGCAATGAGAAGATCGTGAAAGCGGGATTTGAATTTAAATTTCCGGGGCTGGAAAAAGCGGTAGATGATTTATTGAAATAATCCGGTGATAAATTGTAGGGTCAGGCATCGTGACCCTCATGGCAATGATTTCACCGGATCAGGTTCACATGCCCGATCATCGTCTCCTTGTTCTCATTCGTCACGTTCACATATTTGATCTTCCACACGTAAACGTCTTCCTGGCATTTGTTGCCTTTGTAGCGGCCGTCCCAGCCCACGAACGTGTCGTGTGTTTCGAAGATCAATTCCCCCCAGCGGTCGAAGATCATGAAATGATATTCATCCGCGCCGAGCACCACGGGAATAAAGACATCATTCAACCCGTCGCCGTTCGGCGTGAACGTATTCGGAATGTAGAAGCGATGTTCAGGCGTTACTTCTACTGCCACCCATGCAGTATCTGTGCAGCCGAATTCATTATAAACGACCTGCATGATGTTGTACGGTCCATACGCCCAGTAGGTGTGCATCGCATTGCAATCTGTCGTCACGAACCCGTCGCCGAAGTCCACGATGCACGAATCCGCGCCCACGCTCTGGTCGATCACGCCGATGAACGGGCTGAAGATCGAAACCGAATGCGAAGTAACGTCGAAGCCGGCGATGGGGCTCGGTGAAACGTGCACCAGGTTCGGCACGGAGAACGTGTCGACGCTGATGCAGCCGTTCGTGGTGGTGATAATGAGCGAGACGTCGAAATAACCGGTGTCGGTGTACGTGTGTACCGGGTTCGCAGCGGTGGAAGTTGTGCCGTCGCCGAAATCCCAGAGGTACGAGATCTGTGTCCCCGCGATCGAGCTGTCGCTGAATTGCACGGTGTACGGCACGCACCCGTCGAGGTAAGCTGCTGCGAAATCCGCGGTAGGCATGGGATACACGATCACGGTGTCGGTGTACGTTCCGGTGCAGCCGTTCTCCGTGACTGTCACCGTCACGAGAAAAATGCCGGACGTATCCCACACGACATTCTGCGGGTCAGGCACGTTGCTGGTTTGCGGCGTTGCGTTCGGACCGAAATTCCACTGTATCGTTCCCGTTCCCGCAAATTGCCCGGTCGCCTGGAAATTGTAGCTGTTGCCGTCGACACATTGCCCTGCAGGTGAAACAAAGACCGGCTGTACCGGCGGATAGATCTCGAAGATCGACGTGTTCGTATCGGCGCAGGCGGTGCCGGGGTTGCAAATGAGCGTGACAACGTAGATACCGGTGTCGCTGTACGTCCAGGTCGGTGTGAACTGGATGGACGTATCGGCAAGCGTGTTCGGGTCGCCGAAATTCCAGAGGTAGGTCGTGGCGTTGAAGCTGTTGTTGAGGAACTGCACCGTGTTGCCCGCGCAGAACACCGTCTGGTTCGGGATCGAGCTCACCGTCAGCAGCGGGCAGGGAAGCACGTTGAACTGGAAATCCCGTTTGTTGACGTCGATGAGCACGCCGTTGCGGTATTCCTTGCAGCAAACACCCACGACCCATTGCCCCGACATCGTCGGCGTGCCCGTGAGCAATCCCGTCACCGGGTCGATCGCCATGGCGGGATTGGAGGCCATCGGGTACGCCCCGTTGTAGGGCGGGTTGAAGGGAACGAAAACGTAAGGCGGGCCTGCGGGCGGAACCGGCATCGGCGCGCTCGCATTGGCGCCGTCGTACGGATCGCACAGCTCATATACGAGTGAGTCGCCGTCGGGATCGGTGGCGGAATGGTCGAAAATGAGCGGCGCGCCTTCGCAGATGTAGATCGGCGGGAAGAAGTTGTACCGCGCGCTGCTGTTGCAGATCGCCAGCGACGGATCGGGGATGTGGATGGTGTACGTTGCGCCCACGCCGCCGGGATTGATCAGGTTGAGGATCGTGTTGTTGCGGCAGCAGCGCTGGTAGGTGAGGATAAAACCGCCGGGAGGCATGGGCGGGAAAACTTTCACCTGCTGGAAAATGGCTTCTTCCACGCACACGTTTGTCGGCGGAAGGTAGCACGGACTGTTGATCGTCGGCGGCACGACCAGCGTCGGCGGAAGGTTCATCCACAACGTATCGAGCAAATTGCCGCTGATGTCGAAGATCCCCACGGAAGCCTGCGGGTCGTACGGAATGCCGTTGATGCAGTCGCGGTAAACTTTCAGCGTAATGCGGTACGTGTTGTTGCCCAGGCAATCGTAATAGATCTCCCCGCCGACGATATGCGTCGCCTTAACACCCGTTGAAAACAGGAGAAAAGAGAAGACAGTTATGAGCAGACGCCGCAACATGGCCTTAGTTAATCAGACCGGTAAAATGGGCGTTTCCCTGAAAGGGAGATGTACCAGAAAACGCGCGCCGGGGTTATTTTGTAATGATCGTGACAAATCCGCTGATGCTGCGACCGTCAGACTGGTTGAGGATGTAGTAATACACCCCGTCTTCGACGCCGCCGCCGTTCCAGTCGTTCCGGTAATCAGCCGTCTCGTAAATTTTATTTCCCCAGCGGTTGTAAACGAACAGGCTGCTGCCGGGGAAATTTTCGAGACCGGTAAATACGAGCATGTCGTTCGTCCCGTCGCCGTTAGGCGTGAAAACGTTCGGGGGAATAACATCGCAGGTTTCAACTGTAATTGTGATCGTATCATTCCGCACGGCTCCGCAGCCTTCCGTCACCTGGACAACAAACGTGCCGCTGCCGCTCGGAGTGAACTGGTTTACAGTTCCTGCCGGGTTCGGAAGCTGGTCGGGGCCGACGAGTGTGGACCACTGGATGGTGTACGGAAGCGATCCGCCGCTCGGGCTCACGGTGAGCAGGGCCGGGTCTTCGTCGCACAGCGTGAGGTCGGGCGAAGTGACAATGGCCAGCGCCTGGGTCGAAGGCAGGTAGATCGTTACCGTGTCAACGCCGGCGGGTGTTCCGCACGGGTCGGTGACCTGGACGATGTAGCTGGTCGTCTGCGTCGGGTTGACAACAATGGTTTGCGTATTGTCGCCCGTGTTCCAGCTGAAATTGTAAGGCTCGACACCGCCTGTTACCGCGGCTGTCAGTGTAATCGGGTTGGACGAGCACATGGCCGTGTCCGGCCCGGCATCGACCGTGATCGGGTAAAAGTCGCTGACGTAAATCGTCAGGCTGTTCACGCTTTGCACGCACGGGCCGGTGACGTTCGAGGTGAGCGTAAATGTTTCGAGGCCTTCCGACACGAGGTCCTGCACAGCCTGCACGCAGATCACGATGGAGTCTTGTCCCGGCTGGAAGATCACCTGGTTGGGGATCTGGGGGATGAGGTCGACGCCGTTCACTGCCGTACCGCCGATCACGAGCGAAACGGTGTCCGTGGTGGCGGTGCTTCCCGTGCGGGAAAGGATCAGGCAGGCCTGCCCGCAACCTTCGTAAAGCGTAGAATCGTTGTTGCTGCCGTAACTGATCTCGGTGGAAAGATTGACCTGGCCGGTGGTGAAGGAACCGGCTTCGAGGAACACGCCTGCGTCAACGATGCCGTCGAGCGCATCGGCCACAGCAAGCTTGATGTGGTAGGTTTCCCCGCACTGGATCGGGTAGAGGGCGGTCAGCACGGTGGTGAAGCCGTCGTACTGCACCGTCGTTCCCGGCGGGTTTTCGTTGTCCACGTAATATTGCGGGTTCACGTTGGCGTTCACGTTGAGCGCTGTCACGGGCGTGGTGGTGCTGGGAATAAGCGCGATGTTCGTTGGGGCAAGGCTGACGGTAACGCCGCTGAGCACGAATGCGAACACGTCGGCAAAACCGCCGGAAACGTATTCCATGTATTCTTCCGTTCCGAACACGTAATTGAATTTCACGGAGTCGGCCTGGGCAACGAAGTCGAATTCAAGGATGGCCGCGTTGTAGGTCGTCGCGTTGGCAACGCCGTCGAGGTACGGGTCGCCGGGCATGTTGTTGTTCGCACCTGCGCCGGTGGAGTTGTTCGGTCCCTGGGGACCCATGCCGGAGCCGAAGTTGGGGTCGTTGGCGAGGATCGTGCCGGTGGTCATCACCACGCCGCTGTCGATGCCGAGCACCGGGCTGCCGCTGTTGCCGCCGGAGAAAAACCCGATCGCATCCGCATAGCCGCTGTACGTAATGTTGGTAGCGATAATGCCGGGCCCGAGCAGCACGTTCTGGACAAGCTGCGTCGGTGTCATCGAGTTGTTGGTCGTGATCTGGGCGGTCGCGGGGAAGAAAAATGCCATCCCGGACAAAAGCGCCATGAGACGAGGAAAAATTCGTACCTGTTTTTGCATGCGGAGCGTATTTTAAACTTCTACTGGTGTGTTCAAGTTTTTGCCGAACCTGAAACAACAAAACTAGCTTTTCCCGGCCTGATTTTCAAGTTTTGACGGCGGTAAATATGGTTTGGAAGGAAAAAAGGCAGGTTTTGCCGTTCCAAGCCGTTTTTCTCGCAATTTCGTCTCCGTTTCATTCCCATAAAGAACCCTTTTCCTATGAGCCAACGCACGTACATCGACCAGAACAAAGACCGTTTCCTCAACGAGCTTTTCGACCTGCTCCGCATCCCTTCGGTCAGCGCCGACCCGAAATACAAACCCGAAGTGCTTCGCACCGCGGAAACCGTGAAAGCCAAGCTCAGTGAAGCCGGCGCCGACAACTGCGAGCTGTGCCCCACCGACGGCTACCCGGTCGTTTACGGTGAAAAGATCATCGACCCGAAGCTGCCGACCGTTCTCGTTTACGGCCACTACGACGTGCAGCCGCCCGATCCGCTGGAGCTGTGGACAACGCCTCCTTTCGAGCCGGTCATCCGCGAAACGGCAAATCATCCCGGCGGCGCCATTTTCGCCCGCGGCTCCTGCGACGATAAAGGCCAGGTGTTCATGCACGTCAAAGCGCTCGAGGTGATGCTGAAAACGAATACGCTGCCGTGCAACGTCAAGTTCATGATCGAAGGCGAGGAAGAAGTGGGATCGGCCAACCTGCCGGGCTTCCTCGAAAAAAACAAAGCGAAGCTGAAAGCCGACGTTATCCTTATTTCGGATACTTCGATGATCGCCAACGATACGCCTTCGATCGACGTGGGCCTGCGCGGGCTGTCGTACATGGAAGTGGAAGTCACCGGCCCGAACCGCGACCTGCATTCCGGCGTGTACGGCGGTGCGGTGGCCAACCCGGTCAATACGCTCTGCCGCATGATCGCATCGCTGCACGACGAGAACCGCCACATCACGACCCCGGGATTTTACGACGACGTGACGGAGCTGTCGGCACAGGAACGCGATGAGCTCAACCGCGCGCCGTTCAACCTCGACGCGTACAAAAAAGACCTTGCCGTCGACGAGGTGGAAGGTGAAGCGGGCTACACCACTATTGAACGTACCGGCATTCGTCCCACCCTCGACGTGAACGGCATCTGGGGCGGCTACACCGGCGAAGGCGCAAAAACAGTGCTGCCGTCGAAAGCGTCTGCGAAGATCTCGATGCGTCTCGTGCCGAACCAGTCTTCCGACAAGATCGGGAAGCTCTTCGAAGCGCATTTCAAAAAGATCGCCCCGAAAAGCGTGAAAGTGAAAGTGACATTCCACCACGGCGGCGAACCGGTGGTCGTTTCCACCACGTCGGTCGCTTACCAGGCAGCGAGCAAGGCCATGGAGGAAACATTCGGCAAAAAACCGATCCCCACGCGCGGCGGAGGTTCCATCCCGATCGTTTCGCTTTTCAAAAGCCTGCTGGGCCTGGATTCCGTACTCTTCGGCTTCGGGCTGGATTCGGATGCGTTGCATTCGCCCAACGAGCATTACGGCGTGTTCAATTACCTGAAAGGGATCGAGACCATTCCGCTGTTCTATAAGTATTACGCGGAGAAGAAATAGATTTCAGTTGTCGGTTTTCTGTTTTCGGTTGTCAGTTTTCGGTTGTCGGTGATTTAACGACGTAGGGGAAACTTTAACCTTTGATGGGAAATGAAAGTATTGTCTTTGCAGAGAACCGACCGACAACTGACAACCGACAACTGACAACCTTTCTTATGAGAAAGCTACTTCCCCTCGTCCTCCTCATCTCCATCCTCACAACCGGCTGCAAAATTCAACCTGTCGTTCCGACGGGCGTGCAGGATGTGAAGTTCGGCAACATCGATTTTATGAAAGGCACCGTGTCGCTCGACATGGGACTTAAGATCAATAACCCGAACCGCATTTCCGTGACCGTTCACGGCCTCGATCTCGACATTGCGATCGCCGGCGTGCCGCTGGGGAAAGTGATGATCGCCGATAAATTCAAGATCGAAAAAGATACGGAGCAGGTGTACCGCGTGAAGGTGAACGCGCTGATGACCGACGTGATCAACGGCATCCCGAAATTGCTCGAAGCGATCCAGAAGAAACAGACGAACGTGGATGTGAAAGGCTGGATACAGGTAGGATCAGGGATCTTCAAAAAGAAATTCCCGGTGAACATCAAGCAGGAGAAGGTTTCTACGGAGCAGAAGAAATGATGTGCAAATGTGCAGATATGCAAATGTGCAGATGAATTTCGTTGTAGCGTCACGAGGCTTCGTGACGCTACAGGAGGTATACCCCATCTGCCCATCCGCACATTTGCACATCCGCACATTTTTAGTTCACTTCCACGATCTCGTTTCGGTCATGATAGCGGATCCAGAATAATCCGCGCTGGAAGATCATGTTGAATTTGTAACCGGGCCTGATCATGCGCTGCTCGTCCCACGTGATCTGCATCAGCTCCGGGTGATCGGCGTAGGGCCGGCCGACGATGTCCGCTTTCGGGCTGCCGTACAGGAAGCCCGGGCGGCCGGTGAGCGTGTACGTTTCCACTTCTTCATAAATGGGGATCGCGCGGTTAAGCGCAAGCATGCCCGACAAGGTCAGCGGTCCCAGGCCGAGCAGGAGGAACAGCACGAATGCCGTGGTGTTCAGCGCCTGCGTATGCACGAGCCGGCGGTAGTAGAAAATTCCCCCGCCAATGACGATGGTGAAATAAAGCGCCCAGAGCATTCCCGGCGAGATGAGCAGGAAAGACTGCAGCACCATAACCGCCACCGGGCCGATGATGGAACCGACGAGCAGCACGGTGAGCGACCAGTGCCATTTCGCAAACCGGAAGTTCTTCCGCTTTTTTTCCGGCTCTTTGTAGTCGACCGCGACGGGTGTGGAAAGCACTTCTTCGATTGCGGAAATGCGGTAGTCGTCTTTCACCCGCAGCGGGTCCTGGTTGAGCAGCGTGGCGATGGCTTTGTACAGTTCCGGCAGCCGGCGGCGGAATTCAGCGGGGCGTTCGAAAAACTCTTCCATGCTCACGGCGAAAAATTCGTAGAAGTTTGTCGACGCATATTTACGCAGGAAAGTCACCTCCCCGTTTTTCACTTTTGTCATCACGCTTTTCCCCACCGGTTCGAACGCTTCGAACGCGCTGTTGAATGCCGATTCCTGGTTGCCTTCCTCCATGTCCAGCATCAGCGCGTGCGACATTTCGTGCAGCCCGAGGTTGATGCCGTTCTCCTGGTCTTCGTATCCCGAGAGGTAATGCTTGTATGAAAACCAGATCACGCCGTTCTTCGCCGCGCCGCCTTTCAGGTAGCGTTCGTTCATGCGCGAGTAGAATTCTTTCGGGTAAATGCGGATCGTGTGAAAATGCCCGATGTCCCACTTCCGCAACCCGAACGTGAGCTGCACCGCGCTGGCCGCAATGAAGGCGCGCAGCTGGCCCGTGAGCGGCGTATTGTCGACGCTGACGATGCGCGTGGTCCTCACGTAGTCACGCACACGCTGCTGGAACCGCATGCGGCCTGCCGGTGAAAGGTTCCTGTAATAGACGAGGTACGAAAGGCAATGGTCCAGCTCCGCGGCGGAAAGCCTGAGCGGCTCCACCGGCGCTTCGCCGAACGGGACGGAAGAGTCGCGCAGCGCGCGTTTGAAATCGAGCTTCCCTTTTTGCCGGCCGACAAAAATGACGGCAATGACGAACAGGACGAAAATGATGATCGGCATGGGGTTATCTGCGAATCACGGAATAATCCCCGCTCACGTTCGACGGGTCCTGGTTGAGTAGATCGGTCATGATGCGGTAAAGATCGGGCAGCTGGCGTTTGAATTCGCCGGGCGATTCGAAAAAATGTTCGACGCACACCGCAAAAAATTCGTGCCGGTTCGTGAACGCATAATCGCGGAGAAAATCATCGCGCTCTGCGCCTGCGCTGAGGATGCTGTCAGCAACCACGATGTACTGGCGGATGTCCGGGAGAATGTGATGCGGGATTTCTTCGCCTGCCGCGTCGAGCAGCTCGATGAAGAGCGCGTGCGCCAGTTCATGCAGTCCCACGTTCAGGCGGTCGTGCGGGTTGGCGTACCCGGCTTCGAAATCTTTCACCGACATGTAAATGTAGCCTTGCGGGTTCGTGCCGCCTTTCATCAATGGCGCATCACGTCGAAGGCGGAACGCTGCCGGGAAAAGACGGATCGTTTCGAAACGCGGGAAGGTGAAATCCGGGAGTCCGTACGTGAGCTGTGCAGCCGCGGCGGCCACGTTCGTGCAGGTTTTGCTGTCGGGCTCATATTCTCCTGCGCCTTCGAATGTTTTGGTGTTGAGGAAAAACAGGACTTTATCGAGGAATGTTTTTTTGCCGCCCGGGGAAAGTTTTTGATAGTAGGTGAATGATGTCAATTGCAAACTTGCTTTTTCCCGCGCGCCATCGCCGGGCTTGACAAGTCCCGCCATCAGCAGCCAGCGGCGGATGAGGCCTGTGCCGTCTTTTAAAATGCCGAAGAACAGGAACGCGAGCGCGATGAGCATGATTGCAGCTACAACGACTGCGGTGCCGGTTTTGTCGGTGCTTGTGGGCGTGGGAATGTAAAGGAGGAGGAGGAGGAGGATTAACACGGTTCAAAGATAACCGTTGAGGTACAAACAATTTTATCATTTCCTGTGGGCAGAATTCGTCCGTGCAGAGAACGAGAATCATATTGCACGCGCTTTGGCAATGGGATGCAAAAACAGGTCGCCCCTACGGGGCTTTCACGGATCCGATTTTCTTTTTTCTATAAACAGGGCGCTCCTACGGAGCTATTTTGTTCTGTCAAGCGGAAATTTTAAAGCTCCGTAGGAGCGCCCTGTTTATAGAAAAATTTGTTGCCCCATTCATTAAGCCCCGTAGGGGCGACCTGTTTATTACACCGCGACCCGTATGCAGACAGTGCCGCCTTGTGTTCAAAGATTGCGCGAGAATTTGGGACACGTTAACAAACAGCCGGGAAACGTAATGCCTATTTTTGTAACTACTCATGAGCGACCACAAACACACCAACCGCCTCATCCACGAGACGAGCCCGTATCTCCTCCAGCACGCCCACAACCCGGTGGACTGGCACGCGTGGAATGAAGAAGCGTTGCGGAAAGCGAAGGACGAGAACAAGCTCATCCTCGTGAGCGTTGGTTATTCCGCCTGTCACTGGTGCCACGTGATGGAGCACGAATCGTTCGAAGACGAAAAAGTGGCGCGCATCATGAACGATTTGTTCGTGTGCATCAAAGTGGACCGCGAGGAGCGCCCCGACATCGACCAGGTGTACATGACGGCGGTGCAGCTCATGACGGGCCACGGGGGCTGGCCGCTCAACTGCTTTGCGTTGCCCGACGGCCGGCCGCTCTACGGCGGAACGTATTTCCAGAAACAACGCTGGATGGAGATCCTCATCAATCTTGCCGACCTGTGGAAATCGGAGCCGGAGAAGTGCCTGCAGTACGCGCATGAGCTGACGGAAGGCGTGAAACATTCGGAGCAGCTTGTGCTGGAAGATTCCGATGAGCCGTTCCAAAAAGAAACGCTCGGCAGCTCGCTCGAACATTGGGCGATGCGCTTCGATAATTCCGAAGGCGGCCCGAACCGCGCGCCGAAATTTCCCTTGCCGAACAATTACCAGTTTTTGCTGCGTTACGCGCATCTCGCAAAAGACGAATCCACGCTGAAGCACGTGCTGCTGACGCTGGACAAAATGGCATACGGTGGAATTTACGATCAGCTCGGCGGAGGATTTGCGCGTTATTCTACTGACATGCTGTGGAAAGTGCCGCATTTCGAAAAGATGCTGTACGATAACGGGCAGCTCGTTTCATTATACAGTGAAGCGTTCAGGCGGACGAAAAAAACGTTGTACAAAGACGTGGTTTACGAAACCCTGGCGTTCATTGCCCGCGAGTTGACGGCTCCCGGCGGAGCGTTCTATTCCGCGCTGGATGCGGATTCTGAAGGAGAGGAAGGAAAGTATTATGTGTGGACGGAGGAGGAATTGAAAAAATTGCTGGGCGAAGATTACGCCTGGTTTGCGGAATATTACAACGTCAACTCGATCGGGCATTGGGAGGATGGGAATTACATTTTGCTGCGAAGACAAGGAACCACAGTACCGGTCGCCATTAAGCATGGGATGAGTGTGGATGTTTTTCGGGAAAAACTGGGCAAGGTAAAAGCCATGCTGCTGTCCATCCGTGAGCGGCGCGTCCGCCCGGGCCTCGACGACAAAACGCTGACCTCCTGGAACGCGCTGATGCTGAAAGGTTACATCGATGCGTACGACACGTTCGGTGAGCCGGAATTTCTCCATGCTGCGCTGAAGAACGCGCGTTTTCTCCGTGAAACGCAGTTGCGCCCGGACGGTGGTTTGTGGCATTCCTGGAAAGGCGGGAAAAGCACGATCAACGGCTTTCTCGAAGATTACGCGTTCACGATCGAAGCGTTCCTCGCGCTCTACCAGTCGACGTTCGACGAGGTTTGGCTGGAAACGGCGAAAAAGCTGGCCGAATACGTGTTCCTCCATTTCGATGATCCTTCTTCCGGGATGTTTTTTTTCACTTCGGATGAAGATCCGGCGCTCATCGCGCGCAAGACCGAGCTCAGCGATAATGTTATTCCCGCGTCCAATTCCGCGATGGCGAAGAATTTATTTTACCTCGGCCACTTTTTCGGAAACACCGCGTGGGCGGAGCGTTCCGCGAAAATGCTGCGGCAGGTGAAACAGCAGCTCATCGGTTACGGCGCGGGTTATTCGAACTGGATGCAGCTCCAGCTCCACTACGTTTTCCCGTTCCGCGAAACCGTGATTGTTGGTAACGCTGTTGATAAAACACGCGCCGCCTTCCGGAACCATTACCTCCCGAATCAAATCTTTGCAGGAAGCGCCGGTCCCTCGCAGCTGCCGCTGCTTCAGAACCGGTTCGTGGAAGGCAAAACGCTGGTCTACGTGTGTGAAAACAATACGTGCGGATTACCTGCTGAAACGGTCGAAGCTGCGCTCAATGAATTGAAATAAAAGTTCTCGGTGCCCCTCAGTGAAATTCCTCAGTGCCCCTCAGTGGTTTTAGTTTACCCGATGTCGAAGCGTAATTTTCTTTTGTTGTCCGTCTTTTTTTTCCTGCCGCTTTTCGCAGCCGCGCAGCTCTTTATTCCCGTTGACGACGATCCGTTCGGCGTTCCCATGCGCTTCAACGCCGACAGCATCCGGAAGCACAAGATCAAAAGCATCACCGCCGCGCTGCAGTACAAACCCGACGAGCACAAGATCGATGATAAAGGGCTGAAGGAATTTTACCGCTTCGATTCGCTCGGTCGCATCAGCTTTTACTGGCGCACGAAAGTAAAAGAATATAAAACCACGGTGACGGTGCATCCCGCTGTGTACCGCAAGGGGCGCCGCATCCGCAATGCGTGGACGGAATTCAAAAACGAATACGTGTACGATTCCACCTTCGTCTATTATTACTACGATTACCAGGAGCGCCTCGTGTGCCGCCGCACGAACGAAGGGGATTTTTACCGCACGTGGTATTACATCTACAACACCGACGGCACCATCGCGCGCCAGACGCACGTGCGGGAAACCAACATCGGCCCCGACCACCGCAATTTCCGCCTTGGCGTGCAGACGATCATTTCCCGGGAAGATTTCGCCTACCAGCGTTTTTCCGACACGCAGGTCAAGCAGCTTTGCCTGAACGACGAAGGAAAAGCGTACAAGGAAACGATGCTGCTCTACGACAAGCAAGGCCGCCCGATCGATTTCCGCGAGGCCTACATGGCCGGCGGCATCCGCATCTCGAACACCTGGGAATACGACGACCTCGGCCGCCTGGCCGCCACCACCTACACCTCCAACGCCGGCGACCCGCTGCACAACCGCACCGAGTACAAATACGATTCCCTCGGCCGCATCGAGTCCGTAAAACGCTTCCACAATTCCGCCCTGAAGCACGAGTTCAGCTACCTCTACAAGGAAAACGCGCCGATCTCGTACGCCTACATCAACCGCCGCCACATCGAGCTGGGGATTGATATTGTGAAGCTGGAGATGGAGTATTGGTAAGCCGGTTGTCCAGGGTTGTCGGTTGTCCGGGGTTGTCGGTTGTCAGTTGTCGGTATGCGGCTGTGCCGCTTCGGTTGTCGGGATTGTTTCCGTGATCTTGAGTTCCTCTTCTTTCTAAAAGATTATCGCGCTGTTCTTCAAGACAAATTCCCATCCCGGAACCCGACAACCGTTCACTGACAACCGACAACTGACAACCGAAACGGCGCAGCCGCGAACCGACAACCCCGGACAACCGACAACCTTTTCATCCGGAAATCCAAACGTTGTATTGTAACAAAACCGGCGCTTCGCGGGAAAACGAAGCTGCCGGTTTGCGGCAGAGTTGGGCCCTGCAAAATTTGGTTTTTGAAAAATTACCTGGCGTTCTGCGTAAGCAAAACTATCAAAAATTAAGTAAAAGTCAATTATTATCTTTGAAAATATTCGTTTTCCCCCTTTTTGTATAGGAAGCATGGATTGAACCGCGGTTCGGCTGCGGTGTAAGTCTATTTGTCAGAATGTAAGTAATCGCTTTCCAAACTTGCAGCCATGCACCTCGGGAAAAAAATACGCGTGGCGCGGCTGATGAAGGAGATGAGCCAGCAAGAGCTTGCGGACAAGATCGGCAAGACGCGCCCGCTTATTTCGCAGATCGAAAATACCGGCAAGGTGAAAACCGCAACGCTGAAGCTCATCTGCAAAGAGCTCGACATCGACCTGAGCGACCCGGAATTCAATTCGTTTTTCGAGGAACGCGAGATCTATCACACTTCCCGCGACATCGAAGCCATGGAACGCGAACTGGAAACATTACGCGCCCTGGTGGAAGCCCAGCGCGAGATCATCGAGCATCTGAAGAAACAGGTCAGGAAGGGGAAATGATGTGCAAATGTGCAGATGTGCAGATGTGCAAGTGTGCAGATATGCAAATGTGCAAATGCCTGCTCGGACTTTAGGAGAATCGCCCTAACACCTTCATCTGCACATCTGCACACTTGCACATTTTACGCTCCTCGTCAAAACGAAATCTTGTACGACGGCACCAGTAAAAATCCGGTCTGGTAATTCGTCGACAATGAATTCGTATCCGCGTTGTATGACTGCGTGAACACGTTTTTGTGGTTCGTGAAATTCAGGAATTCCAGCGCCCATTGCTGCGTGACGTGTTTCCCGTTGTGGATGTAGCTGATCTTGCCGTCCATGCGGAAATAGCCCGAATAGCGGTCTTCGTAGGCCCGGTCGAAATCGTACACTGCATATCCTGCCGCGGCTGAAGCGTCGAGATCGATCGGTACGTAACGCTTTCCGCCGGCGGCATTGAATTTCAGGTCGAAGGAAAGCGTGTTCTTCGCGTTGAAGCGGAATTCTTTCCCGCCGAGCACGTTCACCACGTAATTCCCGCTGAACGCGGTCTGCCGCTCGATGCCGTCGGACGGCGTGAAATAGGCTTTGTACAGCGACGACGTCACGAGGAAGTAATAACCTTTGCTGTAAAATTTTTCCACCGTCAGCTCCACGCCGTAGTTGCGGCCTGTTCCTGTGTTCACCAGGCTGTCGATGCCGGGCGCGTCGAAGTCGGCGCCTTCGTTCAGGCCGGAGTACATGGACGGGAATGCGAAGCCGGGAATGTCGTAGAGATATTGGTAATACACTTCGGCTTTCATGCGCATCGCCGGCCCGAAATTCCAGTCGAACGCGACCACGTTGTGCACCGCGCGGGAAAAGTCGATGTTCCTGTTCGTCAGCACGTATGACCCGTCGGGGAGCATCGTCTGGTTGTAATACGTGAACACCGTCTGCATCTGGCTGTGCATGCCTGTTCCGAAGCTGAGCGCCGTTTTTTCTCCCGTCTGCCAGCGTATGCCCGCGCGGGGCTCGAGGCTCCATGAATTGTTCAGCGTGAGCAGCTGGCTGTGCAGCCCGAAGTTCAGTGTGACGCGGTCGTTGAACTTGTGCTGCCACTGCGAATAACCCTGCAGCAGCCACGTGCTTGCGTCGATGTCGCGGAGGCGGCGGAAATAGGTGACGGAATAATTCGCGCTGTCGTGGAGGCTGATGAGGATGTTGTTGACGAACATGCCGGATTTCAACGTGTTCTTCGAATTGAATTTTTTCAGGAACATGTAGCTTCCGGCGATGCGGGCCTGCCGGAAATTGCTGCCGTAGCTTCTCCACGACGTGCGGTCGGTAAAGGAGAACGAATCCTGCCGGATGTAATTCTGCATGCCCGTCATCGACAGCGTGAACTTGCTGTACGCGTCGTTTTTCAGGATGTACGAATGCGTGAAACCCGTCATTCCCGTGCGTGTGCCGTAATACGTATCATAGCCGCCGATCGTGTACAGGTCGAGGCGCGTCGTGTCGCGTTTGCTGTCGAGCAGCTCGATGTAGCTGAGCCCGCCCACGCCCCAGAAGGAGAACGTTCCGTATTTCGCCGTGGGAAAATTGAGCTTGAAGGAAAGGTCCTGGTATTTCGGGACCGCGTCGCCGATGCCGAATTCCAGCCCGAGCTTCGTGAAGATCGCGAGCGTGGAGTAGCGGTAGTTGATGAGGAACGACGCATTGTGCTTTTTCGACAGCGGCCCTTCCATTCCCAGCTCGAAGCCGTTGAAGCCTACCTGGCCGAGGAATTCGAATTTCTCATTGTTGCCGTTGCGCATGCGCAGGTCGAACACGCCCGCGAGCGCATTGCCGTATTCCGCCGGGAATGCGCTGGTCATGAAATCGGAATTGTCGAGCACGTTGTTGTTGAGCATGCTCACCGGGCCGCCCGTGCTGCCGAAAGAGCCGAAGTGGTTCGGGTTGGGAATGTCGGCGCCGTTCAGCCGCCACAGCACGCCGAGCGGGGAGTTGCCGCGGATCACCACGTCGTTGCGGGAATCTTCCGCGCCGCTCACGCCCGCATAGTTGGCCGCCATGCGCGAAGGATCGCCGAGGCTGCCCGCATAGCGCGACGTCTCTTCGATCGTGAACGAGCGCGCGCTCACCGTCGCCATCTCGTTGATCGGCTTGTTCTTTTCCGATTCGCCGGTGATCACCACTTCCTCCGCTTCCACCACGGATTCTTCGAGCTCCACGTTCAGCACCACTTCTTTCCCCGACGTCACGATGACCGGCATCGCGCGCTCTTTGTAGCCCATGTATTTGAACACGAGCGTGTGCCGGCCGATGGTCACATCTTCGAGGCGGAAATGCCCGTCCACGTCGGTCGTCGTGTTGCGCATGGCCGCGCCCGTATCCGCAAGGATCACGATGACGCCCACGAGCGGGCCTTTCGTCTGGTTGTCGACGATGGTGCCGCGGACAGTTTGTGTCGGCGTTTGCGCCAATGCGGAAAAGGGGAGAAGGAGGGCGAGGAAAATGTAGAGGCGTTTCATGGACGCTGCAAAGTTAGGGAAGGAAAAGGATGTGCTGAAATGCTGATGTGCTGAAATGCTGATGTGGTGTCATACGAGGCGGATATCGATGGAAATATGCTGGTAAGTCGGACAAGGAGGATAAATATTTTAACGCTTACGGAAAGATTGTAAGTTTGGTATTCCTCAATGCTTATAGTCTCGATAACTGCCAGGAGTGATGATTGACATGACATTCGTAGCGACAAACGTCATTGGAAATGATGTATTGCTGAACGAAGAGAAGTTGTTTGACACTTATTTAACAGAGGATGAACAAGGTCGTTCAGGGTTGGAAACCGCCTGGATCGATAGCTACCTGAATTTGGGTAAGATGCTGGCATTCTTATTTAAGGTGCCGATCGATTGGCCTGCGCAGGGCATAAAGGATGAAATGGGACTTCTCGACTTAACGCAGTATAAAAACGATTTCCTGTCATTCGAAGAATTGGAAAATCGTTATCAATCCTGGATTCATGAAAGCGGCAGAGCGAATACAATGGATGAGTACGGGCAATTGATTGGGATAATTGGATATCTCCAAAGAAACCGGGATAAAAAGCACTTGACATTGATCGTGAAAAAAAGAAGCTGATCACTCCGCCGATCTCCTCGGCCCCGGGTGAAACGTCTTCAGGTAAAACGGCTCGAAATACGCCAGGTCTTCGAATTGTTTCGCCTGCGCGCGAAGTTCCGCCGGTTTGGCAAGATGTTTCGCCGATGGATTCCCCGAAGAAGTAAACACCGCATTCGGGAAACGCGACAGCAGCTCTTTCGCTTTCGGCATGCCGTCGCCGGAAAACAAGATCCGTTTCTCCTGTAAAATTTCTGCGAAGCTGTTTTCATCGAGCACCAGCGGCGCCACCGGTTTTACTTCCTGCCCGTTGTGGTCGTAGAGCGCGCAATACACTTCCATCCGCCGCGCGTCGATCATCGGGCAAAGGAGATCGCCGGGAGAGGCTTCCGCCATCATGCCCGCCGCCATCGCTTCCGGGGTGCCGATCGCGATCAATGGTTTACTGAGCGCATAACAGATTCCTTTCGCAGCCGACACGCCGATGCGCAGCCCCGTGTACGAGCCCGGACCTTTGCTCACCGCCACCGCATCCAGCTCACGGAACGCAAGCCCCGCTTCCTTCATCACTTCGTCGCAGAATACCGTCAGCTTTTCGGCGTGTTTGTTCGCCTCGTCAATTTCCCGCAACGCAATAACTTCCCCGCCGCGGGAAAGCGCGACGGAACAGACTGCGGTGGAGGATTCGATGAGTAGGATATTCAAAATTGAAAATTGAAGATTGAAAATTCCGGGTTAGTCTTTCCCGGACCAAGTCCTGGAAGGAAAGAACGTTGATGAGATTGAATCTTCAATTCAATTTTCAATCTTCAACAGAAACCAGCTCATCCTTCGTCACCTTCTCCACCTTCGCGCCGTTGTAAAGCAGCGTGCTGATGGATTTGTACGGGTAGCTGACCACTTCGTCTCCTTCTTTGAGGCCGGAAACAATTTCCATGTACATGTTGTCCTCCACGCCGATCTTCACAGGCACGAGCACCACCACGCCGTCGCGGTAAACGAAAACGCATTCGATGGCTTTTTTCTCTTCCTTTTTGTCTTTGTTCTTCGAATCGGTCACCACGAGATCCCGGTTCTCTTCGTCGTCATTATCGTCTTTCTCTTCCTTTTTCGAAAATCTCACTCCTTTTTTCTCCGGGCCTCTCGCTGCCGTGTCGGTGCGGCGGGTGACGGCCTGGATGGGCACGCTGATGACGTTGTAAACGGACTTCGTCTGGATCTCGACGGAAGCCGACATGCCCGGGAGGAACACGTAGCGGTCGGGATGTTCCTTGTCGACGAGGTCGGCGTAGGAATCGCGCAGGATGCGGATCTTCACCGGGAAATTCGTCACCTGGTCGGTGGTGAGGCCGACGGTGTTGGCGGAGTTCGCGACTTCCGTCACCACGCCTTTGAACTTCCGGTTGTCGTGCGCGTCCACTTCGATCAGCGCCGTGTCGCCTTCCTGCACGCTGAGGATGTCGTTCTCGTTCACATCTACCTGGACTTCCATCTCGTTCAGGTTGGCGAGGCGAAGGATTTCCGTGCCGGTCATCTGCGCCGTTCCCACCACGCGCTCGCCTTTGCGCAGGTTCAGCTTCGAGATCGTGCCGCTGACCGGGGCGTAGATCGTGGTCTTCGCAAGGTTGTCGGTCGCTTCGCGCAATGACGCTTCCGTGCTGCTCACGTTGAATTCCGCGCTGTGGACACTTTCAGTGGCGGCATTGACGTCGGCCTTTGCGCCTTCGTACGTCGCTTTCGCCTGCTCGTATTCGGCATCGGAAATGGCCTGCTGCTTGTGGAGCTTTTCACTTCGCTTGAAGGCGGCTTCTGCGTTGGCGAACTGGGCTTTCGATTGCTCGAGCCGCGCTTTGCTGTTGGCCTGCTGCGCTTTCGCGCCGTTGAGCGTCGACTGCATGCGCGAAACGGCAGACTTATAAATGACAGGATCGATGCGGAGCAGCAGGTCGCCTTTTTTCACCGTGTCGCCTTCTTTCACGAGCAGTTCCACGATCTCGCCCGAAACGTCGGAGCTGATCTTCACTTCCACTTCAGGCTGCACTTTCCCGCTCGCGGTAACGATCTCGGTAATGTCGCGGCGCGCTGCCGGTTCCGTGGCGACCTTAAGCGTTTCCGACCCGGAACTTTTTTTCCAGATGACGACGATTATCAGGATGACGACGAGTGAGCCGCCGATAAGAAGAAAGCGTTTCATGGTTCGGTTCGTTCAGAAGGTGAGCGGTTTTCCCTGGTAATAATCGAGGATCTTCATGCGGAAAACGTAATCGTATTTTGCCTGCAGGAGATTGGACTGCGCGAGCGCGAGCTGGTTCTTCGAATTGTTGTACGTAATGCCGTCGATGCCGCCCGCGTTGAATTTCTCCTCGGTGAACTTGAAGGCTTCCTGCGCGGCCGTCACGGCTTTTTCTGAGGCCTGGTATTTCAGGAACGCGGCTTTCGCATCGGCATAGGCCTGCTGGATGTTCTTGTACAGCTGCTGCTCGGCGAGATCGATGTTCAGCTGCGCGTTTTCCCGCTGGATCTTTGCGCGCTCCACGTTGCTGCTCACCTGGAAGCGGTTGAAGATGGGAATGTTCACCGTTACGCCGAAACTTTTGTTCGCGTTGTTGTTGAACTGGTCCACGAAGGGCGTGGTGACGAACGTGTTCGAATATGTAGGGATCAGCACGTAGTCGCCGCCGGTCGTTGCGCCGATCGTGTCCACGCCCGTGTATGTCGAGCTCGTGAGGTCTTTCGCCAGCCCGGAATAACCCGTGCCCAGCGAGCCCTGAAGTGTCACCGACGGGCTGTATGCGCCTTTGGCGACGGAAACGCCTTTGTCGGCGCTCTGGTAGCTCATCTGCGCGCTTTTGATGCCCGGCTGAAATAAAATTGCCGACTGGTAGATCTGTTCCGGCGTCGAGGCCAGCAGGTTTCCGTCGGGTGCGGCGATGTCCGGCTTCACGATGCGGAACCCGGCTGTCGAGTCGAGGTTCATCAGTTGCGTGAGGTTGAGGTAGGAAATCGTGATCGAATTCTGCGCGCTGATGACGTTCACTTCTTCATTCGCCAGCTGCGCCTGCAGGTCCAGCAATTTGTCGCGGCTCGATCCGCCCGCGTCGAGGATGATCTGCATGCGGTCGACCTGCGCTTTCGTGAGGTCGTATTGCTGCTGCGCGAGCGCGAGCTGCTCTTCGGCGAAAAGGATGTTGAGGTACGCGCTCGCCACGTTCATGCCGATGTCGTACTGCGTCTGCTGCACCTGGAATTTGCTCGCTTCGAGCGAAAACTGGTTTTGCCTGATCGTGTTGTAGTTCTGCATCCCGCTGAAGAGCGTGACGCTGCTGGTGATGAAAAAGTTTTCCGAAAGCACGCGGCTGTTCGCGAACGTATTCGTGTACCGGTCCACCGTGCGGCCGTACTGGTACATGTGCGAAGCGCCCGCGTTGAGGTTGGGAAGCACGTTGCCTTTGCTCTGCAGGAGGTCGGCCTGCGCGAGGCGGACGTTGAGCTGCTGCTGCATGACCGTGATGTTGTGGGTCTGCGCGTACGCAATGCATTCCTGCAGCGTCCACGGCTGGCTGTAGTCCTTCTGCCATGCAGTTGCGGTGTCGGTTACCGGCAACTCCGAAGGTTGCGGCCCCGATTGTGCGCTAAGCGATGCCGGCGCAAAGACCAGGACTGCGAACAGGAGGAGGATGGAAAAAAGTCGCATCATGGTATTTTAGCTGGGCAAAGTTATCGAAAAGGAAACGATAGCGGGGAAATGGGTGTTCTTTAACATTATAAAGAGGTTGTCGGTTGTCAAAGGTTGTCGGTTGTCGGGGTTGTCTGTCGCGGCTGCGCCGCTTCGGTCGTCAATTTGCAGTTGTCGGTCTTCGTCCCGAGGATTCGGGATCAGACTGACAACTGCAAACCGACAACCCCGACAACCGACACCCCCGGACAACCTCAGACAACCGACAACCGTTTCCTTTACCTTTATAAAGTTGAACTACCTCGCGCACTTCTACCTCTCCGGCGACCGCCTTCCGCTTCTGCTGGGCAACTTTATCGCCGACGCCGTGAAAGGAAGTCATCTCGATGCTTACCCCGCCGACATCCAGGAAGGCATCCGCATGCACCGCGCCATCGACTTTTTCACCGACACGCATCCTGTCACTTCGCGCAGCAAGGACCGCATCCGCGCTCAGTTCAACCATTATTCCGGCGTGGTGATCGATATTTTTTACGACCATTTCCTCGCCCGCGACTGGCACAAGTATTCAAAGGAGCCGCTGCCGGAATATTCCCGCCGCATTTACGCGCTGCTCGAGCTGCACGTGGAAATTTTTCCCGAGCGTCCGCGGCATATGTTGCCGTTCATGAAGCACCACGACTGGCTGGTGGCGTACTCGACGGTAGAAGGAATAAAGACGGTGCTGACGGGGATGTCGCGGCGGGTGCGGCCGGGGTCGAAGATGGAGCTGGCGGCGGAGGTGCTGGTGGAGAAGTATGCGGAGTTTGAAGGGGATTTTGTGGAGTTTTTTCCGGAGGTGGTGAAGGCGACGGAGGGGTGGAGGAAGGGGTGAATTGTAAATATTGTTAAGGTGAAATAGGCGTATAGGCACATCCACTAAATTGCCGTTTGACAAATTTGTCTTTATATGAGAACGAGACTTTTAAAGTGGATGATCGAATCCGCTGTTCCATTCCTGAACAAATTCAGGAACCCTCCGGAATGGCCGCTGACGATTGGGGATCACAGGCAAATGAAAAAAGGAACTTTGGGAAATGATGTAGCGCTGTTTCTTGACGAGCGGCAATTGCCGTTGCTTCCGAAGTATGAAGTTCACGATACGATTCACGTTCTTGCCGGATATGGAACGACGCCGTTCGAAGAATTAAAGCTCCAGGCTTTCATGATCGGGAACGGAAGCTCGACTTTCCCGGGAAAAGTGTTGTTTGTTCTCGGGCTAATGATCAAGCCGGAGTTTCGTAAGCCGTTGAAGCATGAATTTGAAAAAGGCCGGAAAGCGAAGCCGATCGCGCAATGCAATTTTTTCGAATTGATCAATGAGAATACGGAAACCTTGCGGGCGGGGCTCAGGATTATGATCTGAAGCTGCACCAGTTGGACGATAGGCCAATATTTGTGACGGGGATAAATGAGTTACCTGCCATTTAAAAGCAACATCTATGAGACAAACTTTATACATATTGACAATTTGCGCACTGATTTTTTTAACCTCTTGTGGACAAGCAGAACAACAGACATCAAATCAAATTGACGAACAGAAAGTCCTTAGTCCGAAACCTACGATCAAACCCGCACTTGTCGACTACAAAAACGACACTTATAAAATTTCAATTGGAGACAACTACAAATTAAGCAACAAAATTATTTGCTGGCATTGGGACGCAATGGCAGATGATGACGGCATTATCGATTCAGCAGGAAAGGACGCATTTTTATATTTAGGAGAACCACTTGTCAATTACAATGACGGTGAGTGGCTTCCTTCATTGCGTATTTCGACCGACAAAAACATAATTACTTCATTTACTTGTTCTGTGCTTTTTAACCTGGAAGAAAATCCGTCGTCAATAGCCAGCTTTCTTAGACTGTTAAGTAATGACATACAACAACTGAAAAACGATGAGATCGTCAAATCACTTGGAACAAAAGGATTTTACGAAATGAACAATGCGGACTATGTAGAAACTTTTGAATTGAAAAAAGGGAAAGAATATGCGTACGATAAGTTTGAGTACACTATTAATGTAAGACAGAAAAACGGCGTTAAGGTTGACAAGGATGTTAACGAACCTGGACTTAAATCTCCTTAATCAATGAAAGGCTATCCGTTAACAAATTGGCAAGACTTCTGGAAAGTATTTGACGAATTGATTGAACTACTAAAGACAGGCAATCAAGAGCAAATTGTTTTAGAACTTAAAGACGCACAGTTATATGCTAACGGTTTGACCGATGGCTGGTTTGACTTTAAATCTGCATTTGAGAAATCGCTGCAATCAAACAGGTCTAAAATGACTGCTGAGCAAACTGCCGTTGCTGATTTTTTAATTTCGACACTAAATAAATCACTGACGAACAGATGACAAGAAAAGCAACCGCTAACAAGGGAGAGCGATAGCGGGATTCCGTGCTTCGCAGACTCTTTAATGCAAGGTGGAAGTTCATTTCTCCGAAACCTCATTCCGACAAAAAATAATGGCAATCAGCAAAAAAGGCAAACGAAGAATAGTTGTCAACTCTAAACCATATCTGTGGTGGATATTTGAGGAACAGGATCAAACTGCATTTGATGGAACCCAGGTTAAAATCGTAGCAGAGGATCAATCCATGAGCTTGAAATACGGTCTGCAACAAACGGACGAAGAACGTTTTATCGTTTTGTCACTTCACCACGATGCCGGGTTAATATGTGTGTTGTGTCCAAAATTTGAAAATAACTCAGGGATAATAACCCCTTCAGGAATTAATGAATTAATCACGTGGAGTAGTTTGAGCCCTGGTGAAAAAAACATACGGATAATAACCCATGCGTGGGATCGTAAAAATGGGATACTCAATGAGCAGCAGGCTAAATTGGTCTACCAGGAAATACTTGAAAAAATGAACAACCATAGCATGCCGGGGCATTGATCAGAACAACCACATTCACACAACAATCTCTTAATCTCCCCATCAACTTGTCTTGATATTCGTGCAGTTCCTTTGCACAAACCAAGACCCATGTTCTCCACCGAGTTTGTTTCCATAGCCGCGCTGCTGCTCATCAACCTCATCCTTGCCGGCCTTACGCTCCTGCCCATCGACATCGTCGTTGAAGAAAGTCACGACGAAGAAGAAGTAGACAACCGCATGAACGACGTCCACCACCGCGCCACGACAAACGCCCCGAACGCAAACAACGGCGCGGCGATCACGTCCACCACGTAATGCGCCCGCTGCAGCGCGAGCAGCATCCCCGCCACAACCGCCGCGACCACCAGCAGCATCTTCACCCATTTCTGCGGCACGATAAAAACGAACATCACCAGCGTGGCCACATGGCCGGAGAAAAACAAATCCTTCAGGTTCGGCCGGCCGTTGTAAAACGTGGATCGTAAGAACGGGTCGTCGAGCGGGATGATGCCTTCGGGCGGATCGAGCGGGAAGATCAACAAAGTTAACGCGCGGAAAAACTGGAGCAGGAGATAGGTGCGGATGAGCAGCAACGCGGTAAGCGGTTTCCGGGAACAAAAGAAAATTCCCGCCAGCGTAGCGATGTACGTGCAGGCGAAGATCCACGTGGAGAAATCCTGGGTGCCGGCGATCCCGTCGAGCCAGCCTTTTTCAATGACAATTCCTTCACGCGTTTCCGCATATTCCAGCACAAAGAAAAATCCGGCAAGAACAACCGCAAGAAGAATGATGCTGACGAAAAGATTTTTCCGGAAGGAAAAATCCCTCCATGCGGCAGGCCATGTCAGTGTGGAAAACTCATCCATTGACCGAACATAATCAAAACGCACGAACGTTGGTTAACCACGGAGACGGAGGCACGGAGTCAGGCATTCTCCGTGTCCCCGTGCCTCCGTGGTAATTTTTTGTTCGGTTACAACGACATCATCTCTTTCAACTTCACCGCCTGTCTTCTCGAAATTTCCACCTGCTCGCCGCCGCGGAGCTTTACCAGCAATCCGCCGTTGAACCAGCTTTCGATGTTTTCCACCCATTGCAGATTGATGATATGCTTGCGGCTGGCGCGGAAGAACGTGCGGTTGTTCAGGCGCTCGTCGAGGTAGTTGAGCGAGCGCAGGATGAGCGGCTTGCTCGTGCCGAAATAGAGGCGCACGTAATTCCCTTCCGACTCGAAAAGCCGCACGTCGCCGAGCTTGACGAACCAGCAGCGTTCCCCGTCTTTCACGAACACCTGGTCGTTCTCGCCGAGCGCGTTGGCGGGTTGCTGGCCGGCGTTGCGCTGCGCTTCCTGGAAATGCGACAGCAGCTTTTTGATCGTGTCGGAAAGACGCGCGGGCTGCACGGGCTTCAATAAATAATCGAGCGCGTTCACTTCGAATGCTTTGATCGCGTATTCGTCGTGCGCGGTCACGAAAACCACTTCGGGCACGAACGTCAATTCCTCCAGCAGGTCGAAGCCGGTTTTGCCGGGCATCTGGATGTCGAGGAAAATGACGTCGGGTTTTACGCTGTTGACCATTTCGATGGCTGTGCGCGCTTCCCCCGCTTCCCCGGCGATCTCGATGCCGGGATAGGTGGACAGCATGGATTTGAGCTCTTGCCGTGCGAGGCGTTCGTCGTCGATGATGATGACTTTCATGGCGTGGCGGTTTTAGTTCTCGTTGCGATAAGCCGGGATGAACAGCTGCGTGATCACCGTTCCGGGTTTTTCATTGGCGATGGAAAGTTTTGCGCGCCCGTTGTACAAAAGCTCCAGGCGCTCGAGCGTGTTGCGCATGCCGAAGCCGCTTTCCGGTTTCGCCGATGCGTCGTAGGTTCCTGAATTGCGGATCGTGACGCTCAGCCCGTCCTCTTTAACGACCGCTTCGATGGAAAGTTCCCCGCCCTCCGGCAATTTCGCGATGCCGTGCTTGATGCCGTTCTCCACCAGCGTTTGTATCATCAGCGGCGGCACTTCCATCGATTCCGCGCCTTCGCCGATCGTCCATGTCACGCGCAGCCGCTCTTCCAGCCGCACCGCCTCCAGCGCCACGTAGTCGCGCACCACCTCCAGCTCCTGCCCGAACGGGATCAGCTTCGTGCGGCCCATCTGCAGCGTGTTGCGCAGCAAATTCGCCAGCTGCGTGATCGCTTCTTTCGAACGCTGCGGATTTTCACCGACAAGCGCGCGGATGGAATTCATCGCGTTGAACATGAAGTGCGGGTTGAGCTGGGAACGCAGCTTGTTGAGCTCCGTTTCCCGGATGGCCGCCTGCCAGCGCAGCGCCTCGATCTCCGCTTTTTTGTAGTTCTCGAGAAAGTGCGCAAGAAAATAAAGCGTCGACCACACGAAGAAGATCGCGGCGTACAACAATGAACCGAACGCGAGCCGCCAGTCCAGCTTCAGCTCTACGCCGCTCGCCCCGCTGCTGAATCCGATCTCGTAAACCGTCATCAGCGCCGCGCCCATCACGATGTTCATCGCCAGCACGCGCGGGATCACTTTCACCACCGGCAATTTCAGCCAGTCGAGCTTCAGAATGATCCACCGCAGCACCTGCGTGAGCACGATGCCGAACAAAAAGATCATCGTCAGCCCGAACGCGTCGTTCCCGGTAAATTCCCCGCGGCTGTAGAGATAAAAGGCGTTGAACGCGATGTACAGCAGCCACCCGCCAAGCTGGCACAACCAGTAGAACTGGGGACGGGCGATGGTGAGTGTATTCGCTGCGCTCATACGATGTGCTGATGTGCCGATCCCGATAAATATCGGGAGCCGATGTGCCGATTCGCGCAACCCAGCCGCACGGCGGGCACGGTTTCTTTATTGTAAAGGCGGGATGACTTGTGTGCATCGGCACATTGGCACATTAGCATATCGGCACATCATTTGTTTATCCACGATTTCCTGAGCTTCAGCTGTTCCGGCGTGGGGTTTTCCACCGGCGTCAGCATGTGGCGTTTGGTGACGGAAACGGGATGCAGCTTTCCTTTGAGCTTCTTCGTTTTGAACTTCCCATTTTCGTAACGTTTGATCTTGACGACCATTTTCTGCCCGTCTTTTGCGGTGGCCAGGAAGTTGCCGATCACATCGCCGACATTCGTGGCGTCTACGTTTTTCCCGTTGAACGCCACGAGCACGTCGCCTTTCTGGTAGCCCATCTCTTTCGCGAAGTCGTTCGGCTGGTTGGGCCACAGGCGCAGGTTTCCGTCCTGGTCGAGGCGCAGGCCATAGCCGCCGAGCGGGTCAAGCTGCGTAACAGTACCGCGGCGCTTGTATTCCACGCCCACCGCTTCAAACACTTCCCTGAACGGAAGCGGCTCCCCGCCGATCACGTGCTTTTTGAAAAAGTCGCCGATCTCCGGGTACGTCAATTTCACGATGTCGGAAAAAAGCGAATCGTCGTTGAACGATTTGTCTTTGCCGTATTTCAGCGCAAGGTCGCGCATAAGCTCCTGCGTGCCGTATTTTCCGTCCGACAGCTCGCGCAGCCGGATGTCGAGGCAAAGCCCGATGAGCGCGCCTTTCTGGTACACGTTGCCGTACTGGTCTTCGTGCTTGTCGAGTGCTTCGAGGCTCATCTTCGTGAAGGAAAGCTCGTCGTCGTAGTTGTCGGCTTCGATCATTTTTCCCGACATCGTTTCGAGGAACGTCTCGAGCGATTGCGTTCCGTACTTGATCTGCACGTGGTGCGCGGCGTATTCCGTCAGTCCTTCGTACAGCCACAAGTGCTGCGACATTTCCGGCTTGTTGAAATCGAAGTCGCCGATCTCTTCCGAATGGATGTTGAGCGGCGTCACGATGTGAAAGAATTCGTGCGCGGAAACGTCTTTCACTGTCTGCGCAATGAATTCCGGTTTCATTTCCAGCATCGCGTACATGGACGAGTAGGAATGCTCGAGCGCGCCGAACGAGCCGGACTTGAAACCTTTCGGGTTGTCGGTGAGGTAAATGATGAACGCGTAGTTCTTCACCGGCAGCGTGCCGCCGAGGTACTGGCGCTGCTGGTCGAGCAGGATGCGCAGGCTGTCGGCGATGAATTTTGCGGTCACGAGCTTGCGCGGGGAATAAACGGAGATGAGCACATCCGCGCCGCCCACGAGCACGTGCGCCGTGTCGGGCCGGTTGTACATGATCGGGCCGTCGACGAGGCTGTTGTAATCTTTGATCGTGTACGTGTCGGTGTTGCCGCTGCGTGTCACGTCCGACAATCCCGTTGCGCCGAAGAAACCGTCCGGGTGCGTGATGTTCACCACGTACGTGTTGCGATGCATTCCCTGGAAGTAGCCGAAGATGCCGTGGTTGTTCAGCACGAAATTCGTGTCGGCCTGGAAATTCGTTCCTGCGGGCTCGAATACGAACTCGCCTTTTTTGTTCGAGTCCCACGTGTCTTCCACTTCATACGTGAGCCTGTAGAGCTGCTTCGCGCCGGCGATCTTCCACGAGTTGATGTCCTGGTTCGTGATCGTAAGCGGCGCGCCGTTCTTGTCGAACGCTTTGAAGTTGGAAGCGAATTTCCCGAAGTCGTAGATCTTGTACGTTCCCGGCACCATCGCCGGCATGCGGTAGAGGATCGTGTCCACGCTGATCACGGGCGTAACCAGCTCGACGGTCAGCATGTCGTTCTTCACCTTCGTGAGGTCGACGGAAAACTGGTAGTTCGAATTCTGCGTTTGTGCGAATGCATTCCCCGCGAAGACGGCAGCTGCGAAAAATAAAAAGAAGCGTTTCATAGAATTGTTCAGCGATAAAGTTTTTGGAAATCCCACTTGTTCATTTTCCACAGCACAGCCATGATAAGGACCAGCCCGAGCACCAGCGTGAGGTTATCCGCAAATGGGTTCATGCCTTTTGCGACCCAGATCGTGTTGGCCTGGATGGCGCTTGCCGAGCTCGTGACGCCGATCGTGCCGAAAAGGTTATTGGCGAAGTGAATGCCCATCACGCTTTCCAGCCCCTCGTCCATTGCAGCGATCATCGCAAAAACAAGGCCCGGGAGGATGTACGCGGGAAGCATGTTCCAGAAGCCGTAAGCGGCCACTTCCGGGTTCATCATGTGCATCAGGCCGAAGAGCGTGCCGGTGAACAGGATGGGCAGCAGGGCCGTTTTCGTCAGCAGGCCGATTCCCTGGAACATGTAGCCGCGGAAAAAGAATTCTTCCCACCACGTCTGGATCGGAAGGAAAAGCAGGCCGATGAGCAGCGACATGAGGAACGGCCCGGCATTAAAAACGAACGTGTAATTCTCCGGGTACATCGCCATCGAAACGAACTGGCCGATGAAGCAAAGCGCCATCCACAGCGCTGCGCTGAACGCCACCCGCTTCCAGCGCACTTTCGGGGCCGACGTGATGATCGCGCGGAACGGCTTCTTGTGAAGAAATTTCACCACGATCACCAGCGCGCCCATGGCGAAAACGAAGATGAGCATGGAAAGGATAAGCAGCATATTGGCCGGGGCGCCCGTCCACGCCGGGTCGGTGATCTTTTCCTGGTGCTCGAGGATCTCTTTGATGGAATGCCCGTTCGCTTTCGCTTTCGCAACGCCATAGATCGAGAGCGGGAACCCGCCGAGGAAGTAGCCGGCGAGCACGATCAGGATGCCCAGCAGGTATCGCCACCAATCGTTCTTCCCTTCACGTCCCGCTTCCAGGAACTTGTTGTAAAGCGGCTGCCGGGGAGCCTCCACCGGCACAGTCGGAATTTCCGGGTTGATTTCCATAGACACAATTATACAGGAAAAACCGGGCGAAAGCCCGGTTTTACGCGTTACTGGTTATTCCCGCCTGCGAAAGGCGGCAATGCCTGACCGGCGGTGCCCGCCGGAAGCTCCAAAAATTGAAAAATTCCAAAACCCAAACCTTCCGGGAGCCGGAGCTTATTTGGGGATTTGGAATTTATTTTTTGGAATTTCCACGACGTCAGTCGTGGATGATGATCTTTTCGATCGTGTCGTTCTGCCGGATGGAGTCGAGCACGTCGTCGCCCTCCGTCATCTTGCCGAAGCAGGTATGCTGGCGGTCGAGGTGGGCGGTCTGCGCGCGGCTGAGCACCACGAAGAACTGGGAGCCTCCGGTGTTGCGGCCGGCATGCGCCATGGAAAGAACGCCTTTATCGTGGAACTGGTTTTCGCCCGTCAGCTCGCAATCGATCTTGTAGCCCGGTCCGCCCGTTCCCGGCATGCCGGTTGCGCCTGCGCGCGTGTTGGGACAGCCGCCCTGGATCACGAAGTTGGGGAGCACGCGGTGCCATTTCAGCCCGTCGTAAAACCCGCTTTTGGCGAGCTTGATAAAATTCGCCACCGTGTTCGGCGCGTCTTTTTCATAAAAGGCAAACTTCATGGTGCCTTTGTTGGTAACGATTTCTGCAGTTGCCATAAATAGACTTGAGATGTGAGTCCCGATAGCTATCGGGATGAAACGTGAGAAAAATGGACTTACTTCAACGGCGCAAAGATGGGGAACTTCTCCGTGTCCCCGTGCCTCCGTGGTAATTTCATTCGGATTGCGGCCGGCAAATTATATAGACCAACATTATATGTTGGAGTTTGTGCTAAAGTAGAAAAAATGAATTTTATCCGTTTACAAACGGCTTATGTGAAATGGATTTTATTCTTTTGCCGCCCTAAAACCATTTTTATATGCAAGCGAATTATTTGGTAAGTGAAGAAAAGATCGTCGGAAAGATCTACCTCATCCGGGGTAAAAAGGTAATGCTGGATCGCGACCTGGCTCAAATGTATAGTGTAGAAACACGAACCTTAAATCAAGCCGTAAAACGGAATATCCGAAGATTTCCGGAAGATTTTATGTTTCAGCTCACTACGGAAGAGTTTGAAAATTGGATATCACAAATTGTGATATCCAATTCCGGGAAAGACAGGATGGGCTTCAGGAAACGTCCGTATGCCTT
Organism: uncultured Chryseobacterium sp.; assembly: GCA_966211705.1. Lineage (GTDB taxonomy): Bacteria > Bacteroidota > Bacteroidia > Palsa-965 > Palsa-965. Next base: position 209,064 of record CBIHOC010000003.1, read on the forward strand.
TACAGAACAGGGAGTTGCCATGCTCTCCAGCGTATTAAGCAGCCCGACCGCCATCGACGTCAACATCCAGATCATTCGTGTGTTCACGCGTATGCGCGAAATGTTGGTTTCGCATAAAGACATCCTGCTGAAACTTGAAACCCTGGAAAAAACGTTGATGGAACAAGGCAATTACATCAGCAAGCACGAGCAGGAAATGCAGGCCGTTTTTACCGCCCTGAAACAATTGCTCGACCCGGAACGCCCGCCCATGGAGAAAGTAGGATATCGCCGAAAAGAGGAGTAAGCAGGTGCCCGAATTTGAAGTCACAATCTGTGACATCAAACAATCGTAAAAATCGGTCCCGCCATTGCGGGAGCAATTTTCACCCCGCAAATTCCATCACCGCGTCGAACATTTCCTTCGGCTTGTCCGCATGGATCCAGTGGCCGGCGCCGGGGATGGTTTGCACGGTGGAGTGGGGGAAGATGCGTTTGATCTCCGCTTCGTCTTCTTTCGTGATGTAGTTCGAGCGTTCACCGCGCACGAAAAGCGTTTCCACTTCGCAGGGCGCCGGACTGTCGGTGGCTTCGGAAACCACGTCCAGCTTACGGGCGATCACGTCGAGGTTGAAGCGCCAGGCGAGTTTTTTTTCGCCGCCTTCCAATTCCTTCCAGTGTAAATTTTTCAGCAGGAACTGCGCCGTGCCGTTGTCGAGTCCTTCCTGGGCGAGGATAGCTTCCGCTTCTTTGCGCGAGGTCAAATTTTCAGGCCGAACTTTGAGCAGCGCTTCCACCACGTTGCGGTTATTCTCCGGGTAACGCCGCGGCGCAATGTCCGACACGATCAGCTTCGACAACGCCTGCGGGAAATCCAGCGCGAGCCGCATACCCACCTTCCCGCCCATCGAGTGGCCGAGCAGGATCACGTCGTGCAGTTTTTCTTCGTCGAAGAATTCCACCACGTCTTCCGCCATCACCTGGTAATTCCATTCCTCCGCATGCGGCGATTGCCCGTGGTTGCGCAGGTCGAGCGTGTACACGGTGAAATGTTCCGACCATTGCTTTGCCAGGCTGTTCCAGTTGTCGGAAATACCGAAGAGGCCGTGGAGGATGACGAGCGGTTTGCCGGAACCGGATTTGCGGGAAAAAAGATTCAAAATTGAAGATTCAAGATTTGACAATTCAAAGATTCAAAAATTCGCTGGATTCCGGGCTGCCCGGTTTTTGCTTATCAAGACGCGAATGGGTAGTTTTCAGGAATGATCGGAATTTTGATTACCCCATGACACGACAAACGGTTCACAGGCTGCTGACCTGGCTCATCGCGCTGGTATGGCTTGCAAACGGGCTTTTCTGCAAAGTGCTGGACATGATTCCGCGCCACCGGGAAATTGTGGGAAGAATATTGGGAGAAGAGCATGCCGTGCTTTTCACGCGGCTCATCGGCATTTCCGAGATGCTGATGGCGGTGTGGATCGTGAGCCGCATCTGGCCCCGGGTGAACGCGATCACGCAGATGACGATCATCGCGGCCATGAACACGATCGAGTTTGTCCTCGCTCCCGACCTGTTGCTGTGGGGAAAGATGAATTCGGTTTTTGCGCTCGTCTTTATCCTCGTGATCGGGTACAATGAATTTGTGCTGAACAAAAAAACGGCCTGATGCTCGCATTCCTGAAAGATCACCCGTTTGCCGTCGAAGCGTTTTTCGAAAGCTCGCTGGTGCTCACGTTTGCCGTTCCCAAAGAAAAGCTGGAGCAGATGATCCCGGAATGCGTGACGCTGGACACCTTTAATGATAAATGGGCGTTCATCGCGGTGGCGATGGTACAAACCACCGGGCTGCGGCCGAAGGGTTTTCCGGGATTCATGGGCAATGATTTTTTTCTCATCGGCTACCGGATCTTCGTGCGGTACACGAACGTTGCGGGGAAACGATGGAGAGGTTTATATATTCTCCGTTCCGAAACCGACAAAAAGAAAATGGAATTTCTCGGGAATGTTTTTACGCATTATAAGTACACGACCACCGACATCCGGCAGGAGCAGCACGGCAACAGGCGATCGATAAGCTCGGAACATTCCGGCTTCAGCATCGAGGTGGAAACGGGGAAAGACGAAGTTGCGCTCCCGGAAAATTCTCCATTCGCAGACTGGAAAGAAGCAAGGCGGTTTGCCGGCCCGCTGCCGTTCACGTTCAGCTACGACAAGACGAAAAAGAAAGTGCTCATCATCGAAGGCGTCAGGGAAAACTGGACGCCGGAGCCGGTAAGCGTTACCGGGTACAATTTTTCTTTCCTGGAATCGCTCGGTTTGGGCGATGCGGTGCTGGCCAATGCGTTCATCATCCGGGACATTCCGTATCACTGGAAAAAAGGCAAAACAGAAACATGGAGCGGCTGAGAAAACCTTTCCAGGGCGTAAAAAACATCATCCGGTTCAATTGGCATTTTTACCTGCTGGCCGCTTTCGGTGTTGCGCTGCTTTTCTCCGGGAATTATTTTTTGCCTTTCCCGTACAGCGGGATTGCGCTCACCGTTTGTATCCTTCTCCTTGCAAGCACGACGATCTCGCTGCTCGTCTCGCTGTACGTGTACGATCTTTCCGGCCTTTACGGATTGCGATGGATGGATGACTTTTCAATAACGGAAAATGGAACCATTGCCAGCATCAATGCCGGCTTCGACGAAACAAGCGTGTTGCTGCGGCAAAAGTTTCCCCATGCGGAACTTCTTGCATTCGATTTTTACAACCCGGCAACACATACCGAAGTCTCGATCAAACGTGCACGACGTGCATACCCGGCTTTCCCCGGAACAAAAGAGATCAGCACGGCACGGCTTCCGGCAGAGGATCATTCGTTCGACGGGATCTTCCTCATCCTTGCCGCACATGAGATCCGCAGCGAAGAAGAGCGCACCGTTTTTTTTCGCGAGCTGGGAAGAGTATTGAATGAAAACGGAACGATCGTCGTCGCTGAACACTTGCGCGACCTTCCCAATTTTTTAGCGTACAACATCGGCTTCTTTCATTTTATTTCCCGTTCCTCCTGGATCCGCACGTTTAAAAATGCGAAGCTGAAAATTGCCGGGGAGAAAAAAATTACGCCGTTCATCACAACTTTTATTCTCGAAAAAGATGGTACTCAACCTTAAAGTGATCGGCGTATTGCTGATCGCGCTTGCGCTGATGCACGTTTTCTTCCCGAAGTATTTCAACTGGAAGCAGGAAATGAGTGCGGTAAGCCTTGTGAACCGGCAGATGATGTACATCCACGCATTTTTTATCGGCTTCGTTTTGTTGCTGATGGGCGTGCTCTGCCTTTCGTCTTCGCGGGAACTGGTGGAAACGGAGCTGGGCAGGAAACTTGCGCTCGGCCTTGGGATTTTCTGGTCGGCAAGATTAGCTATCCAGTTTTTCGGCTACTCGCCGGCGTTGTGGAAAGGAAAAAATTTCGAGACCGGGATGCATATTCTCTTCTCGATCGTGTGGGTATATTTTACGGTTACGTTCCTGGGCGTTTACTTTGCAGCTGTAAGTGTTGAATCATAACTGTTAATATGACTCTCATCCGGAAAAAGTACGGTTTGCTGATCATCGGAATACTCGCCGGCATTGCTTACGGCGTCACCACGCGCATCATTTTCGGAGAGGCCGGGAGGATGAATTCTATTGCATACCTGTTTGTGGTTCCTGTTGTGCTGGGAATCATTCCGCTGGTATTTGCCGACGAGGAGCAGTTGAAATCTTATCGCAGTCTCATTTTCATTCCGTGGGTCACTTGCGGCGCTTTTTTTCTGACGTTGATGTTGGTAAAGCTGGAAGGCTTTCTCTGCATCCTGATACTCGGCGCACCATTTTTCATGCTCGGTACGCTTGCGGCTTTTATTTATAGAATGGTCAGGCTGAACAAAGAGAAGAAGAAAAGATTGCTCACGCTTGCGTTTTTGCCTTTCGTTTTTTCCTTCGCCGAAGAATTCATCGTGAGCCCATCTGCACTTTACCAGGTGAAAAGCGAAATGATCATCCTGGCGCCTCCGTCGACGATATGGGAGAATATTGTCGAAGTGCCGGATATTCAGCACGGTGAATATGTTCCCGGATTTTTCAACAGGAACGGTATTCCCCGGCCGGTCAGCGCGACTGTAAACAGAAAAGAGGTCGGGGGGCGACGCACAGGGTTGTTCGCCGGCGGATTGAAATTCGATGAAACGATCACGACGTATGAAGAAGAAAAGAAGATTTCATTCCGCATCCATGTTGATCCTGCAACGATAGGCAAAAGTGTTTTCGAGCAGCACGTGCTGAACGGAAATTATTTTGCGTTCGTTGACGCAGCGTACGAGCTGACACCATTGCCGGACGGGCGGACCAGGCTGACACTCACTTCCGGGTATCGGCTGACGTCAAAGATAAATTTCTACGGAAAGTTCTGGGGCGACCTTGTGCTGGAGGATTTCCAGGAGCGGCTTTTAGCGGTCGTCAAAATGCGATGCGAAAAAAAACAGGCGGCAATTTCTGAAATTTACTGACCGCCTTCAAGGCGTTTCTCCAGCTCCCTCTTATACATCATCACCGTATTCTCCAGCCCAAAATAAATCGCATCACAGATCAACGCGTGACCGATTGAAACTTCCAGCAACCCGGGAACGTTCTGCGCGAAATAAGCGAGGTTATCAAGATCAAGGTCATGTCCCGCGTTCACGCCAATCCCAATTTGCTCCGCCGCCCGCGCTGCGTCCACGTATGGAGCGATCGCGGCTTCACGGCCGGAATGATAATTCTTTGCGTACGCTTCCGTGTACAGCTCCACGCGGTCCGTGCCCGTGACCAGCGCGCCTTTCACCATCGCAACAACCGGGTCGACGAAAATGGACGTACGGATGCCTTTCGCTTTGAAGGCGGCGATCACCCCGCGTAAATAATCCTTGTTGGCGATCGTGTCCCAGCCGTGGTCGGACGTCAGCTGGTTGGTGGAATCGGGCACCAGCGTTACCTGCGCGGGCTTCAGCTCCATCACCAGGTCGAGGAAACGCTGCTCGCGCGGGTTGCCTTCGATGTTCAGCTCGGTATGAATGGAGGGGCGGATGGCGCGCACGTCGGAATAGCGGATGTGCCGCTCGTCGGGCCGCGGGTGAACGGTAATGCCGTCAGCGCCAAACCGTTCGCAGTCGAGCGCTGCTTTTAAAACGTCGGGATTGTTGCCGCCGCGGCTGTTGCGCAACGTGGCGATCTTGTTGATGTTGACACTGAGACGGATCATAAGCGGGAAACAAATGTAACGGTTACGAAGATCGGTCGCAGGGGGAGCCTTCCTTATACGAAGGTTCGGGGTTCTGAGTTCTGCGTTCTTGGGTTGCCCGCAGATCCTCCAGGAACCAAGATCCCAGAACTCAGAACATATTATAGCCTGATTTTCGCCAGTTATTGAAATTTTACCGCAGGTTATCGTTTTCTCAAAACTTTTCATTCGTTCACGCGTTATACCCAATAAACCGGGGAAACTATACCTTTACAGCCGCCGGAAGACCCGAAGGAACTGACCCATGCTTGCCAAAGAACTCATCAACGACGATATACCGCCCCTCAAGATCGAAGACTCGGCTGAAAAAGCCCTTCGCTGGATGGACGAATTCCACGTTTCCCACCTGCCCGTCATCAACGGTACCGAGTTCATCGGGATGATCTCCGATGACGAGCTGTACGACCTCGACGATCCCGACGCGCCCATCGGCTCGCACAAGCTGGCGCTGATCCGTCCTGTGCTCCACAGCGGGCAGCACGCCTACGACGTGCTCAAGCTCATGGCCGAGCTCACGCTCGACGTCATCGCCGTAACCGAAGACGACGGCACGTTTGTCGGCTCGGTCACGCTGCCCCGCCTGGCTGAAAAGCTGGCCCGCCTCGCTGCCGTGCGCGAACCCGGCGGCATCCTGGTGCTCGAAGTGAACAAGGTGGATTATTCCCTTTCCCAGATCGCGCAGATCGTGGAAGGCAACGACGCAAAGATCCTCAGCATGTACGTCGCCGGCATGCCCGACTCCACCAAGGTCGAGGTCACGCTCAAGCTCAACAAAGACGACCTCACGCGCATCCTGCAAACGTTTACGCGCTACAACTACAACGTAATGGCCACCTTCCACCAAAGCTCCTACGAGGAAGACCTCCGCAGCCGTTATGATGAGTTTATGAATTACATCAATATGTAGTTCTATCTGACAATTCAAAAATTCAAGATTCAAAGCCTCTGAATTTTGAATCTTGAATAGCGAACGCGCAGCGGAGCGTTTGAATCTTTGAATTCTTTCGGCAGTATCTTTATGGCAATGAGGCTGCTTCCACTGTTGATCTTGCTGATGCTGACATTCTTGTCGGCGGAGCTGCGCGCGCAGGTGGTGGTGGAAGTGGATTCTTCGCTCGTGCGGAAAGATTCCATCGCGCCGGATTCGGCGTTGTACATCATCGAATCCATTTCATACACGGGAAACAAGCAGACGAAAATTTTCATCCTCGAACGCGAGATGACGTTCGAAGCGGGCGACACGCTGAGCGGTGTGGAATTTTTAAAGCACGCGCAGCGCTCCCGCCAGAATCTGCTGAACACAGCGCTGTTCAACTTCGTTGCCGTGCTCCCGCATTGCAACCGCGACACATCATCGGGATTGTGCACGAAAGTGGACGTGGTGGTGAACGTGAAAGAGCGCTGGTACACGTGGCCGGCGCCGATCTTCGACGTGGCGGAGCAGAATTTCAACACGTGGTGGCGCAACGGGCACAACCTGCAGCGCGCGAGCTACGGCTTCATGCTGTGGCGCTACAATTTCCGCGGGAGGAAAGAATCCATCGCGCTCATCTGCCGCTTCGGGTATGCCGAGCAGTTCGGCGGACAATATGCGATTCCGTACCTCAACAAAAAACGGACGATCGGCATCACGTTCACCGGGACATACACGCGCAATCATGAAGTGGCCTATGCCACGCGTTACAACAAGCTGCAGTTCTATAAAGACAGGGAAGACTACATCCGCAGGGAAACCGCGGGCAGCATCATGCTTTCGTATCGCCAGGGATTGTATGTGCGCCACACGTTCGACATGAAATACACGCGCCTGGGCATCAGCGACACGGTGGTCAACCTCGCGTCGGACTATTTCGCGGGCGGGGGAACGGACATGGAATACATCACGCTTTCCTACCGCGTCATCCGCGATTACCGCGACATCAAAGCATACCCGTTGCGCGGCCATTTCCAGGAATTCGAAGTGAGCAAGCACGGCCTCGGCGTGCTCCCGGGCGAAAAGCTCGACGTGCTGTACATCACGGCCGGCTTCCGTCAATACGGCGAGGTGCTGAAGCGGACGTTCGCCGCGTTTATGTGCAGGATGCGCTGGATGCCCGGCCCCATGCCGCCGTATTACCACCAGCGCGCGCTCGGCTTTTCCAGTTTTATCCGCGGGTATGAATATTACGTGATCGACGGACAGAGTTATGCCATTGCCAAAACTTCCCTGCGTTACCAATTATTGAAACCGCACGTTTACAAATTCCCTTTCCTCCCGCTCGAAAAATTCAACACGCTCCACCTCGCCATCTACGGCGGACTTTACGCCGACGCCGGCTACGTCGAAGACCGCGCTTCCATTCCCGCCGACCACAACGTGCTGGGCAATACGCTCCTCTTCGGCTACGGCGCCGGCCTCGATTTCGTCACCTACTACGACATCGCCATGCGGGTGGAATACTCCTTCAACCGGATGGGGGAGAATGGGGTTTTCCTTCATCTTGGGGCGGCGTTTTGAATGTGCTGAAATGCTGATGTGCTGAAATGCTAATGGGAGACCCCGTGTATCAGGACGCCATCGGCACTTCCCACATCAGGAATCAGCATTTCAGCACATCAGCATTTCACCCCATCATTTTCCCTAACTTCGGGGCAACCATTTACCCGTCCATCCGTCTGAAATGCAGGACAGTGGTGAAGGTTGAACAGCCATGAAAGTTGCCATTTACGGCCGTATCACCGACAGATCGCTTCCGCCTGTATTACAGGGGCTCTTTGACAAACTGGACAAAAACGGTTGCGAACTGCTTGCCGGGAAGGAATACCTGGGGTATCTCGAAGCGAATTTCCGCCTCGGGAAAAAGAAAAAGGGGCTGGATGACTTCAACGACATCCGCGGGCAGGCCGATTTCCTGCTGAGCCTCGGCGGCGACGGCACATTGCTGGAAACCATCGCATTCGTGCGGAACTCGGGGATACCGATCCTCGGCATCAACATCGGCCGGCTGGGGTTCCTGGCGGGCGTTACGGTGGAAGAGGCGGTGGAGCACGCGGTGGAGCGGCTGAAAGCCCGGAAGTTCACGATCGACAAGCGCACGCTGCTGAAGCTGGAAACGAACCGGGACCTTTTCGGGGACGTCAACTATGCGCTCAACGAATTTACCGTGCAGCGCGCGGCTTCCTCGGCAATGATCACGGTGCATGCTTCCGTCAACGGCGAATTCCTCAATTCCTACTGGGCCGACGGGCTCATCATCGCCACGCCGACCGGGTCGACCGCTTACTCGCTCAGCTGCGGGGGACCGCTGATGGTGCCGGATGCGCGCAGCTTCGTCATTACCCCGCTTTCCCCGCACAACCTGAACGTTCGCCCGCTCATCGTGCCGGAAGACAGCGTGATCCACCTGAAAGTGGAAGGCCGCAGCCCGCAATATCTCGCGACGCTCGACGCCCGCACCGAATCGTTTACGTCCGACGTGGAATTCACCATCCGGAAAGAGGATTTCAAGATCAGCCTCGTCCGCTTCGGTGAGCAGCATTTTTTCCAGACGATCCGCGAAAAGCTGATCTGGGGATATGATGCCCGCAACTAGTTGTAATCCAGTTGAAAGCTTATTGCCGGAACGCTGAAAGCCAAGCGTAAAACGGCTATATTTGCAGATTATCTCAAACCCGTACACCAAACCTGCCGGAACGCCGTTTATCAGGTTTGGCCAAAAAGTAAAAGAACGGATGAAAAGGACCATATTTCTCGCACTCGCGCTCGCCTGCGGTTTGTCCCTGGCAGCCCAGAAGTCGAACGAAATCGGCGTTTACCTCGGTGGCTCCTACTACACCGGGGACCTCAACCCATCGGGCCACCTCAACAGCCTGACGCGTCCTGCCGCCGGCATCGTGTTCCGTCACAATTTCAATTACCGCCTCGCTGCGGCCGGAAGCGTGCTCTTCGGCAGCATCCAGGGCATCGACGCGCGTTCCAGCTCGTACGAGCAGCAGCTCCGCAACCTCAGCTTCCGTTCCTCGCTGTATGAGCTTGCCGGGCGCATGGAATTCAACTTCATCGAATACAAGATCGGCGACGACCGCCACCAGTTCACGCCGTTCATGTTCCTCGGCGCAGCTGTTTTCAATTTCAATCCCAAAGCAGCGTTCGGCAACCAGTGGGTCGCCCTGCAGCCCCTGCATACCGAAGGACAGAGCAAAGGCTATATGCGCACCCAGTTCTCCATTCCGTTCGGCGCCGGCGCCCGCATCAACCTCGCCAAGCGCATCGGCCTGGTGATCGACTGGGGGCTGCGCAAGACATTTACCGACTACCTCGACGACGTAAGCACGGTGTATGCCGATCCTTCTGTTTTTGCGGGCAATTCCCTAGCGGCCGCGGTGGCCGACCGGAGCACCAACCCGGGGAATAACGTCGGTCGCCAGCGCGGCAACCCGCGCACGAAAGACTGGTATGCATTTGCAGGACTCACCCTTACGTTCCAGCTGGCGGATAAGCCCCAGGTGTGCTCGAGCTATGGACACTAAGAAGGAATTGCTGCGCGGATAATGAGCTGGAAAGAAAAAATTGATAAAGAACGGTTGCCCCGGCACGTGGCGGTCATCATGGACGGAAACGGCCGGTGGGCGCAGCAGCAGGGACAGGTGCGCGTATTCGGTCACCAGAGCGGCGTGAATGCCGTGCGGGAAACGGCCGAAGCGGCGGCGGAGCTGGGCGTGGAATACGTGACGCTATATGCATTCTCCACCGAAAACTGGAACCGCCCGAAAGAAGAAGTGGACGCGCTGATGGAGCTGCTCGTGCACACCATCAACGCCGAAACGAAAACGCTCAACGACAACGACATCCGCCTCGCCACCATCGGCGACACGGCCAGCCTTCCGCCGGCCTGCCGCAAAGAGCTCGACGAGGCCATTGCAAATACAGCAGGCAACAAACGCATGACGCTCATCCTCGCGCTCAGCTACAGCGCCCGCTGGGAGATCGTCGAAGCGGCGAAACGGGTTGCGAACGAAGTGGCCTCGGGAAAATTGAAAGCGGACGCGATCGACGCGGAGCTGTTCGGGAAATACCTCACCACCGAACGTTTCCCCGATCCCGAGCTGCTCATCCGCACCAGCGGCGAGCACCGCGTCAGCAATTTCCTGCTCTGGCAGATCGCGTACGCCGAATTTTATTTCACCGAAACGCTTTGGCCCGATTTCGACCGGGAAGAATTTTACAAAGCCATCGTCGATTACCAGGGACGCGAACGCCGTTTCGGGAAGACCAGCGCACAGCTGGACGACACACTAACCTCACTCGCCAGCGGCACTGCCGGTGACGATCATCCTGCCCGCTGATACGGGCGAATTTTATGAAGAAGAGTTTCGCATACCTGTTTTTTCTTTTCCTCGCTTTTTCAGCGACGCGTCTTTCCGCGCAAACGATCGACTACAGCAACCCGCGCGAATATACGCTCGTAGGCGTTTACGTACACGGCTGCCAGATGGTGGATTCCAACGTGGTGCGCCTCATCTCCGGCCTGCCCATCGGCGACAAGATCATGCTGCCGGGCGAAAAAACAGAGTCGGCGATCGACAAGCTGTGGAAGGAAGGCATGTTCGAAGACATCACGCTGAAAGTGGCGAAGATCGAAGGCGAATATTTGTGGCTGGATATTATCGTGGTGGAAAAACCGAAAATTTCCGGGCACAAGATCAAAGCCGCGCCGGGCGCACCACGCATCAAGAAAAGCGAAAAGGAAGATCTCGACGCAAAGCTCGGCCCGCTTACCCGTTACATGCTCACGGAATACCGCAAGAGCTTTATCATCCAGACGTGCAACGACCATTACCGCGCCGACGGTTACATGAACTGCAAAACGACCATCGTTGAATCGCCTGACACATTGCGCCCCGGTTATTACAACATCGACATCATCATCGACAAAGGCGACAAAGTCAAGATCCAGGACCTCATCATTACGGGCAACGAAAGCGAAAAAGGCGGAAAATTTTTCAAGCACCAGAAACAAATGACGACCTGGAAAATTCGGCGCCTGATGAAAGACACGAAGCAGAAGCGTTTCTACCAGGTATTCAAATCGGCGAAATACCTCGAGAGCAATTACGAAAAAGACAAGCAGGCCGTGCTCGCGAAGTATTACCAGAAAGGATACCGCGATGCGAAGATCGTTTGGGATACCGTCCGCCGTGTTTCCGACAACCGCGTCGTGATCGAGATGCGCATCGACGAAGGCCACATCTACAGGTTCGGAACGATCAAGTGGGTGGGAAATACGAAATATTCTTCCGAGAAGCTCGACGAGCGCCTCGGCATAAAGCCCGGCGACGTGTACAACCAGGAATTGCTCGAATCGCGCCTGTACATGAGCCAGCAGGGCAACGACATCAGCTCGCTGTACATGGACGACGGCTACCTGTTCTTCCAGGTGATGCCCGTTGAAGTGAACATCCACGGCGATTCCATCGATTACGAAATGCGCGTTTACGAAGGCCGCCAGGCAACGATCCGCAACGTGACGGTGGTGGGCAACACGAAAACGAACGACCACGTGGTCATGCGCGAGATCCGCACACGCCCGGGCCAGCTCTTCCGCCGCTCCGACGTGATCCGCTCCCAGCGAGAGCTGGCATCGCTCGGCTATTTCGACCCGGAAAAGATCCAGGTGAACCCGAAGCCCGATCCGTACACGGGAACGGTAGACATCGAGTACGTCGTCGTGGAGCGCCCGTCCGACCAGGTGGAGCTTTCCGGCGGCTGGGGCGCAGGACGCGTGGTGGGAACGCTCGGCGTTTCGTTCAACAACTTCTCCGTGCGCAACATTTTCAAAGGATCGGCATGGCGCCCGCTTCCGTCCGGCGACGGGCAGAAGCTCAGCATCCGCGCACAGTCGAACGGCCTGTTCTTCCAGTCGTACAACGCCTCCTTCACCGAACCGTGGCTGGGCGGTAAAAAACCGAACTCGCTTTCGTTCACCTTCTACCATTCCGTACAGTCCACGGGCCTCAAGAAAAGCGACCCGCTTTACCAGGGCGTGAGCATTACCGGTATTTCCGTCGGCTTCGGCCAGCGCCTGAAAAAACCGGACGACTTTTTCCAGCTGTACCAGGAGATCAATTACCAGTATTACCAGCTGAACAACTTCGCGTCGGTGTTCGCGTTTGCCAACGGGTATTCCAACAACATCAACTACCGCATCACGCTCAGCCGCAATTCGACCGACCAGATGATCTACCCGCGCCAGGGATCGAGCCTGAAGATCATCGGCCAGTTCACGCTGCCGTACTCGCTCCTCAACGGGAAGAACTATGCCGAACTGAGCCTGCAGGAACGTTACAAGTTCGTCGAGTATTACAAGTGGAAGTTCACCTCCTCGTGGTTCACCCGTTTGGCAGGGAATTTGGTACTGAACACACGTATCGGCTTCGGCTACCTCGGTATGTACAACAAGAACGTGGGACTTTCCCCGTTCGAGCGGTTCTACCTCGGCGGAAGCGGCCTGACGGGATTCGCGCTCGACGGTCGCGAGATCATCGCGCTGCGCGGCTACGACGACCAGTCGCTCACGGCATCCGGAACCGGTTCGCCGATCATCGCGAAATACACATGGGAGCTGCGTTACCCCGTTTCGCTCAACCCCAGCGCGACGGTTTACGGGCTCGCGTTCGTGGAAGCGGGAAATACCTGGCAGAGCTTCAAGGCGTTCAACCCGTTCGACGTGTACCGTTCGGCCGGCGTAGGTGTCCGCGTGTTCCTGCCCATGTTCGGCCTGCTCGGTCTCGACTACGGCTACCGTTTCGACGATGTGCCGCGATCGCCCTTCATGCAGAAAGGCCAGATCCACTTCAGCATCGGCTTCAACCTCGGGGAGCTCTGAGAACCTATAAATTTGTACTTTAGGCCCGCCGTTTACGGGTTTGAACAAGAAACCCTGATAAAAACAACAACATGAAACGGAATATCATTGTTTCCATCATCGCACTGATCGCTTTCACCGGGTTCACCCATGCGCAGAAATTCTGCTACGTGGACAGCGACTACATACTTTCGCAAAGCCCCGCGTACCAGTCCGCACAGGACCAGCTCAACCAGCTTTCGGTGACGTGGCAGAAGGAAGTGGAAGCCAAATACGCAGAGATCGATCGCCTGTATAAGAACTTCCAGCAGGAGCAGTTGCTCCTCACCGAAGACCTGCGCCAGAAGCGTGAAGCGGAGATCGTGGAAAAAGAAAAAGAAGCGAAAGAATACCAGAAGTCGAAATTCGGTGTCGACGGTGAGCTGTTCAAGAAACGCCAGGAGCTCATCAAACCCATCCAGGACCAGGTGGCAAACGCGGTGAAAGAGATGGCCGAACGCAGCGGTTATGCCATCGTGTTCGACCGGGCCAGCGACATCACCATGCTCTACGCAAACCCCAAATACGACAAAAGCGACGACGTCCTCGAGATCCTCGGCTGGAAAAAAGCCGGTGGTGGCGCGGGAGGCCGCTGACCCTGCGGATTCATCGCAGGGCGGGAGACACCCCGGTAGCTCATAACCAAGTAAAACCAAAGCCGGACAGGCGAACAACTAAATATCAACCCAATCCAGACCATGAAAAATTTCCTTCGAATTGCTGTTGCGGTACTTCTTCTCGCTGCGGTTCCCCAGTTTGCAAATGCCCAGGCGAAAGGCTCCCCGTCAGCGGTTGCTCACCTCGACCTTGACTCCCTGCTCAAGATCATGCCCGAAGTGCAGAAAGCCAACGACAGCGCTGAAATGTACATGGCCATGCTGGAGAAACAGCTCTATACGATGTCCCTCGAGCTCGACCGCAAGCTGAACGAATACGATTCGCTCAACAAGATGTGGAGCCCGCTGATCAAAAGCCTGAAAGAAAAAGAGATCCGCGATCTCCAGGAAAACATCCAGGCGTTCCAGCAAACCGCGCAGAACGATTTCACCAACTACCGCGCAAACCTCTACCTGCCGATCTTCAAGAAGATCGAAGAAGCCGTAAAAGCAGTAGCCGTTGCACGCGGGTACAAATACGTGCTCGACAGCAGCAAGTCTGCCGCAGTGGTGCTCTACGCCAACCCCGGCGACGACATCTTCAACGACGTGCGCATCAAGCTCAACATTCCCCTGCCCGCACCGAAGACCGGTGCAACAGGTGGAGGCGGAGCCCCCGCCCCCGCACCGGGACGGTAAAACGAATAACCATTGACGGAAAGCGCTCTCACTCGGGGCGCTTTTTCGTTTATGATGATGGGGTATCGGGTATCGGGTAATTGTTCACCGTATGCTCTACGCGTTTAGTCCCGATACCCACTACCCGATACCCGCTACCCATTCGTAATTCGTAAATTCGTACACGTCAGATCGTAATTCGTACATCGTAAATCGTCCATTCTTTTGACATCCTCTCAACCCATCGGCATTTTCGATTCCGGCATCGGCGGGGTGAGCGTGCTGCGCGCGGTGCATGCGCTGCTGCCGCACGAGGATATCGTTTATTTCGGCGATACAGCACATCTTCCGTACGGGGAGAAAACGATGGACACGATCCTGCGCTACAGCGATGCGGTTACGAAGTTTCTCATCGCGCGCGGCTGCAAGCTTATCGTCATCGCGTGCAATACGGCTTCGGCGGCGGCGCTGGTGGAATTGCGGAAGCGCCACCCGGAAATTTCGTTCATCGGCATGGAACCCGCGGTGAAGCCTGCCGCGGAACAAACGCAGACCGGCACAGTAGGCGTGATCGCCACGACGGCCACGTTCCAGGGCGAGCTCTTCGCTTCAGTGGTGGAGCGTTTCGCGCAGGGCGTGAACGTGCTGCACCAGCCTTGCCCGGGACTTGTCCAGCAGATCGAAGCCGGGCAGCTCGACTCGCCGGAGACGGAAAAGATGCTGCGCGGCTGGCTGGAGCCGATGATGAAAAAAAACATCGACGCGCTCGTGCTCGGCTGCACGCACTACCCGTTCGTGGCGCATACGATCCGGAAGATCGTCGGCGAAAGCGTGCGCATTATCGACCCGGCCCCGGCGGTGGCGCGGCAGGTGCAGCGCGTGCTGGAGCAGGCAGGATTGCTGTCGATGAAGCCGCACGAAGGCGAGATGGTTTATTACACGAGCGGTGAAGTGGGAAAATTCCGGCAAACATTGATCATGCTGACGGACGAGGACGGAGATGTGTTTCACGCGGGATGGAATGAGGCGGGCGGTGAATTTGAGGATTAGGAGATGGAAAGGCTTCCCATATCCGGCAATTCGAAGATTCTGAAATACTTCTTGTTTCTCCTTGTCCCGGCGCTGTTCATCGGGATACTGACGACCCACATGGAGATCTTTTTCGGCGCGCTGGTGCTCGGCGTTGGTGCAATTTTTCTTTCCCGCGGATCAAAGCTGGTGGAGTTCGACGAAAACTTCATGTACGTGATGAACGGAGAACGCGAAGAAAAAATTCCCCTTGAAAAGGTTCGCGGGATCAAACTGTCTTATGTGAGGATCAACACTTCCTCCATGTGGCAAATACTGTATGAGAATGAAGAAGGCAAAGTGAAAGACGTGCTGATCCTTCCTTCGAACTGGAACCTGAATTTCGAAATGTTCAAAGGACATGTGCAAGAGAAGAACCGGGAAGTCGTCATCCGGAACTGGAGGATCGGGTAAACGAACGATTTTCTGCCTGTTCCTGACTTTCCTCAGGTCACATCCTGACACGCTTCATTTTCCCTGGAATTTCATGAAGGTAGCTTTGGTAATTACGTAGCGATAACCAAAACGAAATTCCCATGAGCTGCCTGATCGTTTACATGAGCCGTCACGGCACCACACGCAAAGTCGCCCACGAGCTGAAAGAAAAGATCGGGTCGCAACAGACGATGCTGGTCGACCTTGAAAAAGAAGAAGTCCCTAACCTCGCTCAATTCGATACCGTGGTCATCGGGGGCTCCATTCACGCAGGAAAGATCCAGCCCGGCGTGCGCAAATTCTGCGAGCGCAACCTCGACGTGCTCCTGGCAAAACGCATCGGGCTTTTCCTTTGTTACATGGACAAAGTGCGCGCGCAAAAGGAATTCGACGAAGCTTTCCCGGAAAAATTACGCGAGCATTCCTCCGCGAACGGTCTTTTCGGCGGGGAGCTTTTATTCGATCACATGAACTTCCTCGAGAAGCTCGTGGTCAAAGCGATGACCGGCGAAAAGAAAAGCGTTTCCAATCTCGACGAAAAATCGATCGACCAGTTCGGGAAGAAATTGCATGAGTAAATCCCAAATGGAGGTTTCAGAAGGAAAACAGCACCCGGTTTGTGATTTGGTCTTTTGGGTTTTGTGATTTCTATTTAAACCATCCCGAATACATCACGTAATTATTCGCGATGCGCTCCACTTCGCCTTTCTGCAGCTCGGGTGAAATGTCCTTGATCTTCCGCGCGGGAATTCCCGCATATACGCTGTTCGCTTCCACCTTCATGCCTTCCGTCACCACCGCGCCGGCGCCGATGATCGTGTTGCTGCCCACTTCGGCATTATCCATGATGATCGCGCCCATGCCCACGAGCACATTATCATGCAGCGTGCAGCCGTGAACGATGGCGCGGTGGCCGATGGAAACGTTGTTGCCGATGTGGACTTTCGTCTTGTTGTACGTGCAGTGGATCACCGCCCCGTCCTGCACGTTCACCTTGTCGCCCATGCGGATGCTGTTCACGTCGCCGCGGATGACGGCGTTGAACCAGAAGCTGCACTGCGCCCCGCAGGTCACGTCGCCGACGATCGTCGCGTTTTCGGCGATGAAACAATCGTTTCCGAATTGAGGAGATTTTCCTTCTACAGGGAGAATGAGTGCCATGAATAAAAATTCAAAGATTCAATCGTTCGTCTCGCTACGCTCGACATCGCTATTCAAAGATTCAAAATTCAAAGATTAATTTTGAATCTTTGAATAGCGTGGGCTGCGGGGAGCTCAGCGGGCGGAGTCGGCGGCTGGCGCTGCTTCGCCTTCCGGCGCTTTGCAGCAATCGGGAAGCTGGCGGCGGGCGCGGTTGTTGGCTTTCACGTCATCCGCATCGTAGCCGAGGTTCGAGATCACCGTACGGATCTTTTCGGGCGAGGTTTTTTTCGGGTTGTATTCCACCGTCAGGATTTTCGTGGCGGTGTCGAGCACGGCGGATTTAACGCCTTTCATCAGGTTGACTTCCTTTTCGATGGATTCTTTGCACATCTCGCATTCGCCGGAAGTTTTGATCTTCACAATGATGTTTTTGCCTTTCGGGGCCTCTTCCTGTGCGGAAATGGTTGTCGCCGCAAAGAAGGAGAGCAGGAGTGCGAGGATGGTGATGGACCGGAATTTTTTCATGATCGGGTTTTGGTGTGTTGAAGATACTTGATTCTTTATAAACTGAAACGCAGCCCGGCATAGATGATCCGGCCGTCGGTGGCGGCGTACACCTGCGACGCATCAAAATACGGGCCGAAAGGCTCATTCGCGAACAGGATGGGGTTGTGCGGCATGAAATTCAGGATGTTCTCCGCGCCGAGGTAGATGTCAAACTTCCTGAATTTTTTTGCCACGTGCGCGGCCAGCGTGAAATACGGGTCGCTGTGCGTGTCGCGGTGATGGAATTGCGTGCCGAGGTAGGGCAGGCGGGTCTCGCCGATCCATTTGGCGGTGAAGTCGAACGTCCACTTGTCGTACGGCAGCGCGTAGGCAAGGTTGATGAACGCGCGGTGCTGCGAGGAAAGCGGGCGCTGGCGAATGCCGCTGTCGTAAGTGACGCGCACTTCGTAGAATTTATACGCCAGGCGCACATCGAAACGTTTGAGCGGCTCGAGCACCAGGTCGGCCTGGAAGCTGTTGGCGTACGACGGGCCGTTGAGGTTGTAGAATTTCAGCAGCCCGGGCTCTTCCATGTCCATCACCACCTGGCTCGTGAAATCCGTGCGGAAAAAATCGACGATGAACGTGGCGTCGTTTTTCATGAACGTGAACAGCTGCTGCACGCTTCCGCCGTAATTCCACGCCATTTCGGTTTTAAGCGGGCCCCGGATGATGACCGTGCGGGAGCTGGCGAAGACGGCGCTGTTCTCGGTGAAAACGTTCGCCGTGCGGAAGCCGCGGCCGCCGGAAAGACGAAGCGCGGTTTTCGGCGTGATGTCGTATTTCATGTGAAGCCTCGGCGTGACCTGGAAACCGGCGATGTTGTGCAGGTCGCCGCGGATGCCGGCCACGACAGTGAACTTCGTCGACAAATGACCGGTGTACTCGAGGAACATCCCCGGCACGATTTCTTCCCGCCCGAAAAGCGAATCGTTGAACGACTCGTCGTACTTGTCGTACACGAAGCTCACGCCGGTTTTATACACGTGGCTCGTGTTGCGGATCATGTCTTCCCAGATCACGTTCGCGTAAAGGCTTTTCTGCTCGGCATTGTAGCTTTTCAGCCCGAAGAACATTTCCTGCTTGTGATAGCGCGCGGTGAACAGCGTGCCGATGCTGCGCGCGGGCGATTCGAACATGAAGCCGGCCTTGTTGAAAAATTCCGCCTGCCGGTTGAGAATGCCGATGCCGTAATAATTCATCGTGCCGTAATCGCGGGCGCGGTCGAACATGAACTGCCCGCCGCGGCGGTCGTCGTGCACGAAACGCGCGCCGAACTGGCCTTCCGCTTTTTTCCCCAGCCACGACCAGCGGTTGAGCACGTTGTACTGGTCGTACATCGGCATGTCGAGAAAACCGTCGCGGTTCATGTCGTTGCGCTGGCGCAGCGTGCTGGCATGCCCGAGCAGCGTGGTGCCCCAGTACTGCCCCACCGGCCGGTTGATGTGGAAGTTTGCTTCGTAACGCCCGCGGTGATTGGCATACACGTTCCCGTACCAGCGGTCTTCATCCTTGCCCGGCTTCAGCAGGTCGATGTTGAGCTGGCCCGCGATGGATTCATAACCGTTCACCACCGAGCCCGTTCCTTTGGTGATCAGGATGCCTTTGATCCACGTACCGGGAACATACGACAGGCCGTAGGATGCGGAAAGCCCGCGGATGAGCGGGAGGTTTTCAAAAAGGATCTGCGAATACACGCCGTCGAGGCCGAGCAGCTGGATCTTCCTTGCGCCGGAAACGGCATCGGTCACCGCAGCGTCTACCGTCGGGTTGGTTTCGAAGCTTTCCGAAAGGTTGCAGCATGCCGCTTTCCGCAACCCGCGCTGCGTGATGTTTTCCGCCATGATCGGGTTGATGAAGGAAAATTCGGAAGCGTTGCGCCGTTCGACGATGGTCACCACGCTGAGCGTATCGCCCGCCGACAGCTCGATGCGGACGTTGGCGGGAGCCTTGCCCGTGAAGAGCAATCCCTGGCTTTTGAAGCCGACAAAACGTACGATCAGCGTGGAAGGGAACGAGTCGGGCCAGGCCAGGCTGAAGCTGCCGTCGATGCCGGTGGCGGTGCCGCGGGATGTGCCTTCCCAGAATACGGATACGCCGGGCAATGCTTCTTTTGTGCTTTTTGAAAGCACCTTGCCGGTGAGCTTTTCCTGCGCGGTCAGCGTCTGCGGCAGGATAAAGCCGAGCAGCAGCAGGAGTACGATGATGAAACGAAATTTTTTCATGAGGATTACAATCGGTTAAAAACAACAAGGACGAGGATGTCGCAGTTGGACCGTTGTAATCAGATGCGGTAAACGCAGAGGAAGGAAAGCTCGCCGGTCCCGGCGGAAACCAATGGATCGGGCGGATGCGCGTAATGCGGCGTTGCGGAAAGGGTGAATGCGTTGCCGTGAAGCGCTGCCGGAAGGAAGAAAAGCGTGAGCGGGGCGGGAACTTTAACGGTGATGTCGGAAACGGGCGTGAAATCATACGCTTCGAATGCGAGATTTTTCACGTCGCAGCATTCTCCCTCGAATGCAAATCCGGGAGCGGTTTCCTCTTCACAGCAATCATCCGCCGTTTTGCAGCAGTCTTCCATTTTCTGTGGAACGATCACCGTATACCCCGACCGCAGGCAAACCATCTTGCCGATGATCAGCCCGGAGCCGCTCACCAGGATAAGCCCGGAAAGCAACAGGGAAACGGTAATGCGAAACGCTTTTGACATTTTAACAAAAGTATGACGGTTGCGACCGGAAAACAAAGCTTTCAGCTTAATTAACGTTTGCCCGCCACGGAATGCAATGATCCGGGAAAACCGCGACTAAAATGCTGTCCCGGATCATGCTTTTACTGCACGACCAGCTTTTGCACCACTTTTCCGCCCGGGACCGTAAGGCTCACCGCGTATGTCCCCGCCGCTTTGCCCGTCATGTCGATCTGCCAGCCTTCAGCCGTTTGTGTCATCGGCGCAGCCACCTCACGACCCAGCATGTCGGTGACGACGGGTTTCGTTTTTGACGTATTACCCGAAACGAATAAATTGAACAGGCCGTTCCCGGGGTTCGGGAAAATGCGCATTTCCGGCAAGACGTTTTCAGCTACAGAATTCAGGTACGGGTATTCCACATCGACATAGCAATAGCCGAAATGTCCCGACTGCGTGCAGCCGGCCACGGTGAAGCGAAGCGTCAGCTGCGTGCTGATGTATGCTGAAAGATCGATGGAATCGGTGACCCAGGCGCGATAAAATGTGCTGGGATCGGATGGCGAAACGGTGAACGTGGTATCGGATTCGCCCTGGAGGTAGACACCCGGCATCAATTGATTTCCTGCCCAGTCGAGAAGGTCATATCGAAAATAGGGGCTTTGGCTGGCGGGATGTCCGCCCCCGTTCAACACGATTGCATAATTGATCTTGAGATACGGCTGGCCCGGATCGATGAGCCAGGTTTGTTCGAGGATTTCGCCCTGGTAATTCGGTGTGGTGCCGCCGAGGCGCGCGGTGAAGTTGCCAAGGTTGGCGGGAGCAACCGGGAAGTTGCCGTACGGGTCCATCCCGGAAGCAGAAGAAACGATCGTGTGGCGTGCGTTCAAATCGTTCAGCGCGGCGTTCATCGTGGTGCTGACAATTCCCGGAACAATGTTGTTAAGCGGGGCGAACGAGTTGGAATTATTATCGCCGGTAGCGCCTGTCCAGCCGGTGAAGTCGCCCAGCTCGAAACCGGGGTTGCTGATCAGCTGCGTGGTGACAGGCGGGCCGGATTGCGCGATCGATAAAGAAAACGAAGCGCAGGTGAAAAGCGTGCAGAGGGTAAATGTTCGTTTCATGAAGAGGTTATTCAGGGTTGTTCAAATATAACGAATCATTGTCCCGGCCTGGCCGTTTTTCCCGGTGCACCGATGCGGACGTAAGTCACCACATTCGTAGTGCCGGCCAGCTTCATGGTGAATGACGTGTCGGTAATGGTTGTCACGTTGTACCGTTCATCGGGCAGCGGGGTCCATTCGGGCTTCCATTCGTTCGGTTTCACCACGTGGTGCAAACGTTCGGAAAACGTGAGCATGCCGTTGCTGAAATTCCATTTGAAATTGATCTCCTCGCGCAACTGCCCTCCCGCATCACGCGCATACCAGTTGCCCGACTGGTCCGTGAACAGGTCGCAGCGCTCGGTGTAGCGCGTGGTGCCCGGAGATACCTTGTATTTCCCGGGACGAATGAACGCTTCCGAAGTAGCAGCACCGGCGGGAACTGTTGCCGGCTCCATCGTATCAGGCGATGCAGCAAGATTATCGATGGGAGGCGTCATGTTCTCGCTCACCGGTGGCATATCATCGCAGGAAAAGAGGAGGATCGCAAACGCAAACAGGAAGAACATGGAATGGCGCATGACGAAAGCTTTTCTTAAAGTTAAGCCCGTCACACACAAAAACGCCTGGAATTTCGACGGATGGCAACAGTTCGCAGCCCCCGCTCTCAGCCCTCAGAACTCAACCCTCAGAACTCAGCTCTCAGAACTCATTTCGGCGGATAATCGATCGTATAATGCAGCCCCCGGCTTTCTTTCCTTGCCCGCGCGTGCTTGATGATGATGTACGCCACGTTGATGATGTTGCGCAGCTCGCACACTTTCTGCGACAGCGTGATCTTTTTGTACAGTGCTTCGTGCTCGAGCCAGAGGATCTCCAGCCGGTCGTGTGCGCGCTGCAGGCGAAGGTCGGAGCGGACGATGCCGACGTAGCTGCTCATGATCGACTGCACTTCTTTCGTGCTTTGCGTAATGAGCACCATCTCTTCCGGCGCGTCGGTACCTTCCACGTTCCACGCGGGAATGCCGGCCTGGAAGGCGATATCGCCCATGCGGCTGATGGCGTCTTCGCTGGCGATGTGCGCGTACACGACGGCTTCGAGCAATGAGTTCGAGGCAAGGCGGTTCGCTCCGTGGAGTCCCGTGGATGAACATTCGCCCACGGCATAAAGGTTCCCGATGCTGCTGCGTCCTTTCATGTCGACCGCGATGCCGCCGCAGAGGTAATGCGCCGCGGGCACCACGGGAATGTGTTCGCGCGTAATGTCGATGCCGATGGTGAGGCACTTCTGGTAAATGTTGGGGAAGTGCGACTTCAGGTCTTCCGCGTCGAGGTGCGTGCAGTCGAGGTAGACGAAGTCGTCGCCGGAGTGCTTCATCTCGTTGTCGATGGCGCGTGCAACGATGTCGCGGGGCGCGAGCGAGCCGCGGGGATCGTACTTGTACATGAACTCTTCCCCGCTGCGTGTGCGCAGGATGCCGCCATGGCCGCGCATGGCCTCGGTGATGAGGAATGACGGGCGCTCGCCGGGATGATAGAGCGAAGTGGGGTGGAACTGCATGAATTCCATGCCCTCCACTTTCCCTTTCGCGCGGTACACCATGGCGATGCCGTCGCCGGTGGCAATGGTGGGATTGGTGGTGACCTCGTACACGTGCCCTGCGCCGCCGGTGGCCATGAGCGTGATGCGCGCAAGCACGGTGTCGACGGTGTTGGTGGTGGTGTCGAGCACGTACGCGCCGAAGCAGGTAATGCCGGGCGTGCGGCTGTTGACCTCCACGCCGAGGTGGTGCTGGGTAATGATCTCGACCGCGAAATGGTGATCGAGAATGGAAATGTTGGGATGCGCGTGCACACGGTCGAGCAGCGCGCGCTCGATCTCGTAGCCGGTGTTGTCTTTGTGGTGGAGGATGCGGTGTTCCGAATGTCCTCCCTCGCGCGCCAGCTGGTAATCGCCTTCGGGCGTTTTGTCGAACCGCGCCCCCCATTCCGCCAGCTCTTTCACCCGTTCCGTGGATTCGCTTATGACCATGCGCACCACTTCCTCGTTGCACAACCCGTCGCCGCAGCTGAGCGTATCCTGCACATGCTTCTCGTACGAGTCGGGCGAATACATCACCGCCGCGATGCCGCCCTGCGCGTATTTCGTATTCGATTCATCCGCGCTGGCCTTCGTGATCATCGTCACCCGGCCATGCTCAGCAACCTTCAGCGCAAAGGTCAACCCCGCAATGCCGGAGCCGATGATGAGAAAATCGGTTTGTGTGGACACGGGGTAAAATTAGGTTGAAATGCCGATGTGCCGAAATGCCGATGATGGTTAATATATACATGCCGGGCAAACAAAAACATCCGCCGGGAAAACGAGGGCACGCCCAAACAAAAAATAACGACAGTTATCCGATCATCCTGTTTACAGAAAACAGGAAACGTTTATTTCACAAAAAATCGTCGTGATGGGAAATGCGCTTATCGTGCCGGGAGAATTGGACGGGGAGTCGATGCTGTTCGTGATTTTTGTTACTTGCACCATTGCATTGACGGTCGTTTTTTTAATGCTCAGTCTCGTTTTGGGCTTGATAAGGAGAAGGAAAAAAAGGGATTAAGGGAATAGGGGATTGGGGAAATAGGGAACAGGGAATTAGTGAGCCAGTGTAATCGATAAAATGTTTGTTAACACATGCCCCGACACCCTTAATCCCCAAGTCTCCCAATCCCTTAATCCCCTACCTTTGCATCATGGAAACGAAGCAAATTCCCGTAGTCGTATACGCCGAAAGCACGCCCAACCCGGCGTCGATGAAATTTGTGGCCAACCGCATGCTCATCGCGGAAGGCGCCACCGCGCAATACCTCAGCGCAGGAGAAACGGCCAAAGCGCCATTGCCGGCCAAGCTCTTCCAGTTCCCGTTCGTGAAAGGCGTGTTCGTTTCCGCCAACTTCATCACCGTCACCAAAAGCGACATCGTTTCCTGGGATGACATCACCCTCGAGCTGCGCGAAGTGTTGCGCGATTATCTCGGGAAAGGTTTGCCGGTGATCGAAGAACTACCGTCGAAAGAAATTCACACCGATACGAAGTTCAGCGAAACGACCACCGTTTTCACCGAGCATTCCATTCCGCAGACCGAAGCGGAGCATAAAATTGTGGAGGTGCTCGAGCAATACATCCGCCCCGCGGTAGAGCAAGACGGCGGCCTCATCACGTTCCGCTCCTACATCGACGGCATTGTGACCGTTCAGCTCAAAGGCGCCTGTAGCGGCTGCCCTTCTTCCACGGTAACGCTCAAAGCCGGCATCGAAGCCCTGCTCAAGCGATTGGTGCCGGGTGTGAAGGAAGTGGTGGCGGAAGCGGTGTGAAAAAAATGTGCAAATGTGCAGATGCGCAAATGTGCAGGTGTGCAAATGTGCAGATGCGCACATGCCACGCGCCCTCATCCGAATGTGCTGATTTGCTAATGTGGCGTCGCGCAATTCCGCCGCACAATTTGCTAATGCGCACGTGCCACCCCTGACCCGGATGCCAACTTCCGGATAAAAGAAAACTCCATTAGCAAATTAGCACATCAGCAAATTAGCACATTCATTCCCTCATCCAGCAGATCATTTCCGGGAACGGTGAAATGCCCATCTCCTTCGCTTTTTTCTCATCCGCAGCCATTCCCATCCACACCAGCAGCGGAAGGCCGACGAACGTTTTTTCCCCGAAATTTTTGATCAGCCATTCGGAATCGCCTTTGTAGCCGTCGGGGTGAAAGACCACTTCGGGAGGCAATCCCATGGCGCGGGCGGCGGCGTAGGACCAGAGTATTGCGGCGAGCTCGTAACCGCTTTGGCCGGTGGGATCGACGTTGTCGTTCAGCAGCGGGCGCTCCCCGGCGGGCGTGACGGCGATGTGGCCGGCTTCGTGGAGCAGGTCGCCGGGGTAAAGCAGCTTTTGCGGATCGTAGACGAGCGTCCCGTTCTTAATGCAGATGCCGGGCGTAAAGAACGGGCCTTCCAGCGTTGCGGTGGACGTTTCGATGCCGACGCGGTGGAGGAATCCGAGAATGTGCGAGATCGTTTCGTGTTTTTGCATACTCAGCGGATCAGCGATACGCTGCCGATCATCTTGCTTTTCCTCCCGCGCGCATCCGAATACGTCAGCTTCCACACATACGTGTCGACCGGGCACGGCTTGCCGTTGAGCTTGCCGTCCCAGCCTTGATTGATGTCGGTGCTTTCGTAGATGAGGTTGCCCCAGCGGTCAAAAATGTACAGGTAGAAATCTTCGATCTTCATCCCGTGCACGAAGAACACATCATTACCGCCCGAGCCGTTCGGCGTAAATGCATTCGGCACGTACACCGTCGTTTCCTCCTCCACGATCACCGTGATCCGTATCGTATCCGCGCAGCCGTCGGCGTTGGTGACAATATACATCGCGTCGTAAACGCCGGCCGCCGGGTACGTATGCCCGACAGAGCCGAAATTGCAGGCATTCGTCGAATCGCCGTCGCCAAAATACAGCACGCAGCTCGTTCCGCCGGTGGACAGATCGGTGAACACCACTTCAGGGCTGAGCTCGCTGACAGTTGTCGTATTAACGGTAAGCCCCGCGGAAGCCTGTGGTGAAATAATCACCGCTGCCGGGACCGTCAACGTGTCGGAACAGCCGCCGGCGTTTGTAACGATCAGCGTGACGTTGTACGTGCCGGGATTGTTGTAGGTGAACACCGGGTCCTGCAGCGTCGACGTATTGCCGGGCGCGCTGGGGTCGCCGAAATCCCATTGCCAGGCCACCGCGCCGGGCGAGCTGGACGTGAAGCTGACGATCACCGGCGCACAACCTCCCGGGCCGGGTGTGAATGCAGCCACGGGCGCCGGGACGATCGTTACGCTGAACGTTTGCTGAACGCTGCAGCCGCCCGCATCGGTGGCGGTGGCCGTGTAAACGGTGCTCGCTGCCGGCGAAACCGTTTGTGACGTGCCGTTCGGCAAGCTGTTGCTCCAGCTGATCGTGTACGGTCCGGTTCCCCCGGATGCAGATGCGGTGATGGTGGTGCTGTTGCCGCCGCAGATCGAATCGTTCCCGGTCAGCGAAAGCGCTAACTGCGAAGGCTCCGTGATCGCGTAGGTAAATTGTGCGGTGCAGCCGGACACGTCGGTGACATCCACGGTGTACGTTCCCGCGCACAGGTTCGTGGCCGTGCTGGTGTTGCTCACATTCGGCGCCCACACATAGGTGTAAGGCGGGTTGCCGCTCTGCGGGGTTACGGTCAGCGATCCGTTGCAGTCGCCGAAGCAGGCATTATCCGCCTGTTGCGTCTGCACGGTAACTGCGCCGATGTTGCCGATGGTGATGAGTACCGAATCGGGAATGCCGCATGACGATTGATCTTCCACCAGCACGGTATACGTTCCCGCGCAGAGATTCGTCGCGGTCGTGCTGTTGCCGCCGCTGGGCAGCCACGTGTACGTGTATGGCGGGAAGCCGCCCGACAGGTTTACGGTTCCTGTCCCGGTGCAGCTGCTGCACTGGTCGTCGGTAAAGGCCGTGGTGGAGGTGAACGCGCTCGAGCATTGCAGGAAGTCGATGAATACGCCCGAATCAAGAATGCAGTCGCTCGCATCGGCGATGGCGATCTTGAAATGGTACGATTGGCAAGGCACCAGCCAGAGGCTCGACGTGAGCACCGTGGTCATGCCGTTGTACATGATGGTGGTGCCGGTGCTGTTGTTCACGTAGTAAGCGCAATTCATGCACGGGCCGGCGTTTGAATTCCCGTTGTTGACGTTGTTGATGGAAACGTACGGGTTGCCGGCCACCGGCAGCGTGGCGATGTTGACGCCCGTATAATTTCCGCCGGCGGGATTGGGCCCGGTAACGAAAAAGCCGAACAGGTCGTTGATGGAATTGACGAACGTCGGGTATTCTTCCGAAGCGAACACGAAACGGATCTGCAGCGAGTCGCATTTCGGGATGATGTCGAACTCCAGGATGCAGACGTCGTTGTTGGCCAGCGGATCGAGCGCTGTAAGATCGGGATCGTTGGTAGACGTGCCCCAGCACTGGCTGGCCTGCGTGGAAGCGTTACCGCTCACAACCGCGGTGCCGCTGGTGAGCAGGATGCCGGAGTTAATGCCGAGGTTGGTGGTGCTGCCGTTGGTGAACGTGCCGTACGCGCCGGCCGCGCAATTGAGGCTGACGTTTGAGACCGTCAGTCCCTGCCCCACCAGCGACTGGATCATCTGGTTCGCGGTTGCAGCGGAGTTTACATTCAGCTGCGCACGGAGACCGGAAGGAAGCATGGCAAGCGCAAAAAGCAGGAAGGCCAAAAGGGAATACTTGGGCCGGGTTCGCACCAGTGAATTCATGATCGTAAGAAGTTTCAAAATGTTGCCATTGTAAAGTTCGGAATAATTGAGCGGAATCCACGGATGAGTTCACAGAAGTTGCCTGATGGTCAATTTAGGGCAATGAATGGTTAAAATAACAGGAAAGAGTTCTCTCATTTCCATAAAAAAACCGCGGCAAGGAGTCCAAGCCCTGCCGCGGTCAAAAAACACGCACGTTCCGCTCGCCTGCCTTTTCCCCAGCGGATAGGGCAGAACAACGTGTGTGTGGGGTTATTGGATAATGTAGGTGAGATCGCCCGGCCTCACAGCTTTTCCATCGGCGCCTACAGCAGTGATATTATAGAATATGACTTTGGTTCCGCGCCGCGCGCCGCGCAATGCATCCTTGGCTGCATTAGGTATCTGGTTGCCCGTGAGCCCTTCTTTTGAATAGATATAACCTGTGTTGGCAATAACGTCAAGCGAATAAGACGTTACGTTGGCTCTTGCCGCGAACTGGAAATCGTCGCCATACTTACACACCAGTCCAAGGCAATTATAAAGTGACATCGCGGAAGTACGGGTTGTTGTCACACCGGAAGGATAAACAATAGGCGTGGGAAGATTTTTTACCCTGAATGCCATGGCTCCCATATTTCGCTGTTCGCCATCTTCAGTAGTAGCTGTAACGCTAACATTGCACGTTCCCGCCTTTAAATCCTTCACCATATATTTTCCATTCCCGAGCGACACGAGCGTTCCATTATCGCACGTCACTTTGGTTTTTTCCACCGGTACACCCGGCACCGATACAGAGATCGGGTTCTCCAGTCCTGCATACATCACGTTCATTTTATCCGCGCTCACCGTCAGCGCCGGCCGCGCCACGATGTATTCCGACTTGAACGGGTATTGCATCACCGCACCTTTCGGCGTCGTCATGTTGATCACGCCTTCGTAGGTGAAAATTCCTTCCCGCGACGCATCCGCGAAATATTTTCCCATGCCGTTCTGCACCTTCACGCTGTCGTATGCGCCAACCATTTTACCGGTTACAGAATCATACTTGCCGAGCAGGATCTGCGGGCTCAGCGTTTTGTTGAACGCGGCCAGGAAAATGTCCGCCTGGTATTGCTCGCCCTGCATCACGTAGTTCGTGGTTGCGATCACGCGCGCCGCCACCGTGTCGAACGGGATGATGTCCGAATCCGTTTCACGCAGCAAGGCATCCACGATGTCTGCCTCCGCGCTTTTCACGTCGTCCTGGATCTTCGACAGGATCGTGATGTCGGCCGCGAGCGGGGAGTGGTAAAAGGTTTTCATTTCCCACGTGCGGTATTCGCCTCCGTCCGTCGGGTCGTCCGTGTCGATCGTCAGGTTCACGCCTTTGCGCGCTTCGGGCGAGAGGAGCGCGAGCATGTCGGTTTCAAATTTTTCCAGCTTCTTCCGCAGCACATTCGCCTGGCCGTTTTTGCCGTCTTCCGATTCCCCGCATAAAATATTCGTCGGCGTGTCGTAATTGTCCAGTCCCTTCACGTATTGCAGGCGTATCGTGTCTTCCTCTTTGTTCGTAAAACCTTCCGTTTCGCGCAGCAATGTTTTTTTCAGCGCGTCGATGAACGCGTTCAGGTCTTTCGAATGCTTGCGCGCTTCCTGGGCTTTTTTCCAGTTGTTCATCACCCGCATCGGGTCGATGCTTTTCTTCTCGTCGAACTTCGTGTACAAAGCCATAATGTCTTTGTCGAAGCTCCTCCCCGTATTCTCCAGCCCGTTGTTCACGGTCACGAACGAGTCGAGAATTTCTTTTGAAACGTTCAGCGCAAGCAGCGCGGTCAGCACCAGGTACATCATCCCGATCATCTTCTGGCGTGGTGAAATGTTTGCTCCGGCCATGGCGTTTGGTTTTAGGTTCGGTTTCTGTTGATTTGCCGTCCTAAAGCCACGTATCCCCGAAGGATACAAACACGATCCACAAAAATTTTTTCCGGGAAGAAAATTGTCAGGAGGAGGAAAAAATGTGCGGATGTGCAGATGTGCAGATGGGATGTGCTAATGTGCTGAAATGCCGATGGAAATAGAGCTATGCCCTAAACCTAACAGCTATTAGCGGGCTGGCCGTGCGTATCTGCACATTTGCGTATCTGCACATTTGCACATCAATGTTTCACCACCTGCAGCGCCTTCACCACATCACCGGCCGTAACGCGGATAATGTACATTCCCGCCGCCAGCGAAGAAAGTTCCGGGCGGAGAATTTGTTTCCCCGCGTCCAGCTCACCCGCATTTTCATCCAGCACGATACGCCCTGTAAGATCGGCAACAGTCACCTGCACCACAGCCGGGGCCGCCAGCGCAATGGAAACATTCACCTCATGCGTGAACGGGTTCGGAAAAGCAGAAATTGAAAATTCGTTTTCCGTTGACTGCACGTTTGAAACGTCCGTGCGGCTTTTCAGCACAGTGCCGTTCTGCCCGCAGATGTATGCCGTCGTGTCGCCCGCGAAAGTAATATCGTACAATGCCGAAACGGAATCCGCAACCGATTCGTCCATCCACGTTGCGCCTCCGTCCATGCTGCGCCAGATGAGCCCGCTGTCCCCGCAGATCAGCCCGCCGAGGTCGTTTTTAAAGCGCACAGCGTGGAGATCTTCCGGGATCGTCGTTTGGTATTCGTACCAGTTCACGCCCGCATCATTGGTATACACCGCCAGGCCGTCGTCGCCCACCGCAAACGCGTTCAGGATGCTCGTCGTGTGCGCGATGCCGTTGCACCGGAAAAATCCGAAAAGCGGGGTTGCCGACTGTGTCCAGGTCAGCCCGCCGTCCGACGTGTACGCCATGTATCCGCCGTCGCCCACGATCCAGCCCGCGCCGGAAGTGAGCATGAGAATTTCGTTGATGTCGAGCACGGTTTCGCTGTCCAGCGTGTCCCACGTTGCGCCTTCGTCGCCGGTGCTGAACAGCGCGCCGTCTTCACCCGCCACCCAGCCGGTGTTATCGTCGAGGAAAAAAGCGGTGAAAAGGTTTTTCGTGGTGAAACGCGGGATCGCATTCCACGTCGTGCCGTAATCTGTCGAATGCAGCACGTACCCGCTGTCGCCCACGATCCACGATTTCTGCGCCGAAGAGCAGGCCACCGCGTTGAACCCGGGCAGCGTGGCGGGGTAGGAAGGTGTCATCCACGTAGCGCCCCCGTCGCGCGTCATGCGGATCTCGCCGTAGGTGGTCGTGGGATTTTCACCTGCCGTCATGCCGCTGTCGGAAGAGGTGAAAGAAATGCCTTTGAAATGCGCCGATGATTGTGTGTCGAGCGTGTCCCACTGCCCGAAAGCGGTGAGTGAAAGAAAGGCGGCGGCAAGAACGAGTGTAAATTTTTTCATGCGGGTATGCGGGTTGAAAAATTCAGTGAGCGAAGGTAGCGCAAAAATTTCCTGGCAGGCTCTCACATCCCGAAGCCCAGTCCCACGCGCAGCACGAGCGGGCTCGGGTACGGCGAATCGTAGCCGTGTGTAATGTTGTAGAGCACGAGAATATAGCTGGAAAGCCGCCCGAACCGTTCCTGGTAACCCCCGCCAACGAGCGCGCTGTTCAGGTTGTACCGCTTGCCCGGTGCGTAATACGGTTCCCATTCCCCGTTGAGGCTTTCGTATTCGCCGTAGAGGAAAACATTATCGAAAATGAAATACCGCGCCCAGATGCTCCCGCCGTAAATGTGCGCCTCCTCGGAAAATCCCTGGTAACGCATGCGCATGTAGCTGTACGAAAGCCCCACGCCCGGGATGAACCGGTCCGTCACCCGGTAACCCACAAACGGCGCCACACCGATGTACGTCACCGTCCCGAAGTTCAGCCCCATGTTCCCCCCGAACACGAGCCGGTCGGTGAATTTCTCCGGGACTTCCTCCGCCTTTTTCTTTTTATCCTCCTGCCCGAAAAGAAACGCCGGTAAGCACAACACGGCCAGCAGGAAAAACACGCCTCTTTTCATACGCCTAAAGTTAGGAGTTTGGAGCGAGGAGTTCGAAAATGAGTTCGATTTCCGACTCTACCCCGAAACTCTCCCCACTCCTCCCTCAGTACTCAGAACTCCTCCCTCA
The DNA here is from genome assembly GCA_966211705.1 of uncultured Chryseobacterium sp. Taxonomy (GTDB): domain Bacteria; phylum Bacteroidota; class Bacteroidia; order Palsa-965; family Palsa-965. Next base: position 240,904 of record CBIHOC010000003.1, read on the forward strand.
GAACTCCTCCCTCCCAACTCATGTCTCCCCACTCATACAGTAAGTCTATATTTGTCGCGATGAACATCGTCATTACCGGCGCAAGCCGCGGAATAGGGTACGAAACAGCTCTTTCACTGTGTTGCAGCGGGCATCACGTGCTCGCCGCCGCACGCACCGGCGCGGGACTTGAAAAGCTGCAGTCCGCCGCCCGCAATGCCGGCGCCGATTCCCGGCTGATGATCCTTTCCTGCGATCTCACGTCCGAAAAAGGCATCCAGGAATTGCTGTTTACCGCCAGGTCGCTCAACCCGCACATCGACGTGCTCATCAACAATGCCGGCACACTGATCAATAAGCCGTTCGAAAACATTCTTCCGGAAGAGCTGCGTATGGTGTACGACGTGAATGTTTTCGCGCCTTTCCGCCTTACGCAGGCCTTGCTGCCGCTTATAGGCGGGACCGCCGGCTCGCACGTGGTCAACATTTCGAGCATGGGCGGTGTCCAGGGAAGCGCCAAATTCCCCGGGCTTTCCGCCTACAGTTCCAGCAAAGCCGCCATTGCCGGGCTCACCGAGCTGCTCGCCGAAGAGCTGAAAGAGAAAAACATCCGGGTCAATTGCCTCGCATTGGGCGCTGCGCAGACGGAGATGCTGGAGACCGCCTTCCCCGGCTACAAAGCCCCGCTGACCGCCCGGGAAATGGCCGTATGGATCGCCTGGTTTGCTGTAAACGGCCAAAAATTCTTTAACGGAAAGATCCTCCCGGTCGCCCTGGGCACTCCTTAAAAAACGAAGGATTGCACCCCCGGAGCCGGAAGCAGCTGTGTAATAGGTAGCTGCGTGCATATGGAAGGCGATAAGCGTAAACAGCAGGCGGGCCAGGCGTTTCATCGCGGAAAGGAGGGGAAGATTTTACCTTTGGTGTCCAGCAAGTTAAGAAGGTATAGTTGAATATTTCACCTGATGTCGTTGCAGATGTAAAAGTTCATACTACATTTGCACCCCCGTTAACCACGGGGACGTTCTTTAAAAGACAGCAAAACATACTACTTGCGAGGGTTTCAAAAAAAATCTTCCGAAAAGTTTGGTAGATTCACTCAGGCAGTATTATCTTTGCACCCCGTTTCCACAAAACAGTTCTTTTTTCAACGAGGAAAATTTCAAAAAAAGTTTTCCGGAAGTTTGGTAGAATGAAAAGGTTTTGTACTTTTGCAGCCCGTTTGGGCGAAAAGACAAACGGAAGTTCTTTAAAACAGACTGATTATACTGCGACCCGCGAGGCGAGCAGTTGAAATATAGGATCAGGAAGTTCTTTGAAAATATTGGGAAAGGCCATAAATAGAACCATCCCTTCCCGGCTGTGTGCCGGGATTGAGTAACGAACCAGATAAGAATCGTCTCGTCACACCCGTGACGAAGACACCAGATCAAAACTTACAACGGAGAGTTTGATCCTGGCTCAGGATGAACGCTAGCGGCAGGCCTAATACATGCAAGTCGAGGGGCAGCGGGAGTAGCAATACTTGCCGGCGACCGGCGCACGGGTGCGTAACACGTATATAATCTACCTGAAACTGGGGGATAGCCCGGAGAAATCCGGATTAATACCCCATAACATTGCGAAATGGCATCATTTTGCAATTAAACCTCCGGGGGTTTCGGATGAGTATGCGTTTGATTAGCTAGTTGGTGAGGTAACGGCTCACCAAGGCGACGATCAATAGGGGTACTGAGAGGTTAAACCCCCACACTGGTACTGAGACACGGACCAGAC
>CBIHOC010000004.1:0-221803 GCA_966211705.1 uncultured Chryseobacterium sp.
CCGGTGCTTGGGGGGGTTGGGGGTAAATTTATTCTTTTCCTGCGCCGGGGGCCGCACCCCCCCCCCCCCCCCCCCGCGACCTGCCTACCGCGCCATTGGGCACTACATCATCCTCGTCCGCTTCAGCAAATACGGCAGCAGCACCTGCTTGAAACCCTCGTTGATGTCGGCTTCCACGAAATCGATGCGGTATTGTCCGCAGCGCAGCTTCAGCTCCTGGCGGAACTCGTTGATGGCATTGAGATAAGTGGCCTTGATCTCGTTCGGCTGCACTTTTACTTCTTCCCCGGATTCGAGGTCGACGAAAGTATAAGGACGATTTTCGTAATCGAATTCCAGCTCGTGGCGCTTGTCGGTGACGTGGAAAAGGACCACTTCGTGGCGGTTGTGGCGAAGATGCTGGAGCGCGGAAAACAGTTCGTCGGAATTCGTGCGCGAATCGAACATGTCGCTGAAGATGATCACCAGCGAGCGTTTGTGAATGCTTTCGGCCACCTGGTGCAGGGCTTCCACGGCGAAGGTTTTGCGCTTCAGCTCCGGGTCGACGGGCTTGAGCAGCTTTTCCAGCTCGCTGAAAAGCAGCTTGTGGTGCATGTTGCTGCTGCGCGCGGGCGTGTGCACTTCCACCGTTTCCCCGAACACGCTCAGCCCGACGGCGTCGCGTTGCATCTTCAGCAGCTCGGCCAGCGCGGCGGCGCACTGCACGGAAAACGTGATCTTGTTCATCACGTCTTTCTGTCCCTTTTCCGGCACGGGATAATACATCGACGAAGAATTGTCGATCACGATCTGGCAGCGCAGGTTGGTTTCTTCCTCGTACCGCTTCACGAACATTTTATCCGTGCGGCCGTACAGTTTCCAGTCGATGTGCTTCGTCGGCTCGCCTTTGTTGTAAAGCCTGTGCTCGGCGAATTCCACGGAAAAGCCATGGAACGGGCTTTTGTGAAGACCGGTGATAAAGCCTTCCACCACCTGCCGCGCGAGCAGCTCGAGGTGCGTGAATTGTTGCAGTTCCTGGTGGTTGAGGGCCATTGTGTAATGTATTCCTCCAAAGTTAAGGTGAATAAGCTGTTTTCCTGCATTTCGCTCACAACATCGACCGTTGCCTAAAATGGTTTAGCGTTTTAACAGGGACTGGTTTAGCTTTATGCTATAAACCAACCTCTACGTCATGATCAGATCGTTACGTTTTCTTCCCGCGCTTCTCCTGGCCCTGCCGGGATTGAATGTCAGCGCCCAATGCACGAACACCGTCGACACGGACAATTTCAGTAACGCGTCGGCATGGACAGCAACCGGCACGGGCGATGTGACCGTCACCGGCGGTGTTGTCAATTTCAACAACGCCCAGGCCAGCGTTTACGACCGCGTGTACCGACCGCTGGCCGGCCCGCTTTCCAATACTTATTTCAGGGCCCGCTTCAAATTTACCCTGGGCGCCGGCCCCACCACCGGCTGCGGCGCGAACCTCTTCAGCCTGACCGCAGGCACGCTCGACCCGATTTCTTACGACAACTCGCAGAGTTACGCCACCACCAACCAGGACGCGATCGTGATGTACATCTCCACGCCGACGCCGCAGGACGCTAATATCAACAACTGGGGTGCGTACCTCGGCAGCAAAGACGGCAACACGTTCACAGCGGCAACCACTTCCATCTCGCTTACCTCGTCGACGCTTACGTATTATGCAGAAGTCGAGCGCACTTCCGCAACGACTGCTGTGCTCCGGCTGTATACGGACGCCGGGTATTCCGTGCTTTACGGCCAGTCTGCCGAAACGATCAGCGCCGCCATTACCGGCCTTACGCACATGAGCATCGGCGTAACCACGTGGGGATCCTATTACCGCTACAACACGCTTACCGTCGACGACGTGGACATCTGCGACAATTCCGTCGCCGCCGGCTGCACCGTGTTGGACTCGGATAATTATTCGAACGCCTCGTCCTGGACGGCAACCGGGGCCGGTCTTGTGACCGTAAGCGGCGGCGCGTGTACGTGGAACGGCGCACAGTGCAGCGTTTACGACCGCGTCTATCGCCCGCTCGCATCCACACTTTCGGATACCTATTTCAAAGCCGAGTTCAGGTTCACCGTTCAGCAGAACCCCGCAGGGCAAGGCGGCGGCAGCAATCTCATCGGCTTTTCCGCCGGAACGCTCGACCCGATCTCGTACGATAATTCGCAGTCATATGCCACCACCAACCAGGACGGGCTGATCATCCTTATCGGCTCGGGATCGACATCAGACAACAACATCAACAACTGGAGCCTGTCGGTGGCTGCAAAAGACGGAAACACAAATTCCGTGGGGCCGAACATGGTCAGTCTCAGTTCCTCCATTACTACCTATTACATCGTGTTCGAACGCACCTCCACTACGCAGACAGTGCTGAGCGTGTACACGGATGCTGCGCATACTGCCTTGCTTGGCCAGGCGACCAATTCCATGAGCGCGGGCATCACTGGCCTGACGCACGTGCATCACGGCGTGACGACGTGGGGCTGGAACACCCGCCATTTAAACGGAACGCTGGACGATCTCGTGATCTGCGACGACCTTACGGGCATTTCCCCGGAGCCTGCGGCCGGCGCGGGACTGGCAGCATACCCGAACCCTTCCGCAGACGGGCACATCACGATCGATTTCGCCGGGCATGAGATCCGGGCGCTGTACGTTTATGATGCGCTCGGGCAATTGGTGCAGCAGGTTGCTGTAACCGGGTCCGCAAAACAGGCGGAGCTGCTGCTGCCCTCCGGCTTCTATCTTATTATAGCAGACGACGGAACTACGCGTTATTCGTTCCGGCAGGTCGTGAACTAAGTTTCAAACAGGTAAAAAAGGAACAGCAGCGGAAAGTTGTTGTTCCTTTTTTGCGCAGTATCACTGCCGGTAATTCAGCCGCAGCAAGGTCGGCTTCTTATCCTTTCCCTCGTTCGTGATCAGCATGTCGCCGTTGTCGAGGAAAGAAATGCCTTCCGCCTTCCTGTAAAGTACAGGATCCAGCAGCTCGATATGGAGGATGGTCCCGTCTTTGTCAAAAATAAAAAGCATGTGATCGACCGCCGACAGCAGGAATAATTTTCCCGTGCGCGGATGCAGCGCGATGGCGGAAGTCCGGAATTTGAGATCGGTCACTTCCTGCCCGTTCTTTTTCTTTTTTACGGGAAGAGCGATTCCTTTTTCCTCCGCGAATGCGATGATCTTTTCCAGGTCGAAATTAAAAACGGGTTCGGAACTGAGTTTATGCGTGGAAAGATCGAACGCATACACCGGGCGCATGTTTTTGTTTTCGGGACCTTTTCCCACTTTGCTCTTGCAGGCGATGAGCAGGCGGTTGTTTGTGGTATCAAGACAAAGCCCTTCGTTGTTGGCGGCGGGAATGCCCGTCACGTAGCTGTTCAGCTCCCCGGTTTTTTCATAATCGGGAATTTCAAAAATGGTCCCGTCGCTACGGAGAATGAAGATCGTTTTCCCCTGCCGCGCGATGCCTTCGTAATCGCCGTCGATGTGGAACATGTATTGACGGACAATCCGGTTGGCGCTGAAATCATAAATGAAAAGGATCCCGTTTTCATCCTGTATGCAGGCGGCAGTGATGGAGTCGATCACGGTAAGCCCGGAAATTTCCCGGAGCGTGTCGGGCAAAGTAAGCGTGAGGTCCGGGCGCGAAAAATCATAGCCGGTTGCATGTACCGGCGGATGGCTTATTTCACCGGGTTCAGTTCCGGAGCAACCGAGGCAGGCCATGGCGGCAAGCAATATGTTCAACCCGAATTTTTGCAACACCTTGTAAAAATAAACAGGGACGGAATTATTCCGTTCCTGTGTTGAAAATATCGGCAGCACCGTTTAAAGATGCGCGTCGAGCTTCTGGGTCAGCGCTTGTTTCGGCGCCGCGCCTACCTGCTTGTCCACCATCTTTCCGCCTTTGAAGATCAAAAGGGTCGGAATATTGCGGATGCCGAACTGCATGGAAATGTTCGGGTTGCTGTCCACGTCCACTTTCCCGACGACGGCTCTGCCCTGGTACTCGTTGGAAATTTCTTCCACGATCGGGCCGACCATGCGGCAGGGCCCGCACCATTCCGCCCAAAAGTCGACGAGAACAGGTTTATCGGACTTCATTACGACTTCTTCAAAATTGGCATCAGTGATTTCGAGCGCCATAGTGTTTTCTTTATATGTGAATGTTCAGTGATTTCTTAATGCAAAAGTACGGACATTCCGGCGACGAAGGAATAGGTTTTTTCGATGGGAATATAGAGGGAATTCGGTTGTCAGTTGTTGGTCTGACAACTGACAACCGACAACCGTTACAACCCGTACTTATCGATCAGGTAAATCATGGCCGCCATGGAAGCCGCGCCTAAGTGCAGCTCGCGTTTGTTCACCTTGTCCATCATGTCGATCTCGGTGTGGTGGTAATCGAAATAACGTGCGCCGTCGGGGTGAAGGCCGAGCAGGGGAGTGCCTTGCTTTTTCAGCGGGCCGATGTCAGCGCCGCCGCCTTCCTGGGTGAAATCGTAAACGCCGTAACGGAAGAATAAGGGCTGCCAGCTTTGCACTTTTTTCTTCTGATCCGGCGACATCTCCAGCCCGAAACCGCGCGGGGAAAATCCGCCCGCATCCGATTCCAGCGCGGCGATGTGCTTTTCTTTTTTCAGCGCTGCCGAATCCGCGTACGCTCTTCCGCCGCGGCCGCCGTTCTCTTCGTTCATGAAACAAACGGCGCGGATGGTATGCTTCGGGCGAATGCCGAGCGTTTTGAAAATGCGCACGGCCTCGATGGACTGCGCACAGCCGGAACCGTCGTCATGCGCGCCTTCGCTCAAATCCCACGCGTCGAGATGCCCGCCCACCACGATCACCTGTTCCGGGTGCTCGCTGCCGCGGATCTCGCCGATGACGTTGTATGATTTTACGTCGGGGAACCACTGGCAGCTCATCTGCAGCGTGAAGGAAACCTTTTTATTCTTCTGCGTAAGCAGCCTGCTCAGGTTGTCCGCATCCGCCGTGGAGATGGCAGCCGCGGGGATTTTCCCGCCGAGGGAATCGTTGCGCATGGAGCCGGTGTGCGGGAACGTATCGATCGCTGCGGAGCAGGAACGGACGAGAACGCCTTTCGCACCGAACTTCTCTGCCGAAGCCGCGCCCGCCCAGCGGTATTGCACCGATTCCCCGTACGCTTCGAACGTCGACGTTTTGCGGTTGTCGAAACAATGGTTGTAAAAAACGATCTTTCCTTCCACGCCTTTCTTCCCGAGCTTTTCCAGCTCCCCGAACGAGCGTACTTCGATCACTTCAGCAGTCACACCGTCAGCTCCTGTGCCGTGCGAACCGCCCAGCGCGCAAACGCTCGTGTGGTACGAAACGACCTTCTCGCCTTCGGTCACGATGATCTCTCCCGTCTCCGCCGCACCCCGTTCCCAGTGCGGAACCATGCACGGCTGCAGCCACACTTTATCGAACCCGAAATCCTGCATCACCTTCTGCATGTATTCCACCGCCACCTGCGCGCCCGGCGAGCCGCTCAGGCGCTTCGGGGCCGCTTTGCACAACCCTTCGAGCGTGGTGTACGCTTTGCCGTTGTCCAGCGCCTCGCCGTAGATCTTCGCGATCACCGTCGAATCATTGTCGCCGGGCGAAACCGTTTTTTTGTCGCCGTTGCGGAACGAGAAGAAAATTCCGGCGGCTAGAGAGCCGGCCAGAAGGATGTGGAAGAGACGTTTCATGGATGTAAATATAGACGTGAGACGTGAGACATGAGACGTGAGAAAAGGAAAAAATGTGACCGTGACGCGTTATATCTCATATCTCATATCTCACGTCTCATGTCTCACTTCTCTTACTGCGTGAAGTCGAACCAGTCCCGTTTCCTCGACAAGCGTAAATCCTGCAACACTGCCGATTTCACGTTGAGCGTCACGCTGTAGCTCTGGCGGAAGCCGAACGGCACCCAGTTGAACTGCAATTCCCAGCAGTGCAGGTCGCGGTAAATGTTGAGGGAGGTGTAGCCGAATTCTTTCAGCTGCAGGTCGTAGTTGGAATCGAAACCGACTTTCCATTTCGGGGTGACGTTCACATCGCCGGAGAAACGGATGCTCTGCGCAATGGTCGCTTCCACGCCGGGTTTGGTCCAGCTGAAATTGTAGCTGAGGTTGAGCGACCAGGGAATGTTGAAGTCGACATAACCCTGCGGGTTCGAGTTGATCATCTCCAGCTCCGCCTGAGTGCCGCGCCCGGAATTCCGGTCCGTGGCCGCCCCGAATCCGCCCGGGCGAAGGCTTGTGCCGATGGCGACTCCGCCGGCTGTGAGGCGTGCGAGACGTTTGCCCTGTCTCCATTCAAAACGCTCGATGCGCCGTCCTTCCGAATCCGTACGGTACGGGTCGGCCTGTGCATTCGCGTTGATGTCGATGATGCGGAAAAGTTTGGTGCGGAAACCGGCGTTGATGAGCGACCAGTTGAAATGATCGGCCATGAAGTTGTAGCTCATCGACAGGTTGAACGCGTCGATGAGTGACACGCGCTGCACCACGTCGCTGGAATCTTCCGGCCTGGGGCGTTTCTTCGCTTCGAGGTTGTTCAGCAGGCTCACGCCGATCGACCCGATCTTGCCGGCAGGCGGCGAGCCGTAAACGCCTCCCTCGAAAATGGAATATTTGGTCGACGATCCCGCAGCCGTTTGCACGTCTTTGTAAATGCCGAATTTCGGATCGGTGAAATCGGGCATGTACGTGGCGGTGATGTTCGGCGTCATCGTATGCCGCATCACGGTGAAGCGTCCGCGTTTGACACGGAACGTTCCGTAGATGCGCGTGCTGAGCGTCATGCTTGCGCTTCCGTCGAAGCTCATGCGCGCGCCGTTGACGGTGTCGACGACAGCTTCACCGAGCGTGTCATTCCACGTTTTACGGATGGTGCGGAACTGCGTGATCGAGTTCAGCGTGAGCGAAGGCGTGAGCGTGAAAAAACGCAGCACGTTGAAAGATGTCTGCACGGGAAGTGTCTGGCGCACGCCGTTGCGCATGCGTTTCGTGAGGTATTCGAATTGCCGGAACGAAAGCATGGAATCGCCCACGCTCAGGTTGTTCTGGAATTCCGACGTGTAGCTCATGCCGACTTTATCATACCATTTGCTGGTGATGCGCTTCGGGTTGCGGAACGGGTAAAAGCGGTTCACGGTGAACGCCACCTGCGGGAGCGTGAGGTCGACGTTGCGGGTGACGCGGTTCTGGTTGTGGCGCAGGTTGGCGGAAAGCGAGCCGAACTTCCAGATCTTCGCCATCGATACGTTCGAAGTAAATGTGTTGGAAAGGTAATCGTTCGGGATGTTGGCGTTAAACGTGTTGTACGTGCTCGTTCCCGCGTTGACGTTCGCCGAAAAACGGATGGACGGGTTGAACTTCGGGTCCTGCGTATGCGTCCAGTTCACGAAAAAATCATTCCGGATCTGTCCCGTCGGCAATTCCCGGTCGCCCACGAGGATGCGGGAAAATTTCACCGCTGCCTGCCCCGAATATTTATACCGCACGCGGTAATTCGTGTACGCTTTTGCGCCCCAGCTTCCCCGCGAATAAATATCGCCCCGCAGCGCCAGGTCGATCTTGTCGCTGATGCCGAAATAGTACCCGCCGTCTTTCAGGAAAAAACCGAGGTTGGGCGATTCGCCGTAGGTGGGAATGAGGATGCCGGATTTCCTTCCTTTTTTATTCGGGAAATAACCGAAAGGAATGCCGAGCGGGGTGGGAACGTCCGAAATTTCCAGGTACGCCGGGCCGGTGACGATCTTCCCGCTTTGCCCGCGTTCCGGCTCGTCGGGAATGATCTTCATTTTTTTTGCGCGCAGGGCGAAGTGCGGGTGGGGGAGATCGCAGGTGGTGAACTGGCCGCGGTAGCCATAAACCACCCCGGAACTGTCTTTTTTCACCGCTTCCGCCAGCAGGTAACCGCCGCCCTGTTCGGTATTCACGTCCGACACTTTTCCTTTGCCCGTCTGGATATTGTATTGCAGCCTGTGCCCTTCGAAGACCTGTCCGCCCTGGTCGATCCACGCCTTGCCGGTATAATTGCCGAGGCTGTCTTTCGGCCCTTCCGCGGTAACCACGCTGTTCTTAAAATCGATCTCGATGTACTGCGCGCGCAGGCTCACGTCCTCGTAATCCATGGTCGCGCTGTCGTAGAGGTACACCTTCTGCCCGACAAGGTCCATGAACATGGAATCGCGGGCGCTGTAGGTGACGACGGACTGCAGGGAAGAGCTGTTGGCGGCGGGGGCAACGCGGAGACTTTCAGGGACCTGGGTGGTTTCGGAGGCCGTGGGAACGACCTGCTGGGCAGCGGAATAGCACGGAAGGCCGATAAACAGGACGCTTATTAACAAAAAGCGGCTGAAAAGTAGGGGGCTCGGCGGACGGTCTGACAAGGTTTGGCGGTATTTTTGCTTTGTTAGCCCGGAATGGGTCAAAACTAAATAAAAAGGCCCTTTCCGCGTTAAGATCATAATGCGAATACCTGTTAAAACCACCGTAATCTTGTTAATGGCGACAGCCGTCACGCTGTTGCTGGCGACGTCGTTTACTTCAATTATCAGGCCGGAAAACAAGAAGATAAAAGTCGTGTGCATCGACGCGGGCCACGGTGGAAAGGATCCCGGCTGTCACGGCGATTTCGCAAAAGAGAAGGACGTTGCCCTTTCCATCGCGCTCAAGCTGGGCCGTTACATCGAGAAGAACTACCCGGAAGTCAAGGTCGTTTACACGCGCAAGACCGACGTCTTTGTAGAACTGAACGAGCGGGCCAACATCGCCAACCGCAACAACGCCGACCTGTTCATCTGCATCCATTGCAATTCTGCCTGCGTCCGGAAAAAGAACCCGTCGACGGGGAAATACCGCGACTACTGCAACGAAGAGGCGCACGGGGCTGAGACATACGTGATGGGCCTGCACAAATCGGAAGGCAACCTTGCCGTGGCCAAGCGGGAGAACGACGCCGCGGCATTCGAGGAAGATTACCAGTCGAAATACATTATGGGCCTGGGTACGGACGAGGCTGAGATTATCCTCGTCGCTTACCAGAATGTCCACCTCGACCAGAGCCTGAAGTTTGCCGCGTTCTGCCAGGAGCAGTTCAAGACCAAAGCTGCCCGCGCCGACAAAGGCGTAAAGCAGGCAGGCTTTCTTGTCCTCTGGAAAACGGATATGCCTTCCGTGCTGATCGAAACGGGTTTTCTTTCCAGCCCGCAGGAAGAACGTTTTCTCGGTTCAGAAAAAGGGCAGACCTACATGGCCGCTTCCATTTTCCGCGCGTTCCGCATGTGGAAAAATGAAGTAGAAGGTGTGGAGAAGAAGTTCGACGACGAGATCGAAAAGATGCCGCCATACGCCATTGCCAAAGAAGACACCGCCGGCCTGCGCAAACCGGTGAATTATGTGCTTCACCCGAACGGCGTGAAACCGAAAGAAGTGAAACCCGCCGATACCGTCGCCCTGGTGAAAACCCCGGTGGATACGGTGAAACCTCCGAAGGACACGAGCGATAAAACGGTGAAGCCGCCGGTTTCGCCCGCAACCGTCGTTTACCGCGTCCAGATCATTGCCTCCGAAAAGCCATTGCCCGAAAATTCCCCCCAGTTCAAAGGCCTCGGCGACACCTGGCATTACGTCCAGGGCGGCGTGCACAAATACACTGCCGGCGCCTACGGCTCGAAAGAAGAAGCCATAAAACGCCAGAAAGAGCTTCGCACAAAAGGTTTCTCCGAAGCGTTCGTCGTCGTTTTTAATAAGGACGGCCCGCGCATTACCCTGGATGAAGCAAAAAAACTCGCAGGGAAATAAGACTTCGGTACGCCCTGTCACGCTTCGGCTATCGCTCAGCGTGACAAGCTGAATAGCGATCCCGGGACCCCGGGAGCGTACCGAAGTCCCGACTTTTTAGTAGTTTTGTCCGATACCTGAAACAGCGCGCTGTTTGTGAAATATACCAAAGAAATCAAGACCGGGGTTGTCGTAGTGGTGGCTGTTGCCGTTTTCATCTACGGGTTCAACTTCCTGAAAGGCCGCGACATTTTCTCCACCAATCTTGACCTGTACGCCGTTTACGACAACGTGAACGGTGTGACGGCCAACAACACGGTCCAGATCAACGGTTTCAAGGTGGGAACCGTGCGCGACGTGAAGCTCGATCCGAAGACGAACAAGCTCATTGTTCATTTCATCATTACCGACAAGAACGCGATCATCACCAAAACGTCCTCGGCGCAGATCTTCAGCGACGGGTTGCTCGGGTATAAAGCCATCCGCATTGTCAACGATCCCCGCGGCATTGCGGTGGAAGACGGCGACACGCTGATCGGCACGCTCGAAGGCGATTTCAAGGAAATGCTGAACGAGCAGATGCTGCCGCTCAAGAAGAAGATCGAAAGCCTCGTTTCCTCGATCGATTCCGTGGTCACCGTTTTCCAGGTCATCCTCGGCGATTCGGCCCAGGGACTGATGGACGGCTTCCACAGCCTGCGTGTGACGCTTAACAACTTCGAGCACATCAGCCACAATATCGACACGCTGGTCATTTCCGAATCGAAAAAGTTCGCGGTGATCATGACCAACGTGAATGCGATCACGACGAATCTCAGCGCCAACAATGAGCTGATCACGCGGGCCTTGCAGAATATTACGAACATCACCGATTCCCTGGCGAAGGCGAACCTGACGCAAACGATCAACAACGCGAACACGACGATGGCCAACATCTCCGCCGTGATGGGCAAGATCAACAACGGGGAAGGCTCGCTGGGATTGCTGGTGAACGACAAAAAGCTGTATAACGACCTTATAAAAACGAACACCGATCTTGACGCGCTGATCATCGACCTGAAAGCGCATCCGAAACGTTACTTCTCCATTTTCGGGCGCGATAAGAAAAAGAACCAGGGGCCGTAAAACGTCCCTGCATCTTGTCCTGCCAACGAACCTCTGCCGATGCAGTACTTAGATAATATTCTTTTTAGCCTGCTTCTCCTTGGCGGCGCCGCGTGGTTCGCGATGAACATGCGGAAAATACGGCGCAACATCCGCCTCGGCAGGGAAACCGACCGGTCCGACAACAAACCCGCCCGCTGGCGCACGATGATGCGGGTCGCGCTGGGGCAATCCAAAATGGTTTCCCGCCCCATCCCGGCCATCCTCCACATTTTCGTCTACGTCGGCTTCGTGATCATCAACATCGAAGTCCTCGAGATCTTTATCGATGGCGTGGCCGGCACACACCGCGTGCTGTCGTTCCTCGGGCCGCTGTACACGTTCCTCATCGCGACGTTCGAGATCCTCGCGGTGCTCGTGTTCTTCGGCTGCTTCGTCTTCTTCCTCCGCCGCAACGTGACCCGCGTGAAACGCCTCGTGATGAAAGAGCTCGACGGCTGGCCGAAGTCCGACGCCAACGCGATCCTCATCACCGAAATGCTGCTCATGAGCGCGTTCCTCATCATGAACGCGACCGACCTGCAACTGCAGCAGCAACATTACGACCATTACGACATCGGGCTTTCCTCCGCAGCATTCCCGGTGAGCGGCCTGATCGCCCCGCTGTTCGAAAACATGTCGTTCGGATCGCTCGTCATGATCGAACGGTTCACGTGGTGGTTCCACATCATCGGCATCATGGCATTCCTGAACTACCTGCCGTATTCCAAACATTTCCACATCATCCTCGCCTTCCCGAACACGTTCTTCTCCAACCTCTGGCCGAAAGGAAAGTTCACGAACGACGCCACGGTGACGAACGAAGTGAAAGCGATGATGGACCCGTCGTTCACACCGCCGCCGCCTCCCGAAGGACAGGTGCAGCGTTTCGGCGCGAAAGACGTGCAGGACCTGACGTGGAAGCAACTGCTCGACGCCTACAGCTGCACCGAATGCGGGCGCTGCACGGCGGCATGCCCCGCCAACATCACCGGCAAGCTCCTTTCCCCGCGCAAGATCATGATGGACACGCGCGACAGGCTGGAGGATGTGGGAAAGAACATCGACAAAAACAAAGGCACGTTCGTGGACGACGGCAAAGCGCTCAACGGCGATTACATTCTTGCGGAAGAGCTTTGGGCATGCACCTCGTGCAACGCCTGCGTGCAGGAATGTCCCGTGAACATCGACCCGCTTTCCATCATCATCGACCTGCGCCGTTATCTCGTGATGGAACAATCCGCCGCGCCGAACGAGCTGAACATGATGATGACGAACGTGGAAAACAACGGCGCGCCCTGGCAGTTCTCCCCGGCGGACCGGTTGAACTGGGCGCAGGAATAGCCACAGATTGCACAGATTGCACGGATTGCTCCCTGCATTTGTGCATAAAGTGGTAACTGAAAATTGAAAGAAACTAATCTGAGTAATCTGTGAAATCTGTGGCCCCTCTTCACGTCCCGACCATGGCCGAATTCGCGGCCCGCGGTGAAATGCCGGAGATCCTTTTTTTCGTCGGTTGCGCCGGCAGCTTCGACGACCGCGCAAAGAAGATCACGAAAGCGATCGTTCGCATCCTCAATCACGTGGGAATAAAATTCGCGGTGCTCGGTACGGAAGAATCCTGCAACGGCGACCCGGCCAAACGCGCGGGCAACGAGTTCCTGTTCCAGATGCAGGCCATGACGAACATCACGGTGATGAACGGCTACGGTGTGAAGAAGATCGTCACCGGCTGCCCGCATTGCTTCAACACGCTGAAGAACGAATACCCGGGCCTCGGCGGAAATTATGAAGTGATCCACCACACGCAGCTCGTGCAGCAGCTCATCGACGCGGGCAAGCTGAGCGTGCAAGGCGGCGCGTTCAAAGGAAAGAAGATCACGTTCCACGATCCGTGCTACCTTGGCCGCGGCAACGACGTGTACGAAGCGCCGCGCGAAGTGATCCAGAAGCTCGACGTGGAATTGATGGAGATGAAGCGTAGCCGCGCGAAAGGTTTGTGCTGCGGGGCGGGCGGCGCGCAGATGTTCAAAGAAGCCGAGCCGGGAAACAAGGAAGTGAACGTGGAGCGCACGGAAGAAGCGTTAGCGCTGAACCCTGACGTGATCGCCACCGGCTGCCCGTTCTGCATGACGATGATGACCGACGGCGTGAAGCACTTCAACAAGGAAGGCAAGACCCAGGTGCTCGACGTGGCGGAGCTGATCGCGCAGGCGAACGATTTGTAATTTGGGTTTTGAGTTTTTGGTTTTTTATTCTCCCTTTTTCCCGAACATCACTTTGAGCGTAGCCGAAACGACGAGGTTGATTCCCTGGTTGTAGGAGTACGCGTAGAACCCCGGCTGGATCGGGTTTCTCCGTAACGCAGGCGTAATGCCGTGGCTGAAGCGCAACGTCAGCGATCCTTTTCCAGCATTATCGAAAAATCCGACACCGATCACACCGGCAAGCTCGTTCCGGTTGAAATAGCTGTCGTCGTACGATTGCGTGTAGTTATTCACCAGCACTCTGTACGCCAGCAACCGCCCGTAAGAAATGCCGATCTCGAAACCGGGACGGATGCCGTCGTCGTTGGCGCGCGGGTGGCGCATGTGGCGGAAGAGCACGGGAATATCCACGTAATGCAATCCCAGCCGGTGATGCCCGAATCCAAGCGAATCGCCGCGCTGGGAGCTGCCTTTCATCGTGTAGCTGATCTCGAACTGGAGAAAATTATCCGTGTTCAGCTGGTACGCCACAACACCGCCTGCAGTGAACCCGACCTTACGGAAATTGGTTTTCTCATCGGCGCCGGGAATGTCGGAAAGCACGATGCCGCCGCCCATTCCCGCCGTGAAACGCTGCGCGGAAATGAAAAGCGGGCATAGCAGTAAAAACGATAAAAGAAAAACTTTCATACTGGCGAAGTTACTCTACAAAGTGGCTTGGTTGGTTCAGCCAGCGGCAGGAGTCAGCGGCAGTATTGTAAAGCTAACGGAGGCGATCGGGTTTTGAACTCAGAATTTTTCTTTCCACTCTGCCTGGATCATGTACTTCAGCGTGACCTGCAAGGTGATGTTGCGGCCTGTTTTTAACCCGTAGCTTCCGGCCAGCCCCCGGGAAACGGACTTACGGTGAAAGACCGGGAGCGCCGACCAGCCGTACCGCGCGCCGATTGCGAAATAATCGCCGAGAAACCATCCTCCACCGCCCAACAGGCTGATGTCGGTTTTTCGCACGACCTGGGGATCGATCCATTGCACGATATAAAAATCCTGCATTTCCTCGAAGTCGAGCAGCCGGCAATAAGAAACGCCACCTTCTAAATACCAGCGGTCTCCGTCGAAGCGATAGAGTACCGGTATTTCCGCATAATTCATTGAAAGCCGGTAAAAGCTGTTATTCAGCGTAAGGGGGCTGCGGCAGCCTTTCTGCGTGTAATTGATCTCGATCTGCAGGAAGGATTGGTCGTCCAGCGTCGCCGTGCCGATCAGGCCCGCATTTATCCCGGTCTTTTTTGATTCTTTATACGAGATGATCCCCGGTATGCCTGATTTGATGGGACCGAACGACAGCCCCGCGTTGAATTCGACCTGTGCGGAGAGCTGCAAGGAAAACAGCAGGAAAAAAAAGACAGTTTTCGCAGACATGAGAAGTATTCCCTGCTACTAAATGTTGCCCGGCTTGACCGGAATACCAAGCGGGTTTTGACAACAGGCCGGATATTCGGCTTAACTGGCGGGATTTCACCTCTGCCCGGGCAGCCGGACTGGCCATATTCTGAAGATCAGCAAGTTAGAATTCAGTCGCGAATCAATTCAAAATTCAGAACTCAAAATTTAGAATTAATTTTACGCATGCTTTCCTTCAACGAAATGCCCAACCGTTCCAAGGCCTGGATCTACCAGTCCGACCGGAACCTCACGCCGCCGGAAGTCGCCGAGATCAAAAAGAAAGCGGCGATGTTCCTGATCGACTGGAGCTCGCACGGGAACATGATGGTGGCCACGATCGACGTGCTGCTCAACCGGTTCCTCGTGGTGCTGGTGGACGAAGAAGCCGCCGCGGCAAGCGGGTGCGGGATCGACAAATCCGTGCGCTTCATGCAGCAGCTGGAAAAAGATTACGGGCTGAACCTGTTCGACCGCCTGCTGGTGACGTTCCGCGACCATGAAGGCGTGATCCGCGGCACGAAGCTCCAGGAATTCGAAAAGCTGGTGGAGAAAGGCGCGCTGGGCCCCGATACGATCGTGTTCAACAACCTCGTCGCCACGAAGGAAGAAATGCTCACGCGCTGGGAGATCCCCATGAAAAAGAGCTGGCACGCACGTATGTTACCTGTTTAACTGTCTACATCAGGGCCGGCCAATGGCCGACCTTAATCGTCTTTTCAAACCAACATGTTCATGTTGACGCCCAGGCAACGTCGTCTACTTCTCCTCGCAACGTTCCTCTGGGCGGCCGCTTTACTTTTTCTTCCCATCCGCAACGAAATCGTGACCGGTTATTTCACCGGCAATTCTCCAGAAACACAAACATTCCGCGTCGCGAACGAACTACACACCTGCTCGATCGCGCTGGGCTTTAACGGTCATCCCGCGGGGATCATGGGGCTTGTCTTTTTTGCGCTGATGCCGTTCTTCGTGGTGTGGCAATCGTTCTCCCTGCGCCGCCCGTTCTCCCTGCCTGCCCGCGCATTCGTACAGATGCAGGCCCTCCTGCTTTTCCTCGGCGGGCCGTACTGCTACTACATGATCACGTTCCAGCAAGGCTATTTTTCCAACGCAGAGCATACTACCGAAATCGCCTGGGGCGGCTGGATACTGTTCGCGCAAAATATCCTGCTGGCAATATTTCTCTTCAGCGCGTTGGCCATGCCCAATGGAAAAACCGCACGCCTCTTCAGCCGAAGGTAATTTCCAATTGCTTCATCGCTTATCCGCAGTCAACATCCAACCCCAAATCCATCCGCGTAATCCGCGGCTCTACTGCGAGATCGTATCCACCTGGTTCACGGGGATGATGTTCACGTTGAACTTTTTCACGATGAAGTTCATCAGCGGATCGTTTTCAACCTTTGCGAGGATGCGGTTGGTTTGCTGCGGATCGTAGCCCATCACCATCTGGTCGGTGAGGCCGAGCTTGACCACGGCGTAGTAGAATCCGGCGATGACGTAGGGGCCGCAGGGCGTGAGCGGGATGTCGAAGTTGCTGCCCGAGATGTTGAAGAGCGTGTTCGGCATATAGTCCGACGTGTGCGTGATGTTTTTGAGCGCGCAGTAATATTGCGCGGCGGCAACACGGGATGACATGCGCGGGTCCGACATGCAGAGCAGGCCGGCGAGTGGTTTCTGCTGCGCGGCCATCTGGATCAGCACGTCGCGGTGCTCGCGTTCGTTGCCCACCTGTTTACGGATGTAATGCTGCACTTCATCCCACCACGGCGCTTCAGGATCGCCGCCGTCGACGCGGATGAGGGCGTGGATGGAATAATCCTGGATGCCCGCGGTGATCTTGATGTCGAGCGTTTTCAGGTCGGGATCGTTCTTGATGGCGCGCTCGAGCATGGTGCGCTGGTTGCGCGGGTGCGTGCGCAGCAGGTCGATGCTCTTGATCCAGTCGCCGGCAAGGTAACCGTCGTGGTTGTAAACGTGGCGCAGCAGGTACCGGATGGCATGATCGCTGTCGATCCGGATGCTTTCGCCGCGCACGTCCATTTCCGGCTGCTCGCTCAGCAGCAATTGTTCGATCTCGATGCCCACGGATGAAGCCTGCAGCATGCCGCAGTTCAGCGGCGATCCATCAACAACGTGCAGGTCGTGCACATGCGAAATGTATTCCTTGCCCGAATCTTCCGTCAGGTGGCCGTGGCTCTGGATGTGCACGTAAAACCGCATGGGCCGCTTGACATCGCGTGCGCTCCGAAGCTCCTGCTCGATCGTGCGCTTGATGTCCATGATCACATCAGGCGAAACAAAGGAGCCGGCGGCGCGGATGACGTGGAAATCGACGTCGACACCTTTTTTTCTCCAGTCGGCAGACACATGACGTACGGCGTCGACGTGGAGCTGTGAAAGATCGCGTGCGTCGGCGCAACCGATGAGGATGTGGACTTCGTGTGTGTGCGTGAGCGGCATGGTCGTAAGATTCAAAGATTCAAAATTCAAGATTCAAAATTACAATTCGGTTTAAATCGAATTTTGAATCTTGAATTTTGATTTTTTTACTTGAACAGGTCCGCCACCGACTTCGGCTGCTCTTTCCCGCGCCATTTGAAGTCCTTCAGCAGCGCTTCTTTGGGGGGAAGATCATCGGGCGGGTAAAGTGTTGCATCGGGGCGGTAATAGAAGGTGATCGACTGCACCTCTTCTTCTTTCACATTGATCACCAGCCGCGCGCAGTCCGCACGGTTCACGCCCATGATCGTGCCTTTTTCCTTCGCGTAATAAAGCGTCTGGCCGTTCCCTTCCACGTAAATTTTGTACAGCTCGTTGTCTTTGAAATAACCGGTCATGCGCTTGCCCTTGATCTGGTTGTAACGCGTGCTGTCTTCTTCTGAAATGATGAACGCGTTGTTCTCCATGTCGAGCCGCATGATCTCGCCGTGCGCGGTAAGGATCGTTACCTTTTCCGCGGTCAGCTGGCTTTCGCCCGACCACAGCACGGGGTCGCCGTACAAATGCATGGTGGAATCGGCCGAGGTCCACGCCAGGGAATCGCACCGGCCCTGCAGGTCTTCTTTGTAAAAACGAACGCCGTAATAGCCGATCACGAGCCGTTTCTTTTCCGTCGTGTCGCGTTCGCCGAACTTCTTTTTTACTTCCGTGGTGTCGTGGATCGCGATGGAACGGAGCGTGTCGGCATGGAGGAACAGCGAATCTTCTTTGAACGCCTGGATGAACAGCGCGTGGCCGGTGACGAGCGAATGGTCCTCGATCTCGTTGTGGATCGCCAGGTCGCCGCGGATGACGATGTCCTGCGTGGTGTCGATGATCTCCACGTTCTTCATCGCCTTGCCGATGCCGATCTTCCGGTCGTACCAGATGCTGTCGCCTTTCAGCACCTGGTCGTTCGTAATAATGTACGCGTTCTTCTCGAACTGGCAGACGTCGTTGACCGTGTCGTAAAACCCGTTCTCGCAGTAAATGAG
Organism: uncultured Chryseobacterium sp.; assembly: GCA_966211705.1. GTDB lineage: Bacteria > Bacteroidota > Bacteroidia > Palsa-965 > Palsa-965. Next base: position 18,101 of record CBIHOC010000004.1, read on the forward strand.
GTTGGAATTGTTCGCCGCTTTGATCGTCGTCGGTCCCAGGAAATACGCCACTTTGGAACCGGGCAGGTAACGCAGCGTGTCGCATGTCATCGTGTACTGCGGGTTGACCAGCAGCACGTCTTTTTTGAACGTGAACACTTTTCCTTCCGTGGAATACGCGCCGATCTGGCTCGTGAGCACGTTGTCCTTGCTGATGATCTTTCCGCCCGAAGCGTAGCTCGCCACTTTCGCGTTCATGTCATACGTGATGGCTTCGGTGGTGAGGTTCATGTCGCCGTCCGTCATTCTCACATTTTTTGTGAGATCGGCTTTCCGCGTATTGCCGTCGTATTTCAAATGATCGCCCCACACGTTGATCGAATCGCCCTGGCGGATATGCACGTGGCCGAAGGCGAGCATGGTGTTCGTGCTGAAAAGATGCGCGCTGTCGCAGGTCATGATCGTGCCCTGGTGTTCGAGTTCCACATTCCCGATGAGACGCTGGAGACCTTCGCTTTGCTTGCCTTTCAGCGAATTCGCCCGGTTCACCTTGATCTGTTTTCCACCGCCTTTCACCTGCGTCTGCGCATGCGAAAGCGTCACCGCGAAGACCGTGGTGATGAGGAAAACAAAAAGCCGCGGGAATCGGAGCATGGGCATTTACCGGGTTTCCACAATTTTTAAGCCAATGACGGACACGATCAGCAAACAGAGGAAGAAGATCCGCAGGTAGTCCGACGGTTCGTGGTGCACAAAAATGCCCACCAGCACCGTGCCCGCCGCGCCGATGCCTGTCCACACCGCGTACGCCGTTCCCATCGGGATGGTCTGTGAAGCTTTGTTAAGAAGCAAAAAGCTGAGCGTGATGCAAACGAAAAAGCCGGCGCTCCACCAGAAACGGCTGAAGTTCTCCGACAGCTTCAGGCAGGTGGTGAAACCCACTTCGAAAAATCCTGCGATGATGAGGAACGTCCACGCCATGCGAAAAGTGTTGAATGAACAAAGTGTTGAACGAACAATGCCAAACGCACAACGCTCAATGAACAATTATATTCCTTGAGCGTTGAACATTGTTCGTTTGGCATTGAGCGTTTAAAAGCGTTGTCAAAAAGAAAATCTTCTTCTACGCCCACGCCGGGCTCCGGAGCAGCGTCTGCGTCCTGTCGGGACCAACGGACACGATGCTCACAGGCACGCCGGTTTCGCGTTCGATGAAGCCGATGTAATCGAGCAGCTCCACGGGCATATCGTCTGCGGAAGTGATGCCGGTGAGATCGCGGTTCCAGCCTTTCAGGTCGACGTAAACGGGTTCGATCGTAAGGTTGCAGATGTCGTAAGGCAGTTTGTCCGTCACCACGCCGTTGATGCGGTACGCGCCGCACACGCGGATCGTGTCGAACGCGCTGAGCACGTCGGCTTTCATCATGATGAGCTCTGTTACGCCATTGATCATGATCGCGTAACGCAGCGCGGGAAGGTCGAGCCATCCGCAGCGGCGCGGGCGGCCGGTGGTGGAGCCGTATTCACGGCCGACGTCGCGCATCTTCTGCCCGTCGTCTTCGAGCAGCTCGGTGGGAAAGGGGCCGCTGCCCACGCGCGTGCAATACGCTTTGAAGATACCCATCACGCCGCCGATCCGGCTGGGCGCGATGCCGAGGCCGGTGCAGGCGCCCGCGCACATCGTGTTGGACGATGTCACGAACGGGTAAGTGCCGAAGTCGATGTCGAGCATGGATCCCTGCGCGCCTTCCGCCAGCACGCGTTTCCCTTTCGCCAGCGCTTCGTTGATGTAATGCTCGCTGTCGATGCGGGTGAGCGCGCGGAGCGTTTCAATGCCTTCGAACCAGGGGCCTTCGAGCTCCGACGGATCCTGGTCGGCGCCGTGGAACTTCAGCAGCTCGCGGTGCTTGGCCACGAGACGGTTGTATTTTTCGCGGAAATCCGGCGCGTCGATGTCGCCCACGCGGAGCCCGTTGCGGCCGGTCTTGTCCATGTACGTCGGCCCGATGCCTTTCAGCGTGGAGCCGATCTTTTCTTTTCCTTTCGAAGCTTCGGATGCTTTGTCGAGCAAGCTGTGCGTGGGGAGAATGAGGTGCGCGCGGCGGGAAACGAGCAGGCGCTTTTTCACGTCCACATTCATTTCTTTCAGCTTGTCGATCTCTTTTTTCAGGATCACCGGGTCGATCACCACGCCGTTGCCGATCACGTTCACCGTCGTGTCGTGGAAGATGCCGGAGGGAATGGTGTGCAGCACGTGTTTGATGCCGTTGAATTCCAGCGTGTGTCCCGCGTTCGGGCCGCCCTGGAAACGTGCGATGATGTCGTACCTGGGGGTAAGTACGTCGACGATCTTTCCTTTTCCTTCGTCGCCCCACTGGAGGCCAAGGAGAACTTCTGCCTTCATAAGCTATTGTGCATTGAAACGTTCGACAGCCTCTTCAGTCGTGTCGGTGACTGCAAAAACAGAGTTGAGCTTGGTGATGAGCAACAGTTCCTTCACCTTTTTCGACACGCCGGAAATGACCAGGTCGCCGCCATTCTTTCGCGTTTTGGTGAGGATGTTGATCAGCACGTTGAGCCCCGTGCTGTTCATGTATTTGAGTTCGGATAATTCGAGCACGAAACGGTTTTGTCCGGATTCCGACAGCGCATTCACTTGTTCCATCAGTTCCTGCGCCTGGCTGCGGTCGATCAGCTCGCCGTACAACGCCAGTATGGCGACGGGAGATTTTTCGAGCAGGTTGAACGTGAAGCTCATGACAATCGTTTTGGCGTTGTTTTCATGTTCTCACAGCTTCCTGTGGCAGCCAGCTTGCGGCAGCGCCCGAAAAAATTGAGCGCGTGCGTTGCGATGTCGAAGCCGAGAAAATCTTCCGTCGTCTTTTTGATCTGCTGTATGCGCGGATCGCAGAACTCGAGCACCTTGCTGCAATCCTGGCAGATGAGATGGTCGTGCTGCTTGTACGCGTAAGCCCTTTCGAACTGCGCCTGGTTGCGCCCGAACTGGTGTTTTGTCACCAGTCCGCATTCCAGCAAAAGTTCGATGGTATTGTACAACGTCGCGCGGCTCACACGGTATTTTTTATTTTTCATGTGCACGTACAGCGACTCGATGTCGAAATGCCCGCCCTGGCTGTAAATTTCATCCAGTATCGCGAACCGCTCCGGCGTTTTCCGGTGTCCTTCCTTACCGAGATGTTCGGCAAAAATCTTCTTAACGGTCTCCCGGGTCGTGGTGTCGGACATGTGGCAGTTAAAGACGGGTAAAAGTACGGAAAATAATGTGCAGATGTGAGGATATGCAGATGTGCAGATTCGCGCAGGCGCTCCACGTCCCGGAAGCTCGCTTTAAAATGAAAATCTAAAAATCAGCACACCTGTTACAATGTCATCCCTACATCTGCATATCCGCACATCTGCACATCTGCACATTTTTTTCAACTGGGATTGATCCTCGAAACGGAAAGCACCCCGTTCACCTTCTTCAGCTTCTTCATCAGCTGCGTGAGGTGTTGCGCGTCGTGGACGAAAAGCATGATCGTGCCTTCGAACGTGCCGTCCTGGGTGTCGAAGCTGAGCGAGCGCATGTTCACGTTCAGCTCGCTGGAGATGATCTTGGTGATGCCGTTCACCAGGCCCACTTCGTCGATGCCGGTGATGCGGATGCCGGCGAGGAAAGAGATCTGTTCTTGTCCTGTCCAGCGCGCTTTGACGATCCGGTACGCGAAGTTCGACATCATCTGAACGGCATTGGGGCAGTTCACGCGATGAATTTTAATTCCTTCGCCGATGGTGATGAAGCCGAACACGTCGTCGCCGGGAATGGGGTTGCAGCAGGGCGAAAGTTTGTACTCGATCTTCGTCAGGTTGTCGCCGATCACGAGCGCGTCTTCGCCGGCTTTTTTGCCCCGCACTTCTTTCACCACCTGCTCCAGCGTCGGCTCCGTTTTCGCGGGTTTCGCCGGGCGGTCTTTTTCCTTCACCCAGGCCTTGATGTGCTTGAGCGTGATCACGCCTTTGGCCATGCGGTAGAACAGCTCCTGCGCGCTCGGCATGCGGAGGTAGTTCTGCAGCTCGGTAATGTTCTGCACGGTGAAATCGACCTTCAGGTGGTCGAATTTCCGCTCGAGTATTTCACGGCCTTCTTCGGCGATCTTGCGTTTCTCTTCCTTCAGCGCATTCTTGATCTTCGACTTCGCGCGCGCGGTGATCACGTAGCCGAGCCAATCTTCTTTCGGCGTTTGTTTTCCCGAAGTAAGGATTTCCACCTGGTCGCCGCTTTTCAGCACGTGGCTCAGCGGAACGAGCTTGTGGTTCACTTTCGCGCCGATGCATTTCTCGCCGACCTTGGTGTGAATTTCAAACGCGAAATCCAGCGCCGTGGCGTTGAACGGGAGCGTGCGCATTTCACCCTGCGGCGTGAACACGAAAATTTCTTCCGCGAAAAGGTTCAGCTTGAAATCGTCGATGAAGTCGAGCGCATTTTCTTCCGGGCTTTCCAGCATCTCGCGGATCTTGCGCAGCCAGTCTTCGAGCTGGTTCTCCTTGCTCTCGGAATTGTCCTTGTATTTCCAGTGCGCCGCGTAGCCTTTCTCCGCCAGTTCGTCCATGCGGTCGGTGCGTATCTGCACTTCCACCCATTTTCCTTCCGGCCCCATCACCGTCGTATGCAGCGATTCGTACCCGTTTCCTTTCGGCGTCGAGATCCAGTCGCGCAGGCGGTCGGGGTTGGGATGGTAAAAATCGGTGACGATCGAATACACGCGCCAGCAGTCGGCTTTTTCCCGGTCCAGCGGCGTGTCGATGATGATGCGTATCGCGAAAATGTCGTAGATCTCTTCGAAGGGAACGCCTTTGAAGCGGATCTTGTTGTAAATGGAATAGATCGATTTCGGCCGCCCGATGATCTTCGCTTTGAAGCCTTGTTCTTTCAGTATTTCGTTGATCGGCTGGATGAATTTCTGGATGAAGCGCTTGCGTTCGGGCTCGCCTTCTTTCAGCTTCCGCGCAATGTCCTCGTAAATTTCCGGTTCGGTGTATTTCAGCCCGAGATCTTCCAGTTCCGTTTTGAACGCGTTCAGCCCGAGGCGGTGGGCGAGGGGCGCGTAGAGGTAAAGCGTTTCCGAAGCGATCTTCAGCTGCTTGTCGCGCTTCATCGAATCCAGCGTGCGCATGTTGTGCAGCCGGTCCGCCAGCTTGATCAGGATCACGCGGATGTCGTCGGAAAGCGTGAGCAGCATCTTGCGGAAGTTCTCCGCCTGCAGCGAGTTCGTCTGCTGGTCGAAAACGCCCGAAATTTTCGTGAGCCCGTCGATGATCTTCGCCACGCGCTCGCCGAACATGCCCTTCACATCATCGAGCGTGATGTCGGTGTCCTCCACCGTATCGTGCAGCAGCGCGCAAACCACGGAAGTCGTCCCGAGACCGATCTCTTCGGCCACGATCTGCGCCACCGCGATGGGATGGTAAATGTAAGGTTCCCCCGACTTGCGGCGCATGTCTTTATGCGCCTCGAGGGCCACGTCGAATGCTTTACGGATCAGCTGCTTATCGCCTTTTTCCAGCTTGCGTTTGCAGGCCTTCAGAAGATCCCGGTAACGCCTGAGAATCTCTTTCCGTTCTAGTTCCAGATCAATAACTGCCGCAGCCTGTTTTTCTGCCATAGCTCAACACGGGGAGAAGGAATTTTAAAGGTTGAAGTTACGAAAAATAATGTGCCGATGTGCCGAAATGTCGATGTGCCGATGGGATGTGATAATGCAAGGATGTGCCAGCGCGTGAGCCAGCGCAAGTTTGCTAATGTGCTATGAAAGTAAGTCAGAGCATTCCTCCGAATAGCGCGTTGGAGGTGCGCATTGGCATATCAGCACATCAGCACATCGGCACATCATTTTTTTTCCGGTCCGAAAACTTTGTCCTTATTGGAACTGTGGCAGCCCATGCAGTTGCTCAGCAGGCCCTGGCGCGCGACGGTTGCGGAGCTGCGGTTTTCGGCGATGTCCATTACGCCGTAGTACCAGCCTCCGTCATTGGTCGTGTCGGAAACGGCTTCTTTATACATTACGAAAAGCTGCGTGGCTTTCACCGGCAGGTACCATTGTTTGTCCACGGGATGCTGGTACGCTTTTTTGAAAAAGCGGGCGCTGTCGTTCGGGATGATGCGCACGTCCCACGTTTCCTGTACGAGCGACTGGCCGGCGGGCTGGAAGAACAGCGACTTCGCGGCGTAATTGTTCTTTTTGTAGGAGGCAATGTCTTTTACGTACAGCTTGTACAACTTCTGCCCGTGCGGGCTGAGGGTGGCGTTCGCATTGCTGAAACGCATGCTGTCCATTTCAGTTGCAGTCTGTGCAAGACCTGTGCTGCCTGTTGACGGCCTGGATGTGTATGCGTTCTGCGCTTTCGGCGTTTTGTAAAGCGTGTACGTGAAATAGTTGCCTGCAACCTCCGTCAATTGCAGCGAACGGTCGGCGTTTTTATCGGCCGGTGTGAATGCGACGAATGCAAGGGGTAAAACAAAAACGGCGGGGTAGAGGAGACGTTTCACAGAAGAGAATTTTTGAATTGTTGAATCTTTGAATTTTCACTTCGCAGGCAACACTTTCGAAGCACACTCCCCGAACCCGATGCGAACACCATCTTTCTCCGCAAACCCGCGCATGATCACCGTGTCCCCGTCGTTGATGAATTTCCGCTCGCTGCCGTCAGCCAGTTTGATCGGCTTCGTGCCGCGCCAGGTGATTTCCATCATCGAGCCGAACGAGCCTTCTTCCGGCCCGCTGATCGTGCCCGACGCCATCACGTCGCCCACGTTGATGTTGCAGCCGTTCACCGTGTGGTGCGCCAGCTGCTGCTCCATCGTCCAGTACATGTATTTGTAGTTGGAGCGGCAGATCGTCGTTTCATTCGCGTCGCCCGGACGGATCGCAACTTCGAGATGAATGTCAATGTTCTTGTCGCCATCGTATTCGAGGTACGGCAATACTTTCGGCTCCTGTTTATAACCCGGCACGCGGAACGGTTCCAGCGCGTCGAGCGTCACGATCCACGGCGACATCACCGAGCAGAAATTTTTCGAAAGGAACGGCCCCAGCGGAACGTACTCCCATGATTGAATGTCGCGCGCGCTCCAGTCGTTGAACAATGCCATGCCGAAAATGTGGTCCTCCGCCTGCGCCGTGTTTACCGAATCGCCCAGCTGCGTGGAGCGGCCGATGATGAACGCCGTTTCCAGCTCGAAGTCGAGCAGCTTCGTCGGGCCGAAGGTCGGCACTTCCGCATCCGCCGGTTTCAGCTGGCCTTTCGGGCGGTAAAAGCTGCTGCCGGAAACGACGATGGAAGAAGCGCGCCCGTGGTAGCCGACGGGAATGTGCTTCCAGTTCGGCAGAAGCGCGTTGGCCGGGTCGCGGAACATCTTGCCCATGTTCGTGGCGTGGTCGATGCTCGAATAAAAATCCGTGTAGTCGCCGATGTGAATGGGCAGCAACATTTCCGCATCTTTCATCGGCACGAGGCATTTCTCCCGCGCGCCCGCCTGTCCCTGCAGCGCTTTCGTTTTTTCATCGAGCAATTCCGAAACGCGCTCGCGCACTTGTCTCCAAACATTTTTCCCCTGCGCGATAAAATCGTTGAGCGCCGGCTGCCCGAACACTTTCTTGTCGACACGGATCGCGTCGAAGTACCCGAATTCCGCGACGGCGGCGAGGTCGAGAATTTGCTCCCCGATGGCCACACCCACGCGCGGGCCACGCTGCGACGTGCGGAAAATTCCGAAGGGAAGATTTTGTATGGGGAAATCGCTGCCGGCGGGTACGTTCACCCAGGAGCGGCGTTTGGGATCGTTGGCTTTGATCATAGGCGTCAAAAGTAACAGAAAGACGTGAGACATGAGACGTCAGACGTGAGACATGAAAATGTTGTTGGAGGGCAGAATCCCGAAGCACGGTTGCTCCAGAAGAGAATTGCAGCGTAAGGATCGATTCAGTACTTTGTAAGTAAAATTTTTATTGTCATGGCGGAAATGTTGGACAGGGTAATTGAGTTCGCGAGTCATCGGTTGGGGATACCTAAGGGGAAAATAACGCCGTATTCGAAAATTGAAAATGACTTTGGAATGGCAGGACTGGATACGATTTCCTTTTATGAGGCGTTCTTTGCAGAATTCGGCGTTACGAATCCCGAGGAGTTTCCGGTAAATGATTACGTGACTTCGGAAAATTTTTCATTCAGCTTTAAAAGACCCAAGTCACTTACTATTGGACATTTAGCAAAAGTGGCAGAATCGAAGCGATGGTTTGAGGAATGAAAGTATACGGTTTGATAATAGTGAAGAGTCTGTACACATCAGCATTTCAAGTTACGCCCCGCAAAACCTCAAAGATCGCCCCGCACCGCCCTGCGGAGACCTTTGAGGTTCCCTACGCCAACCCCATCGGCATTTCGACACATCGGCATTTCGTCACATCCTTTTTAACATCCTGAACACCCAATTCCCCCCAATTTACAATTTTGGCTTTTTTATCCCATTTGCCCTACCTTTGAAGATCAGGCAAGCAAACTTTTACCACATGAGAAAACTTACTCTTCTCGCCGGCTTCACGCTGGCGTCGTTCAGCCTTTCTGCACAAGCAACCATCGTCTACCATGAAGATTTCGAAGTGGCGGATTCCGTGGTCGCTTCAGGCACGCCGGTCTGGGGGCCTGACCTTACGCTCCAGTCGCAGGGGCTCGCCAGCTATAAGAACCAGGTCGGCGCCGCGCCGAACTATCTTACCACGAACGCGTTCAGCACCGTGGGAAACACGTTCATCCTGATCGATTTCGACCAGATCTGCAAGATCGAGTACAACGACGGGGCGACCATCGAAGTGTCGAACGACAACGGCAACACGTGGACGCAGCTGACGTACACGGAATACCTCGGCACCGCGCCGTTCCAGGCCCTGGGCAACCGTTTCGCCTCTTCGGCTTACGCAAACTGGATCCCGGGCAACAACAGCGCCGTCCCCAACAACTCCTGGTGGCGCTCCGAGCAGTTCGATGTTTCCGCGCTGCTCGCCAACGCGCCGCAGTGCATGATCCGCTTCAAGCTGGAAGACCTCAACGGCAACGGGAACATGAGCAACTACGGCTGGCTGCTCGATCAGCTGGTGGTTACCGCAAGCCCGTCGGAGCTGACGCCGCCGGTCATCACGCCGCTCAACCCGGTCTTTTCGGGCAACGTGTTCAACCTCGGGCCGTTCACCGTCAACGACAGCATCACAGACGCGAGCGGCATCTCTTCTGCCAATCTTTATTATTCCATCAACAACGGGCCGGTGCAGATGGTTTCGATGACCAACGTTTCCGGCAACCACTGGGCCGGCGTCATCCCGGCCGTTGCGGATTCCGACACGGTCTGCTATTCCGTGGAAGCGTTCGATGCTTCCCCCGCGCTCAACACCGCCGCATGGCCCACCAGCGGCTGCACGCAGTTCGTCGCGTACGCAGGCATCACGTTCCCATTCTTCGACAACTTCGACGGCTCGACCTTGTTCTCTGTGAACAACGTTGCCGCTTTCTCCTCGTGGCAATTGGGAATGCCCAACTATGGCCTCACGACGGGCGCGCATTCCGCCCCGAACGCATGGGACATCGACACGGCATCGGGCTATCTCGACCAGACAAATACGGAATTGATATCGCCGGTCTTCGACTTTACGACCGTGCAGAATGCGCGCCTGAGCTTCTGGCACAACTATAACGCGGAAGCATTCTGGGACGGCGTGCGCGTGGACTATACGACGGACGGAACCACCTGGAACGTGCTCGGCTACATGGGCGATCCGCGCGGCACCAACTGGTACAACCACGCAACGCTCAATTCCAGCGGTCTTCCCGGCTGGGCGGGCAACAGCGGCGGCTGGGTGAAATCGGAATACATCCTCGACACGCTCGATAACGTGGCCGGGCCGGTGCAGTTCAAATTCGTTTTCACCGCCGACTTCTCCGTGAACTACGACGGTTATTCCATCGACGATTTCCTCATCCGTACGCCTTCCGCACAGGATGCCGCCACCGTATCGGTCATTTCACCGTATATGTCGAGCTGCCTCCCGCAGGGCAATGTCCCGCTGACGGTCGAAATACTGAACGACGGCTTCCAGGCGATCAACGGGCCGATGGACATCACGTACGTGCTCGATAACAATCCGCCGGTGACAGAGCAATATCCCGATACGCTTGCGCCGTACATGACGGACACCTTTACGTTCGCCACGCCGCTCAACAACACGGCAGGCACGCACACGCTCGTCATTTACACGGGTCTTGCAGGCGACGGCTGGGCGCTGAACGACACGATCACGGTTACCTATACGACGGCTGCGGGCGTTACCGTTCCGTATTTCAACGACCTGGAAACCCCGGCCACGCTGAACGATTTCTGCCTGTCGAACACCACGTACGGCCAGGTAATGCACTCGACGACCGCGGGCAACAACAGCGCCGGCGGCGTAGCTTTCGACGCGTGGAGCTCGACCGACTGGGATTGGGGTTCCGACACGATCCCGACCTCGCAGTTCTATATCTGGGATCCGGCGATCTCCACCGACCAGGCGGCTTACGCACGGCTCATCGTGAACACGACCGGCTACAACGATCTCGTGCTCGAGTTCGATGCGAAGCTGCTTTACATGTGGGCGAACGAATACACCAACTTCCGGGTGCGGGTGAACGGCCAGATGATCACGCCGCACCTGCAGCCGAACGGGGCGAGCACGCCGTACGACCAGTACCGCTACATGCTGACCTCGTTCCTGCCCGCGCCATTCCTTATCGTCGACTTCGAATCCAAAGTGGCGTACGACCTCGCGTCCACCGGCACCGGCATTTACCTCGACAACGTGCACATTTATGTTCCCGACAGCGTCGATGTGGGCGTTACGCAGATCATCCAGCCTGCAGCCCAGACGATGGCGAACCAGCAGGGAACGGTGGAAGTGAACATTTTCAACTACGGTCTCTACCCGGTGACGTCGGTGCCTGTCGCCTACCAGGTCGGCGTAAGCGCGCCGGTGGTGGAAACATGGACGGGCACGCTCGCGCCGAACACATCTGCCACGTACACATTTACCACGACGTTCACTTCACCGTCGGGCGCCTACAACCTCTGCGCATGGACGCAGCTCGCGGGCGACACGCTTACATGGAACGATACGACTTGCGGTGGCATGTTCGGCATGCCGCTGTTTACGGTTCCCTGGTCGGATAACTTCGACGGTCCGCAGAATTTCGCAGCGGTAACCACTTACCCGAACTCCTGGGAGCTCGGCAACCCGCAGGCCCCGCTCATCACCGGCACGCACAGCGGCCCGAATGCCTGGGAGATCAACCTCAACGGCCCGTACAACAATTCCAGCAACGAATATCTCTATTCGCCGTTCTTTGATTTTTCGGGCGTGACGGATGTGGAATTGCGTTTCTGGCAGTGGTACAGCACCGACAACTGGGATGACGGCGGACGCGTGGAATACAGCACGGACGGCGGTGTTACCTGGACGGTGCTCGGCATTGCATTCGATCCGAACGGCGTTTCGTGGTACAACCAGTCATGGGTCAGCTCGTCGGGCCTGCCCGGCTGGAGCGGAAACGGCGGCGGCTATTTCCAGTCTCGTTACGACCTTTCCATGTTCGACAACTACCCGAACCCGGTGCAGTTCCGTTACGTCTTTACGTCTGACAACTGGAGCTTCAATGCCGTTGACGGATGGGCGATCGACGATTTCGAGCTGTTTGTACCGGTTGATGCCGCAACGAACACGATCACGTTCGGTGGCGCGTCGCCGCTGCCGATGCCCGGATCGAACGTGGTGAACATCAACGTTGTGAATACGGGACTGCTCCCGCTGACTACAGTAAGCGCCACGCTGAACGTCGACAACACGAACATCGTGACCGATCCCATCACGTTCGCGACCGCGCTGCAGCCCGGCCAGTCGCAGAACCATTCGTTCTCGCTGCCCTGGACAGGCGCAACGCCGGGACTTCACACCGTGAAATGCTGGACCGCCGGCCCGAACGGTTTCGTGGATACCAACCCGGGCAACGACACCACCACGTGGGTGATCTCGGTGATGGACACGTTTGCGACGTACCCGTACTGCAACAACTTCGAGAACGGCAACGGCATCCCGCCGCTCACCACGATGAACGCAGTCCGTTTCACGGACACGAAAAACAGCTTCGAGCAGGGCGTGCCGGTGAAGAACATCATCAACAACGCGCACAGCGGCACGCAGGTATGGATGACCGAGCTTGCGCTGAATTACCTGCCGAACGACAGCTCCGGTATTTTCTCGCCGGTATTCACGGTGGATACGACGAACTGCTACCACCTCGAGTTCTGGAACCGTTACCTCACCGAAGTGAACAAGGACGGCGCAGTGGTCGAATATTCATTCGACCTGGGCAACACCTGGACACGCCTTGGCCTGCCGTGGGAGCCGGACTGGTATAACGGCGCGGTGTGCACAGGTCTCGGGCCCGGCTACCAGCCTAACATCGGCGGAACGTCGAACGGCTGGGTGCTGCAGCAGCACGACATCCGCTTCTCGCAGGCGGGACAGGTGATCTTCCGCTTCCGCTTCGGGTCCGACAACGGCATCCAGTCGGAAGGCTGGGCGATCGATGACATCTGCTTCAACCGCCTGCCGCCGTGCATCCTCGAGGTTCCGGAAGAGCCCGCGGTGAACGGCCTGAACATGGTCGCCTTCCCGAACCCGGCCGGAACGACGTCGATGCTCACCTACAACCTGCCGGAGAACGGCACGGTAACGATCGTGCTGCGCGACATGCTCGGCCAGGAGATCCGCACGATGACTGCAGACCAGCCCGCAGGCACGAACGCCTGGACAGTGGACGTGACGACGCTGGCTGACGGCGTGTACTTCTACGAGCTGATCTTCGGCAACCAGCGTGTGGTGGAGAAGGTGGTGATCAGTCACTAGAGATTTTAACTAAGATTTCTGAAACGTCCCGAAGATTTATCTTCGGGACGTTTCAGTTTTTCGAGTGTCGGAAATTTGATTTTGTGGTAAAATTTTGCAACTTTGGGGCATGAATTACGTATAATAAATATGAAGGCAGTAATCTTAAATATCGATCAGGATAAATGGGGAAATTTTATTTTTTCAGCGGCATCAGCATTTACATCTATTCAAGGGAGCACAATCCGCCACACATTCATGCGTTTTATGCCGAATATGAAGGGCTGCTAAGAATCTCAGATGGCGTAATTATTAAAGGACATCTTCCTAAAAGGCAATTGGCCATGGTACAAATGTGGATTGATGACCAAGCGGTTAAAAAGACATTAATGAAGGTGTTTAAGCAACAAAACCCTCACCTTAGAAATTGACACTACTGGTTCTAACTGATTCAAATAAAGAGGAAGAAATGAAAAGAAGCGAAAGAAAATGGAAGTCTGATAAAAAACTTCCGAGAATTATAAAAATCAATAGTATCAGGGGATTTGTGATCTCTGTATTATTTAGTGATGGATCAAACCGGACATTGGATTTTAGCAAGATTTTTAGAGACTGGAATATTACTAAAAGGTCACCTGAGTATAAATTGCTTGATCTGAGCCAATTTAAAAAGGTTCAGCTCGGTGATCATACGTTAGTTTGGAATAATATCCAGGCCCGCGTTAAAGGGCTTGATAACAAGCTTATTTCATTGCCTTACCAGATAGGAGCTGATGTCCTGTATGAGTTAAGCGAGCCAGACTTGGAAGAAATATTTGTTGGCGCAATGATTCGGCGTGAAAGGCTAAAGGCTGGATTATCTCAAGAAGATTTAGGTAAGAGGATTGGCTCGGACAAGCATTACATTTCAAAAGTGGAAGCAGATAAGTTTCATATTGAAATTTCCACATTAAAGAAGATTGTCGAAGGTGGACTTCATAAAAAGCTTGAAATTATAATCAAGTAAGATTTCTTGCTGAAGTTGACTTCAGTCGCTGCACTTCCGCTTCCAATTCTTTGATCCGTTTTTTCCTGTGACGCAATCTCAATGTCACCAGCGGAAGACCGATCATCAAAACGAGCAGCAACGCCATCACCATCGTAAGCATCGTGTTGAGGCTGGAAAGGTGCGTGTCGCTTCGCGTGGCTTCGAACTGCGCGCCGAAGTAGAGGATGGCCGCGCCGAATAATCCCCCGCCAACCGAGCTGGCAAAGAGCAGGAGCCAGGAATACCATTTCCCGAAAGCGATCTTGCCCACGACAAGGACCACGGTTGCCGAAACGGCCGCGAGTCCGAAAAAGATCAGCAGCAGGGCGGTGTTGAGGGCGAGGGTGCCTGAGTCTTCTTCCATGGAGGAAAATAGGGAATTAGGGGAATAAGGGATTAGGGGGTTAGGGATTTTGGGACTTTGATGTAACGTTCTTTTCGAGAAAGTTTGTGATTATATGATTGATTTACAATAAATTATGTGAAATTGAAATGCGATGGACATCTAATGGCTAAATTAGCTCATTCTTTCACACCTAATCCCCCATTCCCCTAATCCCGCATTCCCTTATTCCTCTAATCCCTCTGCCCGCTGTATCTTTTTGCCATTCCCCTGTTATAGGAGTAACTTTAAGGATGTTGCGATGCGGTCAGTAACAATCAAGCCCCCATCTATGGAGGTTGTCTCGAAGTACCATGCCACGAGAGAGGACATGCTGCAGGAGCAGGTGCTCGTGGAGAATGCCAGGCAAGACCCTGAGCAGTTCAAAGCGCTGTACAATAAGTACTACGAACGGATCTTCCTGTTTGTGTGGCAGCGCATGGACGACAAAGAGGTAGCGTTCGACGTTACGTCGCAGGTGTTCCTGAAAGCCATGCTTAACCTGCATAAGTATGAGTTCAAAGGCGTGCCGTTCGCATCGTGGCTGTACCGGATCGCAAAAAGTGAAGTGTACACGGCCTTCCGGCAGGAGCAGGCGAAACGAACGGTGAACGTGGAAACATCGGGGTTATCGGAAATGATCGAGGATATGGAGGAGGATAAGTACGCTCCGTATATCGAAGTACTCAAAGAGTCGGTGGCTGAGCTGGAAGAGGAAGACATGCAGTTCATCGAAATGCGCTTCTTTGAAAAGAGGGCTTTTAAAGAGATCGCGGAAATTTTCGGGATCACGGAGAACAATGCGAAGGTGAAGACCTACCGCATTCTCGAAAAGCTGAAGAAAATTCTCACCGGAAAAAAGAAAAACAGGGAGTAGCGTCCCCTTCTCCCGACGCTGAACGATCATGAAAAAGTACAAAGTCAATTACGACCGGCAAAAACCCTCTTCGGAGGAGATCCTTTCGCGGCGCAATTTCGACCAGTTGATGGAGCAGTATAAAGCTACTCCCGGGAAGGTCGTGCACAAGCCGTTCTGGAAAGCCGGGTGGTTCGTGGGAACCATGGCCACCGCGGCAGCTGTTGCCCTGGGCGTCATTATTTTCCTCAACCAGCAGGAGACGGCGCCGGGCGAAACGCAGCAGCTGGCCGGCGGCGCCACCACGCGCCAGCCCGACACCACAGGCAACTCCGCCACGTTCCTCGCGCAGCAGGGAAAACGCCGCGTGGCCCCGCCGCTCAAAGGCGTCGACGTCGCTTTTGCAAGCTATAAGGTCAACGCTTCCCGCGGAGGTGTCATCACGCATCCCACCGGCTCGAAGCTCATCATTCCTTCCAACGCTTTCGTGGATGCGAACGGCAACCGCGTTTCCGGCAACGTCGACATCCGCTACCGCGAATTCCGCGACCAGGCCGATATTTTCCTCGCAGGCGTGCCGCTTCAATATGATTCGGGCGGCGTAACCTACACGTTCGAATCGGCCGGCATGATGGAAGTGGCGGCGTTCGTCAACGGGCAGGTCGTTTACCTCGACAAAAACAAACCGGTGGAAGTGCAGTACGTTTCTTCCAACGCGGGCGCGCAGTTCAACCTCTACCGTTTCGATGAAGCGATCGGGAACTGGACCTATCTCGGCAAAGACGAGATCCGCCCGGTACAGGAAGAAGAGCTGACGCCGGAAGAGAAACAGGAGCTCATCAGCACGGCGAAAGAGACCATCGCGCAGCTCGAAACCGAGCAGCAGCAGGCCATCGCGGCTGCGGTCAACGCCATTCCCGTTCCTGAGCAGCCCATGCAGCCGAAGCGCGCGGACAAAAGCAAACACCGTTTCACCGTCGATTTCAGCGTGCGTGAATTCCCGGAGATGGCCACGTACAGCAACGTGCTCTTCGAAGTGGACGAGTCGCGCGAGAAATTCGACCGCGGCAACTACGACGTGATGTGGGAATCCATGCAGCTGTCGAAAGGCGCCCAGAAAGAACGTTACGTGCTCACGCTGAAAAAAGGAATGAAGATCGTGAAGCTCGACGTGTACCCGGTGTTCGAAGGAAAGAACTACGAATCGGCGGTGGCTGCGGCGACGGAAAAATTCGCCGCTTACGAAACCGCGCTCGACGCCCGCAAGAAAGCAGAAACCGCCACCCGCGAGCGTTACGCCGACATGCTGAACAAGCAGGGACTTTACCTCGCTTCGCTGCAGGTGGCCAGCGCGCAGAGCGCCGGGGATTACCAGGCGGCGGCAGAAGTGCTGCGCGTGTTCACCGTGACGGGCATGGGCATCTATAATTGCGATTCGCCGGCGAAATTCCCGCAGGGCGGGAACGTGCTGCTTTCGTTCAACGGGATCGATGGAAAACCGTTCGTGGATTATTCGTCGATGTACCACGTCGACCGGGAGAAGAACGCGCTCTTCTCCTACTATGCGAACCCGCAAACCGGTTTCCGTTTCAATCCTTCCGCTTCCAACCTCATCTGGGCGGTGAAGAACGGCGAGCTGTATTATGCCGACAGCGACGCGTTCAGCGGGCTGCCGACGGCGGGCGCGGCTGCAATGACGATGAAGCCGGTAGGTAAACAATTTGAAACGGCGCAGGAAATGAAAACATTCTTCCGCATCGGCGAAGGCGTGTAGAAAAAGACCGGCCATGAAATTGCTGCGTATCATCGGCTGTTTGGCGTTCCTGCTCCCGGGCGGCCTTGCCGCGCAGAATATCTTACAGGCCGACACGCTGATCGCTAAAGTCGAAGACACGGGCGGCATCCGGCCCGGTGTGATCAAAGTGCGAAAGCCGAAGCTCACGCCGTACGTGAAAGTGGAATACAACCTGTACCTGGCCAACGTGAAAACGGCTGAAACGATCGTGACGGGAAAAGACGGATTTCCTTACCGCAAAAGCGTTCCCGTTTACGATTCCCTGCGTTACCCGGAAAACCTCGAGCGCATGTACCCGAAACAGGCGGTGCTGCTGTCGAAATTTTACGCGGAAAACATGCTCTACACATACCCGTCGGCCGACACTACGCGCATTGACACCATGCTCGTCGGGCTGTGGATCGGGAAGAACGGGAAGATCCGCTACATCGACCCGGATACGACGTACACGGGCGACATGCCGGAGCTGCTCGTGGCCGAGTTGTATGCGATCAGCATGAGCCTCGAAGAGTGGGGGAGCGGTGGCGGATACAAAACGCCGAAAAAATTTCTCAAACCTTCGCAGCCGGTGGGTGAAAGTTATTACTGCGAAGTGTACATCATCGTTTCCACGGCCCCGCTCACGGAAGAGCAGCGGAACACCGGCGCCGCCTGGGCCCCGTTCGATTTTCCCCTGAACAGCCCGCCCATGGATGAACGGCAGCGGGATTTCCTGCTCCGCAACGGCAAAGGGGAAGTTCGTCCGAATTGATCTGCAAATGAAAGAGCAATTGATCACCACGGAAAGAAGCGTGAGGGAAATGCGGCATCCGTTTGTCGTGATGATCCTCTCGCTCCTGGTTTTTTCCCCGGCTTTTTCCCAAACGGATTCGCTGAATCCCGGGGTGATCAAAGTGCGCAAGGATTCTGCCAGGGCCGCCTACTACGTCCGGACGGAATACGATTATAACCGGTTCAGACGCCCGGACAGGCAGGAAGACATCCCGGTGATCCCGGTGCCGCCTTTGCCGGATACCGTCAATTATTTCGCGGATATCGAATCGCCGGATGCGGATGACACTGCGGCGCTGGTGAAGCTGGACCGCAAGCGCCCCGCCGAGTTTAACATCGCGGGATACCTGGGGAAAAATTGCCGCTTCGCTTTTGCCCCGGGGGACGAAACAAAACTCGACAGCGCGCGTTTTGAATTTGTGGTGGATGACAACGGCCGCGCGACCCTGGAATTTATCCCGTGGTATGAAGGAGAGCGGTTGCCGTCACGTTTTGCAACCGACCTGGTGTCGGCCTTCGGTCCGCTCTGGCTCTGGCATCCCGCATTTGTTACGTCATACGCCATTCCCTATAAAATGCCCTGCGCCGTGATCTATACCATTTACGCATACGCACCGGCGCCCAAAGGCCGGAAAGGATCCCGCAAAAACCAATGAGGAACAGCCCCACATTTTTCTTTCTCATCGGCGCGTTGCTGTTTTGTGCAGGAGCGCACGGCCAGCAGGCATCCCCGGATTCCGTTCCCGAAGGCGTGATCACCGTTCGCCGCCCGCCGGTGCCGGCTGCTTTTGTCGTGAAAGTCGCGTACGATTATTCGGGCAGCTGGGAAAAACGCCGCTGGTGGGAGCCCCGCCATGTCGCGGCCCGCAAAGATTACAAAGCCTGGCTGAGCGACCCGTTCCCGCCCGCGCCGGTTTCCGTCGCGCACGAAGAAGGCGATTCGATATCCCCGGTTTCCGACAGCGCGCGCATGCAGGAATTCCGCGCGAAATCCGACCGCCCGGAAATTTTCAAATGGGGTGAATACGCATCCGCCATCCCGCACATGTTCAGCTGGACGGATACGATGCGACTCGACAGCGCGCGGTTTCAATACGTTGTTGACAAAGAAGGACGCGCGGTGTGCACGCCGGCACCGTGGAACAAAACCGATTCCTCCTCCCGCAAGCTCGAGCGGGAAGCCTGGCCCGTCATGCGCACGCTCTGGCTCTGGTATCCCGCGCAGCGTGTCAGCAACCGCGACGGGAAGACGAAGCACTGTCCCTGCACCGTCACTGTAACCGTTTACGCATTCGAGCTCAATGCCGAAAAGCCGCCGCCGGTCATCGTGAATTCGGGAAAAAAGAAGGGATGATCCGCGTAATGGCTAAATTCGTGAATGATCCGGCGTATCCTGGAACGGAAGGTGCTGCTCACGGGAATTTTACTTTCCGTCGCGCTTTCCATTTCCGCGCAACGCGCCCCGCGTAAAATTGCAGCCGACACATCGCAACTTGTTGTCGCCGATTCGTTGCTTCCGCGCCGGCCCGACACGTCCCTCGCTGGCGTCATTCACGTCAAACGTCCGTCGATACCCGCCAGCTACCGCGCCACCGTTTTTTACATTTACCCGGATGTCGAACGCACACGCGAGCGCAGCGTGGAATTCACACCGACGCAGATCGTTTTCAGCGACAGCCTGTTCGATCCCTGGGAAGCTCAGCCGGTCTATGTCGGTTCCAATTGGTCGGATGAAAAGGACTCTGCGCTTCTCGTGAGCAGGATGGCCGACGGCTTTCCGCAGGGACCGTTCAACTGGGAAAAATATTTGTCGACGATGCAATACGGTTTCGCCTGGACGGACTCCACACGTTCCGACAGCGCGCGTTTCGAGTTTACGATCGACAGGAAAGGCCGGGCGACGGTGAAATTGCTGCCCTGGAAAACCGCGGATTCTTCCTGCAGGGTATTTGAAAAACGATCGACGGTTTACGTGACGCGTCTCCGTCAATGGTACCCGGCACGGCGGCTCAAAAACAGGAAAAAACAAAAGCTGAGAAACGTGGCGTGTGTTGCGATCGTCACGTTGTACGCTTACGATCCGATGGCGGGAAGATTGCTGCCGGTTCCGGTGATCCCGAAGTAAAGGGAGAAATCACAAAAAGAAATCCCAGCTTCCATGTGTTGGAAACCGGGATTATCTTTTTGAGCAAGCTGGTAGTTTGGAGCTTGAAATTTTTCCGTTTGGAATTTTCCCCGTTACCAGGCGAAGAGCTTGTGCTTCTTCATCATCTTATTCACTTCCTTCTTCACCGCCGCGATCTTCTTTTCGTTCTCGTGGTTCATCACCACCTCGTCGATCAGCTCGACGATCTTCGGGACGTCTTTTTCTTTCAGCCCGCGTGTGGTAACAGCCGGCGTTCCGACGCGGATGCCCGACGTAACGAACGGGGATTTATCGTCGAACGGCACCATGTTCTTGTTCACGGTGATGTCGGCTTTTACGAGCGCATTTTCCGCCTGCTTGCCGGTGATGTTCTTCGAACGAAGATCGATGAGCATGCAATGGTTTTCCGTTCCGCCGGAGATCACGTGGTAGCCGCGGCTGACGAATTCATCCGCCATTACCGATGCATTCTTCACCACCTGCACGGCGTATTTCAGGAAGCCGTCGGTGAGCGCTTCGCCGAACGCAACCGCTTTCGATGCGATGACGTGCTCGAGCGGACCGCCCTGTGTGCCCGGGAAAACAGCTGCATCGAGGATGGAAGACATGGTGCGGATCTCGCCTTTGGGCGTCGTGATGCCCCAGGGATTTTCAAAATCTTTGCCCATCATGATCATGCCCCCGCGCGGGCCCCTGAGGGTTTTGTGCGTGGTGGTCGTCACGATGTGGCAGTGCGGCATCGGGTCGTTGAGGATGCCGCGCGCGATGAGTCCTGCAGGATGCGCGATGTCGGCCATGAGCAGCGCTCCCACGCTGTCGGCGATCTGGCGCAGGCGCGCGTAATCCCAGTCGCGGGAATAGGCCGACGCGCCGCAGATGAGCAGTTTCGGTTTTTCTTTCTGCGCGGTGGCAGCCACTTTGTCGTAATCGATGCGCCCGCTTTCACGCTCCACGCCATAGAAGGACGGGCTGTAGAGCTTGCCGGAAAAGTTGACCGGGGAACCGTGCGTGAGGTGGCCGCCGTGGGAAAGGTCGAAGCCGAGGATCTTGTCGCCGGGCTTGAGCACGGCGAGCATCACTGCTGCGTTGGCCTGTGCGCCCGAGTGCGGCTGCACATTCACCCATTCGCAGTTGAACAACGCCTTCGCGCGGTCGATCGCGAGCTGCTCGGTTTTATCAACGACTTCGCAGCCGCCGTAATATCGTTTCCCGGGCAAGCCTTCTGCGTATTTGTTCGTCAGCACTGAGCCCATGGCTTTCATCACCTGGTCGCTCACGAAGTTTTCAGATGCGATCAGCTCGATGCCGTTCGTCTGGCGGTGCAGCTCTTCTTTGATGAGGTTGAAAATGACGGTGTCTTTTTTCATAGTGTTCCGGGAAAATCGGTGGGGCAAAGATGGGAAAAATTGGGGGTGCGAATTACGAATGGTACGAATTTACGAATTACGAATAGGACGAATGGTACAAATACCGCTGACTAACCTGAAAGGGTTGCCTGGGCGCATGCCCGCGCGTAACCCTTTGAGGTTTTACCCATTCGTAAATTCGATTTTGATTCGTAATTCGCACCCTTACATCCTGCGCAGGGCAAGGAACGTGGCGAAGAGCACGACAAGCAGCGCGGGGGTTTCCGCGATCCCGACGAAGAACCGGGCGATCTCGTAAGTGGATTCGCTTTTCCCGGCCAGCCACCCTGCGGCGTAAATGAGGAAAGCGACTGCGAACACTGCCCCGTATGCCAGCCAGGTGATGCGCACAAGCCGTTTATCACCGAACGCGGTCCGGACGATCAGCGCGGTGAGCCCGGCGAAAATAGCGGTGAACAGCAAGGTCAGCGGCCATTTCGCGTAATACAGCGTGGTGTCGCTGAAGGCGGTGAGCCATTGCATGGAAGGCGCCAGCTGCGAATCCGTTGCATGATAATACGCCACGCGACGCTGCTCGTTGACGTTCACGAAAAGAAATTCCCGGAAAAAGCCCGTCGCCACGAAAAGGACGACCAGCAAGGCGATCACCGTATTCCGGATCCACGGTTTCATGATGCTGCCGGTTTTTCCCCTTTGCGCGAGAATTTTTTGATCCACACGAACCACAGCAGGAAAATGAAGCCGTACATCAGCACCTGGAACAGGTACGTATGGTTGAACTCCAGCCATTCCGGGCTTTTCTGCACGATGATGCACAGCGAAGCGATCCGGATGATATTCATGATGTGAATGGCCGTAATGCCTGCCGGGATAAACCAGAGCTTGTGCTTCCAGCTGCCGGGGTAAGCAATAATGAAAAATGTAAAAAGGGCGAACAATGTCAGCCCGTTGCAGGGATCGCCGATCCAAAGGCCGTGTGTGCCGTCGATGCCGATCGTGCGGATGGTTTCGTGGTTTCCCTGGAACGTTTCGAAGCCGACGAGATCGAGAAAAAAAACCGCCCAGAGCGAGCTGTCATTGATCACGAGCCGGTCGAGCCAGCCCCAGGGCTGGATGACCCATTCGTACAGCATCAGCCAGGCCACGTAGAGGCCGAGGAAAGTTCCGATAAAACGAAGGGTGCGACGGTCGGGCGATGAGATCTTCATCAATCAGTCATCGTGCGACGCGGGCTTTCATTGATTTCCAGAGCGCGGCAACACCGAACAGCACTGCAGCACCTACCGCGAATAGCATTCCGTTATCCACCGGGATGCACGGGGGCGGCCAGCACGGCGGGCCTGTCGGCGGCGGCGGCGGCGGGGGTTGTGCGCTTGCGGTGTTGATGCTGAGCACGACCAGGAGGATCGTGGCAACAGCGAGGAAATATTTGTTGAGCTTCATCAGCAGCGTGTTTAGTAGTAGATCTTTTTGGTCACCATTTCATCGCCTTTCACGATACGGACGAAATAAATTCCGTGCGCGCCCGGGCTTTCCAGGGAAATCGTTTCAGCGGCAACTGTAACGTTCACCGGGGCGGAAACTTCCTGGCCGGCGGTGTTGTAAACGGTTACTTCGACTTCGGTGTTCTCTTCGAAGCTGAACTTGACGAGGATGTTGCCGTTGTTGACGAACACCTGGCTCATCGCGTCGAGCGACGGGACGATGGCTTGCTCGCTGAGCGGGCATTCGCTGGCTGTGCGGCCGAAATGCAACATGAATTTGCGCTCTTCACCGATGTTCTCTGCGAAGAAGGTGTACGTGTCCTTGCTGCGGAGGTCGATCTTCTCGCCTGTCGAGAGGTCTTCCAGCCACGCGCACGTATAGGATGAGAAGTTATTCAGGCCGCGGAACGAAAGCAACTGATCGCCGGGACTGCCGGAAAGCACGGAGAGCGGAATGCTCAGCTCGTCTTCACGTGCGTCGGTGGCGTTCAGCAGGAGTTGCTGCCCGTTCGAAGCGGAAGTCCAGATGTTGGTCGCGTCATCATACGGGCTGGCAATGAAAGGAAGATCGTAGATCGGCTCGAAACCGTCCGTTGCGTCATCGTTGATGCGAACGACAGCCTGTCCGCCGAGTCCGTTGACGACGTTGCTGCTGTTGATGTACAGGACGTTCTCCTGCGATCCCGTGCGGATGATGTTCGGGTTGGCGGACGTGTTTTTGCACGTTTCGGTGAAGTTGACGTTGCCGCTGGTGGTTGCTACGGCAAGGAAGCCCTGGTTCGCAGCGATCACGCCGCCGTTCGGGCTGGTCGCGTAGCTTCCGTTCTCCTGCAAAACAAGGAAGTCGGCGTTGAGTGTGGCGCTGGAAGCTGAAACGACAGAGGCGTAATCGATGGGGCAGGCGTAAGGGTTGCCGACGAGGTTGTATCCTCCTCCGGATCCGCCCGCGGTCACTGCGCGTGTAGCATTCCCGAAATACGGCGTTCCGCGGCTGTCGAAAACAAGCGGGGCGGTAAGCTGCGTTGTGTTGTCGCCCATCCAGATCAAGTACCCGAGGCCTGTGCTGAGCACGTGGTTGATCGTGGTAATATTCGTGTACGTGTTCGTCGGCTCATTGTACGTCCGCACGGAAAAAAACGTCGGGCAGCAGGCCGTGCCGTCGTTGCCGCCAACGCCGCTCATGTAAAAACGCGGATCCTGGTCCCAGTCGTTCAGCGTCATGCCGTTTACAGAAGAGGAAAGATACTGCCAGTACGCTGTTGCCGGGCCGTCGATATAGGTCTGGAGGATCCAGCCTGTTCCGCCGAGCGTGGCGCCCGAAGCTACATTACCGATGCGTGCGGAGGTGGTGGGCCCGGTGGCAAGAAGCGTGATCGTGCCGGCGCCGCTGGTGTTGAAGCTTCCGGCTGTAACGGTCAGCCGGTTTTCAAGGGTGGTCGCTATGGTGATGTTAACCCCGGAACCATTGCTCGCGGTAATATTGTAGAACGCCGTCGGTGAGCTTCCGCCGACGGTCTGAGCAAGCGTGCCGTTGAAGGTGACAATTCCCTGTCGTGCCGTGAAGGTGCCGTTGTTGGTGAAGTTGCCGGCAACGGTAACTCCGAAATTGCTGGCGGAAACATCGAATACGCCGCTGCTGATCGACAGGTTGCCGGTAGTGCGGATGGCGCGTGCCAGCTGAAGCGTAGCTGTACCGCTGTAGGTAAGATGATTGAATACTTCGGTGCCTGAGGAACGGGAAATGGTTTGTGTGGTGGAACCGTTGAAGGTCGTGGTGGCCATATTCTGGCAATTGGTATTGGCATTGTTCGTCCAGTTGCCCCCGATAGTAATGTTCTGGCTATTGGAGTTGAGCGTGGTACCCGCGTTAATGATAAGGTTATTGGCTACAGTGAGGTTGCCGTTGAGCGCTTTGGTGGATGAGGTGGCGCTGATTAAGGTAAGGTTATAATAGGTGGCATTGGCGCATTTGATGGTCGTGGTGGAGTTGGAACGGTAGGTCACGGTATTCGGTACGGCCGAAGCGGTGAGGATGCCATTGCTGCCTGAAAAGCTGACGGAGACAGACAGGTTGGAATTGGCCGCGTTGATCCAGCGGGAGGTGGTAGACCCGAAACTTATATATCCATTTCCTGAATTGAGAAGGGAAACATTTCCGTTATTGGTCACAGTGACCCCGGAGCTCAAAATAATGGCCCCATCGGTTTTTGCAAAGGATGTCGCAATCGTATAACTTGAATAGAAATAAATCGAGCCGTTGTAATTGAGAGGGTTACCGGTGAATGTCCCATTCGCCCTGAACTGCCAGGGACCTGCGCCGCTTATTGTGCCATTATTGGTCAGGTCACCCCAATTCAGCATTGCAAAATTATTCATACCGAGGGCGCCAGTCGCGTCAATAACCAGGTCCCGGGCGTTTGAGCTTGAAGTAAGCGTGACGGTTGTTCCGCCTGAGATTGTAACATCGTCATCATTGTCAGGAATCCCGTCAGCGTCCACACCTGAAAACGACCATGTAGACGCCGCGCTATAGCTCCCGGATGCTATGGACGTGAATGTAGCGGCGCATGCGGAACTGCCTGATAACGCGGCCAGCGAAAAAATGAGTAGGTGTGTTTTCATGGCGGGGGAATTTAGGTGGTGCGTTTCTGATCCTCGGCGTTCCTTTACGCTGATGTTGCTATATATTACGGGTACTCAAAGTTATTATTTTTCCATGGATGCGGCAAAATACAGGCGATTTTAAGTAATTTAGGCCGCCGAATGAAAAGTCCCGACGTTTCCAGGAAAAGCGGATTTAACCTCGCTGATTTACAGAAAATTTTTACGCTGGTTCGAAAGAACTGGTGGATCGTTGTGATCCTCTCCGGTATTTCGTTCGGTATTGGCTACTTATACGTATACAAGCTTGAAAAGGTTTATGCCTCAGGAACCCAGCTCCTCCTGAAAAGCAACGACGAGTTTACCGCCAGCAGCGTTATTGGCGATAATTCAGGTGGATTTTACGGGAATACTTACAAAACATTCATTGATAATTCCAACGAGATCCGCGTGCTCAAATCCCAGGATCTTATTGAAGCCACGTTGCGAAGGCTTGATTTTGACGTGTCTTATTTTCTTGTGGGCAGGCTGAAAACAGAGGAAGTGTATAGCGGGGTGCCTTTCTCTTTTCGCATCGTTTTCTTGAACCAGGGGTTGTATGAGCAGATGATCAGCTTCCGGATCATTTCTGCAGAGGAATATGAGCTGGAATACACCCTTAATGCCCAGAAGGAAAAGATAAAAGGAAAATTTAACGAGGAGCTGAGCCACCCTCACATGCGGGTGCTGGTGAGCCGGAAACCCAACTTCTCGGCCCAAAGCCTCCAGGCGAACGAAGCCAATTACCTGGTCCAGCCGCATCGCATCGAGGACCTGACCAAGAGCTTTCTTTCCCGCCTTGACGTGCAGAACCCGCAGTATACGAACGTGCTCCAGGTCACGCTGCAGGACGTAGTGCCTGCCCGTGCCAACAGGTTTCTCGATACGCTTTCACAGGTGTATATCGAAAACTCGCTTCAGTCAAGGTTCGAGGTCAACACGAATACGCTGTATTACATCGACCGGCAGATGGACGAGGTTTCCAGCTTTCTCGACGATATCGAAGATTCCCTGCAAAACTACCGCCAGGAAAATGAAGTGATCGACCTCGATAAGCAGGCAGACCTGTATTTCAATAAATACAGCAGGTACGATGACCAGGTACGAGGAATCGAATTGCAGCAAATGGCGCTGAACGATCTCGAGCGATACGTGATCGAAGACAAAGATCCCGTATTCCTGCCCCCTTCCACGTACCTGTTGCCGGATGACTATTTTCAGAGGTCGACGATCAACGATCTTTACGACAGGCAGAAGAACCTGAACGCGTTGCTGACGGTTGCCACTCCTGCGAACCCCGTGATCCAACAGTTGCGAGACCAGATCGATTCCACGAAACGCGATATCCTGATCTATATTGAAAACGCCCGGCAATCGCTGAAGGAAAAAACGCTCAATGTCAATGAGCAGATCGGGCATTATGACGAACTGCTGCAACTGCTTCCTGTGCAGCAGCGCGGACTCCTCAACATCATGCGCCTTCAGCAGGTCAACCAGCAGATGTATGTTTTCCTGCTGCAGAAGAGGGCCAATACGATTATCGGGCGGGCCAGCATCGTGCCGGTCACCAAAGTGATCGAGAAGCCGCGTCTTACCGGGGTTGTCAGCCCGGACGAGAATAAAATAATAATGACTTTCGTCGCGGTCGGGCTCATCCTCTCGGTGCTGATCGTCCTGGTCCGCATCCTCTTCTTCAACAGGGTCGAATCCTACGAGGAGCTGAAAAGCGCCACCTCGCTGCCGATCCTCGGGGATGTGGTGTATAACAAAACGATCAGCGACCTGGCCATCGCGGTAGAGCACGATCCGAAATCGCCGATCTCCGAATCGTTCCGCACGATCCGCACAAACCTCCAGTTCATGGCTGCGGGCGACGGGCCGCATACCATTATTGTAACTTCCAACAGTCCGGGGGAAGGCAAGACCTTTTGTTCGCTGAACCTCGCGGCAGCCATTGCGAAAGCAGATCGTAAAGTGATCATCCTGGAGCTGGACCTGCATAAGCCCCGTATCCAGAAGGGCCTGGAGATGACCTCGGATAAAGGGATCTCGACGGTTACTATCGGTAAAGACAAAGTGGAGGATGCGGTGCTGAAGACAAGGATCGAGAACCTGGATACAATACTCGCTGGCCCGCTGCCGCCCAACCCATCGGAGCTGATCTCTTCGAAAGCGATGACGGAACTGTTGAAATATTGCAAGGCGAATTACGAGTATGTGATCATCGATACGCCACCGGTAGGGCTGATTACAGATGCCATGGTGCTGATGAAACAGGCGAACGTGATGCTGTTTGTCGTCAACACGAAGTTCCCGTCGCGGGTGGCTCTTGAGAACGCGCATGACATCGCTGCGATGAGCAACGATATGCATTTCGGGTTTATCCTGAACGGCGTGCGACGCAAGAAATCGAAGTATTACTACAACCGTTACGGCTACAGTGGCTACGGCTCTTACGGAAGCGGTTACGGCTCCTACGGTTCTTATGGCGGGTACGGTAGTGGCTACAGCGGCGGCGCCGGGAAGATCAGGTCGGTACGCCCCGGGAAAACCGACAACCCGAAAAACGGCTGAGGGTTTCGCGATATTTATTTCAATGGCAATATCGCCTGCAAGTAAGTTTTCCCGTTGGCCGGTCAATAATAATCCCGGCTTAGCTACGAAGCCACCGCGTTGCGGGAGGTCCGTGAGCTTGCAGAACTGACACGGCACGCTAAATTGCTGCGGAATTTTGCAATTAAATGAATACCTTCAGTTGCCAGTTGCCGGTTTTGAATTCAGCAGGACATAAATAAACAGCATGCTTCTCGATCGTCTCTTCACAAGTCCTTCCGTCAAAAGGCACATGGCAAAAACCATCACCTGGCGGATCGTGGGAACTCTCGACACGATGGCGCTGGGTTGGTTCATTACGGGCAATCCGATGACCGGCGTCAAGATCGGGGGCCTGGAAGTGATCACAAAAATGATTTTGTATTTTTTCCACGAGCGGGCGTGGTTCAGGGTGAATTATGGTTTGCCTCACCGTGTCAGCCAGAAAGAAAAAACAGGGCAAAAGACGGAAGCGGTGCCGCAGGAGATGGCGGAAAAGCAGCAATAACCGGAACGGCGCATTTACGCGCAGCCGCGCGTGACCCGGAGGAATGGTATTTTGTTAATTTTGCCTGCCGGCAAGAGGTCCCGGCATACTCTACTGAAAAAAACAAACGTGGATCAGAAAATAGAAGCCGGGCAAGCGGAAGAAAGATGGGATTTTGTTCTTCGTCCCCGGAGCCGCTGGTACCAGGTAGATATCAAAGGCATCTGGAGGTATCGCGATCTTGTGCGGCTGTTTGTGCGGAGAGATTTCGTGGCGCAGTATAAACAGACGATCCTCGGCCCGTTGTGGATACTTATTCAGCCTTTGCTCACCACCATTATGTTTTCCCTGATCTTCTCCAGGTTTGCGAAGATCCCGACGGGTGGCGTTCCCCCGGTATTGTTTTACATGACCGCGTTTGTTCCCTGGACCTATTTTGCGGATTGCATACAGCGCACGTCTTCCACGTTTACCGCAAATGTGAGCATTTTCGGGAAAGTATATTTCCCGAGGCTGGTCACGCCCATTTCCGTGGTTATCTCTAACCTGTTCAAATTCCTGATCCAGATGGTATTGGTCGGGCTGCTGTTCGCTTTTTTTATCCTTGCCAGGGGCACCATTGTATCGACAAATTACTATGTTGTTTTTCTCCCGCTTCTGCTGGTGATACTGGCAGGCATGGGCCTCGCAATCGGGTTGATCGTTTCATCACTGACCACGCGCTTCCGCGACCTGAATTTCCTGGTGGGTTTCATCATCCAGTTGTTGATGTACGCTTCGTCGGTCATTTTTACCATCGATTCAGAAGCCATTAAAGAATGGCAACCGATCCTGCAGTGGAACCCGATGGTCTGGCTGATCGAGGGTTTTCGCTATGCGCTGCTGGGGACCGGAATATGGTCGTGGTCGTGGATCGGGTACAGTGCGGGATGCATGGCGCTGCTGCTTTCTCTTGCCGTTGTCCTTTTCGGCAGGGTGGAAAAAACGTTTATGGACACGGTATAGCGTTCAGTACTTATGAGCCGTAAAGTCATTTCTGTTGAGCATGTATGGAAGCAATACCGCCTTGGTACGGTAAATACCGGTATGCTTGGGCAAGACCTGAAGCGCTGGTGGTACCGGAGAACAGGCAAAGAGGATCCGTTTGCTAAAGTGGGAGAGAACGACAGGACTGTAAAAGCGGAGTCCGACCTTGTGTGGGCGCTGCAGGATATCGATTTCAGCCTGACGGAAGGGGAAGTGCTCGGCATTGTCGGGCGGAACGGTGCCGGAAAATCGACCCTGCTGAAGCTGCTTTCGCGGGTTACGGCGCCTACGCGGGGAGAGATAAAGATAAAGGGAAGAGTCGCCTCGCTGCTTGAAGTGGGGACCGGTTTTCACCCTGAGCTTACAGGTCGTGAGAACATTTACCTGAACGGTTCGATCCTCGGAATGCGGAAGTCGGAGATCAAAAACAAGTTTGATGAAATAGTAGCCTTCAGCGGGGTGGAGCGCTACATCGATACGCCTGTGAAACGGTACAGCAGCGGGATGTATGTCCGTCTCGCATTTGCCGTGGCTGCCCACCTGGAACCCGAAGTGCTGATCGTGGATGAAGTGTTGGCGGTGGGCGATGCAGAATTCCAGCGAAAATGCCTTGGAAAGATGAAAGATGTATCGGGGCAGGGCAGAACCATCCTTTTCGTCAGCCACAACATGGCTGCTGTAAAAACGCTTTGCACAAAAGCGATACTCCTGGAAAATGGAAAAGTGTCGATGGAAGGTGACGTTGAAGATATTACTGCGCGTTACATTAAATCCCAGGTCGGCGAGGAGGGCAGCAGGCCTTCCATCGCGTGGAGCTTGCCGGAAGCTCCCGCGAGCGCGGCTTTTGTGCTGAATTCGGTCAATGTGAAAAATTCCGCCGGCGAAATTTCCGGCTCTTTTTACACCACCGAAACGATCACCGTGGAGATAGGCTATGAAGTGCGGCAGCGGATCGCCGGGTCGCGGGTGCTTATTAAACTTACGGATATCCAGGGGATCGTGGTATTTGTTTCCACCAACCAGCTTGTCGAGGAGACGGAAAAAGCGCCCGGCAGGTATATGACAACGTGTGTCATCCCAAAGAACATTCTGAACGGCGGTACGTATTACATCTCAGTCCGGATCGGGAAACCGAACGTAAACGACGTGGCCGTATTCGCTGAAAATGTTGTTACCTTCGGTACTATTCTCATGGGAAATAACGGTTCCATTTCTCAGACGCAATGGCCCGGAGTGGTTGCCCCGGAACTGAACTGGAGAACGGAGTCGGCGCGTTTTTAATACCAAACTATCCCTGGCTATGTTTTCAGGTATTATGAATAAACTTTTAGGACGCAATGCGGGCAGTTCCCCGGTTCCTGAGAAAAAGATACCGTTCGTTATCCGTGAAGATGATGTTTTTATTGTTTCTTATCCGAAATCCGGGAACACATGGGCGCGCTTTCTTATCGGTAATTATATTACTGATGGCAATTTCTCATTCCTGAATTCAAACGATTATATCCCGGATATGCACGCTCATCCGGAAAAATGCGCCGCAATGGCGGGGCCGCGGATCATCAAAAGCCATTTTTCATTTCGCCCTGAGCTCAGGCGGGTGATTTATATTGTCAGGGACCCGAGAGATGTTGCAGTTTCCTATTATTATTACTACCTGAAATACGTCTATAACAATATGCCGGTCAAACCGGATTTTCAGGAATTTTTCGAGTCCTTTATCCAGGGAAAAGTAGAATTCGGATTGTGGGACAGGCATGCCATGTCCTGGTGTCAACCGGGGCAAAAAGACTTTCTGCTGCTCCGGTACGAGGATATGATCGCTGATGCAGCCGGGGCGCTTCAGCAAATGCTGGTGTTCCTTTACGGAGATTTTGACAAGGATAAAGTGCAGAAAGCGGTCGAAGCATCCCGGTTTGAGCGGATGGCCGAGCAGGAACGACAGCAGCGGGCAAAATTGCCGCGCAATGCCGCTTCCGACTCCAGCATCCCTTTCGTACGCAAAGGATCTCCCGGGAATTTTACAGAATACCTTTCTGAAAAGAATGTTGATGAGATTCGTGCAAAGTTCGGTTCAGCAATGAAGATATTTAACTATTAGCGGCATTTATGAGCAGTGACCGATTGCCTGATTTTTTTATTGTCGGGGCAGCCAAGTCCGGAACGACCTCCTTATGGCAATACCTCGGACAGCATCCCGGGATATTCATGACCGATGATATCGGATCAAAAGAGTTGGGTTATTTCTGCAATCATTATGGAATAAAAAAAAAAGAACAATACGTCGCGTATTTTGAGAAAGCTCTTCCGGGGCAACTTGTCGGGGAATCCTGCCATGCTTACCTGAGCTCTCCCGAAAGCGCCTCGATGATATACAGGGAAGTTCCCCGTGCGAAGATCATTATGGTGCTGAGGAACCCGGTTGACAGGGCATATTCGCTTTATAACTGGATGGCCAGTAATGGTTATGAGCCGGCATTAACTTTTGAAAAAGCACTAAAAATGGAGGCGGGCCGTTTTGCCGATGACGCGTTTAAAACCCGAAATCCGCAAGGCTTCTACATGAACTATCTGTACGTCAGATCGGGACTGTACTATGAACAGGTGAAGCGATATTTTGACCGGTTTGGCCGTGAGAACTGCGAAATCATACTGTTCGACGAATTAAAAAAGAACCCTGCGGCACAGGTCGGCAAAATTTGTTCTTTCCTTGGTATCCCGGATTTTTCACCGGATATTAAGATTCATAACGAGAGCCAGCAAGTGAAGGACCCTGTCCGCCAATTTTACCTTAGGTTTGAATTTCCGAAAAAACTGGAACGATTCGGACTCTCGAAGCAGTTTTCAAAAAAGATAGCTGAAAAGCTGATGCAGATGAACGTCAAAAAGGAAAAGCCCCGTCCCATCCTGCAGGCCACGCGCGAAAATCTGGTAATGCAGTTTGAACAGGAT
Organism: uncultured Chryseobacterium sp.; assembly: GCA_966211705.1. Lineage (GTDB taxonomy): Bacteria > Bacteroidota > Bacteroidia > Palsa-965 > Palsa-965. Next base: position 50,567 of record CBIHOC010000004.1, read on the forward strand.
GTCAGGCAAACGGCAGCATTGATCGATAAGGATATCTCACATTGGTTAAAACGATGAAAAGAATATTCCGTTTTTTATTTCCCGCGAAAGAAAAAGTTTCCAGGCCTGAAGGTAAATTCGATTCGCTGATCAGTTCAGGTAACCTTGTTGCCGGGAAAGCGACGAACATGAACGGCCTTACTGTCAACATCAGGTACCGCTCGCCGGGTAAAGTTTTTGTTGCAGTAGGCGATGGGTGCGTGCTGCACGGAAAATTCATCGTGGAAACGGCAAACGGCCGCATCACTATTGGAAACAATACATTTATCGGCGGCGGAGATTTTATTTCTGCCGAAGGAATTGAAATCGGGGATGATGTAATGTTTTCCTGGGGATGTACCGTAATGGATACCGATGCACACTCGCTGGACTGGCGCGACAGGGTTAACGACGTTAAGGATTGGAAAAGGGGAATAGATGAAGGCGCGATTGGAAAATACAAAGACTGGTCGAAAGTGATTTCTTCCAAAGTGAAGATAGGGAACAAAGCCTGGATAGGATTTAACGCAATTATCCTTAAAGGCGTGAGCATCGGGGAAGGGGCGGTTGTTGCCGCGGGAAGCGTAGTGACCAAAGATGTACCGCCTTATTCGCTGGTCGGCGGCAATCCCGCAAGGTTAATCAAAGAGTTGCCACGATGAATATTACCTGGGAAGAAATCATCGTCAGGATACGGAAAGACCCCGCGTACAGGGAATTGGTCGAGCTGGCGTATTTCGAAAAAGACCTGGCGCTGAACGTAGAGCGTTTCCGGAAGTCGGAGGAATACGCGGAGACGCTACGGCTGATCAGGGCTTTTCTTCCCGGAAAAACACTTACACTGGCCGATATCGGCGCCGGGAACGGGATCGCTGCGGTTTCTTTCGCGCTGGATGGGATGCATGCCACCGCTATCGAGCCGGACCCGAGCGAGACGATCGGCGCGGGGGCAATACGGAAGCTGAAAACGCATTACCGGCTCGACAATCTTGACGTGGCGGAGGCATGGGGCGAATCACTTCCTTTCCCGGATGCCACTTTCGACGTAGTGTATATCCGGCAGGCCATGCATCATGCTGCCGAATTGCAGGGGTTTGTACGCGAAGCTTCCCGCCTCCTGAAAAAGGGCGGGCTTTTCATGACAGTCCGCGATCATGTGATCTATGACGAGCCGGACAAAGAATGGTTTCTGAGGACGCACCCGCTGCACCGGTTCTACGGCGGTGAGAATGCATTCACATTCGCCCAATACGAGTCGGCTATCCTGGAAGCAGGGCTGACCATCCGGAAGGTGCTCCGGCATTACGACAGCGTGATCAATTATTTTCCTGAAAAAGAGGAAAGCCTGCAGAAAAAAGCAAGGGAGAGGGATGAGCTGGTGTACGCCAACCTGAGCAGGAAACTGCCCGCATTCCTCGCTTCAAATTCATGGATCAAAAAAAAATACGCCGAACGGCTTGAGCGGTCGATCGGGAAAGCGCTTGATGAACGAAAAATTCCCGGGCGGCTGATTTCTTTTATCGCTACAAAAAAATGAACATTCTCGTAATCGGCAGCAAAGGCTTCATCGGGAGCCAGTGCGTCAGGCATTTCGCTGTCGCGCATACGGTTTACGGCTGCGATGTGGCGGAAGATCCCGGACGAAACTATTTTCAATACAAAGGGCCCTCTACTTTCAGTGAAGTTTTTTCGGCAGTGAAATTCGATCTCTGCATCAACGCGTCCGGCTCGCCGGGTGTTGCTTTTTCATTCCTGGATAAAGACAAAGACCGGGAGCTGAATGTCACGAACGTGGAGCACCTGCTTCGTGCGCTGGTGAAACATCAGCCCGGATGCCGGTTCGTCAATATGTCCAGCGCAGCGGTTTATGGAAACCCGGCCGTGCTGCCTGTTTCGGAAACTGCACCGCCGGCGCCGCTTTCTCCTTATGGCATGCATAAGCTGGAGGCCGAAGAGCTGCTGCTGGACTATCATCGGCTACATGGTGCAGCAACCTGCAGCCTCCGGATCTTTTCGGCATACGGCCCGGGCCTTCGCAAGCAACTCTTCTGGGATATTTTTACGAAAGCAGCTAACACCGGCGGCCACATCCAGCTGTACGGCACCGGAAAAGAAAGCCGTGATTTTATTTTCATCGACGACCTGATGCTTGCGCTTGAAGCGGTTGCCCGCGGCGGCCCATTCAGGGGAGAATCCGTGAATGTGGCTTCTGGTGTTGAGACGACCATCGCGGAAGCGGCAGCCATTTTCCTGGGTTATGTCGACCCGGCCATAACATTTTCCTTCTCCGGCGAGATCAAAAGCGGCGACCCGCTCAACTGGCGGGCAGACATCGGGAATTTAAAATCACTTGGGTTCAAAGGCGGAGTTTCTATCCGTGAAGGATTAGAAAGGACGGTGCGCGGCTACAAGTTGTTTTCCGCGTGAAAGAGCGCATCGGGTTTCTTTTATAACTTTAGGCGCGTTGAATGACAACCTCCAGGAAGATTTATTGTTATCACCCTTCATTCTCTGACGACAGCTGGCTGGGAGGGGCGAATTATTTCAACAATCTTCGAAACGTCGCCGGCCGGTTTTACCCGGAGATACGGATGGAACCCGTAGGGTTTTTCGGCCTGCAGATGCGCTTCACTGCGCTGCCGGATAAGATCAGGCATTTCTATTATCGCAAATCCGGAAAACAGCTTCCCGACAGCTTTGCAGCAAAGGGCCGCGGCAATTACCTGCGCGGGTTGGCCGGCGGAAACCCGGTCTGTGCCTATACCATGTCTCCCCGTCACCTGCCGGTGCTTGAAGGTATTCCATGGATCTACTGGATCCCGGATTTCCAGGTGTATTATCTCCCTGAGCTTTTTACGCCCGACGATGTCGCTTTCCGGAAAAGCGGTTATGTATCCGGCGCCGGTGCAGCTAAAGTGGTTGTGCTCAGCAGCGAAACAGCCCGGGCCGATTTCAACCGTTTTTGCCCGGGCAACGAAGCTAAAGCGGAAGTAATGCGTTTCGTTGTCGAGGTACCCGGTGAGGTTTATTCGGTCGACCCTTCTTACCTGCTGAAAAAATACGGGTTACCGGAAAAATTCGTTTATGTTCCCAACCAGTTCTGGACACATAAGAATCATGCGCTTGTGCTGGAAGCGATGATCCTGTTGAAGCAAAAGGGAATTCCTGTAAACGTTGTATTTTCCGGGAGCACGAACGATCCACGCAACGCGGGCCATTTCGCAGGCCTGCTGGACCTTATCCGGGAAAACGGGCTCGATGGCCGGGTTTTCATGCTCGGGGTTATTCCGAAAGAAGACGTGCTGCAGCTCATCCGGCAATCCTGTTTTCTCATCAATGCATCCCGGTTTGAAGGCTGGAGCACGACCGTTGAAGAATCCAAATCGATAGGAAAAAAAATGCTGCTGTCGGACCTGCCTGTTCATATCGAACAGGCCCCGCCGGGAGCGGAATACTTTCCTGTTGACAACGCCGAAGCGCTTGCCAGCCTGATCGGAACCAACTGGGATACGAAAAAGCCCGGACCTGACCGGGAGATGGAAGCGCAGGCCCGTGACCGGATCGGTGAACGGCTGGAACAGTTTGCAGCAGCTTTCAGGAATATCATTGATAAAGCGATATCGGATCAACATTCCCTGAAATGAAAAAAATCATCAAATCGATTTTCAATTCCATGGGATTGACGGTCTCACGGACGACGGCCGTGCCTCTTGTTCCGGTCAAAGTAGCTGATCCGAATGCGATGGAAGCCGGTATGGTCCGTGCCCGGGAAAAATATGGGATCACGTGCTCAACGGTGATCGATCTCGGCGCTGCCGCCGGGACGTGGACCCGTAAAGCAATGTCCGTATGGCCCGACCCGGATTATGTGCTTTTCGAGCCGCTGGAAGAGCGAAGGTCCGATCTCGAAGCGCTCAGCCGGGAAAATGCGCGGGTGCGCCCTGTCATAGCCGCGGTCGGCAACCGCAACGGCAAAGTGGCGTTCCTGGTGAGCAACGACCTTGACGGAAGCGGCGTATATGATTCCGAGCACAAAGGCGGCAACCGGGAAGTTGCGCTTGTTACCGTCGACGGCGAAATGGAGCGGCTGGGTATGCGCCCGCCGTTCGTCATAAAATTTGATACGCACGGTTATGAAACGCCCATCCTCGAAGGCGCCCGCGAGACGCTCCGGCAAACCGAGCTGGTGATCATGGAATGCTACAGCTTCCGCATCTCGGAAAGCTGCCTCGTTTTCCATGAAATGTGCGCGAAAATGGATGAGCTCGGTTTCCGGCTCGGCGATATCATTCACGTGCTTCGCCGGCCGGGTGACGGGATCTTCTGGCAATGCGACGCATTTTTTATCCGGAAAGATCACCCGGCATTTACCAAAAGCACGTTCGCGTGACCGGCCCGGGAATAAAAAGGAGCTTTCCTGAACGAGTTGCAAATGCCATCCGGTGGCGGATCAAAGAAGCCGTGCGCCGTACCCGGAGATTCTTTTACAGGTTGAAGCACGGCCGGAAAATCATGCTGGTCTACTCAATGGGAAAAGTAGGCACAACATCCGTCTACCTCTTTTTCAAACGCCAGCATCCCGAAATCCCCGTCTTTCACCTGCATTTTCTTTCCGACTATTGGGTGAACGAAAAGCTGCCGAAGCTTGCGCCGGAATTTCACATCAACATCAAAGTGGCCGGCGAAGTCAAGGCCGCGCTTGCACGTATGCCCGGTCATCGCATACAGATCATTACGATGGTACGGGAACCGCTCGTGCGCGAGATCTCGGACATCTTCCAGAACTGGCAGGGGCTTTTCGGGATACAATCCATTTCAGGCCTCTCGGAAGAAATGCTGAAAAATTATCTCGACGCCCATGATCACGAATATGTGCTCAACTGGTTCGATACGGAATTCAAAGCGTGGACAGGTTTTGATATTTACTCGGTGCCATTTGATAAAAAGAAAGGATACGGAATTTATAAAACTGCCAAAGCGGATATTCTTTGCATCAAGACCGAACAGATCGACAGCTGCATTGAAAAAGCCATGATGGAGTTTACCGGTTTGAAAATGGTAACACAGCGATCTGCGAATACATCCAGCACGAAAGAGGGCAAAGAGTTATACGGAAAACTCGTGAACCAATATAAAGCACCGGCCGCAAAGCTGGAAATGCTCTATAGCTCCAGGTATGCCAGGCATTTTTATTCCGACGAAGAGATCGCCGGGTTTGTCCGCCGATGGAGCCGGGAGGAAGAAGAAATGCGAGGGACAAACGACTGATAATAATTTCCGCATCTTTGAATGCTCATGAGCCTCCCGAAGCTTTCCATTGTCACTACTTCGTTCAACCAGGCCGCTTACCTCGAGCGCACGATCCAGTCCGTGCTCGGCCAGGGCTACCCGGACCTCGAGTACATCATCATCGACGGAGGAAGCACCGACGGCTCGCAGGAGATCATCCGGAAATACGAAAAGCACCTCGCGTACTGGACGAGTGAAAAGGACAGCGGGATGTACGACGGGATCCGCAAAGGTTTCGAACGCTCCACCGGCGAGATCATGGCATGGATCAATTCCGACGATATTTATCACGCGGGCGCATTTTTTGTTGTGGGAGAAATTTTCTCCCGGTTGCCGGAGGTGCATTGGATTCAGGGAATTCCTTCCGTGATCGATGAAGAAGGAAGGATCGTGCTGGTGAAAAATTTCCGGAAATGGTCGAAATACCATTACCTGCTCGGCGACAAGGACCACATCCAGCAGGAATCGACCTTCTGGCGGCGCAGCCTTTGGGAAAAAGCAGGAGGAAGGTTGGACACGTCGCTGAAGCTGGCCGGCGATTACGAACTGTGGATGCGTTTCTTCCGGCATGCGAAGCTGCACGGCGTTCGCACGGTGCTCGGCGCTTTCCGGATGCGCAGCAAAAACCAGCTCAGCCTCGACCGTCTCGATGAATACAACCGGGAAGTTGCCGCCGTACTCGATGCGCGGCTCGCCGACCTGGCGCCGGAGGAACAGGAAACGCTCCGCCAGATCAAACGCCACCAGGAACCATCACGCATTGCTCTTCTCCAGAAAAAAGATCCAGCGGCGTATGAAGCGCTGTTCGATTTCCCGGTTCCCATTTCTTTCGACCGGAAGAACAACGTCTTTCGCCTGGGAGACATCCAGCCCCCGCAACCGTCAGACGGCATTCAACGTGTATAAGGAACGCTGGCATCATTACCGGCAGAAACATGACTGAAAAAAAGGTCGAATATAACCTCGAGGGCCTGCGGGGCCTGGCTGCGTTCGCGGTCGTGCTCGGCCACGTCTGTTTCCGTTCGGATTATCTCGACCCGCAGTTCAGTGTGCACTTGCCGGGAAATTATATCCCGCCCGGCCACTTCAGCGTGCTCATCTTTTTCTGCCTCTCCGGTTTCGTGATCGGGCATACGAACCGGAAGGAATTGACATCAACGAAGGACATTGCCGGCTACCTTAAAAAAAGAGCGATCCGGCTTTACCCGATCTACCTCATCAGCATCCTTATCGTGCTGCCGTTTGCGTTCCAGTTCACCACTGAAGGCATAGTGACGCTTTTAAAGCACCTGACGTTCTCGAATATTTTCTGGGGAGAGATCTACCCGCAGAACAACCCGCTGTGGTCGCTCAACTACGAGGTGCTGTACTACCTCGCCTTCATCCCGCTGTCCTTTTTACGTTTCCCGAAAGGCAGAGCGATCCTTGCAGCGCTCGCCCTGGCATTCATCAACACCAGCATGCATACGCGTTACAACGTTCCGCTCGTCACCTCGTACCTGCTGGGGCTGGTCTTCTGGCTGACCGGCCTGAAGCTGTCGGAATACACGCTGGACAAAGCCCGTGAGGAACTGAAGACCGGATTTATTCTCAGCGTGTTCACACTCGTCCTGCTGCTGCCCGATTTCATCGAGGTTTCCCGGCTGCCGAAGTTGTTCTCCGTTCTTGACGCCCCTGATTCCGTGCCATGGGTATTCCGCGCGATCACGTTCGACGACCTGCTGCTGCTGCCTTTTGCCGCGTATTTCATTCTCATTCTAACGAATACGACTTTCCCGTTCCGGCGCGCCGCCACCGTTTTCGTCTACGCCGTACCGCCGCTCATTACCGCGTACCTGCTGATCCGTGGAAAAACACTTGTGCCGCTCACCATCCCGCTGATCCTTTATGGGCTATCGCTTCTGCTCGTGCTGACCAGCCCATTGGCCGGCAGGATCAAAAAGAGGGTCGTTAACGTGGTGATCTTTTCCGGCGGTATTTCCTATGCCGTTTACGTGATCCATTTCCCGCTGCTCCTGCTGTTCCGGTCAATCGATGTTTTTTCCGGCACGTGGATTACGGTACTCCTGCGCCTGGTGGTTTTCCTGTTCCTGCTGATCGCGGCCAGCGTGTTCCTGGAAAAATACATGCAGCCGGCGGTGAAACGTTTCTTCAGCCGGCGGGCCGGTAAGACCGGATTAAAAACACTTCGGCGTTTTGATTAATTTTGAAGCAGTGCGATGAATACTCCGCTGATCTCCGTCATCATTCCCACCTTCAATTCGGTTTCGACCGTCCGTGCCTGCTTCGACAGCGTGACCGGGCAAACGTTCCGCGATATGGAGATCATCGTGGCCGATGGCGCATCAGTGGACGGAACGGTAGCGGTGATCAACGAATACGCTGCCCGTTTTCCGGCGCTGAGGTGGGTCTCCGAAAAAGACAGCGGCACCTACGACGCGATCAACAAAGGCATCCGCATGGCAAGCGGGGAGTGGATATTCATCCTCGGCAGCGACGATACTTTTTACAGCACGGAGACGTTGGCGGCGGTGGCGGGGCGGCTGCAAAAAAGCAAAGCGGGCGTGATCTATGGAAACGTCCTTGTGAAAGGCGATGCAGGCTGGGCCAAAGACGGGGAAGTGCACGCCGGTGAATTCGACCTGGAAAGATTGCTGCAACGCAACATTTGCCAGCAGTCTGTCTTTTACCGTCGCTCCCTTTTTGAAACACTCGGCTATTTCAGTACGGCATACCCGGTGTGCGCCGACTGGGATTTTATGCTCCGATGCGCTGCGAAGTCCAGGCCGGAATATATCGATGTAATCGTCGCTGTTTTCAGTGGGGGAGGAGCAAGCAAAACGGTGAAAGAAATAAAATTTTATGAGGATCTCCCGGGAAACCTGTACAATTATTTCGGGCTCCGGATCTTCGGAAAATCATTTCGGCCCGTCGGCTGGCGTTTCAGGAAACAGGCAGAAACGTGTAGACAGAATGGTAAACGGATACAGGCTTTCCTGTTCAGGATGGCAGCAAAGCGGCAGGGAGCATAAGTTTCCCGGAATCATATAAATTCGTATGTTGTGAGAAACAAACCCGCCAATGATCAGATTGCTTAAGAAAGCAGCCAGGAAAGGGCTCAACCAGGTTGACCGTGTCCGCGCGGCGGTGAATATGGCAAAGCTTGAAAAGAATGCAGGGTTTTGTAACATCTGCGGAAAGGAAACCGTTTTTATCGTTTACAATGAATGGCTGCGGGGGAATTATAAATGCAAACGCTGCCAGACGGTGCCGCGCAACCGCGCGCTGGTGAACGTGCTGAACAAGTACTGCGGGAACTGGCGCGAGCTGCAGGTGCATGAGTCGTCGCCCAGCGGAAAAATGTCTGAGCTCTTCAAAAAAGAGTGCCCCGGTTACAGCAGCTCGCATTATTACGACGACGTTCCCCGCGGCGAATACAAAGGACCTCACCGTTCCGAAGATCTTTCTGCACTGACGCTCGCCGATAAATCCTTCGATCTTTTCATCACTTCCGACGTGTTCGAGCACGTGTTCGAGCCGCAAAAAGCGTTCGCCGAAATTGCGCGCGTGCTGAAACCGGGCGGCCTGCACATTTTCACGATCCCGTGGATTCCCGCGCATGCACGCTCCACACGCCGTGCCGCGCTGCTGCCCGACGGTACGATCGAATATTACAAGGAGGCCAGGTACCACGGCAATCCCATCGGGAACGGGAAAGGTTCGCTCGTAACTTACGACTGGGGGCTCGATTTCCCCGATATCATTTACGCGAGCAGCGGCATGAGCACCACCGTCTACCTCGAAATTGACCGGAAGAAAGGGCTCGACGGGCAATTCCTTGAAGTTTTTATCAGCAGGAAACCCGATGAGCAGCAATAAGGTCAGGCCGGTGGCCATTTATCTTCCGCAGTTCCACCCCACACCTGAGAACGACGAATGGTGGGGAAAAGGTTTTACCGAATGGACGAACGTGACGAAAGCGAAGCCGCTTTTTGAAGGCCACTATCAGCCACGTCTTCCCGCCGATATGGGCTTTTACGATTTGCGTGCGATCGAGACGCTCGTAGAGCAGGCGCAGCTTGCCGCGCAGCACGGGATTTACGGCTTCAGCTTCTATCATTACTGGTTTCACGGCAAACGCCTGCTGCATGAGCCGGTCGACCTGCTGCTCGATACCGGCAAACCGGATTTCCCTTTCATGCTCTTCTGGGCCAACGAAAGCTGGTCGCGGCGGTGGCTCGGTGAAGAACGCGACGTGCTCATTCAACAGGAATACAGCGAGGCGGACGACCGCAACCACATCACGTGGCTGTGCGAGAATGTTTTTTCCGACAAGCGTTACATCACCGTCGACGGGAAACCCGTGTTCGTCATTTACCGTCCCGGCGATCTGCCCGACTGCTCCAAAACCCTGGCTGTATTCCGGGAAGTCGCCATGCAGAAAGGCTTCAGAGGATTGTACCTCATCGGCAACAATGCGCATTCGGCAGAGAACCTGGAGCATTTCGACAACGTGCTGAACTTCGAGCCCCAGCTTGGCCTGCTCGACCAGGCATTCCACGATAAATGGTCATACAGAAGGTTCAGAAAAAATTTCAGCAAGTTCCGGATCGCGAGCGGCACGCTGAAAGTGTACGACTATGCAGACGTGAAGCAGCAGATGAAAAAAAGAAAGTTCCCGGAACGATTCCTGCCTTGCCCGTTTGTAGGCTGGGACAACACTGCGCGGCGGAATGAAAAAGGGATCATTATTGCCAACGCCGACCCGCGTGTGTTTGAAGATTCGCTTCGCTGGGCGAAAGATGTGGTGCAGGAATTCCCGGAGCAGGAACGCCTCGTCTTCATCAATGCCTGGAATGAATGGGCGGAAGGCAACCACCTTGAGCCTTGCATGAAGCATGGCCGTCAATTTCTCGAAAGCGTGAAGAAAGTTTTCTGCGATGAATAAGCTCCGGCCTCTTGCGGTTTACCTTCCCCAGTTCCATCCCATCCCGGAGAACGATGAATGGTGGGGAAAAGGTTTTACGGAATGGACGAATGTCGCCCGTGCGCGTCCCCGTTTCAGCGGGCATTACCAGCCGCATCTTCCCGCCGACATGGGCTTTTACGACCTGCGCGTTCACCGCACACAGGAGAGCCAGGCGGAGCTCGCAAAAAAGCACGGTATTTACGGCTTCTGCTACTATCATTATTGGTTCAACGGCAAACGCCTGCTGGAGCGCCCGCTCGACCAGCTCCTGGAAAAAGGAACGCCCGATTTCCCGTTTTGCCTCTGCTGGGCGAACGAGAACTGGACGAAACGCTGGGACGGCCTCGACCAGGAAGTGTTGATGAAGCAGGAGTATTCCGAAACCGACGACAAGGCGCATATTGAGTTTCTTTCCCGTGTGTTCCGTGATCCGCGTTACATCCGCGTCGACGGGAAGCCGGTGTTTATCGTGTACCGCCCTGCGCTGTTCCCGGATATTGCCCGGACGACGAAAGCCTGGCGGGAGGCCTGCCGCGCCAACGGCACGGGAGAAATTTATTTGATGTACATGCAGTCGTTCAGCGAGCGCCGCCACCCGGAAGAATTGGGGTTCGATGCCGCGGTGGAATTTCAGCCCGATTTTTCTTCGCTGCCGAAAACGGTAAAACCCGGGAGCATGTTCGGCAAAAGCAGCCTGCAGGCCGGCGATAATGTTTATCTCTACGAAGAAGTCGTGCGAAACATGCTGAAGAAGGAAGACGTGCCTTTCAAACGTTACCCCTCGGTTTTCCCGATGTGGGACAATTCCGCGCGGCGGAAAAGCGGGGCCACGATCATTCACAATTCGACGCCGCAGAAGTACGGTGAGTGGCTCAGCGCTGTGATCGAAAAGTTCAGGCCCTACAGCCCTGAAGAGAATTTTATTTTTATCAACGCCTGGAACGAATGGGCGGAAGGCAATCATCTCGAACCCTGCCGCAGGTGGGGATCGGCATATCTTGAAATGACCGCGCACGTGCTTCACGGCCGTCACGCTCAAACTTTTTAATCTCCCGGGACAAACACGCGCGCCATGCTTTATCCGAATTTCCTGATCATAGGGGCGAACAAAGGCGGTACTTCTTCTTTTTATAAGTACCTGGACCAGCACCCCGAAATCTTCATGAGCGAGATCAAGGAGCCGATGTTCTTTCTTTTTAATGAAATGAACGGCACGGATACGCAGGCAAGCGTTTCGACAGAAGAGCCGGAGTGGGACAGGTGGAAGCCCGTCAGCAACCTGGAAGAGTATAAGAAGATGTTCTCCCCGCCTCCCGGCACCAAAGCAGCAGGCGAAGCATCGACGGCTTACCTGGCCAATCCCATGTGCGCCGAACGGATCTATCGTTTCAACCCGCAGATGAAACTCATCGCCATCCTGCGCAACCCTGTCAGCCGCGCGTTTTCCAATTACCTGATGTACGTCCGGCTTGGTCATGAGGATAAAAGCTTCGCCGCCGTGGTCGGGGAAGAGCTTGCCGGGAAACGCGGGCATCTTCCGCAGGGCCGGCATTACCTGCAGCTCGGCTATTACTATGAATCACTCAATACATATATTAAAACATTCGGCAGGGAAAATGTAAAAGTTTACCTCATCGAAGAGCTGAAGGAAGATCCCGCATCGCTGTTCCGCGACGCATTTGAATTCTTAGGTGTCGATCCGTCGTTTACCCCCGACGTCAGCACCAGGTTCAACGTGAACGAAAACGTCACAAGGCGCGGGCCACTGGCGAATTTCCTGCTGCGTGCCGATAACAGGATCCATTTCACGAAGCTGCTTCCTTCATCCGTGCGCCGCAAACTGGAAGGCCGGCTGAAACTCGACCCGGCGATGCGGGAAAAGCTGGCGGCATTGTACCGGGAAGATATACTGAAGGTGCAGGAGCTGACCGGGAAAAATCTTTCAGCCTGGCTGTCGTGACATGGAAAACGTTCCGCTGGTCTCCGTCATTGTCCCCAACTACAACCACGCGCGTTTTCTCGCGCAGCGGATGGAAAGCATTTTGGCGCAAACCTTCCGCGATTTCGAGGTCATCCTGCTCGACGATTGCTCCACCGACAACAGCCGGGAAGTGATCGAACGTTTTCGCGGGCATGAAAAAGTGGCGGGAATCTTTTACAACGAAAAAAACAGCGGCAGCACATTCCTGCAGTGGAAAAAAGGCATAGACGCAGCATGCGGTAAATATCTCTGGATCGCCGAAAGCGACGATTTCTGCGACCTGGATTTCCTGGAAAAAGGAGTGAAGCAGATGGAGAAAGGACATGCCCTTTTTTGCGCGCGGACAATCAATGTGGATGAGAACGGGCAGCCGCTGGAGAATAAAAGGGAATGGATGGACGACCTTTCGCCGGTGCGCTGGAAATCGGGTTTTGAAAATAATGGCCCCGCAGAGGTGAAGGATTTCCTGTTCCTGAAAAATACAATCCCCAATGCAAGCGCCGTGCTTTTTAACCGCACCGGCAGGATCGACGGATACCTTGGCCGGATCGCAGGGATGCGTTATTGCGGCGACTGGCTGTTCTGGATGTTTTACCTGCTGGATTCGCCGTACCTGGTCTATTCGGCGGAAACGAAGAATTATTTCAGAAGTCACGCGACCGTGACACGCGGGTCGCAAAACCATGAAAAGCGAAATGACGAAGTGCTCCGGGTGCTCCGGTTTGTTCTGCGCCACCCGCTCAGCAGGGGAAATCGAAGCATGCTGGTGCGTTATTATTTCGATACGCATTTTTTCAAAAAAGGGAAACGCAGTCTCGGATGGAACTCCCGGCTGGCAATGAAACAGCTCGCGATATCATTCCATTTCGCAGGATGCTGGGCCCGATATTATTTCAGCTGATTTTAGACCGCCTTCTTTTGTATTTTTACCCTCAACCCGGCTTTCCCGGAACCGTATGCTGAATCAAGAACTGCAGGATAAGCTGAAGCAATTTTCTTTTCTCGTTACAGGAGGGGCCGGCTTTATCGGGACCAATATCGCCCGGGCGCTGGCTGATCTTGGCGCGAAGGAGATCCGCATTCTTGATAATCTTTCCACGGGCAATCGCCGGAACATCGCGAAGCTGGAAAAAGAAAACAAGATCGTATTTATCGAAGGTGATATCCGCGACCCGGAAACCTGCAGGGAAGCCTGCCGCGGCGTCGACATCGTGCTTCACCAGGCCGCGCTCGGCTCCGTGCAGCGCAGCATCAGCGATCCTGTTACCACCAACGCGGTGAATGTTTCCGGTTTTCTCAACATGATCACCGCGGCGAAAGACAATGGCGTGAAGCGGTTTATATATGCTTCGTCCTCGTCCGTATATGGCGACGACCGTCACATGCCGAAGGTGGAGGAGAAAACGGGCCGGCTCCTGTCGCCTTACGCGGTGACGAAACGGATGAACGAAGAATATGCCCGCGTGTTCACCGCGTTGTATGGCATCGAAACAATCGGCCTGCGTTATTTCAATGTGTTCGGTCCCTGCCAGGATGTGAATGGGCCGTATGCCGCCGTCATCCCGCTTTTCATCGAAGCCATGCTTTCCGGCATTCCCGCTTCGATCTACGGTGACGGGGAGAACACGCGGGATTTCACGTATGTGGAAAACGTCGTGCTCGCCAACCTGCATGCGGCAACCGCCCCGCTCCCGGAAAATCAATCGCCGGTGTTGAACATCGCTTTCGGCGGCACGGTTTCGCTCAACACGCTGCACCGTATCCTCTCCGGGCTCACCGGGAACAAGCTCGCGCCGGTTTACGCATCGGTGCGACCCGGCGACATCCGCGATAGTTTTGCCGATATTTCGAAAGCCCGTGCGCTGCTCGGGTACGAACCGTTGACCGGCCTGGAGGAAGGGCTGGCGAAAACCGTGGCTTGGTTCACCGCAAAGAAAAAAGCGGCAGGTAAAGCCTGAGCTAAGGAGTATTGTATGAAACTGCTGATCCTTTCTCCCGACGCCTACTCGGTGCTGCATACAGAGACATCTTACTATTTTGGCGGCATCGAGATCGAAACCGGCCACCATGCGACGGGCCTTACGGCGCTGGGGGTGGAAGTGGCTGTTGCAACGCGCGACCAGGGCGAGCCTGCACATCAGAAAGATGGCGTATGGATCTACCCGATCCCGGAATTGAAGGGAAAAGGTTACTGGAAAAAACGGACTACGCTTAAAGGAAGGATCAGCTACCGGCTCTTCGGCGACAGGAACCCGCACGCTACAATGGAAGAAATGTTTCGCGCGATCAACCCGGATGTGGGGTACATCATGGGCATGTCGCCGGAAGCACTGCGCCTGGCGCGTTACTGCCGTGCGAACGGCAAGCCGTTTATTTTCCGCGTCGCGCACGATAAAGATCTCGGCGATGAAGAGCTTGATGACGAAAGTATGACGCGGTGGGCGCGAATGACCGCGGGCGAAACCCGGGAGGTTATATCTTCTGCGTCGGTTGTGCTGGCACAGACGCCGGTGCAGGCCATGCTTCTCCGTGAGCGTTTTGACCGCAGCAGTGCGCTGATGTTCCCGCCGATCGCACTGGAAGTTCCGGCAGGGAAGCCTGTGAAAGAGATCGACGGGTTCTGGATCGGGCGCACAAACTCTTTCAAACGTCCCGAACAATTGGCCGCGCTCGCAGCACGTCTTCCGCACAGGAAGTTCTGCATGGTGCTTAACGATGCCGGCGGACCGGGAGAATGGAAGCGTTTCGTTGAGGCATTGCCGGAAAATGTTACTGTGATCGAATCCGTGCCGGCAGACAATATTGAGAAGTTCTTCAACAGGTCGAAGGTGTTTATCAGCACCTCCTTGTACGAAGGTTTTCCGAACACATTTCTCCAGGCAGCAAAGCATAGCATCCCTGTCGTTTCAATGGGTAGTGATCCTAACGGGATGCTCTCCGTGCATGGAGCAGGAATTATGGCAGGCGATAATATCGGCGCGCTGGAAAAAGCAGTGGAAGAGCTGCTGGTTGATGAAACGAAGTATCAGCGGCATGCACAGGCCGCAAGAAACTACGTTGAGAAGTTCAACAGCAAAAAAATAATAAATCAACAATTCCTGGATATACTGTCTGGTCTTCTGAATCAAAAATAGCGTACATGGCCCCCCGGGAAACTCTTTTCTTATTTACCAAGCTTTTCCCTTTCGGGAGCGCAGAGCAATATCTTGCTGATGAGCTTCCGTATCTCTGTTCTGTTTTTGATAAGGTTGTATTGGTTCCCTGTGAGCTTTTCGGGGAAGAGTTGCCCGCACGACGCTCATTGCCGTCTGACTGCGAGGTGCTGCTGCTGAACCAGGAGGCTGCGCGTATGCCTGCAGCCCGCAAGTGGGGCGAATTCGGTTCTGTTTTTTTAGTCGAATGGATGCGATGCCGGAGTAAAACCTGGTTCTGGAAGGAACGGAAGCGCTACGCCAGCGTGCTGCTGCACCAGGCGCACCTGGCAACGATCTTTACCGGCCTGTTGCAATCGCGTTACCCAGGTGAAAGACATCTTTTTTATTGCTACTGGATACACAATTCCGCGATCATGCTCGGGCTGATGAAACGCAGGGGCGTGATCCGCTCTTTTATCTGCCGGGGCCATGCCATTGACCTGTACGAATGGGATTGGGCGCTGGTGCATTATATCAAAGTACTTCCATTCTTCAATTTTATCATTCACCGGTCGACGCGGATCTCCTCCATCTCGAAGCACGGGATGGATTACCTGGTAAAGCGATTTCCGCAGATGGCGGAAAAGTTCATGTTCAGCAGGCTGGGTGTCGACGACCTGGGCATGAACCCTTATGATCCCGGAAAAATTTTTACAATCGTTTCATGTGGAAGCATCCAGGACCGGAAACGTATTTATGCGATCGCCGAAGTTATAGCGCAGATGAAAATCCCTGTAAGATGGGTGCACTTTGGCGATGGTCCCGACAGCGACCGCGTAGAGGCGATTGTGCGCGATTTTCCTGCGACTGCCCGTGCTGAGCTGCGCGGTTTTACCCCGAATGAAGAAATCAAAAAGTTCTATGCTTCCGAAACTGTTCACATTTTTCTGAACCTGAGCGAGGCAGAAGGCATCCCGGTCGCGCTGATGGAAGCCATCAGCTTCGGTATCCCCGTGCTGGCCACGGCGGTGTATGGCAATCCCGAGATTGCAAACGAAGCTACCGGCTTCCTGGTGCCTTTAAACACCAAACCTGCGGAAATCGCGGAGATGCTCGAAACCTTTGCCTCCGATCCCGCGCGACAGGCGAAGGTCCGCGCATCGGCCCGCGATTATTATTCCAGGTGTTTTTCCGCCCCGGCCAATTACAAGGCCTTTGCAGCAACGCTTCGTACCCTCCCATAACGTATATTTGTCGATAGCCTATGCTCGTTTCGGTCATCATTACCGCCCACAATTACGCCCGTTACGTGGAACGTGCTGTTCGCAGCGCTCTTGCCCAATCGCTCAGCCGTGAAAGCTACGAGATAATTGTAATCGACGACGCCAGCACGGACGAAACGCCGCAGATACTCGACAACTATAAGGATGAAGTTCGCATGTTCCGTATGGAAAAGAACGTGGGGCTCGCGCAAGCCAGGAATTTCGGCATCCGGAAAGCGAAAGGCCAGTTCATCGTCTTCCTCGACGCCGACGATTATTTTCAAAATGACATCCTGAAAGTGCAGTCCGTTTTTCTCACGGAGAATAATCGCCTCGATGCGGTGTCGGTGGATTATTACCTCGTCAACGATTTCGGCGACCACATGGAGAACGTCTCTTCAGCGGAACGCCCGATCGCCTGCGGTATCATGTTCCGGAAAGACCGGCTGTTCGATATCGGGCTTTACGACACGGAATTCCGCGCGCGGGAAGATGAAGACCTGCGTATCCGTTTCCTGAAGAAATACAACATTTACAATATCATCCTGCCGCTCTACCGGTATCGCCGCCACGACAACAATCTCACGAACAATTCGGAAGAGATGGAAAAGTATCGTGTGAAGCTGGACAAAAAGCACAACTCCCCGGATTCCTGATGAGCTTTTTCCTCGAAACGGAACGCACAGGGCTTCGCCCGCTCACGCCCGCCGACGCCACCGACGAATACCTCGCCTGGCTGAACGACCACGAAGTGACACGAGGGCTCGAAACCGGCGCTTTCCCGTCGACGAAAGAATCGCTTCTCGATTTCATCAAAAAGACAAGCGGCAGCCGGGAGAACATCATCTTCGCCATCGTCGATAAATCAACCGGCAAGCACATCGGCAACATCAAGCTCGGCAACATCCACTGGATCCACCGTCACGGCGAGCTCGGCATCCTCATCGGCGAAAAAAGCGCATGGGGACAGGGCCACGGCACCGACGCCTGCAAGCTGCTGGTGCAATACGCATTTGAAAAATTAAACCTGAGAAAAGTGTGGCTGGCGGTTTTTTCCAACAACCCCGGCGCGATCCGCGTGTACGAAAAGCTCGGCTTCGAAGTGGAAGGCCGCCTCAGGGAGCACGTTTATACGGACGGAAAATTTGCAGATAAGTTGCTGATGTCGGTGTTCAACCGCAGGGATACATGAGACCGTTTATTTTCATCCAGGCCCGCATGGGCTCCACCCGTCTCCCGGGAAAAGTATTGAAGCCGCTCGCCGGGAAACCCCAGCTGGAGCAATTGATCGAACGCCTCGGCAGTTATACCGCGCGCGGTTACGTCACCATCGTTACCTCGACGCAGCCCGCCGACGACGCGATCGAGGCGTACTGCCGCGCCAACCAGCTGAACGCCTTCCGCGGCAGCGAAAACGACGTGCTCGAACGGTTTTACCTCGCCGCGGTGAAAGAAGGCGCCACGGCCGGCGACATCATCGTGCGCATCACCGCCGATTGCCCGCTGCACCACAAAGACGTGGTGAAGTTCGCGCTGGATGAATTCACGGCGCACACGCTCGATTATTTTTCGAACTCGTTCGCACCGCATTACGAAGACGGCTGCGACACGGAAGTGTTCCGTTTCTCCGCGCTGGAACGCGCGCACAAAGAGGCAAAGCTGCTTTCCCAGCGCGAGCATGTCACGCCTTACATCAAGGATTCGGGGCTGTTCCTCTGCGGGTATAAAAAATACGATCCCCGTTACACGTTCAAGCTGTCGGTCGATACGCCGGAAGATCACCAGGCGGTGGAAAATGTGTTCAGCGCATTTGCCCCGCGCACCGATTTTTCCATCCACGAGGTCGTGGAGCTGCTGGAAAAAGATCCGGGGCTGATCGCGGCGAACAAGGAAAGCGTGATCAATGCGGGCTACCTGAAGTCCCTGCAAAACGATAAAGAAGTGAGCTGATGGAACGGAAATACATTACGGGCTTTACAAAGTCCGACAATTACCGCAACCGCATCCACGACCTGATCCCGGGCGGGGCGCATACGTATTCCAAAGGCGACGACCAGTTCCCGTTGCATTCCCCGGCCGCAATCGTGCGCGGGAAAGGCAGCCACGTGTGGGACCCCGACGGCAATGAATACGTGGAATGCCTGCTGGGGCTGGCTTCGGTGAGCCTCGGCCATGCTTATGAACCGGTGGTGCAGCGTGTGACGGAAGAGCTTCAGAAAGGGAATAACTTCTCGCGTCCTTCCGTGATCGAAATGGAAATGGCGGAAAAATTTCTTTCTCTCGTTCCCGGCCACGACATGATCAAGTATGCGAAGAACGGTTCCGTTGTAACGACTGCGGCCGTGAAGCTCGCACGTGCATACACCGGCCGGAAGCTCATCGCACGGCCTGCCGAGCACCCGTTCTATTCCTACGACGACTGGTTCATCGGCTCGACCGACGCGAACTACGGCATCCCGCAGGAAACGATCGGCATGACGGTGATGTACAAAGCCGACAACCTCGACTCGCTGCGCGAATTGTTCGAAATGTATCCCGGCCAGGTCGCGTGCGTGATCTCGGAGCCGGAGAAGATGAACGTGCTTGCGCCGGGTTATTTGCAGGATGCTATTGCGCTCACGCACAAGCACGGCGCGCTGTATATCGTGGATGAAATGATCACGGGATTCAAAACGGCGTTTCCCGGCTCGATCACGAAATACGGCGTGGTGCCCGATATGGCCACGTGGGGAAAAGGCATCGCCAACGGATTTTCGTTCTGCGCGCTGACCGGAAAAAAAGAAGTGATGGAGCTGGGCGGCATCCGGAGAAAAGGAGAACGTAAACTGTTTCTCGTTTCCACCACGCACGGCGGAGAAACTTCGTCCATTGCCGCAGGGCTCGCCACCATCGCCGAATTTGAAAAGCACGATGTGATAAGCCACAACCAGCGCACGGGCGACGCGTTCATCGCGGGTGTGAAAGCTTTGCTCGAAAAGCACCAGCTCACCGGCTACATCGACCAGCTCCAGTTCAACTGGCATGCCAGCATGGGATTCCGCAACGCGAAGAAAGAGCCGGACTTCGGCATGCGTACCCTCTTCAACCAGGAAGTGATCAAACGCGGCGTGCTGTTCCAGGGGATTTTTTGTCCCTGCTTCAGCCACACGCAGGAAGACATGGATCACATTTTGTGGGCGTTCGGCGAAGCGATGGACGTTTACAAAAAAGGCCTCGAGGACGGCTACGAAAAGTACCTCACCGGCGACGTGATCAAACCTGTTTTCCGAAAAAATATCTGATGGAGAAATCCCAAAACAAGAAATTCAGATCCCCAAAGGGAAATGACATCCACCTTTGGGATTTATTTTTTCAGCCTTGAAACTTTCAACCATGGAACCTTTACGCACCACCGATCCCACGAAGATCGATTTCCGCAAAAAATTCGAGCTCGACGGTAAAGTGATCGTCATCACCGGCGGATGCGGCCTCATCGGCCGTGCGTTCGCGGAGGCCTGCGCGCAGTTCGGGGCGCACGTCGTGCTGGCGGACATCGAAGCGGCGCAGCCGGCAGGAAAAGCGGCTGAGCTGGAGAAACGCCACAACCGCCCGATGCTCGGCGTAAGCGTGGATGTGGGCAGCAAAGCATCCGTGGTCTCGCTGAAAGAAGCGGTGCTCGCGAAATTCGGAAAGGTCGACGGGCTCATCAACGGGCACCAGAACAAGACGAACAATTTTTTCCAGAAATTCGAAGAATACACGGAGGAAAATTGGGACGCGGTCGTGGAGACGAACCTGAAAGGAACGTTCCTCGTGTGCCAGGTGCTCGGCTCGTGGATGGCGGAGCGTGGGGCAGGAGCGATCATCAACATTCCTTCCACGTACAGCGTGGTGGCGCCCAACCAGAACCTCTACAAAGGAACGAGCCTCGGCTGCCCGGCGGCCTATTCCGCTTCGAAAGGAGGTGTGGAGGCGCTCTCGCAATATCTTTCCACCTACTGGGCCGCGCGCGGCGTGCGTGTGAACCAGGTCACCCCGCACGGCGTGTGGAATAACCACGAAGACCAGTTCGAAAAGAACTTCGCCAATTTCAGCCCGCTGCAGCGCATGAGCTATAACCACGAGGTGGCGAACGCCGCCGTATTCCTCCTGAGCGACGCGTCCAGCTACGTCACCGGCCACAACCTGCTGGTGGAAGGCGGCTGGACTGCGTGGTAAATGTGCAGATGTGCTGATCTGCGAATGTGCAGATGCCCGCTTGCGGCGCGCTTTGGAGATTGTTCTGGGAAGTCGGGTGCGTTATGAAGGTAGGTTTTAGAAAATCGAACTCCCATTTGCACATTTGCATATCTGCAAATTATTTTTCAATGAAATCACGTGTATTCGGTCTCGACCTGATGCGGACGCTGGCGATGGTCAGCGTGGTCCTCGCGCATTCCGGTTTCGACCGTTTGTTCGGCGTCAGGCACGGCATCATCGCGGTGGAATCGTTCTTCGTGATGAGCGGTTTCCTGATCGGCGAGATGCTGATCCGCGATTTCCGCAACGGCTTCAATTTCGGCGACCTGAAAACGTTCTGGGTGAAACGCTGGTTCCGCACGCTCCCGCTGTATTACTGCGTGCTGTTGCTGAAATTCATTTTCATCGACCATTCCATTTCCTGGAACATCGGGTATTATTTTTTATTCCTGCAGAACAACATCTACGGTATTAACTTTCTCCCGGTCAGCTGGACGCTGGTGCTCGAGGAGTGGTTCTACCTGCTCATGCCCGTGCTGATCTTCATCCTTTTCCGGAAAGGGATCAATCCCGGCCGATTTTATTTGTTCGTCATTCTTTTCGTCGTCTTTTCCAACCTCGCGCGACTTGGCTGGGTAATGTACACGGACCGTCCGTACGGCGCGATCGTCGGTAACTTCCCGTTCCGCTTCGATTCGTTTTTGATTGGTGTGGGATTGGCGGCGGTCAAGCTTTTTTCGCAGCGGTTCTTTGAAAAAATGATGCGGCTGTGGTTCTTCCTGCTCGGGACCGTGGCATTGGTCGTGCTGCTGTACTTTTTCCGGCAGGCCGACGGCGGCAACCAGGGCGAAACGGAGATCGTGTGGATACGCACGGTATGGTTTTCGCTCATCAGCATCGCCATCATGCTGCTCATCCCGTTCCTCTGCAATTCGACAATCATCCTCTGGATGGCGCGTCACCGTGCGCTGAATTTTTTGATCACGTGGATCAGCTTCCTTTCTTACCCGATCTACCTCATGCACCTCGACGTGTTCCGCCTCGTTGATAAATACATTCCGCGGAACGGCGCCTGGCATCCTGCATTTTCAATCAGTTTCAAAGTGATGTTCGTCGTGCTGCTCAGCATTTTGCTGTACAAGCTCGTGCATGAGCCGTTCATCGCGCTGCGGACGCGGATCGTGGGGAAGAAAGCGCCACCGGTCAAACCCTGATTGCCATTCTTCCCGCCGGAAGCAAGCCCATTTCATTACTTTTGCTGAAAGCACCATTCCCGTATGAAAATCTTAGAAGTGATCGACGCTTACGACCCCGGCGTTATCCGGCGTCCCTACATCATCGCAGAAGCGGGCGTCAACCATGAAGGTTCCATGGACCTGGCCAAACGCCTCATCGACGAAGCGGCGGAAGGCGGCGCAGACGCGATCAAGTTCCAGACGTATAAAGCGGAAACGATCGCCAGCAAGGACAGCCCGTATTACTGGGACATCACGAAAGAGCCGACGCGCAGCCAGTTCGAGCTGTTCAAGAAATACGACAAGTTCTGGAAGAATGAATACGAGGCGCTCAAAGTGCATTGCGACAAAGCCGGCATCGAATTCATGAGCACCCCGTTCGACGTGGAGGCCGCGAATTTCCTCAACGACCTGATGCCGGTCTTTAAAGTATCATCTTCCGATATCACCAACCTCCCGTTCATCGAGCACCAATGTAAATTCGGGAAGCCCATCATTCTTTCCACCGGCTCGTCCTATCTCTGGGAAGTGCAGCAGGCGCTGGAAACCATCGCGAAATACGGGAACGAGGTGATCCTGATGCATTGCATCCTGAATTATCCCACGGCCGACGAGAACGCGAACCTCGGCATGCTCATCGACCAGGTCAACCATTTCCCTGAAGCGATCCCCGGCTATTCCGACCACACGCTTCCGGGTAAAATGGAAGTGCTGAAGATCGCCACGCTGCTCGGCGCCGCTGTGCTGGAAAAACATTTCACGCACGATAAAACGCTTCCCGGCAACGACCATTACCACGCGATGGACAAGAAAGACCTGCAGCATTTTCACAGCGAGCTGGACTTTACGATGCGCGTGCTCGGCGATTTTAAAAAGAAACCGCTTCCTTCCGAAGAAAAATCCCGTGCAAACGCCCGCCGCAGCCTTGTGGCGCTGAAGAGCATCAGATCCGGGGAAGCTGTTTCCCGGGAGCACTTAACGTGGAAACGCCCGGCCAGCGGCATCAGCCCGAAAGACATCGACCAGCTGATCGGGAAAACCGCGCTGCGTGACATCGGGGAGGATGAGGTGTTGAAATGGAATATGTTCAGCTAATTTTAAACCTGTGAAAATACCCGCCTTCATCTCAAAATTCCTGATCCGCCGTGGATTTGATCGTCTTCGTTCCGGAATGGAGCGGACCAAAAACGAACAATGGAACGCAGCCCGCACGATGGATTTCCTGTTCTCGAAGCCCGGGGACCTTATCCGTCCGTGGCAATTCCGTGAAGAAATGGAGCAGCTGGCCGCAGAGCTTGAAAAACTCAGGCCATCGACGGTGGTGGAGATCGGCACGGCCAACGGGGGAACTTTATTCATGGCATCGCGTCTCGCCGCAGACGATGCGTTGCTGGTTTCAATCGACCTTCCCGAGGGGCCTTATGGCGGCGGCTACCCGGCGATGAAAATTCCGGTTTACAAAAGTTTCGCCCGCAGCAGGCAGCGCATCGAGCTGATCCGCGATGACTCGCATGCACAGCATACGTACGATAATCTTGTTTCGTTACTCGGCGGCCGGAAGATCGATTACCTGTTCATCGACGGAGATCATTCCTATGCAGGAGTGAAGCAAGACTTCGAAAAATTTTCTCCGCTCGTGGCGCCAGGCGGAATGATCGTTTTTCACGATATTGTCGTTCACCCGGATCCGACAACTGATGTTTACAGGCTTTGGTTTGAGCTGAAGGAAAAATACAGTCACAAAGAATTCGTAAAAGACTGGAACCAGCGTTGTTTCGGAATAGGTGTTTTGTACGTGACCGGTGAAAAAACGGCACATGAATAACTTCCTGTTCATTACGCATATTACTCCTGTACACAAGCGTTCGTCCCTGCGGCAATCGCTGATCGACCAATATTTCCGGGCGTTGCGTGCCCAGCAATACGACAGGTGGAAAGTGCTCATTCTCGGAGAGGAGGAGAAAGAGGACGGAACGTTCCATTTCGTGCATTTACCCGATGTTCCGCGCGAAGAAAAATTCAGCCTGATGAAGACGATCTATAAGCGGGATGATGTGAATGCGCTGATCAGCTCCTGCGACTATGTCGTCAAGCTTGACGACGACGACCTGGTCTCGCCGAAGATATTGCAGGAATTGTCGGGTAAGGATTTCGATTGTTGTTACGACCGGGCGCATACTTTTTTTGATATTTCCAGCGGAACGATTACGCAGCAGGCGCGTCCCTGGATCGCGAGCACTTGCGTCCACAAGAGGGAACACGCGTTTTCTGCATGGGATGGTCCCGGCGCCTCGCCGCTGGGCAACCTGCTTTATTCAGACCACAGCAAGTCATGGCATGTATTTTACAGGGACAAACGGTGCATTGTTGCAGACCCGGAACACCCCGTTTACCTGCGCGTGCTTTCTCCAACATCGATCACATCGGGCGCAAAAGAGAACGGTTCTCCGGCAGGTATCGCGGAAATCGATATGACAAACTATTTTGCCTACCTGAAGAACTTTGGTTACTGGGAAAAGGCGTCGACAAACGACTTCAATGCCTATCTCCCGGCTTTGCGGGATGCGTGGCGCGAATTTTCTACTTTTGAATGGAAACCCATACCCGGCCTTGATTCCTGGAGCCGGTTTGTCGATAAGCTCAGCCATTTATGGAGAACCAGATAGAGGCGTATTTCGACAGGCTCTGGCCGATCTGCCGGAGCATTACAGGAAACGGCCTGCGTGAATCCCTGAACATTTTGTCGGAGTTGCTTCCCCTGGAGATGACTGAAGTTCCCACAGGCACGCCTGTTTTTGACTGGGAGATACCCAAAGAGTGGAATATCCGGGATGCTTACATCATCACACCGGGAGGAAAAAAAATCTGCGACTTTAAGGTCAATAACCTGCATGTGCTGAACTATAGTGTGCCGGTCGACCGTGAGATTACTTTTGAAGAGCTTGATCAGCACCTGCATTCCATCCCGGGCATGCCCGACGCCGTTCCCTACCTGACGAGCTATTACAGTGAAAAATGGGGCTTCTGCATTTCGCATCGCGAACGGGAGCAGCTGCCGAAAGAAGGGATGTACAGGGTGAAGATCGACAGCACGCTGGCTTCGGGCGCGCTTACGTATGCGCAATGTGTGCTGGAGGGCGAAACGGACCGCGAGATACTTTTTTCGACTTACGTATGCCATCCCAGTATGGCGAATAACGAACTGTCGGGCCCGCTGGTAACGGCGTTTCTTTACCGGGCGCTCGCCGCTTTGCCTTCACGGAGATATACCTGCCGTTTTGTTTTTGCGCCGGAGACAATCGGTGTGATCGCTTTCCTGGCAAAACATGGCGATACGCTGAAAACGAAATTGCATGCCGGCTATGTCGTAACCTGTGCCGGCGATGGCGGAGCTTTTACCTACAAGCGCTCCAAAGATCCGCTGAGCGATGCCGACCGCGTGGCCGAACATGTGCTGCTGCATTCCGGGTTTCCTTACAACGTCATCGATTTTGCGATCGGCGGCAGCGACGAACGACAGTACTGCTCCCCGGGCTTCAACCTGCCTGTCGGTTCGCTGATGCGCACGATGTACCAGCGCTACCCGGAATACCATACGTCGCTCGACAATAAATCATTCGTCTCGTTTGAAGCGATGAAGGAAACGGTGAACCTGTACCGTGATATCGTTCGCCTGCACGAACTGAATTTTCGCTACGTCAACACGGTTCCCTTCGGCGAGCCGCAGCTGGGCAGGCGCGGGCTGTATCCTGCCGTTGGCGGGCAGCGGCAGCGGGCCGCCGAGCTGTCGCGGCGGCTGCACCTGCTTTCCTGGGCCGACGGCCGCAGCGACCTCGTGACGATCGCCGGGCGGATGAACGAAAGCGCGTTGAATTTTGCGTCCACCGTGACAGAGCTTTCGGCAGCCGGCCTCCTGGTCCGCGACCGCGAAAAAGAAGCATGAGGACCGCCCCCCGGCTGTTTTCCATGGCCTCCTCTTTGCCCCGATTTTGCTAATTTCGCACCACCCGGATCTGTACAGGAGCCGGTCGTTTTATCCGCCGGGTGGAAGGAAGAAGACAGGAAACACCAGAGCAGCATTTTAACCGTTGAGCCTTTTTAGCGATTTTAAAAAAGATTTCTACAACCGGATCGGCGATGGTTCGCTTTTCGACTGTGGGCAGGTCAACCTGTTGAAGGTTGTGCTCGACGGCCTGCACGTCCGGTATGCGGACAAGGGCCCGGTGAACACGCCACTGTTCGGGAGCCTGGGGGCGCATAAACGGTTTCTTTTTCTCCGCCGGACAAAAATGCGGCTGAAGGGCGAAGCGGCAAAAGCACAGGCGCTGCACGCACAATTGCTGCAGGCCAGGGGCAAAGAATTTTTGGTGGTCGACCTTTCGGGGCGCTTCGTGCTTGACGATTCCGGCAGGCCGCGTTCCCTGTATTACGACCGCGTGCTGCAGGCGCTGGGCCGATCGCGCAGCTTTTTTGTGCTCGAAAGCGGCAAGACGCCGCAATTCCCGTTTGACCTGCATTATCCCCGCATCAGCCGCTGGCTGCAACAACAGGCGATGAGCGCAGAAGATCAAACGCTCCGGCAGCAATTACGCGATACGTATTCCCGCATCAGCGGCTCCGGCATTTTTTCGGCGCGCGAGCTGGCAAATATCCGGGTGGCGTTCCAGTTGTTCTTCGATTATTACCGGGCGTGGTACGCGATAGTTGCGGCGCTACGTCCGCGCGTGCTTGTTTTCGATCAGCACTATCACCGGGAAGGACTGTTGCTGGCGATGAAGCGGCAGGGCGTTCATACCGTCGAGCTCCAGCACGGGCTGATCGCCGAAGAAGACATTTTTTACATTTTCCCGGATGCCGTTCGTGGCGTGATCCGGCGTGCGCTGTTCGCGGATCGCATACTTGTGTACGGCGAATTCTGGAAACAGCGTCTCTTAAAAGGCTGCGAATACCCGGAACAACGCATCGGGACGATCGGCTATTACCATTTTGAATCGACGCAGGAGGACAGTGCGCTCCGCGAAAGGCTGCAGAAGTTCAAGGGCGCGGATCAACTGCTGCTGGTGACGACGCAGACGAACCTCCATTCCTATTTCATCGCTTGCGTGGAAGGACTGGCAAAAGATATCGCCGCAAAAAAGCTGCCGTGGAAGATCGTGGTGAAACCGCATCCCGCCGAGAAAAAAGGGATCTACGATCAGCTGGAGGCCTTCGACAGCGTGAAGATCGTCGATGCCAACCTCGAGCAGCTATTCCCGCTGAGCGACCTGCACCTGTCGATCTATTCCACCACGCTGTTTGACGCGATCCGTTTCGGCGTCAAAAGCTACGCCGTGTACATTCCCGAATACGGCGACTACGTCGATGCGATGATCGCGGCCGGTGTGGCGGAACGAACGGAGCCGGGAACTGATTTTCTTGGGTCGTATGCCGGCTCCGGGGAGAACCTGCTCCGCCGGGATCATTATTATTCCACCTTTATGCCAGAACAATTTTTACACGAACTTGAAGCGCACGCAGCAACGCAGGAACGCGTGGCCTGCAGCCGCTGCATCCTTACCACGGACGATGATCCCGCCCTGGAGCTGGACGGGGAAGGTGTTTGCCGCTACTGCCGGCAGTATGAGCGTGACGTGCAGGTGAAGCTGGTGGCAGGCCGTCCTGATGCGGCGGAACGGTTGAAGGCGATCGTGGAAAAAATAAAAAAGGAAGGTGCCGGGAAACGCTACGACTGCATCCTCGGCGTGAGCGGGGGAGTAGACAGCACGTACCTCGCTTACGTGGCCGGGCAGCAAGGGCTTCGTCCGCTGCTTGTACATTTCGACAACGGCTGGAACTCGGAGCTGGCGGTGATGAACATCGAGAGCATTGCGCAGAAGCTCGGCTTCGACCTGTTCACGTACGTCATCGACTGGGAAGAGTTCCGCGACCTGCAGGTGGCGTTCCTGAAAGCGTCCGTCGTCGATATCGAGCTGTTGACCGATCACGCGATCTCGGCGGTGATCCACAACGTCGCGAAAAAATACGGCATCCGCTACATCCTCAGCGGGGCGAACATCGTCACCGAAGGCGTGCTGCCCCCGCACTGGGTGCACCGTAAATCGGACTGGCTGAACATCCGCGCCATTCACAAGCTTTACGGGAAGCGCCGGCTGAAGAAGTACCCAAAACGGACCTACTTCGACAACCTGCGCAACCTCTTGTTCAACAAAACGGAAACGGTCGACCTGCTCAACTATGTGCATTACGATAAAGAGCAGGCCAAGGCGACGATCATTTCCGGGCTGGGCTGGCGCGATTACGGCGGCAAACATTACGAATCGATCTTCACGCGCTTTTACCAGAGCTATATTCTTCCCACGAAATTCGGGATCGACAAACGCCGCGCACATTTATCGACGCTCATCTGCTCGGGCCAGCTGACACGCGATGAGGCGCTGCGGAAAATGGAAGAGCCGATCTGCGACCCCGCCATGATGGCTTCAGACAAAGAGTACGTGATCAAAAAGCTCGGCCTCAGCGAAACGGAATTTGCACAGATGATGGAACTACCGGTGCGCGCGCATACGAGCTACCCGTCGTATATCAACAAGCACTGGAAGTGGCAGTTCGCCTTCCTCCGTTTCTTGAAACCTTTGCGTACCTTCATAAAGAAATTCCGTTAAGTATTTTATGCTGGTCATTATCGATTATGGCGTAGGAAATCTCGGCTCCATCCATAATATGCTGCGAAAGAACGGCGTGCAGGCGGTCGTTTCCGGTGACCCGGAGCAGCTTTCCGCAGCAACCCGTCTTATTCTTCCCGGCGTTGGAGCGTTCGATTACTGCATGTCGCGGCTGAATGACAGCGGGCTGCTCCCGGTCATTGAACAGAAAGCGAAGCAGGAAAAAGTGCCGGTGCTCGGCATTTGTGTCGGCCTGCAGATGCTATCGCAAAAAAGCGAAGAAGGAAAATTGCCGGGCCTGGGCTGGATCGATGCGGAGACGGTGCGCTTCGACGCATCGCGGCTTTCTCCCGGGACAAAAGTGCCGCACATGGGCTGGACGGACGTGGAAGCGGCGAAACCGGTTCGCCTGCTGCAGGATATGCCTGTTCCGCCGCGCTTTTATTTTGTGCATTCCTACTACGTTCGCTGCAACCGGCCGGAAGACGAGGCCATGCGCGCCCATTACGGCTATCCGTTCACTGCGGGCATCGAAAAAGATAACCTTTGCGGCGTGCAGTTCCACCCGGAAAAAAGCCACAAGTTCGGCCTGCAACTGCTCCGAAATTTTGCTGAACGTTATTGATATGCGCCGCATCCGTGTCATCCCGGTCCTGCTGATCCGAAATGGCGGCCTCGTCAAAACCACGAAGTTCAAAGATCCCGCATATGTCGGCGACCCGATCAACGCGGTGAAGATCTTCAACGAAAAAGAAGTGGACGAGATCGTCGTGCTCGACATCAGCGCGACGGCGGAGAATCGCGGTCCCGACCTGAAGCGCATCCGCACGATCGCGGAGGAGGCGTTCATGCCGTTCGCCTATGGCGGCGGGATACGCACCGTGGAAGACGCGCAGGCCGTGCTCGGCGGCGGCGTCGAAAAAGTAGTGATCAACACGGCCGCGGTTCGCAACCCCAACCTTGTCACGGAGATCGCCTCCCGCTTCGGCAGCCAGAGCGTGGTCGTGTCCATCGACGTCCACAAGCCGTTCTTCGGCGGAAATAAAGTGTATGCCAACAGCGGCAAAACGAGCAGCGGCATCGATCCCGTGCAATTTGCGAAGCAGATGGAAGACGCCGGCGCCGGGGAACTGCTGCTGAACCACATCGACCGGGAAGGCACCGGCACAGGTTACGACCTGGAACTCATCCGCAGCATCAGCGCCGCCGTGCAGGTGCCCGTCGTGGCCTGCGGCGGAGCGCGGAATGTCGCCGATTTTAAAGCCGCGGTCAGCCACGGTGCCTCCGCTGTTGCGGCCGGGAGCATCTTTGTTTTCCATGGTCCGCACCGGGCCGTGCTCATCCAGTTCCCTACGCAGGAGCAACTGGTAAAAGAATTATACGCCGCGGGATGAAGGAAATGGATATCCTGATCGTCAGCTACGTTTTTCCGCCATATCCCGGCATCGGCGGCCGGCGCTGGGCGAAAATGGCCAAATACCTTGCGCGTCACGGCTACCGCGTGCACGTGCTCACCGCCAAAAATCCGCTCAAAGAAAGATCATTGTGGACGAGCGATGTCGGACAGGAACGCATTGCCGTGTATTCCCTGCCGCCGTGTTACCCTGCCGTGCTGCTGAAGCGCAAGCTGAGCTTTTTTGATAAGCTCGCTTATCGTTTCTGGACCCGCCGCCTGCGAAGCCGTCACAAGGGAAGCATTTACGACCGCGCGATCGAATGGGGCGACGAGATGCAGAAAGCCGCTGCAGTGATCATCCGGGAGAATAACATCCGCAACGTAATCGCTACCGGCGCGCCGTTCCGGGTAATGCATTATGCGGTCGGGCTTAAAAAAGAATTCCCTTCGCTGAACGTCATCGTCGATTTCCGCGATCCATGGACTTCCGGTAAAAGCTACGGCTTCGCTGCCATGGACAGCATCAATAAAGCCGCCGAACTGAAGCTCGAGCAGGAAACGGTGGCCGGCGCCGACCATGTGCTTTCGCCTGCGCCGGAGATACTGGACGACCTGCGCGCGCGATACGGGCACGACGAAAAATACGTTCACCTCCCGCACGCGTTCGACATGGATGATTTTAACGGGCAGGAGCAAGGTTCCGCTTTTCCCGCGGATGCGATCACGTTCGCATTTACCGGAACGATCTATAACGGGCTCGATGACCGGCTGAAAGCGCTGGCCGTTATGCTCGAACAATTGCGGCGCGATCACCCGGAAATTTACCGCCGGATAAAGATCGATTTCTACACGGCCGATAGCCAGCATGCGGTGTTGTTCGCCCGTGTCGCGGATGTCGTCCGGTTCTTTGCACCACTGCCGCCGGTCACGCTTTTTGCCACACTTCGACGTTACCGGTATGCGCTGGTACTGTTCACCGAAATGTATAAGGATTACCTCAGCACGAAGTTCTGGGAACTGTTCTGCCTGCGGATCCCGGTGGTTTATTGCGGACCGGAAGGACAGGTGGCGGCTTTTCTCCGCGAGCATGATCTTGGGCTGGCGTTCACCGGGAACAACCCGGAGCAGGACATTCGCGCGCTGCTGTCGGAAAGTACCCGCCGCGAATTCCGTTTCAATATTGACCTGGACGGCTCGTCGTGCGAGGCGATCACGCGCAGGCTGGAGACACTTTTCGTTGATTAACTTTGCTGCGGCTCTATGAAAAAAATCCTCGTCGTTATCGGCACGCGCCCGAACTTCATCAAGATCACCCGCTTCCGGGAAGTGGCCGCGCGTTACCCGCAGTTCGAGCTTCGCATTGTGCATACGGGCCAGCATTACGACGATAAGATGGCGGACGTTTTTTTCAGCCAGTTCGGTCTCACGCCGGATTATTTCCTGGAAATCCCTCCCGGTAACCCGGTCGTGCAGATGGGGGAAATTCTCCTGCGCCTCGACCAGACGTTCCGCGATTATCAGCCCGATCTCGTCATGGTGCCCGGTGACGTCAACTCCACGCTGGCTGCCGCGCTTGCCGCGAACAAAGCCGGCATCCGCATCGCGCACATCGAAAGCGGGCTTCGCAGCGACGACCGCACGATGCCGGAAGAATTCAACCGCGTGCTTACGGATGAGCTGGCCGACCTGCTTTTTGTGACGGAACAAAGCGGCGCCGATAACCTTGCGCGTGAAGGAAAAGACGCGTCCACCGTTCACTTCGTGGGCAACACGATGATCGACACGATGGTGGCGTTCGCGGATAAGATCGCCGCTTCCCCGGTGACGGAGGAAATGAATTTGAAAGCACGCGAGTACGTGCTGATGACCATGCATCGTCCCGGCAACGTGGATTCCCGCGAAGGGCTGCAGCTGCTGCTCGAACTGGTGCAGGAAGTAACGCAACGGTACAAGATCGTTTTCCCCGTTCACCCGCGCACGGTGAAGCAGATGGGCACGTACGGCCTCGAAGATGCGTTCCGCAAAAACACCAACCTCATCCTGACCGAGCCGCTCGGTTATTTCGCATTCCAGAAGCTCGTCCGCGATTGCCGTTTCATCCTCACCGACAGCGGCGGCATCCAGGAAGAGTCGACGTTCCTCGGCGTGCCCTGTTTAACGCTGCGTCCCAACACGGAACGCCCGGTAACGGTCACGCTCGGCACAAATGAGCTGCTGCCGTTTGATCTCGATGCGATCCGTGAAAAGGTCGCTTCCATCGAAGCCGGCACATTCAAAAAAGGCGAAACGCCTCCGCTCTGGGACGGCAAGGCAACGGAACGTATCTTTGAAACGCTGTCGAAACTGCTGTGACGCGTATCCTCTATCTTACTTACAACGACGCGCCTTCCGGGATCTACGCCGGGCAGGTGGCGGATGTGTGCCGTTTTCTTTCGGAGGAAATGAAATACGACGTTCATCTTCTTGCGTTCGTGTCCGTGCGCGGTTACCGCAAAAGCCGTTCGGAGATCCGCGCGCTTTACCCGCGTGCGACCGTGCTGCCGATGGCGCCGAAAGCGAAGAACTGGAGATGGAACAAGCCGGCGCTGTGGCTGTCGCTGTTGCGCCTGCGGCCGGATGTCGTGCTGGCGCGCGGTCCGTTCGCCGCTTCGATGGCGCTTGATTTCCGGGAAAAAGTAAAAAAAGTTTGTTTCGACGGTCGCGGCGCGTACGCGGCGGAGCTGAATGAATACGACGTCGTGCCGGACGAACGTGTGAAAGCGGAAGTGGAAGCGATCGAGCGGCGGGTTGTGCTGGAATGCGATGCGCGCCTGGCGGTAACGCAGGAGCTTGTGAATTACTGGAAAGAACGTTTCGGTTATTCCGGCAATGCGCACGTGGTCATTCCCTGCACGCTCAACAGCCGCGCGTTTCCATCCGCCCCTTCGCCGGAGCGCATGCGTCTTGCACGGGCAAAGATGGGGCTCACGGACGGGGACATCCTGCTGATCTATTCCGGTTCTGCTGCAGGCTGGCAATCGCTGGAACTGGCCGACCGTTTGCTGTTGCCGCTGATGGAGGAGCATCCTCATCTTCACGTTCTCTTCCTTGTGAAGTCGATGCCGGCGATGGAAGCCGCGAAAAAATATCCCGGCCGTGTCAGCAGTAAATGGCTGAAGCCCGCCGAAGTAGCCGCCACGCTCGAAGCCGGGGATTACGGCTGGCTGGTACGTGAAGAGAGCACGACGAACAAGGTCGCTTCGCCGGTGAAGTTCGCGGAATACCTTGCGGCCGGGCTGGCGGTGATCATTTCCCCGGGGCTGGGCGATTATCCTGCGTTCGTAAGGGAACATCATGCGGGCATGATCGCCGACGGGCAGGCGCTGAAACTGAAACCGGTTTCTATCGAAGAAAAAATGCGGCTGCACCGGCTGGCGATGGGTAGTTTTGTAAAACAGGTATACAGGGAACAGTACCTTAAGCTTCTCTCATGAACATCGCGCTGCTTACGGACGGTATCCATCCTTACGTCGTCGGGGGAATGCAGAAACATTCCTTCTACCTCGCAAAATATCTTGCTGCCGCCGGTCACCGTGTCGACCTCTATCATACGAACCAAAGCCAATACGATATTCACGCCCTTGAATTTTTTACGGAGGCGGAAAAAAACAACATCCGCTCTTTTGTGGTTAGTTTTCCCCAACAGGGAAAGTTGCCGGGCCATTACCTCCGGGAGTCGTATGAATATTCGAAAAAGGTATACAGTAGTTATACAAAGAACAGCCGCCCTGATTTCATTTATATTAAAGGTTTTGCGGGATGGGAGCTGCTGAACCGGAAAAGTAAAGGCGAAAAATTCCCTCCCGTCGGCGTCAATTTTCACGGTTATGAAATGTTCCAGCGCCAGCCTTCCCTTTTTTCCTCCCTGCAGGCGCGTTTCCTGCTTCGTGCGCCGGTCCGGTTTCACGCTGAGCAGGCGGACTTTCTTTTCTCCTACGGGGGAAGGATCACGGAGATCATTGAAAGTCTCGGTGTGCCCCGGAAACGGATCATCGAGATACCGACCGGGATCGGGGAGGAATGGCTGAACGATTCGCCGGCCCCGTCGGGTAAGGTGCGCCGTTTTGTTTTCGTTGGCAGGTACGAGCGCCGGAAAGGAATTCCCGAGCTTACGGCTGTGCTTTCGAAGCTGAAAGAAAAAAGGGACGATGAATTTGAAATGCATTTTATCGGCCCGATCCCGGACAGCAAAAAGATCCGCGCGAAGAATTTTATTTATCACGGCAACGTCAGCGACCCGGCGAAAATGAAAGAGCTGCTGCGCGCGATGGAGGTGCTGGTGTGCCCGAGCTTTTCCGAAGGGATGCCGAACGTGATCATGGAAGCGCTGGCGAGCGGGCTGGCGGTAGTTGCCACGGACGTGGGCGCTGTGCCGGTTATGGTGACGCCGCAAACCGGCTGGCTGATCGCCCCGGGAGATACCGCCGCGCTGGCGATTGCACTGGAAAAAGCGATCGATGCCGCCCCGGGCGATCTCGATGCGCTTCGCCGGAATGCGGTGGCGCATGTGCGCGCAAATTTCCTGTGGGACCGCGTATGCGCGATGACGGTGGAGGCGATCCGGGAGCGACTGTAACGTTTCATAAAATCTTACCTTGCTGCTGTTACATGCAGATCCCCTTCAATAAACCATTCCTTATCGGCAATGAGCTCGATTATATCCGGCAGGCGGTGGAATCGGGCCATCTTGCAGGCGACGGCATCTTCACCAGTCGCTGTCATGAATTCTTTATGGAGCGTTACGGCATGCGGAACCCCCTGCTGACCACTTCCTGTACGGATGCGCTCGAGCTTTCCGCATTGTTGCTCAATATTGCTCCCGGGGACGAAGTGATCGCGCCTTCTTTTGCATTTGTTTCGACAGTCAATGCGTTCACCCTGCGCGGCGCACGTATCGTCTTCGCCGATTCCTGTACCGATCACCCGAACCTGGATGCGCGCAAGGTGGAAGAGCTGATCACGCCCCGTACAAAAGCGGTGGTCTGCGTGCATTATGCCGGGATGGCCTGTGACATGGATACGCTTGTAGGCCTGGCGGCGAAACACAACATTGCGCTGGTAGAGGATGCCGCGCATGCCATAGAATCGACATGGAGAGGCCGGCAACTTGGAACGATCGGAACATTCGGCGCATTTTCCTTTCATGAAACAAAAAATATAATCGCGGGCGAAGGCGGATTGCTTTCTGTTAATGATGAGCGTTATTTTGCCCGTGCCGAAATTCTGCGGGAGAAAGGCACGAACCGTTCTGCATTCTTTCGCGGGGAAACCGACAAGTACGAATGGGTAGACATCGGTTCTTCTTTCCTGCCTTCGGAACTGACAGCTGCATTCCTGTATGCGCAGCTGGAACAGATCGCGCGCATCCAGGAGAAAAGGATTAAGCTATGGAAGCAGTATGCTGAATCCCTGGAGCCTCTTGCCGGCGCGGGCCACGTACAGTTGTCATGCTTACCGGCGCATGCTTCCGTCAACGGTCATTTGTATTATGTCGTCTGCAGCTCGAAGGAGGCGCGTGGTACACTGCTGGCGGCCCTGCGGGCGAAAGGCATTCACGCAGTCTTCCATTACCAGGCATTACACCGCAGTCCATACTATCACGACAAGCATGATGGCCGCGAGCTGCCGAATGCAGACCGTTATACGGATTGCCTGCTCCGGCTACCGCTTTTTTACGGGCTGACAGCAGCAGAGCAGGAGTACATCATCGCTGTGTTGTTCGACCATTTCGGAGAGGCACGGTGACGCATCGCCGGGAAAAAGATTAATTTTACAGGACGCCTATGAAAGTTTATTTCGACCTGCTGCGTGTCCACCAGTGGCTGAAGAACCTGTTTATTTTTGCTGCTCCATTTTTCGGCGGGTCGTTGCTTTCGGATAATGTCCTGTTTTCCCTCGGCGCCGGCTTTCTCTGTTTCTGCGCCGTTTCCAGCGCCATCTACATCCTGAACGACATCTGCGACGTCGAAAGCGATCGTCGTCATCCTGAAAAACAAAAACGCCCGATCCCTTCCGGGGTTGTCAGCATTTCCACGGGCCTTGCGCTCATGACCGTGCTGTTCGTGGCCGCGCTGGCGGGCGCATATTTCATCGACCTCCGTTTTTTCGCAGTCGTGCTGACATACGGCCTGGTGAACGCGGGCTATTCGCTTGGGCTGAAACGGATCGCGCTGCTTGACATCGTGATGGTGTCGTCGGGGTTCATTCTCCGCGTGCTGGCGGGCGGAATCATTTCCGGGGTGGAAATTTCACACTGGCTGTTCATCATGACGTTCCTGCTTGCGTTGTTCCTTGCCATCGCCAAGCGCAGGGACGACCTTCTCCTGCTGGAAACCACGGGCGCGGAAATGCGGAAGTCGATCAAAGGCTACACGATGGAATACGTCAACATCGTGATGGGCATGATGGGCGCGGTGATCACGGTTGCGTACATTCTTTATGTCACTTCGCCGGAGATCGTTCAGCGTTTCCATGGAAAGCCGGTGTACGTTTCGTCGCTCTTCGTGATCGTGGGATTGCTGCGCTACCTGCAGGTGACGCTGGTGGAAAAACGGAGCGGCTCGCCGACACAGGTGCTCCTGCGCGATCTTTTCATCCAGGTAACGATCTTCCTCTGGGTCGCCTATTTCGCCGTACTGATCTATCTGAAAAATGGTATCCAATAAGGAGATCGTCTCTTACCTGAAAAGCAAAAGCACCAACGCGGGATTTATCGACACGCTCAAGATCCGCTATCGACCGCTCATTTGCCCGTTCAGGGATCTTTTCCCGTTCGTAAAAGAAGGCGATATCGTCGGCGACATCGGCTGCGGTTCCGGGCAATTTGCCCTGCTGCTGAACAAGTTCACGCCGATGAAAGAAGTGTACGGCGTAGAGATCAGCAAGCGCCTGGTGAAAAATGCGCGGAAGCTGTTCGCTTCGGAGCCCGGCCGCCGTCCGCACCGGTTCGAGGAGTACGACGGGAAACATTTTCCGCCGGAGATGAGCGAATGCAATCTCTTTTTCCTCATCGACGTGCTGCACCACGTTCCGCCTGCCGTCCAGCAATCGTTTTTGAACAGCATTTTCACCTTGATGCGCCCGGGAACGCGGCTGATCCTGAAAGACATCAACGGCGCTTCACCGTTCGTGGTCTTCAACAAGCTGCACGACCTTGTGTTCTCCGGGGAGATCGGAAAGGAACGCAGCGTAAGGGTTGCAGCGGAGATGGCGCGCCGGGCAGGCTTTGAAATTATCACTACCTTTACGCGGCTCACAGCGGTTTACCCGCATTACGTTCTCGTGCTGGAAAAAAGCCAGGAATGAAAAGCTGGAAAAAATATTGCACATTATTCTTCCTGTTCACCGCGCTCGGCTATCCCCTGTTTTATTACGCTTATAAATACGGTACGCCTGAGTTCGGCGGCCTCGACGTACTTTCCTATTACAAGCTTTACACGAACTGGGATTTTGCGGCCGTCGATTCGCCCTTCAACCAGCGCATCATCAGCTCGTACATCACATTCCTCCTCCACAAAACCGGCATTCACTATTCCACGGAAACCGCGATGCAGGGATTCGGGCTCGACCCGCAGGTTTATTTTTGCGCGCTGCTGTTCAATTTCGTCTGCGTCATCACCACGTGCGTCGTCGTTTACCGCATCGTCGAAAAGCACCTGCTGGCTTCCCCGCTGTTTTCGTTTGCCTGCGGGATGCTGTTCCTGCTGGGCTTCGGCACGCTTACCTTTTTACTTACCGCGCTGACCGATGCGTTCTCGGTATTGCTCGTCGCGCTCATCTTTAAATTTTTCCTGGAACGAAGCTGGTGGCAATTACCATTTCTCCTGCTTGCGGTATTCCAGCGTGAATATATTTTTTTCGTCTTCGGGCTTATTGCGGCCATGCACTGGTTGTTCCAGAAGAACGACCGGAAATATTACCTGAAAGTTTTGGCCGCCTGCATCGGGTTCTTCCTGGTTTATTTTGTCTGCAGGAAAACGCTGTTC
Organism: uncultured Chryseobacterium sp.; assembly: GCA_966211705.1. GTDB lineage: Bacteria > Bacteroidota > Bacteroidia > Palsa-965 > Palsa-965. The sequence continues at coordinate 88,755 of CBIHOC010000004.1, forward strand.
TTCACGCCGAGGTTTAATCACCAGATCGCGTTCGACCAGTTCTTTTCCAATATCGCCGTCAGCATCCAGGATTTCGGAGCGTACATCCGCCAGACGTTCCTCGTGCAGAACCTGCTGTTCCTGTACCTCGCGATCGTCGCGTACAAGCGATTTTCAGGAATGGCCGTCGTGCGGCTTCACCTGCTGATCATCGGGGCGCTGCTCGCCGAGGCGATCGTCCTGAGCCTGCTGATCCGCCTGGGAAACAACACCGGCAGGTATTTTTACATGACCGCACCCATCATCATTTTCTACCTGGCGATGGAGCTGCGTCCCTTATTCCTGTCCCCGCAGCTAAAAGGAGGTGCCGATGACACTCGTCCTCTTTGATTTCGACGGTACGCTGACGAAGCGCGACACGCTGATGCCGTTCCTGCATCACACCTGCGGAGGACTTCGTTTTTATGCGGGAATGCTTCTCGTGCTGCCATGGCTTGCCGCTTATGCAGCGGGACTTGTTTCCGCACATGACGCCAAAACGCGCGTGCTCCGTTTTTTCCTCCGGGGCAGATCGAAAGCAGCGATCGAAAACGCCGGGGAAACGTTCTGCCGTGAAAAATTGCCGGAGCTTTTGCGCCCCGACAGCATGGCCCTGCTCAACGCGCATATTGCCGGGGGAAAGGAGGTTGCTGTTGTTTCGGCCTCTTGCGGGGCGTGGGTAAAGCCGTTCTGCGTGAAGGAAGGCGTTGGCTGCATCTGCACGGAAATGGAGTTCGATGCTGAAGGAAAGTTTACAGGCAATCTTTGCACGCCGAACTGCAAGGGCGAAGAAAAGCCGCGCCGCATCCGGGAAGTGTACGAGCTGGGCCGCTATTCGCGTATCATTGCATACGGCGATTCCCCGGCCGACCTGCCGATGCTCGGGCTGGCGCACGAAAAACACATGCTGAAACCCTATTCGCGATAATGCTGCTCAGCCGGAAGGATAAATGGTTGATGTTCCTCGTCTACTTCTCGGCGCTTTCCGCGGCGTGGGTGCTGACGAAGGAACCGGCGGAGATCTACGCAGGCTACCTCGTGTTCTTCCTTTTCCTTCCGGGCTTTATCGTGCGCTACGGGATTCCGTCTTATTTCTGGGTGTTCTCGCTTTTCTTCCTGGTCACCGGCTTTTTCAACATTTTTATGGATAGCAATACGATCGACCAGTTCCTCAAGATCTTCATCGGGCTGATCGTTTCCTACTTGTTCTATTTCTACATCCTGAAGCGCTTCGAGTACGATGCGGGCCTGCTGTTCCATTATTACCTGAAAGCTGCGCTCATCGTTTCCGCCATCGGGCTGGTGCAGTTCGTTTCCTACATCGTCAAGTTTACGCCCGGGTACGATTTCCGGTGGCTCCCGATCTTCAACAAATGGTCGATGGTGGCCGGCGGTAACCTCGGCATACGCGTGAATTCGGTCTTCAGCGAGCCGTCGCAATACGCCGCAGTGATGGCGCCTGCTGCTTTCGTGGCGGTCTACAACCTGCTGACCTTTAAAACGTTTGTCTTTAAACGCTGGCAAAGCGCCATGGTGCTCGTGGTGTACGTGCTGACCTTCTCTTCTCTCGGGTATGTCGGCCTGCTGTTCATCATTATCATGATGCTGGTCAACTACGGTTTTGCGCGTTATCTCCTGCTGTTCATCCCGATCCTCATGGGTGTGTTCGTTTACATCTACAACACCGTCCCGGATTTCCGCTACCGGTGGGACAGCACGCTCTACCTTTTTGAAACGGGGGAAGTCGACATTTCCAGCGAGCACGGTTCGAGCATCGTGTTTTACAACAATTTCGTCGTCGCCACGGAAAACTTCAAGAGTAATTTCCTTTTCGGGACCGGCCTGGGATCGCACTCGGCAGCTTTCGAGAAATACTCGGTAACCAAAAACATCGAAACGTTCGGCTTTGCAAACAACCAGTCGGATGCGAACTCGATGCTGCTCCGCATTATTTCGGAGATCGGCCTGGTCGGCGTGATCATCGTGGTCGTTTTTATCAGCCGCAATTTTGTCAAACGGAACCGGAGCAACCCGGACGAGCCGTACTGGATCATCTCCAGCGCCATGCTGTGCGTGATCGTTTTGTACCTGTTCCGCCAGGGACACTATTTCATCAACGGCTTCCCGCTCTTCGCGTGGATCTATTACTACAACCACAAGAACTATATGGCTTCTCTCGAAGCGCCGGTGGAGGAAACGGAAGAAACGGAAGAAGCGGATGAGAACGGAACCGGAAACCTGGTTGAGCCCGAGCCCAGTCATGGATAGGAAACGCCGCCTGCTGATCCTTTACACCGAGCTCGCCGGCTACACGCTGGCCTGTCTCCGCGAATTCAGCCTGCATTATCCCGGTGTGGAAATTCATCTCGTGCGCTGGCCGGTGAACAGCGAAGCCCCGTTCCAATTCTCTTTCGATGCGGCAGTGACCGTTTACGAACGCAAATCGCTGGACGAAAAGCAGCTCCGTGCGCTTGCGCAGAAAATCAATCCCCACGCCATTCTCTGCAGCGGGTGGATCGACAAAACCTACGTGAAGATCTGCCGCGAATGGAACGGGAAGATCCCGGTGATCCTCGTGATGGACAACAAATGGCAAGGCACGTGGAAACAACGGCTTGCGAAAATCATTTCCCGCTTCACCGTGCTGCGCTCGTTCAGCCACGCATGGGTTCCGGGCACCGAACAGGAGACGTATGCCCGGATGCTTGGTTTCCCGGGGCAAAACATCCGCACCGGTTTTTACTCCGCCGACTTCGGGCTCTTTCACGGCTATTACGAAGAAACGGCTGCTGAAAAAAAGAAAAATTTTCCGCGGCGTTTCGTTTACGCAGGACGCTACTACGAGTTCAAGGGTGTGAAAGAGCTGTGGGACGCGTTCCGCCATGCTTCCGCCGAGTCAGCGGGCGACTGGGAGCTGTGGTGCCTCGGGACGGGCGACGTCGTCCCGGTGGAGCATCCTTCGATCCGGCATTTCGGGTTTGTGCAGCCTTCGCAGCTGAAAGAGATCATGCGGCAGACGGGCGTGTTCATCCTGCCGAGCCGCGTGGAACCCTGGGGCGTGGTGGTGCATGAATTCGCCGCCGCCGGTTTTCCTTTGCTGCTCAGCGATAAGGTGGGCGCGGCATCCGCATTTTTGCAGGACGGGGAAAACGGTTTCTCTTTCCCTGCCGGCGATGCAGAAGCGATCCGCGAAACGATGAAGAAAATTATGGCGCTGCCGGATGAAAAGCTGTCGGGGATGGGCGAGATCAGCGCGGAGCTGGCTGCTTCCGTCACGCCTGCGAAATGGGCAGGAACGCTTTACCGGCTCATCCACGAGGCTTAGTATCTTTAGAAAATAATAATTGATGAATGGAAAATACAAAATACTGATCCGGGAAAAATGACCGACACTTCCATTCATTATTCAGCGTTCAACATTTATCGTTCGTTTCGTGTGCGGCATTAACGGAATCATTCAGCCCGGGGGCACAGATCATTTCGGCCAGCAGGTCGAACGGATGAACCGCGCGCTCGCACACCGCGGGCCCGACGACCAGGGCGTGCTGGCTGAGGGCGGCATCGCGCTCGGCCACCGCCGGCTTTCCATCATCGACCTTTCCGCGGCCGGTCACCAGCCCATGGGCTACGACAGCGGGCGGTATTCCATCGTGTACAACGGCGAGCTGTACAATTTCCGCGAGCTGAAACAGGAGCTGGGTGATGCCGCATTCCGGACGTCGACCGACACGGAAGTGATCCTCGCCGCGTATGCGAAATGGGGAACGGAATGTTTGGCCCGTTTCAACGGCATGTTCGCTTTCGCGATCTGGGATAAAACGGACCACACGCTGTTCATTGCCCGCGACCGCCTCGGCATCAAACCGCTGTATTACACAAAGTCCGGGGGAAAGATCGTGTTCTCGTCCGAGATACGCGGGTTGCTTGCTTCGGGCTTCGCGGAAAAAAAGCTGGACCGTAAAGCGCTCGGCGATTACCTGCGTTACCAGACCGTTCACGCGCCCGATACGATACTGGAAGGGGTGAAGATGCTGCTGCCGGGACATTACATGCTGGTCACCGCTTCCGCACAGGAAATAAAATGCTGGTGGAAACCGGTCCTTCGCGAAGCTGCGCCGGTGAATTACAAAACCGTTTGCGGCGATGTGCGGGCGCTGCTCCGCGATGCTGTGGAACGCAGGCTCGTGGCAGATGTCCCGTTCGGCGCGTTTCTCTCCGGCGGCATTGATTCCAGCGCGATCGTCGGCCTCATGAGCGAAGTGGCTTCGTCGCCGGTGAATACGTTTTCCGTAACATTCGACGATTCCGAATTCAGCGAAGCCGTTTACGCAAAGCTGATCGCGAAAAAATTCAACACCGTTCACCACGAGATCCGGCTGGAGCCCGGCGATTTCCTGGACGATCTTCCCGCCGCGCTCGATGCGATGGACCATCCCAGCGGCGACGGTCCCAACACCTACGTCGTTTCCAAAGCCACGAAAAAAGCAGGCATCACGATGGCGCTTTCCGGTCTCGGCGGCGATGAGCTGTTTGCCGGCTACGACATTTTCAAACGCACAGCAGCGCTCGAAAGAAAGAAATGGCTCAACGCATTTCCCCGCGGCATGCGGAAAGCAGGCGGCGCGTTTGTGAAAAAGCTGAAGCCCGGCGTGGCAAGCGAAAAAATGGCCGCCGTGCTGGCCCAGGAAAAGATCGGCTTCCGCTCGTTCTACCCGCTTTCCCGGCAGGTGCTGCTCGACGAGCAGATCGACCGGCTGACGGCGGGGCGCGTGGATGATCCGTACCGCGTGCAGGAGATCGTGGAAGCGATCGAACGCGATTTCCCGGGAGAAGATTTTCTCCTCAGCCGTGTTTCCATGGCCGAGATCTCCACCTACATGCAGAACGTACTCCTCCGCGATACCGACCAGATGAGCATGGCGCATGCGCTTGAAGTGCGCGTTCCGTTCCTCGATTATACGCTGGTGGAATACGTGCTGAACCTGCCCGGCACGATGAAATTTCCGCACACGCCGAAAAAGCTGCTGGTCGATTCACTCGGCGGCCTGCTCCCCGCGGAGATCGTCAACCGCCCGAAGATGGGTTTTACGTTCCCGTGGAAAAAATGGATAAAGACGGAGCTGCGCGGCTTCTGCGAGGAGCGCCTCGCGCGGCTGGGCAGGAGGGAACCGTTTGACGCGCAGGGCGTGACGCTGCTCTGGAGGGCATTCCTGCAAAACGATCCCCGCGTGACCTGGTCGAGGATTTGGCCGCTGGTCGTGCTTTCGCATTGGCTCGATAAAAATGACATCGCATAACAAACCGCGCGTGCTGGTCTTCATCGACTGGTTCCTCCCCGGCGACAGGGCCGGCGGGCCGGTGCGTTCCTGCGCCAACCTCATCGATCACCTCGGCGATGAATTCGATTTTTCCGTCGTCACCCGCGATACGGATTACATGGAGCTGCAGCCGTACAAAACCGTACGCAGCGATGCGTGGAATACCTTGCCGGACGGAAAGCGCGTGTACTACATTTCGCCGGCCGCGCTGAACCGGGAAACCATTTCGCGTCTCCTGCGCGAAGAAAAATACGACACGATCTACGTCAACGGCATCTGGTCGCAGCCGTTTACCGCGTGGCCGCTGCAGGAAGCGAAAGCGCTCGGGCTGAAGCGCATTGTTGCGGTGCGGGGAATGCTGGCGCCTGCCGCGATGGCGATCAAAGCGACGAAGAAAAAGGTTTTCCTTGTTTACGCACAGTTGCGCGGCATTTTCAGCGGCGTTACGTTTCATGCAACCACGGAACAGGAAGCGAATGAAACGAAAGCGGTGTTCGGGAAAAATTCACGGGTGAAGATCGCCGGGAACCTTCCCCGCATCGCACCGGCGGAGATCACCCCGCGTTCGCGGAAGCCGGGCGCGCTGCGTATCGTGAGCGTGGCCCGCGTGGCGCCCGAGAAAAATACGCTGTACGCCATCGAAGCATTGACGAAAGTAACTGCCCAGGTGACCGCCGATTTTTACGGCACCGTTTACAGCGAAGCGTATCTCGCCCAATGCATGGCCGCCGCAAAATCGCTTCCCGCGAATGTGACGGCGAGCTTTCACGAAGCCACGGATTCTTCTTCCATCATCAGCCTGCTGTCCACCTTCGACCTGCTTTTCCTTCCGACGCGGGGCGAAAACTTCGGGCACGTCATCCTCGAGGCGATGCAGGCCGGAACACCCGTGCTCATTTCCGACAAAACGCCCTGGAGAAATTTAGCGCAGCAGAAAGCCGGCTGGGATCTCCCGCTGGACGATCCGCAGGCATTCGCAACAAAAATCGACGAGGTGGAAGCGATGCCCGGCGACGTGTATCGCGAATGGTCGGAAGGTGCGCTGAAGCTGGCTGCCGCGTATACTGAAAACCGCGCGCTGAAAGAAGCGAACGCCGCGCTGTTCCGCAGTTGAAAAAAGATGTGCAGATGTGCAGATGAAGGCTGGCAAAACGAATAGTTGATAATATCAATTGAAAATTTTCCTGTAATGGAAAATGCATCGGCACACCAGCATATCGGTACATCAGCACATCCCGCGCGTGGAGTTTGTGCGGCTGATCACCCTTCCTCTTCGGTCGAGTACTTGCCTTCGTCCATCACCGTCATTTTCACGGACTCGACGCTGTGCTTGAAACGTTTCATCACGATGAACTCGTAGCCGCCGAAATGTTTTTTCTCGTTCACCGCGGGAATGCGGCCGAACAGGTAGTTGAGCAGGCCTGAAACCGTCTCGTAGTGCGGGCTTTCGGGGAGAGCGATCGGCAGCACTTCGTTCACGTCGGAAATGGTGGCCATGGCGCTTACGATGAATTCCTTGTCGGATTTTTTCTCCACCGCAGGTTTTTCCTCATCGTACTCGTCCTGGATCTCGCCGACCAGCTCTTCGATCACGTCTTCCATCGTCACAAGGCCGGTGATGCCGCCGAACTCGTTGGTCACGATCGCCATCTGGATGTGAAGCGTCTGGAACTCGCGGAGCAGGTCGTTGATGCGTTTTGTTTGCGGGATGAAGTGGGCGGGGCGGATCATCGCTTCGACTTCCGTTCTGCCCATTTTCCCGACCTTCATGAGCTTCAGCAGGTCTTTCGCGTAAAGGATCCCGATGATGTTGTCGAGCGATTCGCGATACACCGGCATGCGCGAATAGCCTTCTTCGATCACTTTGTCGAGAATTTCCTGCGGGTCGAGCTCGATGTCGGCCGCGGAGATCTGCGTGCGCGGAACGAGGATGCTGCGTACAGCGCGGTCGTCGAATTCAAAAACGTTCTGGATCAGCTCGTGCTCGGATTGTTTGATGGCGCCGCCTTCTTCGCTTTCCGTCAGCAGCAGGCGCAGCTCTTCTTCGCTGTGGATCTCTTCATGGTTGGCCGACAATTTCACACCGAACAAACGCAGCGTAAGCTTGGTCAGCACATTGACGATCCACGTGAACGGGATGAAAAGCACGTAAAAAATGCGCAGCGGGAACGCCACGAGCAGCGACGTATTCAGCGAATTCCGGATCGCCATCGTTTTCGGCACCTGCTCCCCGATGACCATGTGAATGATCGTGATGATGGCAATGCCCGTTGCGAACGCGACATTATGCAGCAGGTTCGGGCTGAGCGTAATGTCGAAATAGGCGAACATCTTTTCCAGCAGCCCCGCCATATACGGTTCCCCGACACGACCGAGAATGAGGCTCGCCACCGTAATGCCCAGCTGCGATGCCGACAGGTACGCGTCCATGTGATCGAGAATGTGGCGTACGATCCTCGCCCGCGAGCTGCCCTGGTTGATCTTCAGGTCGATCTGGGATGAACGCACCTTCACGATCGCAAACTCGGCTGCGACAAAAAAAGCGTTGAGAAGAATGAGGAGAATAATCAATATAAGGTCAGGGCCCATAGGCGGGAAAGAGACGCTGTGAGTGCAAATATACGATAAAAACAGGGACGTTGGGGACGAGGGACGGAAGCTTCGGAGAGTGCTTTTTCCGGAATGCAAGTTTTGCGTTCCCCCGGGGAAAGCGGCGGGGCGGCGGTTGGCGGGGTTGGCGGTTGTTGTTCTGTCGGTATTCGACGAAGCGATAGTGTTTTTACCCAGCCGCCGAATTCCCAAAATCCGCAGGTCTTCGCTTTATAATTCGGCTTCAAAGGCCCGCATGCACGCCTCGTCCCGCAGACCTCGCAGATTTCGCTGATAGTATCAATTCATCTGCGAAATCCGCGAGATTTGCGAGGGGCATTTGGTGCGGCTTCTGCCAGGACCTGCGGATTTTGGGGAATTCCCTCCGTCCCCGTCCCTTCGTCCCTTTTCCTACCTTTGCCGCATGCCGGGAGGAAAAACACAGCTTTCATCCTTCAACAACGATTGGTACGATCCGGGCGCTTCGTTTTTTAAGCGCGCCTGCTGGTACTGTTTCAACAGCGTTTTTTTCTGCTCGCGTTTCCCGTTCAACGGGTTCAAAATTTTCCTGCTCCGTCTTTTCGGCGCGCGTGTCGGTCGCGGCGTGGTGATCAAGCCCGGCGTGAACATCAAATCGCCGTGGCTGCTGACGGTGGGCGATTACGTGTGGATCGGTGAGAATGTCTGGATCGACAATCTCGTGAGCGTGCGCCTCGGCTCCAACTCTTGTCTTTCGCAGGGCGCGCTGCTGCTCACCGGCAATCACAATTACAAAAAGCCGGCGTTCGATCTCATCGCGCGGTCGATCACGCTTGAAGAAGGCGCCTGGATCGGTGCGAAAGCGACGGTATGCCCGGGCGTTACCTGCAGGTCGCATGCGATGCTTACGGTCGGTTCCGTTGCCACCGGCGAACTTGACGCGTACGGAATTTACCAGGGAAACCCTGCGGTGAAATTGCGGGAGCGTGTGATCGCGGAGGCGTAATTACTGCCGCCGCTTATCCATCGGCCCGCAGCGGAAGGTGACGTAGATATCCGATTTTTTCCCGTGTGCAACCTCCACGCTGCTCATCACATCCGTAAGGCATTTCTCGCAGGCATCCGGGCTCACATCGTAGATTGCTGCATCGGTTTCCTTCGTGAGGAACACGTTGTATTTTCCTGCAGGAATGATCCCCGAAAAATTTCCTTTGCCGTCGGTCTTCACCAGGAATTCGCCTGATTTATTCACCAGCTTCAGCGTGGAATTCGGCAGGCGACGCCATTTCCGGAGCTCACCGAGCATTTCATCCGTCGGCTTCATCCCGCCGCAGTAATTTTTGTTGTAGAACACGGTTACGTCGATCATGTCGGGAAGCGGGGGCGGAGGTGCGGGAGTATTGTCGGGAATAACGGAATCTTTCGGTGCGGCCGAATCGGCTTTCGCGAGTGGGGGAACGGAATCGCCGGGGATGGAATCGGTCGTGGTGTTGCTTGCGGGTTCATTGCAGGAGAAGAGAAGAAATGCAGCGAGAATGGAGCAAATGCGGAATGTATTCATGCGATGTTGTTTCATTACAAAGTTGAGTAAAATTCATTGCAACGGGCACAGCAGAAAAAGCGGGAGAACGGCTCGTAATTTAGAACGATTCTTGCCAGGTTGTGATTTTTGCAACGGCCTGGAATGCCTGCTTTTACAGTGTTTTTAGTTTGCATATCCTGATCGTGCCCTATGATGCAGGTTTGGCAGTAGTTTCAGGATATGGTCTGGAAATCAACTTTTTCTGTCCGGGGATTTGTATTGAGGATCAGGCAACTAACGATTTCGACAACGCCGTTTTTGTCCCATTTTTTGGTCTAAAGTGTCCTTTTTTTTGGAGAAAATCTGCCGGAACTTGTAACCTCAGAAACCCCTGCAATGCGTAACTACTTCGAAAGACAACAGAACGACCGCAACAGCAAAGCCGAAGCCATCCGCCGCCGGCGCGAGATTGTCATGCGCCAGGAAGAAGAGGAAATGGCGATGGAAAATGCAACGATCAAGGCAAAGCTCGAAGTTTCCCAACCCGGCGACGCGCAGGAGCAAGAAGCCGATATGATCGCCCGCAAAGTTGTGGACGGCGGCGATGCGAACATCAGCCAGCTTTCATCCGCGGGCAGCTCCGTGCAATCCAAATCCGAAGGGGATACGTTACATGTGCCCGAAGGCCTGCAGCGCCAGCTTGACAGCAGTAAAGGAAATGGGCAGTCGCTGCCGGATAATGTGCAGCAGGACATCGGCGGGAAGATGGGCGCGGATCTGGGCGATGTGAAAATTCACACCGGCAGCAATGCGCACGAGATGGCGGAGAGTGTGAATGCGAAAGCGTTTACGCACGGGCAGGATATTTATTTCAAGAATGGAAATTATGATCCGGGGAGTAAAGGCGGGAAGGAGTTGCTGGCGCACGAGGTGGTGCATACGCAGCAGAATGGGGGAGGAGTGGGGAGGAAGGTGATGCGGCAGGTAGAGGATATTAATAACATCAGGCAAAAACACTTGAGCCAGGAACTTACAGACTATACCGGCCTGCTTGTGTTTATACGCACAGGAGTGATTCCTTTTTATAGTGAAAAGAAAACGAAAAAAATGGGCGGGGAATATGATGAAGGGGCTTATTTTACGATAGATAATAAAGTTGGAAAGGAATACGAAGTTTACAACGGGAGTAGCGGAAATATAAGCGGCAAGCCGGATGGATTTATTGACGAGGACTTTGCCGGCGCGGAAATTTCGATTGCCCGGATCCTGCCGGCTCGCTGGACGAAGCAGGCCAACGAAGGGTTAAAGAAGAATACGGATATTCGTTTTTATACATTAAAGGTTATGAGCGGTAAGCAGGTTGTTTATGAAGACGGGGATTTTCAACAGAAAGGCGCTGCAGGTTTAAAAAAAGGGACCGAATTTTATGTGTATGAACGGCTAGGATCAGGAGGTTACCGGATCGGGATACGAACGCCCAAAAAAAGCTCTGTTTTCCAGTCAGGAGTCGGCGATTATGACTGGACTTACGGATACATCAGGGAGGATATCGGCTCACTTCAGTTGGAAGTAATCGATGTATCGATGCAGCGCATCGTGCATGAGGTTAACCAGGAAAATCAAATCATTGAAGGAAGTCTCGATGGTTATATCCTGAAAGTGGTTAAATCCGAGAACTTTTTCATCTTGCCCTATCCGTCCTTCGATTTCTGGTTTGGACTGAAAAAGGCCGGCACAGGCGATGATGTTTCCATTTATGACGAGCAAGGCGATTTTTATTTCGTTCAGACCAGTAAAAAGGTAAGAGGGTATATCAGCAGGGTGCTGCTTCACAGGAATAGAAGTTTCTATAGTATCGTTTCTGTCCCGACTATCGCCCCGGTTGAGGTCGAAGCGGAGGGCGGGCCCGGTATGTTGAATATACAGAGTGCATCGGAAATCGAGCAGGAAATTCAAATACTCAAATCATCCACGATACGCTATAATATCCTGCAAAAAGTAGTCAGCGGAATTGCGTCTGTAATGGGAAGCAACCCCGAAAGCCTGAGCGGCAAAGAAAGTAAGGATGTGAAGCTGCTGCTGGCAGAGATGTCGCCGGCTGAAATGGAAGTGTTATGGGCCGAGCATAGAATAATACTGGTAAAGGCCGCGCTGGCAGGAAAATTATACGAAGAAGTACTTGAACTTATAGAAAACACAAAGGTTGATGTTGATAATTTCAAGTCAATGCTCTATGCTGATGAAAGAGCAGTTTACAATAAGCTTAAAGAAAAAATCGAGAACGAATACCGGCCGGAGAATGAAATTGCTTTTAAAGACGCGTTTGCAAGAGGATTGGGTATCGATACGGCAAAGTTGGATGACCTCAACGCATTCCTCCGCAAAGATGAGAAAGAGAAGGCTTGCGACCAGGTAAAGGATTTTACAGATATCGATATGCAGGCCATCGAAATGTGGGCCCGCCTGACATTGATAGAATACATCGTTGAAAAGCGAAAGTTTCAGCAAACGCTTGTTCGCCTGATTAAGACTACACCTGATGATGTAATATCGCTTGACAGGCTTAGGTACAAAGTTCACCATAGTACGCGAGATATTGATGGTAATATATATGACGAATTGCTTGATTTTATAGAACCGGGAACAGCCCGGATATTTTATGAAACGATGTCGATGTTTTATCCCGGAGAACTGGATGAAAGTAAAATGGAAAAATTCCGAACAGCAATTATTGGAGAGGATGCTGATTCTGACGTAGCAATTGAAATCGCTTTAAGTTTGTCGCTTACGGAATATTCTAAGGTTACGATTGAAGAGAAAAAGGCGCTTATCGAAGTCATGATCGACCAGGAAAGAAACATTGAAGGGGAAGAACAGACTCTGATCGCAATGGTATTGAGCACGCTTACTGAAGAGGAAGAGAAATTGGCGAAAGTTTACTTTGAAAATGACTTTGATCGTTTCAACCGTATAATATCGAGCGTGACCGAAGAGCCTTATATGAGTGAGATCAAGAATGCGCTTGACAGGATCATGGGAACGAGTGAAAAACTGCTCAAAAAAGTAATGGACCTCGTGTATGCCCATGACCAGGATGCTGAAGATTACGCGTTAATGCTGAATAATAAAGCGCTGGAAACGCTGGAACCGGAACAACGGGTTGACCTGATACTGCGGCTATCTATGGGCTGGAGCACAACCGGATTTGACGAGGATATGATTATCCGAGTGGTGGAATCCACAAAAGACGCGGCTGGAAGGAAAAGACTTTATGAGTGGCTTGAAGAGGATTACACCCCTTACCCGAGTCACGTAAGGCAGCGTGACAGGATGCTTGGCAAATTAAGCGGAAAGAATAAAGATCGTTTCCTGCAGGCGATCGGTGCTTTATCCGGAACACCGGAGGTGTTGACCACGGAAGAGATGTTGGCTAAAAATCAGAAGCTGAAGGCCGGTGATGCCGGCGAGAAAGTACGCCAGCTCTCGATGCTTTCCGATGCGGAAATGACTTCTCTCACCCGGGAATCACGTGCGCAGCTTCTCGATATGCTGGCTTTTCGTTCAGGCACGCTGGGAGCGATCGGTGAGGATGTCGCAATTCGCATTGTCAGGACCACTCCTGATGACCAGATTGACTATTTGTTCTTGAAGCTCGGGGAAAATGAGGGCAAGCTATCCAATAAAATCCATAAACAGGTAACCGACGAAAACTTCTATACCCTGCAGCGGCACATACAACTGCTGGCTTATAAAAAACGGCTTAAGACTGTTGATGTTGGCGCAGACAAGCTGGAAAAAGAAAAAATGCGGCAGCAGGGACTTTATCATCCCAATGTTATTCCGTCATATGGAACAATGGGCTGCAGCGGTTTTTCCGTCAGTGCTGGCGCCATGGGGAAGATCAAAGTCAGCATGAGTTTTATGGCTCCTGATAAAACAGTAAGGGATTTTCTGAAAACACATCCTGCTTTCAAACTAATCAGGAGTATTGATATCTCCCAGAATATATTTACCAAATACAGGTACGACCTTGAGGGGGAATTCGACGCTGTTCAGAATGTAGGGGTTGTATTCCCAAAGGAAAGCAGGTTGAACAAGAAGGAAGCAGAGGAGAAAAAAGGAGATAAAGATGAGATGTATCTCGAAGCCGGGGGCAATGTCCAGGTCGTGCCGGGTATCGGCCTGTTTGAAATGCATGCCGAAAGCAGGAAAATAATAAATGCCGAAACGGAGAAAGCCAACGACGAAACCTTCTTTTATCTTGAAATTATCCTGCTGGCTGTAGGCGTCGGCGAAATTATGATGGCTGCCCGCGGGCTGCGGCTGGCGTTTGCCATTATCGATACAACAGTTTTTGCCAGCCACCTTGCCATCCGCCCGTTCCGGAATGACCTGATGAAAACCGAGGACGGGAGAACATTCCTGGCGGCCTTCGACGCAATCACCCTGGCCGTTGGTGTTACCGGCCTGGCGCGCCTTGGTTACGGACTTTATAAAATGAGCCTGTACAAGGACCTGATGCGCTCGTGGGATAAGGCAAAAATCGGGATGGATACGGCGCTGGTGAATAAAATTGACAGCGCATTAAAACGGCTCGGCAGGCAGGAAGATCTGTATAAGAAGGTGTTCAGCGTTACTAATAAAGACGAGCTGAAGGCCGTGGATGACATGATCGACAGGTTCGGCGGACTAACCAGGGACGAAAGATCTGGCCTGAAAGCCCTGGCAAGGATCAAGCTGAAATATCCAACCCTGAACGGCAAAAATTTCCTCGCCAAACTTGAGCAGGAATCTGCAATGGGAAATATCGTGGATAATATCGTAGACAGCGTTACCCTGACTACGCGCGAGCAGAATGCCCTCCGGAGATTTACGAATGCAGGCCACGGTAACCTGACTGAGCAGAACTTTATCAGGACATTGAGACGGCTGGCGGCAGGTGATGAGGAAAAGCTGCTGAAGATATTACAAATGCCGGCTGTCAATTTTGATTTGGTACGTTTGGACGCGCTATTGGGCCGGGCCGGTAATAATCTTGATGTTGCGCTTGAGTTTGTAAAAAAATTATCCGGAAACTCGCTGAAGTTCATGAAGATGGTCGATCACTTGCCGTATTTCATGAGAAGACCTGTTTCGGGTGTATTGCCCGGGTATTTTACACGCAGCGGAAGAGAGTTTGAAAAGCTGGCCATTCCACATGTGTATGACAAACATTTGATGGAGTGTTTTGATTTTAGTAAGCCGGAATATATGGCATCTGACATTGATTTTTTCCCGCCGTATACCACACAGCAGGATGTGGCGGAATACATAGACGAAGCTTTGACCTGGCTGAAAAAGACGAAAGGCCCAAAGTATCCATTAAACGAAATTCCCGAATATGTACTTTTGAACAATGGCATCACTGTAAGAATTGGGTCAAGTATGAATGCTGCCGGATATGAAGGTTTTAATACGATCGGAATGTTTTATCCTCCCAAAAGCGGAGGCTTTAATCTTGTAAACTTTAGTAAGGATGAAATGCTTGCATACAAATACTTATTTCTAGGGATATGAAGACGGTTGTAAAAACATATTTGACAGTCGCTGATACCAGGAGAGTTCTCATTAAAGATTTTTCTGACTGCACTTCGGCGGAAAAAGCCTTTCATCTTAGATATGGCGGAGGGCTCATATTGATTCACGATGAAATCAGGGAATTTCGCCTGGAACTTGCTGGTATGAGCCATACCTTTTATGCAATTTTCCTGGATGGAATTCCGCCGTTATGTAAAGGAGATAACTTTAGCCGCGAATTTTTTGAAAAGACCGGGCATTACATAACAATGGAGCCTAAACAGGATAGTGTTGTTTTATCCGAATATCGTTTTGAGATTGACCCCATTCCACCTGCCGTCCCCCTTCAAAAGGCTGAGTTTTCTAAGAAGGATTTCATCTGCAGCATGTATGAAGCAATCAAAGAGTTCACGGATTTCTTAAAACAGTTTAGGAGCAATGATCTCCATTATTTGGAAAAACGATTTGAACTTGCAGAAGAGGCAATGAAGTCAATCGGGATCGAAGTGTGATGCGTATAGCTAAACTGATAACAACATTGCTGAATTACCAGCGATTTGATAGAGAGCTTTGTCAAACAGGCTATTACCTTTCTTGAAAACGATATTCGCCAGGCACGTAATGCAATGAAATCAATTCGCATCGAAGCCTGACTCACCTCCTCCTCTTATTCGTATAAATGATCAACGTCTTCCCCGCATAGATCCGGTCGCTCTTTAAGTTGTTCCACTTCTTGATCTGCGATGTCGTCACCCCATATTTCCGCGCAATCCCGCCCAGCGTTTCCCCGTTGCGGATCTTGTGCACCACTTTCGTTTTTCCTGCCACGCCGCCGCCCGCGATCCGCGCCGAATCTTCTTTGAACCGCAGGATGTGATCGACCTGCTTCAGGCTGTCGAGACGGAAAACAAGAGAATCGCCGCCCGGGTGCTCGTCCATCCACGCCACGGTGTTGATCATGGCTTCGGAAAATAAATTTCCTTTCAGCCGGTACCCGCTCATCGTGAGATGAATGCCGTCGGGCTGGCCGAGGCTTTTGTCCTGCCACTTCGGCATCGCGTTCCACCCGCCGGCGATCCAGTACCAGTCGTACACGCCGCATTTCCGCTCGCGCGCCACTTTGTGGATGAGGTCGGAGAAAAATTCCCCGCGCGTGACGTGCCCGCCCCTGCGGTACATGTCCATCGTGCTCGTGAGAATGATGCTGGCGTTCGGCGCGGACTCCTGCACCCGCGTGATCACTTTGTGGATGGTGGATTCCAGGTTTGCCTTGAGGCTGTCGTCGTAGAGGTAATCGTTCGTGCCGAAATCGATGATCACCACATCCGGGTTGAGCGTGGGCAGCTGCTCGTCGAACAGCTCTTCGTAAAGAATGGATTCATACCGCGCCCCGCCGACGCCGACGTTGTGCAGGATGATGCCCGTGTTGTTCGCGCTCTCGAGGCTGCAGCCGTAAAACTCCAGCTCCTTTTCGTGCGGGCCGCTTTTGGTCACGCGGAATTTCAGGTCCGTGCCGATCGGCGGGAGATCGATCTCGTAATACGGAAGGCCGTTCTGCGTGGAGTCGACGTCCACCGGGATCGATTTGCCGCCGCATTCGACGAGCAGGTTGTAGCTGTTGTGCTGTTTTTTGCAATAGATGCGCAGCTTCGTGTAATGCGCCGGCACAGGCGTTTTGAACGTAAAAGTGAAGCTCGATCCCGCAACCGTGGTTTTGCACGTCATGCCGGAAACGCCCAGCGGAATTTTCGGCGGCACAGCAAGGCTCTTGGCGTAGGTCCATTCCCCCGTATGCTTCGTGGAATATTCAACCGACGAATACGTTTTCGCGGTGGAGTAGGGGAACATCATTCCTCTTCCGCCGTCGCCGTGGACTTCCTGCAGGTTTTTACGCACGCGCCCCGGGAAAATATCCGACTGGCAATGCGAATCGCCGGTGTGCACCATGGACAGCTTCCGCGTTTTCGTTTCTTTCCAGCGCGCGTAAAACGTATCGAGCGCCGCACGATCGTAGAACTGGATCATGTTGAGCTCGGGATGGAGGAACGCGTATTCGGGATAGCCGGCCGGCACGGGCAGGGGCGGGTCCTGGGCGCTGGCGGGCGAAGAGCTGCAGCTGAACAAAGCCGCCAGCGGCAGGTAAAGAAGCCCCGCTCTCAGGCGAAAAAATAAAGTTCTGGCCGCCCGCGCGGTGGTCTGGAATTTCATCACTGATCAAAGTTAGCGACTCTGCAGCACGAACCTGGTTCGCCGGGATTAGTTTTTCAACGAGTCAATGTGAGTGGCTTTCACCGTATCGGCAGGCGCCACGACGTGGACGCTGTCGGAATCCGCTTTCGGCTTTCCGCCGGCGCCCGGGCGGAGCAGCTTGCCGATCATCCGGATGTGCCAGGTCGTGTTGAGGGAAAAAACGCCGTTGATGAACACCACGTCATTGATGTTGTTTTCCGTGACGAGATCGATGAGGCTGTGGTTGTAATAACGATAGTCGATCACGTACACCTGCTCGTAGTTTGCCACAAAATACGTCGCGAACGGGTTGCCGTAGGAATTTTTCACGATCACCACTTTACGCCCGTTCTTCACTTCCGTGTCGATGCGCATCAGCGGGTTGTCGCCACCGAGGAATACGCCGTAGCCGCCCGAGCCTTCCGCGTACAGCGAGCCCGCCACCGGCTTGTTCTGCGCAGCGCCACCGGCGTAACGGTACGTTTTGTGCCTGCCCGGCACTTTCCAGTATTCGACGGAATCCGGGTTTTCACGGAGGCGGGAATCGCGCGTGAGGTAATACAGCGAGCCGAGATAGTTGCGTTTCGTTTTTTTCTCCATCGCCGTGAGCTGGATGGGCGCAATGGCCGCCGATTTGCAGAACGCGCTGTAGGCATAATAAGCGCCGAGCGCGGTCCAGTGGTGGTCGGTGCCGAAATAAATGTACTCCCCGCGGTGCGCTGCAATTTCCGTGTACGCGTCAACCGTGCGGATGCCGGGCGCGAGGTTGGTATAAACGGCGTCGATGTTCGCTTTTTCCGAAAGGGCCATCCGCCTGTATTCGTCGGGCGCGAGGAATGCGATCGAGGAAGGAACGGCCGCAACGTAGATCGTGGCTCTTCCCGCCAGCGCTTCCTGGAACTTGTTGATCGTCGTGGCGTACGACTTCGCCATCGCATTGTTTCCGCCGAAAAGCTCCATCGCGCGCCCGTTGAAGATGAGCAGCCCTGCGCCCGCTTCGTCGCCCGTTCCCGTAGTGTCGAAGACCAGCGAATCGTTCTGTGCCAGCAACGCCGTGTCGGTGCCGATGTCGATATCGATATCGGTAGGGATTTGCTGCTCCACGCCGATCTTCGTTTCGATAAAGCCGATCTCGTCCGAGCGGATACCGCGGATCTCTTTCAGGCGGAACGACGTTGCCACGAAACGTTCGCGGAAAGGAAAATTATCCGCAACATACAGGTCGATGCTGTCGAGGTAGCTGCCGTGGAAAAGAGAATCCCAGGAAAAGACCGGGACGCCCGCGAGCTTTCGTTTTTCGAGCTCCGAAACGGCATGGCGCGGGGAGAAAAAGAAATAGACGCCCATCACCCCGAGCACCGCGGTGAAGAGCACGAGGTTCAGCATCGAAAAGTTTTTTTTCCTTGCCTTCATCTAGAACCGGTAATAAATGAACGGGTTGTACGAATTGCCGACGAGCATGGACGTGGCCAGGAAAAGCAGGAGAAAGGTGAACGCGACATTCATGCCCCACATCAGCGGCGACATTTTACGCTTCACGAGCTGGCGTTTCACCCGGCGGTGGATCCACAGGTAGATGGGCATGCAGAGCAGCATCGCGAAGAGCATCCAGAAAAGGTTTTCGCGGAACGCCACTTCGAATTTGAAGTTCGTCAGCGCATTTCCGGAAGCGCCGAACATCACGCCGAGGTACTTCCACAACTTGTCGAGGTCCGTGAAATAAAAGATCGCCCAGCCGATGACCGCTGCGAAGAGGAGATACACGTGGCCGAAAATATTCGGGATCATTTTGAAGATTTTCAGCAGGAACGCCCGCTCGATGAAGATCAGGAAGCCGAAGAACAAGCCCCAGAAAATAAAGTTCCACGATGCGCCGTGCCAGAAGCCGGTGAGGAACCACACGATGAAAAGGTTGCGGTAGCCTTTCCACTTTTTAGCGCCGAGATACTTGTTCGCAAACCTCCGTATCGCGTTCCGGAACGGTTTCCCGGGTTTCGGATGATATTCGGATTGTTTGTTGCCGCCGAGCGGGATGTAAACGTAGTCGCGGAAGAACGTGCCGAGGGAAATGTGCCAGCGCCTCCAGAACTCGGTGGCCGATCTCGAGATGTACGGGTAGTTGAAGTTTTCGTGGTAATGGAACCCGAACATTTTGCCCAGCCCGATGGCCATGTCGGAATACCCGGAAAAGTCGAAATAGATCTGGATCGAGAACATGATGATGCCGAACCAGCTTTCCGCCACCGACATCGTATCGAGGTTGCCTTTTTCGAGGTACGTCACCACGAATTGTCCCGCAACGTTGGCGATGCAGACCTTTTTGAAAAGCCCGATGCAGAAGCGCGTGATGCCCGAGGAAATATCGCCGATGTTGAATTTCCGGTTGTCGATCTCGTGCGCGATGTGGGCATAACGTACGATGGGACCGGCAACCAGCTGGTGGTACAGGCTCACGAACATCAGGAATTTCATGAACGACTTCTGCGCTTTCACTTCGCCGCGGTACACGTCGATCACGTATGAAAGCGTCTGGAAGGAATAGAACGAAATGCCGACCGGCAGCGCGAAGCTGGGCACCGTAAATCCCGTTCCGAAAACCGTGTTGACGTTCTCCACGATAAAGCCGCTGTACTTGAAGCTCATCAGCAGCCCGAGGTTGACGCATACCGACACCACGAGGCCGAGCTTCCCGAACTTTTTCCGGTTGCGCTGGATCATCAGGCCGTTGAGGTAATCGACAAGCGCGGAAAGGAACAGCAGGCTGATCCAGATGGGCTCGCCCCATGCGTAGAAAACGAATGAGAAAACGGTGAGCAGCACATTCCTGTACATCGCGTTCTTCGATACGTAATAGAGTATCAAATTGAGCGGAAGAAAAATGTAAAGGAAGGTCAGGCTGGCAAAAACCATTTGGCCGGGGCGGTGGGGCGCCGTTTTAATTAAAGAGGGTCGTTTTTCCGGGTCGCTAAATTAGCACATTTCCGTACGCAGGAAGGGAACACATGCTGCTTTAGTAGTCGCAATCAAAAGTAGAAAAGTGGATATGCCGTTTCCTGCAGGATGAAGAAATGAGCTGATCGGTTGAATAAGTGTTTTCGTGCGGCTGATTCTCGTTCCGGGCGTTGAACTTCTTTCCGGTGATGAGCGTACACTGATGAACTCCGCGTACCTTCGCGTTCTCCGCGGCTTTGCGGTAAGGGTTTCACGCAGGAATGCCCCTTCCCGGGCCCTTAATTTAAATACCTCCTTTTTTTGGCAGTTTTGACAAATTCACTACATTTGCACTCCATTTTTCAAAATAACTCGAGTCATGTCTAAAGTCTGCCAGATTACCGGTAAGCGCACCATTGTTGGAAACCGCGTATCGCACTCCAACCACAAAACCAAGCGCACGTTCATGCCGAACCTGCAAACCAAGAAGTTTTT
Organism: uncultured Chryseobacterium sp.; assembly: GCA_966211705.1. Lineage (GTDB taxonomy): Bacteria > Bacteroidota > Bacteroidia > Palsa-965 > Palsa-965. The sequence continues at coordinate 109,392 of CBIHOC010000004.1, forward strand.
CCTTCCGGGGGAAGACAAGTGGATCACGCTGAAAGTATCTACTTCTGCGCTCCGCACCATTAACAAGATCGGCATTGCCGAAGCTGTCAAGCGCGCGCGCGCCAAAGGCTTCATGAAATAACAGCCTCGTCCGGCTTTATAACCGGCCGTCAGCTTATCCTGCTATTGAAAACGTTGTTCGTTCCCACGGGCGACGTTTTCGTATTTTTGAGAGAAGAAGCTCCCTATGGCCAACACACATCCCCGGTTCCCCGCCCCCCAACGTCCCCCGTCCCTCATCCCGTCCCTCGTCCCCTTCCTGGCGGTGGTTTTTTTCCTCCTCAACGCATTTTCCTACGGAGGCGGCGACTACGACCGCGACCTGCTGACTGCCGGTTTCCACAAAGACCGCCGCGAGGCCCTGCGCAAGCTGCTCCCCGACAGCTCCGTGGCCGTTTTCTTTTCCAATCCCGTCTGCACCCGCTCCAACGACGTAACGTTCGATTTTCACCAGGATCCCAACTTTTATTACCTCACCGGCCTGCGCGAGCCCAATTCCATGCTCATCCTGTTCAAGGAAAAGCAGCAGGTCGACACGCTTTTTACGGATGAGATACTGTTCGTGCAGGACCGTAATCCCGCGGAAGAATCGTGGACCGGCCGCCGGCTGGGGGCTGCGGGGGCGAAAAAGCGGCTCGGGCTGAACGCCGTGCTCACCGCCAAAAGTTTTCCGCCCATGCAGGTGAACTGGAAGAAGTATAAAAAAGTATTCTTTTTCCCCCTGCCCGCCGGCCTGGAGAACGACACCGAAGATCCCGGCGATTTGTCCGACCTCGTGTACCGCTTCCGCACGTCCACCGCAAAAAATTCCAACAACGACACCACGCGCCTTGCCCAGTGCATGGCCCTGCTCCGGCAGATCAAGGAGCCGGCCGAGCTGGTGCTGCTGCGCAAAGCCATCACGCTGAGTTCCGAAGCCCACATCGAGCTGATGAAAGCGCTGGAGGCCGACATGACCGAATACCAGGCGCAGGCCATCGTGGAATACGAGTTCCGCAAACGCGGGGCGGAGGCCGAAGGCTACCCGAGCATCTGCGGGGCGGGCGAAAATTCATGCATCCTGCACTACACCACCAACCGCAAGCCGATGACGAAGAACAACCTCATCGTGGTCGATGCGGGAGGGGAATACCACGGCTACACGGCCGACATTACACGGACGATGCCCGCAGGCGGTAAGTTCTCGCCCGAGCAAAAGCTGATCTACGACATCGTGCTCGAGGCACAGGAAGCCGGCATCAGGGAATGCGTTCCGGGAAATGAGTTCCGGGCCCCGCACAAAGCGGCCGTCCGGGTGATCAAAAGAAAGCTGAAGGAGCTGGGCATCATCCAGAAAGAGGAAGATTACATGCTTTACTTTTTCCACGGCACCTCGCATTACCTGGGCCTTGACGTGCATGACGCGGGCCTCTACGGCAAGCTCGAAGCCGGCAACGTGATCACGGTGGAGCCCGGCATTTACATCCCGGAAGGTTCCCCCTGCGACCCGAAATGGTGGAACATCGGCGTGCGCATCGAGGACGACATCCTCATCACCGACAAGCTCCCCGAGGTTTTATCCGGCTCCGTCCCCAAAACAACCGCCGACATCGAAAAAATGATGGCGGAAAAGAGCTATCTCAACGGGAAATAAGGATTTACGAATTACAATTTACAAATTACGATTTTGATGTTAGTTCCTGTTTATCAGGAGATTGTGAAATCGTACATCATAATTCGTAAATCGTCCTTTTTTTCCTCTTTGAGATTCAATAGGTAATCATTACTTTTGCATCCCATTTAAAGAATCAAAACAATGGCTAAGAAAGGTAATCGCATCCAGGTGATCCTGGAATGCACCGAGCACAAAGAGAGCGGCAAGCCGGGTACTTCGCGTTACATTACGACGAAGAACAAGAAGAACTCGCCCGACCGTATCGAGCTCAAGAAATACAACCCGATCCTCAAGAAGGTAACGGTTCACAAGGAAATCAAGTAACCGCCATAAAACCTATCAGTCATGGCTAAGAAAGTTGTCGCTACGCTCAAGACCGGTGAAGGCAAGCAGTTCACCCGCGTGATCAAAATGGTGAAATCGCCCAAGACCGGCGCATACGCCTTCAAGGAAGAAGTGGTTCATAACGACCACATCAAGGATTTCCTGTCGGACAAAAAATAAATTACGGGACCCACTCTCAATGAAGCTTCTTTCCGGTGAAAGGAGCTTTCGTTGTTTAAAACCCCGAAAAAAATCTAAATCCCGAAGTTTCCCCGTTTGGGATTTGTCTTTTTGATCTTTGGAATTTCAGCTATGGCGTTTTTCGGACTTTTCAGCAAAGAGAAAAAAGAAAGCCTCGACCAGGGACTTTCCAAAACGAAGGAGAACTTTTTCTCCCGGATGGCCCGCGCCGTGGCCGGGAAATCCACCGTCGACGCTGAAGTGCTCGACAATCTCGAAGAGGTGCTCGTCACTTCCGACGTAGGTGTGGAAACCACGCTGAAGATCATTTCCCGCATCGAGGCCCGTGTCGCCCGCGACAAATACGTGAACACGTCGGAGCTCAACCGCATCCTGCGCGAGGAAATTTCCGCCCTGCTCGCCGAGAACAACACGTCCGACCTGCAGGACTTCGCCGTTCCCGCCGGTAAAAAACCTTACGTCATCATGGTCGTGGGCGTGAACGGTGTCGGCAAAACGACCACCATCGGCAAACTCGCGCACGCATTCAAATCTTCCGGTAAAAGCGTCATGCTCGGCGCCGCCGATACATTCCGCGCCGCCGCCGTCGACCAGCTTACGATCTGGTCCGAGCGCGTGGGCGTTCCCATCGTGCAGCAGGGCATGGGCGCCGATCCCGCATCCGTGGCATTCGACACGCTCAATTCCGCCGTTTCAAAAGACGCCGAGGTCGTCATCATCGATACCGCCGGCCGCCTGCACAATAAAGTGAACCTGATGAACGAGCTCACCAAGATCAAAAAGGTGATGCAGAAAGTAATTCCCGACGCGCCGCACGAAGTGCTGCTTGTGCTCGACGGTTCTACGGGACAGAACGCGGTAGAGCAATGCCGCCAGTTCACCGCCGCGACAGACGTCACCGCGCTCGCGGTCACCAAGCTCGACGGCACCGCAAAAGGCGGCGTGGTCATCGGCATTTCCGACCAGTTCAAAATTCCCGTCAAATACATCGGCGTCGGAGAAAAGATGGAAGATCTCCAGGTTTTTAATAAAGCCGAATTCGTCGACTCGCTGTTTAAGCAGGCGTGAGAGATTCAAAGAATGAACTACCCCGCTGCAGAGCAGCGGGGTAGTTCATTCTTTGAATTTGCAGTTTCGGCATTGTTCCTTAATTTGGATCACGCTCCGAACCTTTATGCGCCCCAGCGCTTTATTCATTTTCCTGCTGTTCCTGCTTTCCCCGCTCCTGCGCGCGCAGCAGCCGCTCATTCACCTGCGCGAAGGCGACGGGCAGCCGCGCCATGTAGCCCAGCTGGCGACGTATTTTCTCGACACGACGGCCCGCTTATCGATCGAAGAGGTGACTTCCCCGCAATTCCTGGAGCGGTTCATTCCTTCCGGGGCCCAGCAGTTGAGCATCGGGGTGACCAGCAGCGTTTGCTGGGTGCGCCTGCGTATTGTAACAGAACCCGGGAGCGGTCCCTGGTGCCTGAACCCGGAACCGGCGTTCCTGGACGATATTCGCCTGTACCGGAAAACTGCCGCCGGGTGGAAGGTTTCAAAAAGCGGTATCAATTATCCCGCCGGTGAACGCGAGATGGAGGACGCATCCGTCATTTTCCCGCTTCACCAGTCTGAAGGCGACACTGAAGAGTACTTCCTGCGCATCGAATCTTCTTATCCCATGATCATCCTGTTGCGCGCGGGTCCCGTCCTGGAACTCTGGGAAGAAAAGTCCGGGAAAAATGTTTTAAATGGCGTGTTTTTCGGCATCATGCTGTTGATGGCGCTGTACAACCTTTTCCTTTTCCTGACCAACAGGGACCGTGTTTATCTCTATTATGTTCTTTACGTCGTGTTCAGCGCGATCTTCATCTCATTCTCGACAGGCTACTATGCATTCCTGCCTGATTTTATCCGGCGCATCTCCAACTTCAACCACGTTACCTTTCCATTTCTTTTCGGGTTGTTCGGGCTGCTGTTCACCATGCGGTTTCTTCACACGAAGAAATTCGTGCCGCGGCTGCACACGGCGATCATTATTTTCGCCGTGATCGTCTTTCTTGTTCTGCTTGTCGACTTTTTCAGCCATCACCTGTCCACTGTGCTGATCCAGCTGATGGGAGTGCTGCTGACGGTGATCTGCATCTCTGTGGGCGTCGCAGTGTACAGGGCCGGTTATTCCGCGGCAAGGTATTATCTCCTGGGATTCGGCGTGTACACGCTCGGGCTGAGCATTTATATCGTGCTCGGCGTGGCGAAGATCGATACGGCGCAGGTCTCGCCGGACAGCATCCTGATGGGGAGCTCTGCGATCGAGATCATCATTCTTTCCTTTGCGATCGGGGATAAGCTGAATGCGGCGGTACGCGAAAAGCAGGCGGCGCAGGAAAAAACGGTTGAAGCGCTGCGCGTGAACGAGCAGCTCGTGCGGGAGCAGAACGTGGTGCTGGAGCGGAAAGTGGAGGAGCGCACGCACGAGATCCAGCAGCAGAAAGCGATCATCGAGGAAAAAAACAAGGACATTCTCAGCAGCATTCATTACGCAAAACGCATCCAGCGCGCGCTGCTCGCCTCCGATTCCCTGCTGGACAAAAACCTCGCGGAATATTTCGTGCTGTACCGTCCCAAGGATATCGTCAGCGGTGATTTTTACTGGGCGCATGAAACGGGAGACGGCCGTTTCCTCCTGCTCGCCGGCGACTGCACGGGCCACGGCGTTCCCGGCGCGTTCATGTCCCTGCTCAATATTTCTATCCTGCACGAGCTGACGACAGGAAGAAACATCACGCGCCCCGATCTCGTGCTCAACGCCCAGCGCGAGGCAATCATCATGGCGCTCAATCCCGACGGGGCGGAAGAGCATGCGCGCGACGGCATGGATGCGGTGCTGTGCAGCTTCGACATGAACAAGCTGCAGCTGAGCTTCGCCTGCGCCAACAACCCGCTCTGGCTGCTCCGCGAAGGAAACATCGTCGATCACAAAGGCGACAAGCAACCCATCGGCGCGCATGAAGGACACGAAAAGCCGTTTACGCTGCGCCATCTGCAATTGCTCCGCGGCGACACGGTTTACCTGCTGACGGACGGATTTGCCGACCAGTTCGGCGGACCTGCAGGGAAAAAATTCAAATACCGCCAGCTCCAGGAGAAGATCGTTGCGATGGGCAACCTTCCCATGCCGCAACAGAAAGTTACGCTCGAAAAGTTGTTCGATGACTGGAAAGGCGATCTCGAGCAGGTCGACGATGTGCTGGTGATCGGGATACGGATCGTATAACACATGAAGTCTTTTCGCCATATATCGCCGCTGCTGGCTGTATTGCTCCTGCTGGCAACCGGGCCTGCCCGGGCTCAGAACTTCGACGAAGATTCGTTAAAGCGTGTTACCTTTTATTCAAAGCAGGATACGGCGAAAGCGCGCGCGTTTTGCGAGCTGGCCATCATTTACCGGGACAAAGGCGAGCAGGATTCTGCCCGGCGTTCCGGCGAGCAGGCGCTCGGGCTTGCACGACGTTCCGGCTACCGGAAAGTTGAAGCCAACGCGCTTTACCAGCTCGGCATACTTGCCGCCAACCGCGCTGAATATGTAGAAGCGATGGAGAACTTCTCGGGGGCAGGCGCTATTTTCCAGGCTACCGGGGACAAAAAAGGCTACGCATCGGTATTGTCCGCTATGGGCGGGCAGAAAACCCTGACGGGCGACCTGCCGGGTGCGCTGGATTATTATCACCAGTCGCTGAAGATCAAGGAGGCGCTCGGCGACAGTTCCGTTCTTGCCTCCACGTTATCGAATATCGGGATCACCTACAATGCGCTGGGCGACCAGCAGCAGGCGATGATTTACTACCAGCGCGCGCTCCGGCTTAACCTGAAATACGGGAAACTTCGTCATGTCGTCACTAATTATTACAACATGGGAAGTGCTTATACCAGCATGCACCAGGACTCGCTTGCGTTGATATATGCTGAGCGTTCCGCACGCATGTCCGATAGCCTGGGATTTACGGAAGAGCTCTTGTACGCATACGGGCTGATGGCCAAACTGGAGGTCGACTGCGGCCATCTGCCGGAAGCGATCGGGTATCTCACAAAAACGATCGCGCTGGCTGAAAAGCTCGACGACCAGCGGATGCTGGCTTATCAATACATGATGCTTGGCGAGGTGTATGAGAAGATCGGTGACCGGGAAAAAGCAAAGCGGTTTTTCATCCGGTCCTATGAGATCGGAAAATCGATCGGTTCGATGGAGATCGTCAAGCTGCTCTCCATGGAACTCAGCGAGTTTTATGAAGCGCAGGGAGATGCCGTGAAAGCCCTTGCCTATTACAAAGAACACATCGCCGCCCGTGACAGCATCAACAGCAGCGAAAAGAAGCAGGAAATGCTCCGGAAAGAGATGAATTTCGAGTTTGACAAAAAACAGGCCCTGGAAAAAGCGGCAACCCGTGAGAAAGAAGCGCTGCGGCAGGCTGATCAGCAGAAAAAAGATGCGATCACGGAAAACGACAGGAAGCGGAAAATGATCATTATCTACGCAGGATCGGCTGTTCTGTTGCTCGTGCTTTTTTTTCTGTTCCTTTCCCAGCGCCAGAAAGCCGTCATCGCTACGCAAAAAGTGGAGGTCGAACGGCAGCGCGACCGGGTGGAGGAGCAGAAAAACATTATCGTGGAGAAGAACAAGAACATCACCGACAGCATCAACTACGCGCAGCGCATCCAGCAGGCCATCCTTCCCGACCCGGCAACTTTCCGCGAACTGCTCCCGGATTCTTTCGTGCTGTACCGCCCGAAGGATATTGTCAGCGGCGATTTCTACTGGGTCGCGGAGCAGAACAGCGTCGTGTACTACGCCACGGCGGATTGCACCGGCCACGGCGTTCCCGGAGGTTTCATGAGCGTGCTCGGCGCTTCCCTGCTTAATGAAGTGATCAACGAGAAGAAGCTGACACAGCCTGCTGAAATTCTCGACATGATGCGTGTCAAGATCATCAACGCGCTGCGGCAGAAAGGGGAAACGGGAGAGAACAAGGACGGGATGGACATGGTGCTGTGCCGCATCGACCTTAAGAAGCGCGAGCTGATCTTTTCAGCCGCCAACAACCCGGTCTGGCTCGTGCAGAACGGCGAGCTCCGCAAATTCAGTCCCGACAAGCAGCCTGTGGGCATCGGCGTAGAAAACCCGTCGCCGTTCGCGCAGCATGTCGTGCAGCTCGCGCCGGGAGATCTCGTGTACACGTTTACCGACGGCTATGCAGACCAGTTCGGCGGCCCGAAAGGGAAAAAGTTCAAGTACAGCCAGCTCGGTGAAAAGATCACGGCGATGAGCTCGCTTCCCCTGCAGCAGCAAAAAGACGCGCTCGAAAAAATACTCCTCGAATGGAAAGGCGACCTCGAGCAGGTCGACGACGTTTTGCTGATCGGGGTGAGGGTGTGAATGCGACGGGTATCGGGTAGTGGGTATCGAGATTAACAGGTGAAGCTGCCAATACCCGCTACCCGATACAGCGTCGTAGGCGCTTCAGCGCATTACTCGATCACCACCGCCGTTCCCGACGCGCTGACCATCAGCATCGAGCCGCCGCCTACCGTTTCGTAATCGAGGTCGACCCCGATGATCGCGTTGGCGCCGAGCTGTATCGCGTTCTGTTTCATTTCATCGACGGCGATCGTTTTCGCGTGGCGGAGGCTTTCTTCATACATGCCCGCGCGCCCGCCGACGATGTCGCGGATGCCTGCGAAGAAATCTTTCACGATGTTCGCGCCGATGATGGCTTCGCCGCTGACGAGGCCGATGTAACGCACGATGCGCTTGTCCTGGAGCGTGGAAGTGGTGGTGATGAGCATTTCCATGAGAAGTAGTTTTTGGATGGAGCAAAGGTAAAGCGGTGGAAAATACCGCGGCGGAGTTTCTTCGTAAATTTGGTTAATGACAGGGTCGCTGCGGGGAATTTTGTGGACGTGGTTCGTCGTGCAGTGTTATTGCTGCATGGTTATGACGGTGCTGTACAAAACCTGGTATTCCAGCATCCCGGGGGAAGTCCTCGCGGCACAAAAAATTTTCCCTTTCCCGGAGAACGCCACGGTGGTTGCCGTGATCATCACGCTGATGGCGATGCACCTTGCCGCGCACATCGTGCTGGTGGTGCGGCGCGACATTTCGTTCGTCATGTTCAGCATTTTCGTCTTTTTACCCTGGCTGGTTTCCTATTCGGCTTTTGTGGTCTTTTTCCCTTTTTTTAACGGCATTGACCAGTTCCGGGGCGGGGTTTAAAGGCCTTGTCCTTCTTCATTTTCCGTACCTTTGCCCTTCAATGAAAACCAAGACCCTCCGGAAGAATAAGGTCAATGTGGTCACCCTCGGCTGTTCGAAAAATATCTTCGACTCCGAAGTGCTCATGGGCCAGCTGAAAGCGAACAATTACGAAGTCGAGCACGAAAGCAAAAGCGACGATTCATCCATCGTGATCATTAACACCTGCGGCTTTATCGATAACGCGAAGCAGGAAAGCATCGATACCATTCTCCAGTTCGTGGATGCAAAAGAACAGGGATTCGTGGACCGCGTGTATGTCACCGGCTGCCTGAGCGAACGTTACCGTCCCGACCTGGAAAAGGAAATTCCCGAAGTGGATGCCTGGTTCGGCACGCGCGATCTGCCCCGTCTCCTCAAAACATTAAAAGCCGATTACAAGCACGAGCTCGTCGGCGAGCGCATTCTCACAACGCCGCAACATTTCGCTTACCTGAAAATTTCCGAAGGCTGCGACCGTCCCTGCTCGTTCTGCGCGATCCCGCTGATGCGCGGCAAACACATTTCCACGCCCATCGAAGAATTGGTGGCGCAGGCGAAAAACCTCGCGAAGAACGGCACGAAAGAACTCATCCTCATCGCGCAGGATTCCACGTATTACGGGCTCGACATTTACGGCAAACGCAACCTCGGCGAGCTGCTGAAGAACCTTTCCGATGTAGAAGGCATTCGCTGGATCCGCCTGCACTATGCGTTCCCGAGCGGCTTCCCGGAAGACGCGCTCGACGTGATGCGCGATACGCCCAACGTCTGTAACTACCTCGACATGCCGCTCCAGCACATCAGCGATAATATGCTGAAGAGCATGCGCCGCGGCACCACGAAACAAAAAACGATCGACCTCGTCAACAAGATCCGCGACAAAGTGCCCGGGCTCACGCTGCGCACTACGCTGATCACAGGTTATCCCGGCGAGACGGAACGCGATCATGAAGAAATGCTCGAATGGGTGGAACAGACGCGTTTCGACCGCCTCGGCGTATTCACGTATTCGCACGAAGAAAATACGCACGCGCATTCGCTGAACGACGATGTTCCCGCCGACGTCAAGCAGGCGAGGGCAGAGGCGGTGATGGAAGTGCAGCAGGGAATTTCGTTCGATGTCAACCAGCAGAAGGTCGGTAAAACGTTCGACGTGCTGTTCGACCGCAAGGAAGGCGATTATTTCATCGGCCGCACGGAAGCGGATTCGCCGGAAGTGGACAACGAAGTGCTGGTTTCAGCCAAAGAAAGCTACGTGCGCGTGGGCGATTTTGCGAAAGTGACGATTGAAAGTGCGGAAGAGTTCGACCTTTACGGCAAGGTGGTATAAAAATGTGCTAATTTGCTAATGTGCTAATTTGCTAATGAGGCGCAGTTAAAGCAGGAGTTTTCCTTCAAACCGGAAGAACTGGATGCAATGTATGAAGCATCCCCGGGTGCATTAGCACATTAGCAAATTCTTTTTGTTATGACCGAAACGCAAGTCTATAAGATCTACTACGAAGAGCAGCTCGACTGCGTGGTAATGGATTGGGACGGTTACGCCACCAGCGCGCAATTCCGTGAAGGCACGGAGCTCATGCTTAACCTGCTCATCAGGCACGGCACGAAAAAAGTATTGGCCGACATCAAGGACATGGTGATCATCGGCCGCGAGGACCAGGAATGGCTGGAGACAAGCTTCCTGCCGCGCGCGATCAATTTCGGTTTCAGCGCCATCGCGATGGTGAAGCCGAACCATTATTTCAACCGTGTTGCCGTGGAAACCGTGTCGTACAAGATCGACAGGGAAAAGCTGCAGATCAACTTTTTTGAGAACGTGGAGGATGCCCGGAAATGGCTGGCAGATTTCTAACCAGCCTGCACAAACTTTTGGCCGGAAAGAAGGTCAGCTTCTGATTCCCCTGCGTTTGCGGTTCTTCAGCACCCAATACAAACCTTTCACGTCCGTTTTCCATTTCGGCAGCACGTACAGCAGCACGATCTCTTCGAAGATCTCCAGGATCGTTACGCCCACCGCGAGGTAGAACAGCCACATCCACGGCCCGAAGAAAAACAAACCGAGCAGGAACACGCCTTGCAGGAGCGCAGCGGCTTTGGCGAGATAAGTATGAAAGCTCGACGGGCGGCCGTAAACGGTGATGGCGAGCAGGATCTGCAGCAGGTAAGGGATGAACGCGGCCATGACCATGACCTTGTGTTCGTAGAAGAAATCGGTTTCGAACTGCCATGCGCCTGCGATCGCCGCCACAAAGGTTGCCGCGTCACCGACAGAATCCAGCTGCGCGCCGAGCTTAGTGCTCTGTTTGAATTTCCGCGCGATGTAGCCGTCGGCCATGTCCGTGGTAAAGCTCACGAGCAATAACCAGCTGAACCAGTCGCGCTCGCCGTACCAGATCAGGATCCCCAGCACGGGCGCCATCACGATGCGATACGCAGAAAGTCCGTTGGGGACGTTCACAATTCCTTTTTCCATAACAGCTCTGTAGTTTTTCAAAGCTAGATCATCATCTTTGGGAAAAGAATGAGGCTTCTTCCGGCGATTTCCTGATAACAGTCATGCTTCGCGTTAAACCTTGTTCCGCCGGTTTCGTCCAACTCCCACACCGTCCTTTATGAAACGATTCTACCTGCCGCTCGTTTTTTTCCTGCTCCACACCGGCGCCGCCATTTCCCAGGTCTGCACCATCACCCACAACTACGACATCGCCGCCGAATGCAAAGGCATTACGATGACGATGCAGCACGACAACACGGGAAAATCGTTTCTCTATGTCGCATCCAAAGAAGCCGGGCTGAAAATTTATAACGATTCCGCTGCCCCGGCATTGGTGAAGCACATCCCGGTCGCTTCGCTGAACGGATTGCACGTGATGAGCCTGTCGCAAACCGGTAATTACCTTTACCTCGCGCTCGGCAATCATTTCGGGAAGGCCGGGCAGGCGTGCGGCTTTGCGATCATCGACGTTACCGATCCGGCAAAAGCGAACGTTGTTGCCACCTGGTCCGACAGCAAGCGGAAAGACGGCGCGGGCATCGTGGAATGCGTGGGAAATTATCTCTACCTCGGCGCGATGGCCCACGGCCTGCTCATCTTCGACGTCACCGACAAAAAGAAACCTGCGCTCGTTTCTTCCTTCATTCCCGATATAAAATTTCCCGATCCGAAACCCGACCCGGCGAAGTACAACGCCCGCGGTATGGCCATCCGCAACGACAAAGTATATCTCTGCTACGATGCCGGCGGCGTGCGCATCATCGACGTTGCCGACAAGAAAAAGCCCGCGGAGATCGGCCGCTGGTCGAATCCCGTGATGAATGGAAAGCCGCGTGCGTACAACAACATCGTGGTCGACGACAGCCTCGCGTACGTGACGGTGGATTATTGCGGGCTGGAAGTGCTGAACATTTCCGTGCCGTCGAACATCCGCCAGGTGAGCTGGTGGAACCCGTGGAAATGCGAAGCCAGCGCGATGAACTGGTTCAGCAGCGAAGGCCACGCCAACGAGATCGCGTTTGACAAAAAGAACAAGCTGCTGTTCCTGTCCACCGGCCGTGGCGACCTGCACGTGGTGAATGTCGCAAAGCCCGCGGCGCCCGTGCTGTGCGCCAACTACGGCGGCGCTTCCAACGAGCTGGGCACCTGGGGCGTTTCGCTGTACGGCGATAAAATTTATCTGTCGTACATCTGCGCGTTCATTCCCTTCAAGTCGAACTGGACGGGCGTGAAGATCCTGGCGTATTCGTACAAGTAGGGATTAACATTTTTTGCATTGACTGCAAAGAGGTGAGGGTCTACCTTTCAACTGGTAAACTTAAAATCCCACACATGAGAGCACTTCCTGTATTTCTTTTCGGCGGGCTTGTCCTGTCCGCTTTTTCCTGCAAACCGGAATCGAAAACGGTTGCTGCAATTCCCACGGATACGACGAAATCGCTGGTGATCGGAAACCCGCTGGATTGCGGCATTGAAGGCATGCAGATCTTCCCGGTAGGATGCAACTACAAGCCGCGGGTGTATGAAAAGGAACTGGAAGTGGCGCGTACCAGCAGAGTTTTGAGTTTCACCGCGAACAGCTCTGCAGGCAATTATGATCGAACTGCAAAGACGGAATACATCAATACCAACGAAAATGAGTTCGACATCCGGAACATCGTCTTCTATGATCTCGAAGCCGGCAATTCCTACCCGCTCATGTCTGATACGGCGCACATTCTTTCGTTCGCCCTGCACAAAGAATTTGAGAACAAGTTGATCTTTTATCGTGTGGTAAAAAACGACATCAATAAAGATTCGGTGTACAATGCTTCTGATCCGGTCATGCTTTTTGTGTCCGATCTGAACGGCAGGAACCTTACCCAGGTAACGCCCGAGAACGAACAATTCGTCGATTATTTCTACTACGAAAAAACGCAGACCATTCTTGTAAAGACAGTGATCGATGGTAACAAGGACGGAAGCTTCACCGCAGGCGACGAAACGAACTTCCGCGAAATGAAGATCAAAACGCCGACGATCGGAAGAGAAATTTTCACGAAGTCGCTGAAGGATTCATTGCGGTTGATGTAAACAGCATGTCTTCACTTATTCGTTTTCTCGTTGCATTCGGCATTTTTGCTTTTTGGGGATTCCTGTGCTGGTTCTTTGTCTTGAGCAAGCATGACCCGTATGGCTTTGGGGTGGTGTTCGTGTTTTTACTCATGAGCGGCATTGCGATCTTGTTCAGCCTGGTCATGATCATCATTTTTCTTTCGACTGGCCGCCACTTTTTTTCCATAGGCAGTTGGCTCTCCTTTCTTTTTAGCATCCTGCCTTTTTTGGTCCAGGCCGCCCTGGTCGTTGATAACCTGCAGGGAGGCCGCCATTCGTTTAAATGGGATGAGCCGGTAACCTACATTATTGGTGCTGTAATGTGGCTTTTCCCGTTACAGGTGGCGTTGATGGTTTTTATGGGACGGAAGAAATCCCGGTAAACCAGGAAACCGTTCATCCCATTTCCCGTCCAAAATCCCATCGTTTCCCGTATTTTTGCAGACCTGCAGAACCGGCAACACCTCCGTGTCCCCGTGTCTCCGTGGTTTAACTCAACCGCACATTATGAAAAAAATCACCCGCCTGTCCTTTCCCGCTATCCTTTTCCCTATTCTCTTTTCCATCCTTCTATCCGTCCCGTCAAAAGCCGATGAAGGCATGTGGCTGCCCATTCTCCTCGAGCAGCTTACCATCACCGACATGCAGGCGCGCGGCTTCAAGCTCACGGCGGAAGACGTGTACAGCATCAACAAGTCGAGCATGAAAGATGCCGTCGTCCAGTTCGGCGGCGGCTGCACGGCGGAGCTGATCTCCCCGAAAGGCTTGCTGCTGACGAACCATCACTGCGGCTACGGCTTTATCCAGTACCACAGCTCGCCGGGCGAGAAGGATTATTTAAAGAACGGTTTCTGGGCCATGAACCAGGACCAGGAATTGCCGTGCCCCGGTCTCACCGCTACGTTCATCGTAAGCATGGAAGACGTGACGGCGAAAGTGCTGGAAGGCGTAAAGGACGGGATGGACGAAGCTGCGCGCACGGAGCTGATCGGGAAGAACTCGAAAGAGCTGGAAAAGGAAAATACGAAAGACGGCAGGAATGCGCTGGTCCGTGCGTTCTACTACGGCAACGTGTTTTACATGTTCATGACCGAAACGTTCCGCGACGTGCGCATGGTGGGCGCCCCCCCGCAAACCATCGGTAACTTCGGCGGCGATACGGACAATTGGGTGTGGCCGCGGCAGACCGGCGACTTTTCCCTGTTCCGCATTTACGCCGGCAAAGACAACAAACCTGCGGATTTTTCCAAAGACAACGTGCCGTATACGCCGAAACATTTTTTCAAGATCAATGCGAATGGCATCGGTGAAAACGATTTCACGATGGTGTACGGTTTTCCCGGCCGCACCACGGAATACCTCAGCTCCTGGGGCGTCGACCTGATTCAGAATGTTTCCGATCCCCTGAAAGTCGACCTGCGCACGATGCGCATCAACATCATGGAAGATGAAATGATGCAGAACGATACGGTCCGCATCAAGTACGCCGCAAAGCGCAACGGAACAGCCAACGCGTGGAAGAAATGGCAGGGCGAAATGAAAGGACTGAAGCAGAAAGACGCGATCGGGAAGAAACAGGCCCAGGAAGCGGAGTTCACCAAACGCGTGAATGCCGACCCGGCGAAAAAAGCGAAATACGGCACGTTGCTGAGCGATCTTGAAAAAGCGCACAAGGACATTGAACCGTGGCAGCGCTCGCTCGACTTCATGAGCGAAGGCTGCTTCCAGGTGGAGCTGGCGCGGTTCGCATGGTCATTCGACCAGCTTGTGAAGCTCGAGCAGCGCGCGATCCCGCCCGACGAGAACGAGCGGAAACGTGTCGTTGACCAGCTGAAAGGCACGGCGACTGGATTTTTCAAGGATTTCGATGCGCGCGTGGACCGTCGCACGGCCGTGGCGCTGTACATGGCCGTGAAGAAAGGAATGGATCCCGCGATGCTGCCGGCTGTGTATGCGGAGGTGGATAAAAAATACAAGGGCGATTTCGAAAAATACTTCGCCATGATCTATGCGAAAAGCATGTTCGCGAACCAGGCGAAAACGATGGCGTTCCTCAACAATTACAAATCGGGTGATTATAAAAAGATCCAGAAAGACGTCGCGTACGTGTTCGCCTCGGGACTTTATTCGCATTACGGAACGAAGATCCTTCCCGAATGGCAAAAGCGCAATGCCGAGATCACGCGCCTCAACCGCATCTACATGGCCGCGCAGATGGAAGTGTTCACCGAAAAGAAATTTTATCCCGACGCCAACTCCACGCTGCGCATCGCGTTCGGCAAGATCGACGATTACACGCCCCGCGACGGCGTGAATTACAACTGGTATTCCACGCTCGACGGGATCATGGAGAAGGAAGATTCCACGAACATCGACTACATCGTTCCGCCCCGCCTGCACCAGCTCTGGGAGGCGAAAGACTACGGAACCTACGCCGACAAAAAGGACGGCAAGCTGCACACCGGCTTCATCGCCACCAATCACACCACCGGCGGAAACTCCGGCAGTCCCGTGCTCGACGCCAACGGCAACCTCATCGGCACCAACTTCGACCGCTGCTGGGAAGGCACGATGAGCGACGTGAACTACGATCCATCCGTTTGCCGGAACATCGCGCTGGACGTGCGCTACACGCTGTTCATCATTGATAAATACGCCGGCGCGGGATACCTGCTGAACGAGATGGTGTTCGTGCAGTAAGGAAGAAAACCACGGAGGCACGGAGTTCTATTTCTCCGTGCCTCCGTGTCTCCGTGGTTTTTTCTTCTTCGGATGAATGGGAAAGTGCATCTGCTAAATCTTCAATTTCCCCTCCAGCATCATCAGCTTCACCTTCAGCACGATTGTTACGCTGAGTGAATCCGTAATTACCCCGTCGCAGACAAGTTTGTAAACTTCTTCAAAAGGAATTTTCACCAGCTGCAGCGCTTCGTCCGGCTCGGGGTGCGCTTCGCCGATCTCAAGGTCCTGCGCGAGGTAAAGGATGCAGAATTCATCCGTCGCGGAATTGCTCAGGTGCATTTCCTGGATCTTCGTCCATTCTTTCGCCGTGATGCCGGTCTCTTCCTTCAGCTCACGCTGCGCCGATTCGAGCGGATCGATGCCGATCTTTCCGCCGCCTTCCGGGATCTCCCAGGTGTATGCGTCGATCGGGTAGCGGTATTGCCCCACCAGCCATGTATTGTTGTGCTCATCCAGCGGCAGCACGCCGATCGCCAGGTTTTTGAAATGCACGACCGAATACGTTCCCGGAAGTCCGCCCGGGTTCGTCACGTCGTGCTTCGTCACTTTGATCCACGGCGATTCGTAGACTTCTTCTGACGTGTGCGTTTTCCAGGGATTTTTTTCGGGTGATGGTGGAAGGAAATTCATTGGGTGCGAATTACAAACGGCGGGTGCGAATTACGTCCCGATAGCTATCGGGACTACGAATTTACGAATTACGAATCTTGCGAATGGTACGAATAAAATAAACTCTCAAAGGGTTGCCCGCGCGTCGCCTGCGCGCAACCCTTTGAGAGTTTAATCATATGATCCGAAAATCAATCGTACATCGTAATTTGTAATTCGTAAATTTTTCCCTCAGGAAAACAACGCCGCCGTCCACCCCGCCGTTCCCACCAGGACAGACAGCAATCCATGCTTCCGCGCTTTGTCCACCGCCTCGATCTTGTTGTGCACGTGCAGCTTCGTGTAGATGTTTTCGATGTGCTTGCGAACGGTTTTGGGACTGATGAAAATTTTCTCGGCGATCTGCTGGTAGGTTTCTCCCGAAGCGAGGCGGTCGAGTATCTCGATCTCGCGTTTGGTGAGGTTGAAGTCGTTGCTTTCGGGAATGGCTTCGGTGCGGTTGCCGCGCACGAGCTGCAGCGTTTTTGCGGCGATCTGCGGCGACATGGGCGCGCCGCCTTCCATCGCTTCTTCGATGGCTGCGAGCAGGCGCGAGGGTTTGGCGTCTTTCAGGAGATAACCGTTGGCGCCGGCCAGGATGGCGTTGAAAATATTGTCGCCGTCGTCGAACACGGTAAGCATCACGATCTTCACGTTGGGATATAGCGCGCGGATGCGTCTCGTGGCCGTGATCCCGTCGAGCTGCGGCATGTTGATGTCCATCAGGATGAGATCAGGCATCGACTCCGACAGCTTGTCGATCATTTCCTGGCCGTTGGAGACGACAAAGAGCAACTCTGTATTCTCGAACTCACGCAGGTTGCTGGAAATTGCTTCCTGCAGCTGGGGAACATCTTCGGCAAGGGCTACTTTAATTTTCATGGTGTGAAATTACGTTATGCTGCGGCGTTCATCCATACGGCAGATGCCCTAAATAGTTCTGAGTTCTGGGTTCTGGGTTCTGAGTTCTGAGTTCTGGGTTCTGAGGTGGTTGCCGGGGATCTCAGAACTCAGCTCTCAGAACTCAGAACCAATTTATGCAGTGCTATCCTGATGACAGTTCCTTCGCCGGGTGCTGATCGTATTTCGAATGCGGCGCCGATCTGCTGTGCGCGGGCGGGCATGTTCTTCAGGCCATAATGCCCGGCATGCGTTTCCGAAGTGTCGAATCCTTTCCCGTTATCCGTGATGCTGATCACCATTTCCTGCTGCTCCGTGGTAAAGACCACGACGATCTCATCGCCGCCTGAATGACGGAATGCGTTGGAGACCGCTTCCTGCACGATGCGGAAAAGCTGGATGGCAAGCGAAGGCGTCAGCGTCATTGCTGTTCCGCGGCGCTGCACTTCCCACTTCACATGCTCATGGTTCTCCGCCAGCTGCTGCATGAACTCCTGCGTTTTGACCGCGAGCTCGTCGACGTTCACTGACGTACTGTTGATGGCCCAGATGGATTCACGCAGCTGCTGCATCGTATTGCGGGCCTGGTCGCCGAGCCGTTCCAGCTTTTGCTTCGATTCCGCTTCGTTGCCCGGCTTCGCCATTTTCCACGATACGTTGTCGAGCGTGGAAATGATGTACGTCAATTGTGCGCCGACATTATCGTGCAGGTCGCGGGAAATGCGCTCGCGTTCTTCCTGGATGCGCTTCTGCGTCTGCAGCTCCCGGAGCTTTTCGCGCAGCCTGCGCTGGGAAAAATAGCGCACGATGTAAATGCCCGTGCCGGCGATGATCAGCGCGGCAAGCGAGCGGAACCACCACGTGGAATAAAACGGCGGGTACACGATCACCGGCAGCCGGTAGACAGAAGCAAAACTTCCGTCGGCGCGCACCGACGCGCGGATCTCCAGCTGGTATTCTCCCGGGGGAAGGTTCGTGTACGAGGCCATTCGCAGATCATTGGCCGGAACCACCCATTCCTCATCGAAGCCCGACAAGCGATAGGCGTAGTGATAATTTCTTCCGCCCGGCACGCCCGCGCCGATGAATTCGACCGTGAGCACGCGGTCGCCCGGCCACAGCTCGATCTTTTCGGGCTTCGACAAGCTGCCGTGGATATTCGGTGCATGCGGCGCAACAGGCTGGTAGTTGATCGAAATAGATGCCAGCGCAAGCCGTGGAAGTCGTTCCGGGAGCTTCACACTGTCGGGGAAAAAACAAACGAATTCCTGCGTGCTCCCGAAGAAAAGATCGCCTGCCGGAGCTTTGAACCATGCGTTCTGCGAAAATTCCGGGAAGCCGATGCCGTCTTTCGTCGTGAACATTTCAGCGATGCCGGCGGATAAGTCGAGCAGCGCGATGCCGTCGTTCGTGCTGGCCCAGAGGCGTTCCTTATCGTCGAAAAGTATTCCGTACACGGTGCTGCCGGTCACGCCTTCTTTTGTGCCGTAAGCGCGGAATGTCTTTTCCCCGGGATCGAATGCGGCGATGCCGGCGCCCATCGTGCCGAGGTAGAAGATGTTCGCCTTCGACGGGTGAGGCGTGATGCAGGTGACAAAATTGTTGGGCAGGGAAGAGGTGTCGTTCTCGTCGTGCACGTAGCTGCTGCAACTTTTCGACGCCAGGTCGTACCGGAAAAGTCCCGAGCTGGTTCCTGCCCACAGCACGTTGCCGACGGCGCAAAGCGACATGATGTAATTGGAGTTCTTTTTCCCGGTGAGTTTCTGCGGCATCAGCATTTGCGACGAAAAACTTTTCCGGTCGATCGCCGCGATCCCGTTTTGCGTGCCGGCGTACACGCTGTTATTGTCGTGCGCAAGACAATATACATGGTCGTTACCGATCGCTTTCCCGTTTTTTCCCTGTCTATGAAAATGCGCGATAATTTTCCCGGAACGCTGATCGTACGCGTAAAGCCCGAACCCGCTGGTGCCGATCCATATCGTGTCGCCGGTGATAAGCATGGCGGTGACCACTTTGTCGTTCAGCTCATCCAGCCCGGCAGGAGAACCATTGTTCACCGCGTAATCCGAAAGTACGCCCGACCACCTCGTATGAAAGACAGGGGTTGAAAGCACATTGATACCTTTGGCGGTTCCCACCCACAGCTCGTACGGGTTGGGCTGGCAAAACGACCAGACGATCTTCGACGACAACGGCTCCCCGACGATAAAAGGTCCCGGGTGCGCAAACACTTCGGAACACGGATCGTAACTATACAATCCCGCGAAGTTGGTGCCGATCCAGATCCATCCTTTTTTATCCTCGTACAGCGAGCTGATCGTTTCTCCCACCGGTGCCCCTGGCGTGGTGACTTTTTTCCATGCGCCGTTTGTAAACAGGTAAAGCCCGTTGCGGCAACCCACCCACAGCCGCCCCGCGACGTCGGCCAGCAATGCTGCCGGGGCGCCTGAGCCCGAAGGCAGGGGAGCGGAGACGACCGTCTTTCCGCCGGCATCGAATGAATAAAGTGTGGTGCCGGTAGCCAGCCACGATGTGCCGTTTGAACCGGCAGTGAACGCGTGCGCCCTGAATTTCCCGGCCAGGAAATAAATCGTGCCTGTCTTCGCCGTGGAAGAATCGGGGAGCGGAAGCGCTGTCGTTGCAGGCATCCCGGTGAAACGAAAAGGAAGGTTGCCATCGCCGGGAATAAATGTCAGCGTCGAATCGTTTGTTTCGGCAAATAACAACCCGTTCGAACAGCCTTCGATCGTTCCGCCCGGGATCTCCCGGAAAATAAAATAGGTGCGCGGACCGAAAGGATCAAGGCCCCGGACGGAAACCGTCACGAATTGCCCGCTCGTGCGGTCATACCGGCTGATCCCTTCGCGGCAGGCGATCCACAGGCGGCGATGACTGTCTTCGAAAACGGCGAGCACGTAATTGTCGGCAAGGCTGGAGCGGTTGCCGGCTTCGTGGCGGAATGTCCGGAACGTGTAGCCGTCGTAGCGGCAAAGCCCTTCCTGCGTTCCGAACCAGAGAAAACCTTCGCTGTCCTCGCAGGCCGAAGTGACCATGCTCTGGGCCAGCCCGTCGTTCACGGAGTAGTGCCTGAAACCATAACCCTGCGCGGGAAAACGGGCCGATAAAAGCAGCAGGAGAAAAAGCAGGGGCAGGCGCATGTCAGAAGCTGTTAGGGAATTTTGTTTTGCTTTGATTTTGCGCCTTTTTGTGCCAGGCGAGGCATGTTTTGCAGGCCATAGCGGAGCAGCTACGGTCAAAAAACATAACGAAGCATGGTGCAAAAAGGCGCGAAAGCATTAGAAAGAAAATTTCCTAACAGCTTCTCAGGCAAAAATACGGCGAATGTCGTATTGAGCCGATGGTGCACGCCGACCTAGTTTTGGCCCGTAATAACCACTCCTATGAAAAAAACATTTCTCCTGGCGGCCATGCTGGCCGTTTTCGCCGGACTTTCCGCACAAAACTCCGTTCAGTATAAAGTACTCGAGGATAACCCGCAGCGTGCCTGCAACTTCGCGCTCGGCATCGAGCTGGCGCAGATGGACTTCGGGTTCAAGAACATCGACGGCTGGGCGTTCAGCACAGGCGTATGGGGTTTTGCAGATTACAAGCATCTTTTCGGCGCCGATTATATTCTGCGTTACGGCTACCTCACGTTCGGCAAAGCGTTCCGCGACAAGGAAAACCTGAACGCGCACCGGCAGATCGAGCTGGGCGGTTACATCAACTTCAAACGCGGGCTGGTGAACCGTACGAACAAAGTGGTGCTGAAAGTGGAAAAATCAACCAACAGCCAGGGCAACGAGGTCGAGACGACAACGTTCGTGATGGTGCCCAGCACGCAATACATCACTGCCGGGGTGCGCGCAGGTTTTATGGACTATGGCGGATGCTTAACAATGCCTGACGATGAAGGCGGCACGGCCCCCGATGTGGTGAATTACAACGTGGCAGGCTTGTACGCCGGGCTCTTCCGCGAAAAGCTGAAATGCCTGATGATCTCCACCGATAAGTACGGAAAAAAAGGAGTCGCGCTGCACACGCGTTTTTACGTGGATGCATTGATCGCTCCTATCAGCAGTGTGAAATACAAAGGCACGGATTATAAGTCGAGCTTCTCCACCGCCCCGGTCGGCGCGCGCATGGGCGTTTCCTGGTATCCCGTGCTGACGCGCAAGGAAGCAAGGCCCGATTACCCGCACCGTTTCCTCTTCCAGGTGGAAGCAGGTATCCGTCCGTACGACGGCATCTACGCCACCGGCACCATTTCCATTCCCATCAGCAAGCACGTTTCACGCCTCTCCGACGGTTCCGATAAACCGCGCATCGAGAAAGAAACCGAATAAAACTTTACCCCGATGAAGCTGTTCCGTTTTTGGTTGCTGCTGCTCGTTCCTGTGGTATCGTCTGCGCAATACAAAAAAGAAAACCTTGGTCCACTGGTCAATTCGGAATACGACGAGTTGTCGCCGACGATCTCGCCCGACGGTAAAAAACTTTTCTTTCTCCGCGTCAACCATCCCGAAAATACCTTGTATCCCCAGCCGGGAACGCAGGACATCTGGATGACGAAGCTCGACAGCAACGGAAACTGGACGCCTGCGCGCCACCTGAAAGCGCCGTTCAACGACGAGAACTACAACGCGATCGAAGGGTTCAGCGCTGACGGCAATACACGTTACATCAAAGGTTATTATGTGCGCGGGAAATACGATGGAATGGGATTCTCGTATTTCGAGCTCACCAAAGACGGGTGGGCGGGGCCGACCGGGCTCAAAGTGAAAGGGTACGAATCTTCGATCAACACCAACGATTACAGCATCAGCAGCTGCATACATTCGGACAACAAAACCCTGTTGATGAGCTTCGTGCCGAAAGGGAAAAAAAAGACCGATCACGATCTCTTTGTAAGCTTCCGGGAAGCGAATGGGAATTTTTCCGCGCCGGCGCTGCTCCCGGTCGTCAGCTCACCTTACGACGAGATCGGGCCGTTCCTTGCTTCGGACGGTGTTACGCTGTATTTCGCGAGCAATCGTCCCGGCGGTTACGGCAGCCACGACATCTGGATGTCGCGCAGGCTCGACGACACGTGGCAGAACTGGTCGGAACCGGTGAACCTCGGGCCGGAGATCAATACGAAATCGTGGGACGCTTATTATTCCGTGGCAGCGGCGGGCGACGTGGCGTACATGGTTTCCTGGGCGAACAGCTATGGCAAAGGCGACATCGTGAAGATCACGCTCCGGGAAGAAGTGCGTCCGAATCCTGTTGCCTTCATTTCCGGGAAAGTGCTCGACCAGGAAACAGGAAAACCGGTGGAAGCCACGATCAGCTATTACACGCTCGGCGACAACATGGAGGTGGGAACCGCGCGTTCCTCGCCGGGTTCGGGCGATTACAGCATCGTGCTGCCTTACGGGAAAACATACGGCTTCCGCGCACAGGCCAGCGGCTATTACGCCGTAAGCGAAAACCTCGACCTCACGGGATTGAAAGGGTACAAGGAGATCCGCCGCGATCTTTATCTCGTTCCGATCGAGATCGGGCAGGTGGTGCGGCTCAACAATATTTTCTTCGAATTCGGTAAAGCCACGTTAAAAACAGAATCGTACGAAGAGCTCGACCGCGTCGTGAAATTGCTCACCGAAAATCCGTCCATGGAAATTGATCTTGCCGGGCACACGGATAATGTCGGAACGGATGAAGCGAACCTCCAGCTCTCCGGCGACCGTTCCAAAGCGGTGTACGATTACCTCGTCAGCAAAGGCATCGCCGCCGCGCGGTTGACGACGAACGGTTTCGGGGAGACGAAGCCGGTGGCCACCAACGATACGGAAGAAGGCCGGGCGCAGAACAGGCGGGTGGAATTTACGATCCGCAGCAAATAAAGACAGTCATAACCCCGAACGCCCGACCTGGTTGCTACCGGGCGGGCGTTTTTTTGGAGGGGGGAAACAAAATTGTTATCTATTCACGGATGAATTTTTGCGACAGGCGCATTTTGCCGGTATCGATGACAGCGAAATACAAACCAACCGGCAGCATGCGGATATCCAGCTGCCGGGGCCCTGCACCGACGAGTTCCGTTTTCACCAGTTGCCCGGTGGCGTTATAAATTTCAAGCATGCCGGGAAAATCCGTTTCGACCTGGAGGAACTCACTGGCCGGGTTGGGATACAGCAGGAAGCTTTGCGCGCCGGCTGTTTCTTCTACGCCTTTCGGGTTTTCGCCAAATGTCCCGGAACAGATCAGCGAACGGTTCAGCACACCTGCCTGTTCGATAAAGGTGACGACCGACAGCGATTCACCGGGAATGGAATACGCATTATTGTTTGCCGACGTAAAAACACTTGCCACGCTTAATGTGATCGGGTGGCCCACGCACGGAACCTCGCCGTTCGGATCGGTCTTGACGATGCGAAGCGAATTTTGCGGGGAGTTTAAAACCATTCCCCCGAAAATATACCCGTGATCGGCAGTGTGCTCGAATTCAAACTTTGACCATTTCTGCGTTTGCCAGATCCGGACGCTGTCGAATTTGGTGACCCACTGAAGAGTTCCCGAAGCATCCGTTTTCGCGATCGCGGCGCCCCAGGGTTGTACGGTTTCTTCCATGCCGATGAACGCAAATCCTCCGTCGTAGGTCGCCCGCACGCTTTTCAGGCCCATCTGGTTGTCGTTTCCGTACTTTTTGCACCACTGGAAATTGCCCGCAGCATCGGTTTTCAGCAGGCAGGCCTGGTCCTGGTTGTTATTGTCATCATCCAGGCTGCAGCCGATGATGCAGCCGCCGTCGCCCGCGATGTCGAGGTACACGGTCAGCCCCATGAGAAGGCCGGGAAGGAATGTTTTATTCCAGAGCAGGTTGCCGTTCGGATCGAACCTGCACAGCAGCACTGAAAAATCAGTGATCCCCGCAGCGATGTAATCGCCGTTCGACGCGATCTTTACGCTGGTGAACTGCGAATAGGAAAACTGTGTCGTATCCGGTACCACCGCTTTCGACCACGTCGTATTCCCTGCCGCGTCGACCTTCATCAGCAGGGCGCCTCTCCGGTTGCCTGTCACCGCTACCTCGCTTTTTCCTCCCGCCACGATATAACCGCTGTCCGCAGTCTGCTCGATGCCGGAAAACGTATAGCCGGTAAGGTCATTCGATGCAGCCGTTTTGCTCATCCATTGCACCTGCCCGGCCGGGTCCATCTTTGCGATAAAACCGAACGAGGTCATCGTTGACGAGCTCGTGGCGTGGCCTGAAACAACGTAACCGCCGTCAATAGTGGGAATGCTGTACTGCCCGTCATAGTTCAGACCGGGAGCGATAAGTTGCTTTGCCCAGGTTACACCGCCTGTACTGTTCAGCAGGTAATATTCATTCCCGTGGGAGTTGACGATAAATTTACCTGTGGGTGTTTCCCGGATGCAGGTTGGCATTCCCGCAAACCCGCTCAGTACAGAATAGAAGGTTTGCTGTGCGGGAAGCAGTGCTGCAAAAAGAAGGAACAGGGTGGAGGTGATCAGTCTTTTTTTCATTGGAGCAGGATTACGAAATGTGTTTTTGCCGGGCTTGCGCCGAAAGCCATGCCCGGCACCGTTCCCGGTGGAATTCTTTTCGTGAATGAAGAATTGCAATAATGTGTTTGCCGCTCACCGGGATGCCACTCGCCGGTTGTGTATCAAAAGTAGGTAGCTCAACAGGTAAGGGCAAACCATAATTACACGCACTTTTCTTTTTCCAGTAACGGCCGGTCCCGGCGAAACCCTTTGCCGGAAAGGAAATAAGCATCACATTACAGTTTTTCTACGAGCTTTTAAAAGGAGTTGAAGCGGGGGCAGGTGTTGCATCCGCCGCTTATCATCCTCACCTTTTGAATCTTTACCTTTGCAGCATATGCCTTTCCGCTCCACGAATGTTCCTTTTGAAAAAACCGGGAAATTTACCCGCCTTTTCCTCGATTATATTTCCGGTGATCCGAAGTTGAGCGCATTCCAGGCATTTGCCCCGGATGCGGATGGTTACCGGAAAGCAGCAGGCGCGTTATACTACGAAGAAAAAAAACGCGCTGTCGTCGCGGATGCGATTCTCCGCCAATACGCACAATCGGACGTCGACCTTCCTGCAGATCTTTTTCGTGATCTTTCCGAACCCGGCACGCTGACGGTTTGCACGGGACACCAGCTTTGCCTGTTCACCGGCCCGCTGTATTTCGTGTATAAAATTCTTTCCACGATCCGCCTGGCGGAATTTGTGGCGCAGGCTTCGGGGAAAAAATGCATTCCTGTTTACTGGATGGCTTCCGAGGATCACGATTTCGACGAGATCGCTTCGGTGAATTTGTTCGGCAAAACGCTGACGTGGGAAAAGCCGGGCAACGGCGCTGTCGGGAATTTGCGGACGAATTCCCTGCAGGCTTTCCCTGGCGAGCTGAAAACGCTCATGGGTGAAAGCCCCGCGGCTGTTGAGCTGCACGCGCTGTTTGCAAAAGTTTACCGTCCCGGCCGCACGCTGGCCGCTGCCACGCGCGAGCTGGTGCATGAGCTCACCGGCGGAAAAATTCTTGTGCTCGACGGCAACGATGCGGAACTGAAAAAGCTGTTCGTGCCGTATTTCAAAGCCGATCTTTTTGCGCAAATTCCCTTTCGCGAAGTAAATGCAACGATCGCGGAGCTGGAAAAAGCCGGTTACGGAGCGCAGGTGAACCCACGGGAGATCAACGTGTTTTACCTCGGTGAAAATTTCCGTGAACGGATCGGGCAGGAGGGAAGCAAGTTCCGCGTGGTGAATACGGAGACGACATTCACGGCGGAAGAGCTGGAAAACGAATTGCAAAAGCACCCGGAAAAATTTTCACCCAACGTCGTGCTGCGCCCGCTTTACCAGCAGGTGCTGCTCCCGAACATCGCCTACACCGGCGGCCCCGGCGAGCTGGCGTACTGGCTGGAGTACAAACGCATGTTCGATCATTTCGGCGTGACGTTCCCCGTGCTGCAGCCACGGCACTCCGTGTTGCTCATCGACCGCGCATCGGCCGAACGCATGCAGAAGTTCGGCATTTCAGTCGAAGATCTTTTCACCGAAACGGAAGAGCTCGTGAAAAAAATCGTTGCCGCGAACGCCGGCGAAGCGATCAGCCTCGATACGGAAAAAGAAAAGTTGCGCGAGGTATTCCTCTCCGCCACTGCAAAAGCCGCAGCTTCCGATCCTACGCTGAAAAAAAATGCCGAAGCCGAACTGCAGAAAGCGCTGAACAGCCTGGAAGCCCTGGAAGCTAAAATGCTCCGCGCGCACAAGCAAAAGCAGGAAGCGTCGGTGGCGCAGGTGCGCAAGCTGCACGAAAAATTATTCCCTTCCGGCGGGCTGCAGGAACGCCACGATAATTTTATTCCATTTTACCTGAAATACGGACCGGGATTTTTCTCCTCGCTGGAAAAAGAATTTCATTTTCCGAACACAGCATTGCTCGTCTTCGTCGAAGACTAACGAAGCAGGCTCTTCGTCACGGTTCCATTCGTGCCGGTTAAGCGGATGAAATAAATTCCCTTCGCTTCCGGCAAAAGAATTTCCCCGCTTTCCGCGGCCTGCGCGGAAGCAACCGTTTGTCCTGTTACCGTAAACACGTGCAGCACGCATTCACTGCCCGCACCGGAGATGAAGTAGGAGAACCCGTTTTCCGTCGCTTCCACGTTGAACGTTAGACCGCTGGTCTTTTCCAATGTCACGGTTCGTATCGGGCTGTGCGTAAAATGTCCGTTGAAATCCACCTGGCGGAGGCGGTAATAAACGGTTCCCGTTCCCGGGTCGTTATCCGTCCAGGAATAGCTGTGCGGCTGCGCGCTCGTGCCGTTTCCCTCCACGCGCCCTACGATTTCAAATACGCCGTCGCCGCGCAAACGTTCGATGAGAAAATAATCGTTATCCTGCTCGGAAGCCGTCGACCAGTCGAGGCGGACGGCGGAGCCTGCCTGTGCGGCAGTGAATTCCAGCCATTCCACCGGCAGCACGGTCGTGCAGTTTACGTCGAAACCCCATACGGAAACATCATCGAGCTGGAGATGATGGTCATTCGCGCCGTTATTGACGTCCTGCCAGCGCAGCATAATTTCTTCACCGGCGGGAACCGTAACGTTGAAGCAGGCTTCCACGAGCGTACGGTTAGCAGCGAGGTTGCCGTTCAGCGCAAGGCATTGCGCACTTGTCCCTCCGCACGCCGAGCCGCCCATGCCGCTGCTCTGCGAGCTGGTGTAGACCTGCGTGAAATTCAGCGCGCTTACCGCTGTCCATGTTCCACCCTGCAAGCTGGTCACGGTTGTCCCGGTTTTGTAGTGGAACTCCGTGATGTTGACGTTGGCGCCGTTTTCCGCGATCGTCCATTGCTCGCCGTAATAGCGCACATACATCGAGGTAATCGCCGTTCCGGTGGTGTTGCGCAGGCGCACGCCATACCAGATGGTCCCGCTGCTTCCGGACGGACGACCGCCGATGTTGCAATCCCCGCTGGCCTGGTAAATGTAAAGGCTGCCCGTATTGCTCATCGACGTGTAGCTGGCTTCTACGAGAGGAGCGTCGTCGCAGCAGACGCCTGCGCTGGTGAGTTGCTCGTCCATGTACCAGCCCGTGAGCGTGGTGTTGTTCGTCCATGCATACGATGTGCCGTCCGTACCGCCTGTCAGGCTGTTGAAGTCTTGCGTGTACGGCGTGCCGATGGCCGTGAGGTTCGCCTGGGCAGGGAGAAGCGGGCAGAAGAATAAACCGAGGATCGCAGCGATGGTTTTCATCCGGCTGCTGGTTTTGGGAACCGGACGGATGGTTTCAGCTAATCCCGGGGGCCGGAACGCGTCAAGGTTTTCACCCGTCTTTCAGCAGCTAAAATAGCGCGAAGCTGTTAATAGAGAATCAGGAAGTTATGAACCTTTTGTAAACGAAAAGAGGCCCCGAAACCCAACGCTTAAGCCCTAAAACCTAATACCTAAGCCCTAAAACCTAGTACCTAAGCCCTGGTACCTTATTTCTTCCGTGTGTCCATGTTTTTTTCGTAGATCGCGATCCAATCTTTCGGCGACATTTTTTTTACGAGTTCGCCGATCAGCTTGAAGGGGATATGTTCCGGCTTTTTGAAACGGAGACAGCTTTTCCCCATGTCCAGCTTCCTGTCCGAGTGCTTCGGGTATTCCTCCAGGAACCAGTCCAGCAGCTTTTTATCGGCATACAGCCCCATGTGATAGACCGCGATGAAATTCTTCTGCGACGCGATGCCAAGGAACGGCAGCGGCAGCTTCGGGTCGCAGTGATAGCCGGCGGGATAAAGCTTGTGCGGCACGGCCCAGCCCAGCATTCCGTATCCTATCTCTTCGGAAAATCCTTTCGGAATGTTTTTGTGGATGACATTACGCAATTCGGTCATCGCAGCTTTGCGGTCGGCGGGAAGCTCTTCGAGGTATTCCCTGGGTGTTTTGGCTTTGGATTGCATGAGGAGGATTTTGTGAAACAAAGATAATTACGATCAGCAACACCATTATACTTTGTCATGCTGAGCCCCGAGGCCTCGGGGTCGAAGCATGACAAAGTAAAAGCCCGTCTCGAAAACGAAACGGGCTTTTGCGCGTGGTATTGGTGTTTGAAAATCTATGCTTCTGCAGGAGCAACAGGGGCCGTTTCGGTCTGCTGGATCTTTTCCTGGATACGGGCTTTTTTGCCGGTGAGCTCGCGGAGGTAGAAAATGCGGGCACGACGGACAACGCCTTTTTTCTTGATCTCGATCTTCTCGATGTAAGGAGAATTGACCGGGAAAATACGCTCGACGCCGACGCCGTTAGACATCTTGCGGACGGTGAACGATTCCACCGGGCCATGGCCGCGACGCTGGAGCACAACGCCCGTGAACATCTGGACACGCTC
This sequence comes from uncultured Chryseobacterium sp., assembly GCA_966211705.1. Lineage (GTDB taxonomy): Bacteria > Bacteroidota > Bacteroidia > Palsa-965 > Palsa-965. Next base: position 138,664 of record CBIHOC010000004.1, read on the forward strand.
TTTGTCGCCTTCCTTGATCTTGTAGTGAACGGTTACGGTGTCCCCGCCCTTGAACTGGGGATGGCTGGACTTTGAAATGAGCTGTGATTCAGCGTATTGTAAGAGGTTCATGACTCTGTTTGTTTAGACTATTCTGAAAAGGAGGGCAAATATACGTGGTTTGTGGGAATTTGCAAGGAAAAATACCGGATTAAGTTGAAGGTCTTAATCGGCAATGAATTTGCATCTCCGCGGCCATGAACCCTGCTTACAGGCTCAAAATTACGGATATTATCGAAGAACGTTCCCGGACGGCACAGGCCGCCGCGCCTTCTGCCCACCGTTGAACGCTTTCCCCGGGAGCAGCGGAATTTCCGGGACAAATTTTCCCCAATTTTCTTCGACCGTTTTCAGCTATTTGCAGACCGGTTGCCTCTTTCAGCGGATAGCACGCGTTTTGTGGCGCTCCCTTGTAAAAATGGGACCATGAGGAAATTATACGCACTTATTATTATCGTTTCAGCCGTCGTCCTGGTCAGCCAGTGCGCGCGCAAGGACACGGTAAAGGACAAAGAAGATAAACCCGGTAACCCGAACGCGTTTGACCGCGCCATCCGCAAGAATGCCGACGACCTGTTTGAAAAAGGAAAACAAGTCTTCCGCTATGAAACGTTCGGCGACGAGGTATTCTGGACGGATAAGCTGCAGCTGCACAAAGCCATCGCCGACAGCAAGCACGGGGGCAACGGCGCGGGACTTACTCCCAAAGACGCGCTCGCCGCGGGATTGAAAGTCGACCTCGACATTCTCCCGGAAGCATTGAAGAAGCAGATCCAGGAAGGCAATTTTCTCGACGATCCCTGGGTGACGCTCCAGCTCATTAAAGTGAATGCCGTGGTCGGCGTTGTCGGCACGTTCGACGGCAACGGGAACCTCGAGAAGATCGGGATCACCTGCGCTTCCTGCCATTCCACGGTCGACAGCCCGACAGGGATCGGGAGCCGGCTCGACGGCTGGCCCAACCGTGACCTGAACGTGGGCGCGATCATTGCAATGGCGCCGGATCTCAGCGCGTTCGAGCAGTTGCTGGGCGTGGACAACGCCACGGTGAAAAAGGTGCTGGCCAGTTGGGGGCCCGGTAAGTTCGATGCCGAGCTCAACCTCGACGGGAAAGCGTTCCGGCCTGACGGGAAGTCGGGCGCGACATTGATCCCCGAAGCGTTCGGACACGCAGGCCACAACCTGCACACGTGGACCGGCGGCTGGGGGAATGTGACGTACTGGAACGCTTACGTGGCGAACCTTGAAATGGCCGGCCAGGGGAATTTTTATGATCCCCGCCTGATGAATGCAAAGCAATACCCGGTAGCCGCAAAAGCCGGTTTCGGTGATAAGCAGGGCAGCCCGGACATGATTTCCGACAAGCTTGCCGCGTTGCAGTTTTACCAGCTCGCCATTCCCACCCCCAAAGCGCCCGACAGTCTTTACAACAAAGAGGCGGCCGAACGCGGCATGGTCATCTTCAACGGCAAAGCCAAATGCGCAACCTGCCACGTGCCTCCCTTGTTCACCGAGCCGGGATGGAATACGCACACGCCCGAAGAGATCGGCATCGATGATTTCCAGTCGAGCCGGTCGCCCGAGGGAACTTACGTGACACAAGGCCTCGGCGGTTTGTGGACGCACATGAAAGGCGGGTTCTACCACGACGGCCGCTTCGCCGACCTGATGGCCGTTGTCAACCATTACAACAACCACTTCAAGCTGCAGCTCGCGGAGAAAGAAAAGCTGGACCTGGTCGAGTACCTGAAATCATTGTAGAAATCAGCAGCGGAAAATTGAATTCAACCGTCGTTTTTAAAACACATGGTTATGAAAATGATAAATACCAAAGTCCACGGCGCGCTCGATTATATTGTCGGCGTGCTGCTCATCGCTTCACCCTGGCTGTTTGGCTACTCCCGTGGCGGCGCCGAAACGTGGGTGCCCGTTATATTCGGGATAATTACATTGGTTTATTCCCTGCTCACCAATTACGAAGCCGGCCTTATCCGCATGATCCCCATGCCGGCGCACCTGCTGCTCGATACGATGTCCGGGTTGTTACTGGCCATCTCGCCCTGGCTGTTCGATTTCAATGCGGTTGTATTTCTTCCGCACCTGGTTATCGGCGTAGTTGGGCTGGGCCTCGTTATAAAATCAAGCAGCCGCCCGTTCGCATCGCGCAGGAACAAGCCTTTCAGGATGAACAGGACACACTATACCGCGAATTAAAATATGCAGATGTGCAGGTGTGCAAATGTGCAAATGGAGATTGGGAGTCGTTGTAAATGTGCTGATTTGCTGATAGGTTAATTGATTTTGCCATCTGCATATCTGCACACCTGCACATTTGCACATTTGCACACCTGCACATTTTCATTTCAGCAGATCGGGCCTTCGTTCCTTCGTGCGTTCCAGCGAGCGGTCATGCCGCCACAGCCGGATGTTCTCTTCGTGACCGGAAAGCAGCACTTCCGGCACTTTCCATCCGCGGAATTCAGCGGGACGGGTGTACACCGGCGGCGCGAGCAGGTTGTCCTGGAACGAATCGCTCAGCGCGGATGTTTCATCGTTGAGCACCCCGGGAATAAGGCGGATCAGCGCGTCGGCGACCACTGCGGCTGCAAGCTCCCCGCCGGAGAGCACGTAATTGCCGATGGAAATTTCTTTCGTGATGAAATGTTCCCGCACGCGCTCGTCAACACCTTTATAATGTCCGCAGAGGATGACCAGGTTCTTCAGCACCGACATGCGGTTGGCCATCGGCTGGTCCAGCAGCTCCCCGTCGGGCGACATGTAAATGATCTCGTCGTAGTCTCGCCGGCTTTTTAAATCTTCGATGCAGGCTGCGATGGGTTCCACTTTCATCACCATGCCCGCGCCTCCGCCGAACGCATAATCGTCGACCGACTTGTGCTTGTCCGTGGCATAATCGCGGAGATTGACAAGGTGCACTTCCGCCAAACCCTTTTGCTGCGCACGTTTCAGGATGGAATGTTCGAACGGGCTGCGGAGCAATTCCGGGAGCACCGTGATGATGTCGATTCTCATGCCGCAAAGATTGCTAATTCCACGCAATGGGTCGTTGTTTGTCGTTTGTCGTTGTTTGTGTGCCTACTATTTTAGTTGTATTCCATGTGCGTATGATACCAGTGCGGGACGGAAAGCGTTATGTTCATGTACGAAATCTTCCTTTATGAAAAATTTCATATCCGCAATTCTCATTTTCGTTCCGGCCTTTCTTCCCGCGCAGCAGACCGCGTTCAAAGCCGTGAATGAGGACGATGACATGCGCTTTCCTTTTTTCAACTCTTCATTTTCGGAAATTTTCGATCAGCCTTCCGCCTGGAAAGCGATTACAATTCATGCTGAAGAGTTGCGGAACGCCGGTGGTCATGACTTTTCAACGCTGGAAAACCTGGAAGATGTGCATATCCAGTTCACGATGGATCCCGATGAAAGCGACTCGGCAAAAACGGCATTCACCGACAGCATCGCGGCGTGGATGAAAAACATGGAACACTTCGCAAAATGCCCGAAGCTGAAGCGCGTCATTTTCCAGGTCGGGGAGCGCATTTACCTCAACAAAAAAGAATGCGCATTCAGGAATAAAAAAGAGAAACGGAAGTATGAAGCGTATTATAAACGCACCTCCGCGCTGAACCTTGCTGCCGCATGGAATTCTTTCGGAAAAGATGTACATGCGTCCCTGCCCGGGGTGGAATTGTATGCATACACATGGGGATGGTAAACCGGGCAGAAATAGAGGATAGAAAGGAACGAAGCGCTCAATGTCTTTGCTGCTGCGGAGAAAACGCTCAATGCCAAACGAACAATGAACAATGTTCAAGGAACTTCACTTGTGAGTCGAACATCCGATAGCTATCGGATGGGCGTTTGGTATTGAGCGCTTTCCTTTTTTCCCTTCTATCCTTTTCCCTTCTATCCTTTCTGAATCCATCCTTTTCCTTTGAAGAATTGTCAATAACTCCTTAAAACTTTATCACGTAAAAGGTTGACCCCGAACTCCTGGCTCCGGCCCCAACTATTTTCCTATCTTTGGTAACGAGGCAAAATATTATGAATAAAGTACGACACAACTGGTCAAGCGAAGAGCTGTTGAATCTTTACAATACCCCGCTCCTGGAGTTGGTTTTCTGTGCGGCATCCGTTCACCGGGAATTCCACAACCCCAGCGAAGTGCAGGTAAGCTCCCTCATTTCCGTTAAAACCGGCGGCTGCTCGGAAGATTGTGGCTATTGCCCGCAGGCTGCGCGGTACAACACCAACGTCAAAGTGCACAAGCTGATGCCCGTCGACGAAGTGGTTGCCGTAACCGAACGCGCCAAAACCGCCGGATCGTCGCGCATGTGCCTCGGTGCTGCGTGGCGCCAGGTGCGCGACAACCGCGATTTCGACCGCGTGCTCGACATGGTGAAAGCCATCAACGCGATGGACATGGAAGTGTGCTGCACGCTCGGCATGCTCACCGAAGAGCAGGCGAAGAAGCTGGCCGACGCCGGCGTTTACGCCTACAACCACAACCTCGATACGTCACCGGAATTCTACGGCGACATCATCTCCACCCGCACTTACGAGGATCGCCTCGACACGCTGAAGAACGTGCGCAAGGCCGGCATGACCATCTGCTCCGGCGGCATCATCGGCATGGGCGAATCGGCGGAGGACCGGCTTGGCATGCTTAAAACGCTGAGCGGCCTCAGCCCGCATCCCGAATCCGTGCCCATCAACGCGCTGGTGCCGGTGGAAGGAACGCCCCTGCAGGACCGCCCTCCTGTTCCTGTGTGGGAAATGGTGCGCATGGTGGCCACCACGCGTATCGTCATGCCACGGTCGCACGTGCGGCTGTCGGCGGGCAGGCTCTCGATGAGCGCGGAAGGACAGGCCCTGTGCTTCCTGGCCGGCGCCAACTCGATCTTTGCGGGCGACAAGCTGCTGACCACGCCCAACCCGGATTTCAACGCAGACATGGAATTATTCGCGGCGCTCGGGCTCAAACCCAGCGAGGCGTTCAAATACGGGCGGCCGAAAACGACCGCCGGCAAGGAAGCTGTCGAAGCTTCCAACAACTAAGAACGAAAAATTTGAAAGCAGCTTTCCGCATTTTTGTTTTGCTCGCCTGCATCACCAGCGGAAACTGCTATGCCCAGTTCCGCATGAATTGGTACACGCAGCCCCGGCAGAATAACGAAAAATATTTCCTGTCGGTGGGCTACGGGTTCGGGCAGGCGTACTGGTACTCCGCGCTCACCAACTCTTCGATCTACAACAACCAGGGCGGAACGATCGAGTCGGGCACGTTCAAAGCGCGGGCGAACAATGCCACTTCTTATTACGACCTCAACGTGATCTGCCCGGCGGGAAATTTCCGTTTCGGGCTGGGCATGAACTTCGAGAAATTCTTCCTCACCAAGCTGGAGCTGAAACAAACCGTCACCACCAGCAAAGTGATCATCTACGACGAAAGTTTCCGCTTCGATAAGATCTACCTGCAGTTCGAAGTTCCATTCTGGCCCGAAGCCCGCGCGAAATTCTCGCTGAGCGCCAACGCCCGCGTGGGTTTCTTCAGCTTCAACAACGTCGACCGCATCAACCTCTTCGGCAGCGACGCGCTCGCCAACAGCATGTTCTTCGCCCTCAGCCCCGTGGCCGACGTGCAGCTTTATCCCGGCGTCTTCCTTTTCCTCCAGCCTTTCGCCGAATACAAATATTTCAAGAACAGCGGCGTCGACCCGGGCGGTGTCATCGTCCACAACATTTTCACCTACAGCGGCATGATCGGTCTCCGCATCGATCCTTCCATGGCGGATGACCTGAGATGATGTGCTGATGTGCCGATGTGCCGAAATGCCGATGCGCGCAATGCTTCCCGCTCCCAAAAAAAATCTTTTCACATCCGGATGCCCCGATAGATCTCAATCGGCACATCGGCATTTCGGCACATCGGCACATTTATGACAGTTGAGCAACGCATGGCTGAAGCTTTGGAAAAACGCCGGGGTGAAAATGCGCTCCGCTCCCTCGTTCCTGCCGATCCTTCGTTTGTCGATTTCTGTTCGAACGATTACCTCGGCCTTGCGCGCTCGGAAGAATTCCTTCGCGCCGTGGAAGAGGAATGGGCACGGCTGCGTTCGGCGAAAACGGCACAGCTTGTGGGATCGGGCGGCTCGCGTTTGCTTGCGGGCGATTCGACGTATGCGCATGAGCTGGAGAACGAGCTGGCCGGTTTTTACAAGTCAGAAGCCGCGCTGCTGTTCAATTCCGGCTACATGGCCAACATCGCGCTGTTCAGCTGTCTCCCGAAAAAAGGCGACACGGTGATCTACGACGAGCTCATCCATGCATCCGTGCGCGACGGCATGCGCCTGTCGCCCGCAAAAACCTGGAGCTTCCGGCACAACGACACCGCACATCTTGAAGAGCTGCTGGCAAAGGCCGGGGGAACGATCTACGTGGCGGCCGAAGCGATCTATTCCATGGACGGCGACGCTTGCCCGCTTGCGCAGGTCGTATCGCTCTGTGAAAAACATAACGCGGCATTGATCCTCGACGAAGCGCACAGCAACGGGCTTTACGGGGAGAAGGGCGAAGGCCTTGCGGTGGCGGCACAGCTGGAGCAAAAGATCTTTGCGCGCCTGCTCACGTTCGGCAAAGCTGCCGGGTGCCAGGGCGCGGTGGTGGCGGGAAGCGCGCTGCTGCGCGAATACCTCGTCAATTTCGCCCGCCCGTTCATTTACACCACGGCGCCCCCGCTGCACGACATGGCTGCGATCCGTGCGTCGGTGCGCTATTTCAGCGGGCAGAACGGGCTGCGCGCGAAGCTGGCGGAGCTGGTCGAATATTTCCATGCCCGAATGCCGGGAGCATTGTCCCGTGGTCCCCGGCCGTTTTCCGCGATACAGGCGGTGCTCATCCCGGGAAATGCGCAGGTAAAGGCAGTTGCCGCGGCCTGCCGGGAGAAACGGCTGGACGCCAGGGCCATTCTTTCGCCCACGGTGCCGGAAGGGCAGGAGCGGCTGCGCGTGATCCTGCATGCATTCAACACGAAAGCGGAAATTGACGAGCTGGTGAAGATCGTCGCCGGCGGATCCTGATATTGACTTCAACGAATCTTATACCGACATTTGGTGAACCTGACCGACCCTTACATACGCTTATGAAACGAATTTTTGTCACCGGCATCGGCACTGACGTTGGAAAAACCGTTGTTTCGGCAATTCTCTCCGAGGCGCTCTCCGCAGATTACTGGAAACCTGTGCAGACCGGCAGCTATTTTTCCACCGACGCCGACAAGATCAGGAAATACGTTGCGAATACGACGACAAAAATCCACCCGGAAAGTTTCGTGCTGAAGCAATACATGTCGCCGCACGCCGCTGCGGAGCTGGAAGGCATGCAGATCACGCTGGAGAAGATCGTTGCGCCGGAAACAACCAATACGCTCGTCATCGAAGGCGCCGGCGGCATCATGGTACCGCTCAACAACACCGAGTTCATCATCGACATGATCGAGCAATTGAAAGCAGAAGTAGTGCTCGTGATCCAGAATTACCTCGGCAGCATCAACCATTCCATCCTTTCCATCGACGCGTTGCGTTTCCGCGGGATTCCCGTCATGGGTCTTGTCTTTAACGGCCCGCCGCACAAGCTTTCCGAGGACATCATCCTTTCTTACAGCGGCCTGAAATGCCTCGGCCGCATCCAGAAGGAAAGCGTGATCAACAAAGAGGTCGTCAGCAAATACGCGGAGCAGTTCAGGGATAATCTATAGCGGATCCCGGCGGACGGTTTACTTTATTTACGAACCAGTTTCTGAAATTTCATTGCCCCGGTGAGGGAGCGGGCAGCGAAATTGGTTTAATAATTCCAGAAAAATCTGAAAGATGATATGACTGGTTTTCAATGCAATTTTGTTTGTTGTAAAGTTTTTTTCGTGAATTTACCTGATGTTTTTTATATCTTTCAGTTACAGAGCAATGGTTCTGATTCTCCCGGGATGATCCGGACCGCATTACAGGTGGTGCCGCTTGTTCCATGATTATTTCAATGCCTATGAGAAGCAAGTTGGCGGCTTTCCTGCTCATGCTGGTTCCTTTTGCCGTGCAGGGACAACGCACTCCGAACGAACGTCACATCGATTCACTGCTGACGGAACTGGCCAGGAGCCGGCCGGATACCAACAAAGTGAAATTGCTCGACCAGGTTTCCTATGCCTATTCCCCGGTCGACCCGGTCAAAGGCGTAACATACGGGGAGCAGGCAAAACAGCTGGCCGAATCATTGGGCTGGAAAAAAGGAATGGCGATCGCCAATTTCGATATCGCGAAAAATTATTCGGTGCAATCGCACCATTCAAAAGCGCGCCATCATTACCTGCAGGCGCTGAAGCTGTATGAAGAGCTGGGCCTGGAAAGCAGCGTTGCCGGGGTACTGGCCAACATCAGCCTCAATTACCTTGCGCAGAGCGATTACCCGCACGCGCTTGAATATGCGTTCCGCGCCCTGGAGATCTACGAAGCGCTGAAGAGTGAGCAGAACATTGCGCTGATGCAGGAAAACATCGGCACGATCTACCAGGAACAAAAAAAATACGACGAGGCGATGACGTATTATTCCGGCGCGCTGGTCACCTACAGGCAGGCGGGGAGCAAAAACGACGTAGCAAGGGTGCTGGGGAATATTGCCATTGTTCATGATGCCAACGGCGATTACGCAAGGGCCCTCGACCTTCACCTGCAGGCGCTGGAAACGAACCTTGCAAACGGCAAGTTGCATTCTGCACAGATCAACATGACGAATGTGGGCATCGTGCACAGCCACATGAAAAATTTTTCAAAAGCGCTTTACTACCAGATGATGGCGCTGAGGACCAGCGAAGAATTTGGAATGGAAAGGGACATTGCGGTGAACCTCGGGAACATCGGGGAGACTTATTTTTTCATCGCCACCGACACGTCGGGAACAACCGCGCCGGACAGCCTGGTGCGCCCGGGGAAAGCGGCCAACCTTCAGCAGGCGATCTTCTACCTGGAAAAGGCCGTTGCCGGTTGCAGGGCGCTGAAGTTCAACGGGCCGCTCATCGAATTCACAAAATTTCTTTCCGATGCTTATTCTCTGGCCGGGGATCATCAAAAAGCGTGCGAGGCATTTAAGGAACATATTGCGGTCCGGGATTCGGTTTTTTCACAGCAGGCCACCATCCGGCTGAACGACCTCGAGTCCCAGCGCGAGCTCGATCTGAAAGACAAAGAGATCATCATCCGTGATAAGCAGCTGGAGATCGTGAAGCTCGAGGCGGCCAACCGGCGCAGCGAACGCGTGATCTACATCTCCGGCATCGTCCTGCTGCTGGGCGTTGCAGGCGTGGTGATCGCAAGATCGGCCAGGAGATCCAAAGCGCACAAGAACGTTTTATCCGACATCGCCGATATTCAATCGCACGACATCAGGGGCCCTGTTGCCCGCATCCTCGGGCTCGTGCGCCTGTTCAACCACAAAGACCCCGCGGACCCGGTCAACAAAGATGTGATCGCGCTTATTGAGCATGTCAGTGTCGAGCTGGACGAAACGGTAAAACGGATCGTCACGAAAACAACCGGGGAGGAAATACACGATCAGCCCCACTTCCCGGAACCGAAAGGCCCGGAAAACGCCTGACGGAAATAATCCCCGCGCAGTTTATTTGCCGGGCTTCGTCCATATTCCCGTCTTTTTCCCAAAATTTGGATCCGGTTCAGTTTTCAGTTTTCAATCTTCAATTTTCAATCTTCAATTTTGAATCTCTCCGAACGAGACCTTTATGCCGTCTGGCACCCTTTCACCCCGCAGCTGGGCATGGATCCGCCCATTGCGCTCGTCCGTGGCGAGGGCGCGCTGCTCTTCGACGAAGCCGGGAATTCCTACATCGACGCCATCGCTTCCTGGTGGGTGAACCTCCACGGGCACGCGCATCCTTACATCGCTGAAAAAATTTCGGAGCAGCTGAGAACGCTCGAGCATGCGATCTTTTCCGGGTTCACGCACCGGCCCGGCGTGGAGCTGGCGGAAAAACTGCTGGAGCTGCAGCTGCATATGGGCCGCGTGTTCTATTCCGACGACGGCTCGACGGCGGTGGAAGTGGGGTTGAAAATGGCGTTCCAGTACTGGCACAATTCCGGGAAGCCGCGCACGAAGATCATCGCGCTCGAAAATGCGTACCACGGCGATACGTTCGGCAGCATGTCGGTGGGCGCGAGGAACGTGTTCAGCCGCGCGTTCGAACCCCTGCTGTTCGACGTGGTGCACGTGCCGGTGCCGGTGACCGGGAAACAAAACGAATCGCTCGCCGCATTCAAAAAAGCGATGGGCGACGACGTGGCCGCTTTCATTTTCGAGCCGCTGGTGCAGGGCGCGGGCGGAATGGTGATGTACGATGCGGTTTTCCTCGATGAAATGCTGCGCATCTGCCGCGAGCGGAATGTGCTCACCATCGCCGACGAAGTGATGACCGGCTTCGGCCGCACGGGAAAAATGTTCGCCACCGGTCATTGCGCGGAAAAGCCCGATATCATGTGCCTTTCCAAAGGCCTCACCGGCGGATTCCTTCCCCTCGGCGCGACGCTTTGCACCGAAGAAGTGTACGAAGCGTACCTCACTGCCGACAAAACAAAAACATTTTTTCACGGGCATTCCTATACCGCCAATCCCACCGCCTGTGCCGCAGCCCTGGCCAGCCTCGAGCTGTTCGGGAGAGAATGCGTGCCGGAAAGGGTGGAAGAGATCAACGTTTTTTTCCGCAGGCAATGCGAACGTTTTGAAAAACATCCCGCAGTAAAAGACGCGCGCTGCCTCGGCGCAATTTTCGCGCTTGAGATCAAAACCCCCGAAGCCACGGAGTACCTCAACCCGCTGGCCGAACGCGTGCAGGAATTTTTCCTTCCCCGCGGCATCATTCTCCGCCCGCTCGGGAATATTCTCTACGTGCTGCCGCCGTATTGCATCACGGAAGAACAGCTCGAAAAGATCATGAACGCCGTCGACGAATTTCTCGGGACGCTCTGACCAGGAGCATCTCAAAAATGAAATTTCAAAACAAAAATTCCAAACCCCAAACCTCAATAGAATTAGCCGTTTTTCACCTGCTGAAGTACATATTTGGAATTTGGATTTTTAATTTTTGGATTTCTGAGATGTTCTATTCCTAAATTAGCCGGGCCATGATCCTCCAGTCCAAACGCACGCGCCTGCTGCTCATCCTTTCCGCCATCTTCATCACCAGCGCCATCACCGCAGAGCTCATCAGCTCGAAGCTGTTCCAGGTGCATTTGGCGATCGGGCCGCTCGATCTCGGCACGTATGTTTCCATCGTCGGCATTTTGCCCTGGCCGGTCGTGTTTCTCGCGACTGACGTCGTCAACGAATTTTACGGGCGCGCCGTGGTGCGTAAGATCAGCATCATCACCGCGTTCATGATCGCGTATTGTTTTCTCATCGTCTACATCGCCATGCAGCCCGGCGCATTCACCGGCGATCCCGCGGGAACGATTCCCGGTGTGGCGAACGATGAGCAGTTCAACGCCGTTTTCGGGCAATCGCTGTGGATCATCACCGGCAGCATCACCGCCTTCATCGTCAGCCAGCTCGTCGACTCGTTTATTTTCTGGGTGCTGAAAAAACGCACCGGCCACCGTTTCATCTGGCTGCGTTCTACCGGCTCGACCGTGGTTTCCCAGCTCATCGACACGTTCATCGTATTGTTCATCGCGTTCGTCATTCCCGGCAAGTTCACGATGGAGCAATTCTGGTCGACCGGCGCGACGAACTATGTTTTTAAACTGCTCATCGCTGTCGGCCTTACGCCGCTGATCTATCTCACCCACTGGATCGTGAGAAAATACCTCGGGGCCGAAGCGGAGCAACTGGAAGAAATTTCGGCGAAAGAGTCCCTGGAAAAATAAGCACATCAAACCCCATGAGAAACATTTCACGTATAACTGCGGCGCTGTTTTTGGCCTTTACGGTGTTTTCCTGCAACAGCACGCCCGGGCCCGCGGAAGAAGATACCGATACGACAGCCGCTGTTGCTGCGCCGGTCAAACCTGCGACGTACCGGGTGAATGTGAAATTCAGCGACTATTCGTTTGCCGGGAACGCGGTCATCGCCTGCCATGACAGCGGTTTTATCCTGCTCGGCAGCCGCGATGAAAATCATCCGCGTGATAATCGAAACGTGCTCGAGCAGCTCGCATCAGCGGGCAGCGAAATAAAAACGGAGCAGGCCGCCCTGGTCCGCGTAGACGAAAGCGGCAGCGTGACCTGGATCAAAACATTCCCTGCTGACGGAATGGCCAGCTCGTTCGCAGCGATGGTGCCCGGAAATGAGAATACTTTTTTCGCCGTGAAAAACAATTACGTCAACGGCTACAAGTGTCACGGATATGAGCTGTTGCATCTCGACGAATCCGGGAAAGAGCTGGCGCGATGGGCATTTCACACGGATGAAGGTTTCTCCATCGAAAAACTTGCACACCTCGCCGACGGCGATTTTATTGTGGCCGGCGTACACGAAGGCGCGCCCGTGAAAAGCAGCAGTTCTTCGGTATGGAGCGCCGGGGATGAATCCAATAAAGTGTCACTCACCGAGCCTTCTTTCCGGAACGCTTATTTTGCCCGCATCGGGAGCGACGGGAAAACCGAATGGGAAAAAGAGCTGGCCAGTCATTATTTTGAAGGAATGACGGTCGGCCCCGACGGCACCGTATACATTACAGCGGCGCCGCGCAGTGGCGAGAATAATTATTTCGTCGCTGCTTTTGACGGGAATAGCGGGCAGCGGAAATGGAAAACGAAAGTGAACGAGGCGCGTGATTTCGAATACCCGCTGGCAGTTTTCCCCGACAGCACGGTCGCTGTTTTTACGCTCGATGCGAAGGACGGGAAAGCGATGACCCGTATGCAACGTTTTTCGGCGGCCGGTAAAGCGCTCGGTGATACGTTGCTTTACATCACCGACGATTTTACGCTTAACGCTGCATTGCCCGTCGCCGGCGGAATACTGTTTTCGGGCGCAGACGACGACCACAAGACGTTTTCGTCCGGTGTTGTGAAAGTCGACGGAAGCCTGGCCTGGACCGCGACGACAGAAAACTGCAAAACATTATTTGCCTATGTAAGCTGTCTTTCCGATGGCCGCCTGCTGTTCTGGATGAACCGCTGGGATGTTTCCGCGGATAAAAATTTCATTACTGTTGTGGTGACGGATGAGAAAGGGAAAGTGGTGCAGGCGCCGGGCAACGTACAATGAAAAAATGTGGAGCTTATTTCCTCGGGTGAAATTTCAAAACCTGCTCTTTCAGGAACGTCCGGTCGATGTGCGTGTAAATTTCCGTCGTCGTGATCGATTCGTGCCCCAGCATTTCCTGCACCGCGCGCAGGTCCGCGCCGCCTTCCACGAGGTGCGTGGCGAACGAGTGACGGAACGTGTGCGGGCTGATGCGCTTGCGGATTCCTGCTTTCTGCGCCAGCTGTTTGATGATCGTGAACACCATCACGCGCGTGAGGCGCTTGCCGCGGCGGTTGAGAAATAAAATATCCTCTTCGCCTTTCTGGACGTCGATGTGCGCGCGCACTTCACGGTAGTGCCTGATATGCTTCAGCGCAAGGCTCCCGATCGGCACGAGGCGTTCCTTGTCGCCTTTCCCGGTGACGCGCGCGTAACCTTCTTCGCCCACGATGTCCGAGATCTTCAGGTTCACCAGCTCCGAAACGCGCAGGCCGCAGCTGTACAGCGTTTCCAGCATGGCGCGGTTGCGTTCCCCTTCCGGCGTGCTGCGGTCGATCGTCTCCAGCAGCAATACGATCTCATCATTGCTCAGCGTGTCGGGCAGCTTGCGGCCGATCTTCGGCGCGTCGAGCAATTCCGTGGGATCGGTGTTGATGAGGTTTTCCATCAGCAGGTAGCGGTAGAATGCGCGCAGGCCCGAGAGGATCCGCGCCTGTGAAGATGCCGTCATGCCGAGCTCGTTCACCCATTTCAGGAAATTGCGGAGGTCGTTCGTCTTCAGCTGCGTGGCCGCGAGATCGCTTTTGCTGTAGGAAAGGAACTGGACGAGCTTCTCGATATCCCGCACATATGCCTCGATGGAATTCGCCGACAGCGAGCGCTCCAGGCGAAGATAGTTTTTGAACCCAACGATGTCGGTCTTCCAGGACATGCTGTAAAATTAGCTACAGATTTCACGGATTTCACGGATGGATTGGCTAAATCACAAACAATCTGTTGGAGCGAACCTGTTGTGCAATGAAGTTCTGTTCGGCTCCCGTGCTTCGCTTTTGCATGGCAACCGCTGCGCCCGGGGCTGGTTACTCAAACCGTCCGTGCATTTAAACACCGTCATTATCCGCCGTGAACATTGTATGCCATTTTCATCGGCATCCGATAGCTATCGGATTTGGCAAATCGGCTCTCGGTATTTATCGGGATCGGCACATCTTTGCGCATTCGCATCCTCAATCTCAACGGTTTCAATCTATAAGAGCTGAAATCTCCCAACTCCTCCTTCCATTCTCCGAACTCATTCTATCTTTGACCAGATGCGCATCCTCATCCTCAACGGCCCGAATTTAAACCTGCTTGGTAAACGCGAGCCGGAGATATACGGCCACGCCTCGTTCGAAGAATTTTTCCAGGCGCTGAAAAATGAGTTTCCGCAGGTGAGCTTCGATTATTTCCAGAGCAACGTGGAAGGCGAGCTGATCAACAAGCTGCACGAATGCGGCTTTTCCCACGAGGGCATCGTTTTTAATCCCGGCGGGTACACGCATACTTCCGTGGCGATCGGCGATGCGGTGGCGGCCATTTCAGCGCCTGTGGTCGAGGTGCATATCTCAAACATTTTCGCACGCGAAGATTTTCGCCACGTCTCCTTCATCGCGCCGCATTGCAAAGGAAGCATCAGCGGCTTCGGTCTGGACGGCTACCGTCTGGCGATCCAATCGCTTTTGGGAGAATAGGTGTTAGGTATTAGGACTTAGGTGTTAGAACTTAGGTGTTAGGACTTAGGTGTTAGGACTTAGGTGTTAGGAATCAGGAGTGATGCTTCACCTCCGGATTTTTGCCGCTGATTTTTGTCAGTTTCTAAATTGATCCTGAAACCTAAGTCCTAACACCTAATACCTAACTTTGCTTCATGTTTATCGATATTCCCGAAATCTCCCTGGAGCGCGTGGTGATCGTCGGAGGCGGGTTTGCCGGCATCGAGCTGGCGAAACGGCTGCGGGACAGGTTCCAGGTGGTGATGATCGATAAAAACAATTACCACACCTTTCAGCCGTTGCTGTACCAGGTCGCAACCGCCGGCATCGAGGCGGATTCCATCGCATTCCCGCTCCGGAAAATTTTCAAAGGCTACAAGCATTTTTATTTCCGCATGGCCGAAGCGCACGAGATCGTGCCGGCGGAAAATATCCTGCGCACCTCGATCGGGGAAGTGAAATACGATTTCCTCGTGGTCGCCACCGGCTCCGACACCAGCTATTTCGGCATGGAAAGCCTTCGCCGGAACAGCCTCCCGATGAAATCCGTGCGGGAAGCGCTCGACCTGCGCAGCACCATTCTCCAGAATTTCGAAACGGCGCTGCTCGTCTCCGACCCGAAAGAACGCGAGGCGCTGATGACCTACGTGATTGCCGGCGCCGGCCCCACAGGCGTGGAGCTGGCAGGCGCGCTGGGCGAGCTGAAGAAGCACGTGCTGCCGAACGATTATCCCGAGCTGAACTTCCGCCAGATGCAGATCCACCTCGTCGACGGCGGGCCGCGGGTGCTTGCTTCTTTCAGTGAAAAGTCTTCGAAAAAAGCGGAAGAATATCTTGAACGCCTCGACGTAAAATCGTGGATGAACATCCGCGTGACGGATTACGACGGCCGCCTCGTGAAAACAGATAAGGAACATTCATTCAACACCGCGACGCTCATCTGGGCCGCGGGCGTTTCGGGCGTTTCGCTCCCGGGTATCCCGGAGGCCGCCCTACAGCGCAGCGGGCGCATCACCGTCGACCGGCTGAACTGTGTGAAAGGTTCGGAGAATATTTTCGCGCTCGGCGATGTCGCTTACATGGAAACGAAAGATTACCCGAAAGGCCATCCCCAGGTCGCGCAGGTGGCGATCCAGCAGGCCACGCGGCTCGGGAAAAACCTTGCGTCGCGGATGGAACGCGGGCAGTGGAAGCCATTCGAATATAATGACAAGGGCTCGATGGCAACCGTTGGCATGCACCGCGCCGTGGTGGAAAGCAAGCTCATCACGAGCCAGGGATTTTTCGCGTGGCTGCTCTGGATCTTCGTGCACCTGATGGCGCTGGTCGGCTTCCGCAACCGCGTGGTCGTTTTCTTCAACTGGCTCATCAGCTACTTCAACTACGACCGCGGCCTGCGCCTCATCATCCGGCCGTCACACCGCAATCATACGCAATGATTACGATTGTAAATCGTTCCCGTGAGATTTTGGGAACAAACAAGGAATATTTATATTTGCAGTGACAGTTGAGAGGTCTGTCTTTTTACAGACCGTTAGGGCTTGCTCTACTCGACTGTCTTTTTTTATGCACATACTTTACGTCGACGAATCGGGAACGGCAAATGAGCCCAGGCAATCTCATTTTGTATTGGCGGGCATTTGTTTGCACGAAACTCAAACGCAGAATATATCCGGTGCGCTGGAAAAGATAGCAGCCCGGTTTAATCCTTCAGATCCGGGAGCTGTTGAGTTGCATGGCAACCACATGTATAGCGGAAAAGGAAGCTGGAGACGTATTGCCAAAGAGGAACGAATAGACGCACTGAAAGATTGCCTTCGTATTCTTGCTGAATCGCATCCTTCGAACGTTATTTTTGTTTGTATTTTAAAAAAGCCGCTTGCTCACGGTTTCAATCCGGTTGAGCTGGCATTTGAACAATTGTCGAGCCGGTTCGATCAATATCTTATGCGAACCCGGGAAGCAATCATGAACAGCATGGGCTTATCGTGTTTGACAAATCCACGTATGAGACAATGATTCAAAAATTGGCAATTGATTACAAAACAAATGGACATACCTGGGGCGTTTTGAGAAGTCTTGCAGAAGTGCCGCTGTTCCTGGATTCCAGGGCATCGAGACAAATACAGCTCGCTGACCTGGTCGCTTATGCTGTTTTTCGTTGCTACGAAAGCGATGATGATCAGTTCTTTTCAATTATCAAAAACCGTCTTGATTGTGAAGCGGGTCTAAGTATGGTTTGTGCCAACTAAATCACTATGAGCGAAATCAGATCAATCAGCCCCCGCGCATCTGTCATGGAAAAGGAAAACGAGCTCAGCATCGTGATTTCCTCCGCACCCGATAAAAAACGCGCCCGCAACATCGGCATCCTGTTCGGCCTCTGGCTCATCGGCGGCGTCATGATGATCGCCGGTTTTTTCGATGTCGAAGAGCAAAAAACGAAAGTCATGCTGATCGTGTGGATGGCCTTCTGGCTGTACTTCAGCTACGTCATGGTGAAAGCGCTGATGTGGCAGCTCGCCGGCCGGGAGATCATCAAGATCCGCGACGGGAAGCTGCTCTACAAGCGCGACGTGCAGGGCAGGGGATGGGTGCACGACTATGACCTCGGCGCGATCCGCAACCTCCGCGCGCGCGCCGACGAATCTGCCTCCTGGATCAAACGTTTCGGCGGCGACTACTGGTCCACCGATTGCGATTCGCTGGCGTTCGATTACAAAGAAAAAGAAATTGCATTCGGCTACCGGCTCGACGAAAAAGAATCGGAAAAGATCCGTAAGCTGATCGCCGTCGCGCAAAAGGCTGCCGCACGTTGATGCAGATGTGCAAATGTGGCAGATGTGCAGATGTGCGGATGTGCGGATGTGCAGATGTGCAAATGAGACTTTCGGAAGCAGGTAATGTCAATTATTCATCTGCACACTTGCACATCCGCACATTTCAAAGCGCTTTCTCCATTTTGAAGTGCTGGATCACATCCCACAGCTTGAACGTTTTCTCCGTCACCGTATAGCCGATCGATAAGTAGAACGGCACCGCATTTTCCCGCGCCTGCAGCACGATCTTTTTTACGCCGAGCGCTTTCGCTTTTTCTTCGACGTACGCCATCAGCTTTTTGCCCACGCCTTTTCCCTGCTGATCGTCGCGTACGCCCATGAAGCGCACCTGTCCTTCGTCCGGGGAGTTGAGCTGGAGGCGGCAAACCCCGGTGCATTCGCCCGACTCGTCGACAACCATGACATGGATTGCTGCGTCTTCGGAATTATCTTTCTCGCTGCCTTCGGGCTGGTTCCACGGCTTTCGCAGCACTTCCCAGCGGAGGCGGTAATAGCGTTGAAATTCTTCAGGGGTGTTCGGCTCGAGCAGGCGCATACACTGCGGTACTCAGAACTTGGAGTGCGTTTTGCGGAACTTGCCGATCTTGTAATTCACCGTCAGGGACATGAACATGTACGCGTCGTTGTGTGTCGAATCGCCGCGCTGCTGGTTTACGTCGGTAGGAGAAATGCCGTCGACCGTGGGCGGGATGGTGTTGATGGTCGGGTTGGCGAAATAGGTGGCGATCGCCGCAGTGCCCGGGTCCATGTTTGCGGTAAACAGCGCGGGATCGGCGTACACGGTGCTCACGTCGTCGATGTAATCGGTGAACGTCAGGCGCAGCCCGTACTCGAGGCCGAGGCTCCACTGCCGGTTGAGCGCGTATTTGAAACCTAAGCCCATCGGGATGGCAATGCTGATGCGCGAATACATTTTCGTATCGGGTTTGAACCCCTGGCCTTCCGTCCGCAGCGGGCGCAACTCGTGCCACTGGCCGTAACGGATGCTTTTCGGGTTGAACCAGAATGCGCCGATACCTGCAAATCCGTAGGTCTGGATGTCGATGTGCTTCCAGCCTTTCAATTTTTTGTATTTGTAAAGGTGGCCCGAACGTTCTTTTGAAATATAAAATTCGAGAACGGTAGAAAGCTCGAAGACGTTCGATTTGAAGCTCAGGTTGCGGTTGTTGCGGTAACGTTCGGCCGTGAGCGCATCGTTACCGCTGATCTTGCCCCACATGAAGTTCGCGCGGTAGCCGAGGTAACGGTTGCTGCGGTAACGCACATGGCAGCCTACGGAAGGTTTGGTAAGCGAAAGCTCGAGGTCTTTTACGAAATGTGTCCCGATCTGGTCCGCCCCGCCGAGATCCCCGAGGAAGTTAGCTGCACCCAGGTCCAATCCTGCTTCCCAGCGGTAACGCTTGTTGCGCTGCGCTGAAACCAGCATGGGGATGATCAACACGAAAACTAATAGTATGCGTTTCTGCATGCCAAGGGGAAATAGGGTACGTAACAAATATACAAAAAGCAGCCAATGACAAACAAGAGAATTTCCCCCCTTTATTCACCGCTGAGCCTGAAAACGGCCGTCCGTACACAGCAATGATCCAGCACCATCGCTTTCCCGGCAGGCGACGACAAGGCTTCTGCCACCGTTTTTACAGTGGCGAACGGAACATGCGCCCCTTCCAGCTTTTTTGACACGTCCGGTGAAGCATGACCCGCGAAGAAAGACCGGAGCCGCGCGGCAAGCGCCACCCGGTTCTGCACGCGGGCCTGGTTGGTGCGAAAACGCTCGTCATTCGCCAGCTCCGGCATACCGGCGGCGGAACAGAGTTGTGCAAATTGCGCGTCGGTACCTACGGCTAAAACAATAAAACGTCCATCGGAGCAGGGAAAATTTTCCCCATATGGGGAAATGTTCGGATGAAGGGAACCTTCCGGGCCCGGCACATGACCGGCCACAAGATAATTGCTCGCTTGGTTGGCCAGCGAAGCCAGCGCCGATTCATACAGCGAAACCTCGACGTGGCGGCCTTTTCCTGTTTTTTCACGCAGGTAAAGGGCCGTAAGAAGTCCTTCCTTCAGCTGGTGCGCCGCAGCAATATCGATGAATGCGACCGGCATTTTCAGCGGACCGCTGCCGGCTGTACCGTTCATGCTCATGAAACCCGTTTCAGCCTGCATGACCAGGTCGAATGCGGGGCGCGGATCTTCCGGCCCGTAACCGCTGATGTTGCCGACGATCAGCCGTGGATAATTCCGGGACAAGGTGGAATAGTCGAGCCTGAATTTTTCTGCGTCACCCGGTTTGAAATTCAGCAGGAGAATGTCGGCACCGGCCAGGAGCGCATGAAGTGACTTTTGGCCGTCTTCTGTAGAAATATCGATAAAAACGCTCGTTTTCCCCCAGTTTGCCGATAAAAAGTAGGCGGATTTGCCATTTTCCGGGTTTTCCCCGGGAAGCTTCCAGTGCCGCGTCACGTCGCCTTTCGTACCCGGGTTTTCCACCTTGGTCACTTCCGCGCCAAGCTCAGCCATGAACATACCCGCCGACGGCCCCGCAAGAACGGTAGCCAGCTCGATCACTTTTAACCCGCTTAAAGGTTTCTCCTGCATAAAATCCAAAGTGCCAAACGTTCAGATCCCAACGTTTCCGGCTATTCCGTTAAACTCTTTGGGATTTGGAACTTGATTTTTGTGATCTTTTTGATTTACCCGCCGGCTTTTTTGACGCGATAACCTTCTTTCTGGAGTAGCTGGACAATTTTGTCGCGGTGATCGCCCTGGATGAGCACCTCTCCGTCCTTTACGGAGCCGCCTACGCCACACTTCTGCTTGAGAAGGCGTCCCAGCTGGTCGAGGTCGCTTTGCGGCCCGCTGAAGCCGGATACGCGGCTCACCATCTTGTTTCCGCCGAGACGGTCGAGGTACACGCGCAGGTCCTGCTGGTTGGAGGGAACACGTTCTTCGTGCTGTGGCTCCTCTTCCGGCCTGAAGCCAGGATTGGTGGAATACATGATGCCGTCGCGCCCGCGGTTCTTTTTGCTCATGGGAGTAAAGGTAATTTGTAATTGATTAATTGGACAATTGGTTCCCGGGGATATCATGCAGGCCTTGCCTGGATTACGAATTACCTATTTCTCAATTACTTTTCCGCGCAAAGAAAAACCCGCCCCGGAAAACCGAAGCGGGTTTTTGAAAAGAATTACGCGATTACTGGTGCGTGTAGTCAGAGTCGCAGGACTCGGTAGACGTTCCGTCGGTCCAGGTGAAGTCGATGTTGAACATCACCGTGCCGGTAGAGCTGAGAACCACGCCGCTTCCGCTGAGCAGGTTGCCTGCAGTGCCGATCGGCTGGGCTGCGAACGACATGTTGGTGCCGCTGACGGTGCCGGTAACGTTAACGCCCGTTCCGAAAGCTGCGAAGTTGTTGATCGTGTAGGTGTTGTTCACCGTGTTCGATACGTTCACAGTTGCGGTGTAGGTGTAAGCGCCGGAAACCTGGCAGGTGTCAACGCCGTTGTAGGAGCCCTGGAGGTAAGCAGCTGCGTTCACGATGGTCACGGTAACGACTTCAGATGCGGTGTTGCCGGCAGCGTCGGTGACGCTGTAGGTAAGTTCGTAGGTGCCTGCCGTGTTCGGGTCGACCGTGCCGGTAACGGTGATGGATGAGCTCACGTCGCCATCCTCGTCGTCCGTTGCAGTTGCGGTCGGGTTGGTCCAGCTGCCTGCGCCTGCCGTAGCGGGGAGGTTCTGTGACTGGCTGCTGCCGCCGTCAACGGTGATCACGGGAGCCGTGATGTCGTCTTTCTTGCAAGAAGAGAACGTTACGACTCCTGCGAGTGCAATAACAGTGGCAATAGCGAAAAGTTGCTTTTTCATGTTGTTATAGGTGTTTTTGAGTTTGTGGGTGTTCTCTGCAAATGTCGTGCAAAAGTAGACTCTTCCCTGTTGATTGCAAATTTTTTTGGTAATAAAACAGATATTTCTACATTTGCGGCCGGTTAACCAAACTCACTAAACAAATGAAAAAAGTACTCTCGATTGCAGCAGTAGCTGCTTTCACCATGTTCGCCGCATCATGCGGTGACGCAGAAGCAGAGGCAAAGCGCATCGCGGATTCAACCCGCGTAGCTGACTCTCTTGCACAAGTTCACGCTGACTGGGTAGCTGATTCAACGCACAACGCTGACTCAGTAAAGGCTGCTGCTGACGCTATGGAAGCGCAGCGCATCGCTGACTCCACCCGCGTAGCTGACTCACTCGCCAACCTCAAAAAAGGTGGCAAGCCGAAAGCACCGAAAGCTCCGTCTACCGAGCCGAAAGTGAAACCCGGCGGTCGTCCCGGCGCGAACAAGTAATCATTACCGGCAAATTTGCGAGAAACAAAAGGGAGGCTTCGGCCTCCCTTTGTTGTTCATTACCCTGTTAAAAAAAGACTTAAAAGTTTGCAGCCCAATTAAATCTTACTATATCTTTGCGCCAGTTTTAACCAAAACAACCAACAACCAAAATGAAAAAGTTTCTCGCATTTGCTGCTGTAGCCGGTATGGCAGCTCTTGTATCCTGCGGCGGTGGTGAAGACACCCACGTTGCGGATTCAACCCGCATGGCCGACTCAATGGCTAAAATCACTGCCGATTCGATCCACATGGCTGACTCTATCAAAGCCGCAACCGACGCCGCAGCTGCTGCTGAAAAAGCAAAAGCTGACTCCATGGCTAACGCTGCTCACGCTGATTCAGTTGCCAAAGGTCTGATCAAGTAGTAGTCCTACGCAAAACAGATTAGGGAGCGGATTGCGCTCCCTTTTTTTTTGGGCTTCGATACGCCCCGGGTTCCCGGGGCTACTCAGCCTGACAGCTTTTGCTAGAAAAAGCTGTCAGGCTGAGTAGCAAAGTGTATCGAAGCCCTAATTTTGTCGCAAATGATCACAGTCGAGACGCCGATCCGGTTTGACCGGAAGAATTATACGGATGAAGAATTGCTTCACCTGTACCGCGCTATTCTCAAGCCGCGGATGATCGAGGAGAAGATGCTGGTGCTGCTGCGCCAGGGAAAAATTTCAAAATGGTTTTCCGGATTCGGGCAGGAAGGAACCTCTGTCGGCTCGGCGCTGGCAATGGACAAGGAAGAGTTCATTCTTCCCATGCACCGCAACCTCGGCGTGTTCACGTCGCGCGGCATTCCGCTCAAAAAATTATTCGCGCAGTTCCAGGGAAAAGAAGCCGGCTTCACCAAAGGCCGCGACCGCTCCTTCCATTTCGGCACAATCGATTACAAAATTGTGGGAATGATCTCGCACCTCGGGCCGCAGCTGGGCATTGCAGACGGCATCGCGCTTGCGCATAAATTGAAATCCGAAGGCCGCGCAACGCTCGTGTTCACCGGCGACGGCGGCGCGAGCGAAGGCGATTTCCACGAAGCGGTGAACGTGGCCGCGGTGTGGGACCTGCCCGTCATCTTCGCGATCGAAAACAACCAGTGGGGATTGTCCACGCCTTCCTCGGAGCAATTCCGCTGCAGGCAGTTTATCGACAAAGCCATCGGCTACGGCATTGAAGCGGTCCAGGTCGAAGGCAACAACATTCTCGAAGTGCACGACACGGTGCGGCGCATCGCAGCAGATCTCCGGGAGAAACCGCGCCCGGTGTTGCTCGAGTGCGTTACGTTCCGCATGCGCGGGCACGAGGAGGCGTCGGGCACGAAATATTATCCTGCGGGATTACAAGACTCGTGGTCGGTGAAAGACCCGGTGATGAACTTCGAGCGATGGCTGCTCGACAACGGCGTGCTCACGACGCAGAAGATCGACGAGCTCCGTGCAGGATTTAAAAAAGAAATCGAGGAAGGACTGGAAGCCGCTTCCGCCGAACCGCGCCCCACGCCGGACACGCAGAAAGAGCTGAACGATCTTTTCAAACCGCATACGTTCGTTCCGGTTGTTCCCGCGAACGGGAAAACGTCGGAGAAACGACTCATCGACGCGATCCAGGACGGGCTGCGTTCCGCGATGCGCAAACATCCGAACCTCGTGCTGATGGGGCAGGACATTGCCGAATACGGTGGCGTGTTCAAGATCACCGACGGTTTTGTGCAGGAGTTCGGGAAAGATCGCGTGCGCAACACGCCGCTTTGCGAATCGGCCATCGTCGGCGCGGCGCTCGGGCTTTCCATCAGCGGGATGAAAGCGATGATGGAAATGCAGTTTGCCGATTTCGTGACGGAAGGTTTCAACCAGATCGTGAACAACCTCGCGAAAATTCACTGGCGCTGGGGACAGAACGCCGACGTGGTGATCCGCATGCCTACGGGCGCGGGCGTTGCGGCGGGGCCGTTCCATTCCCAATCCACCGAAGCCTGGTTCTTCCACGTGCCGGGCCTGAAGATCGTTTACCCGTCGACGCCGGAAGATGCGAAAGGGTTGCTGCTGGCGGCATTCGACGATCCCAACCCGGTGATGTTCTTCGAGCACAAAGCGCTTTACCGCAGCATCACCGGGAACGTGCCCGACGAAGATTACACGATCGAGATCGGCAAGGCGAAGAAGGTGGCGGAAGGAAACGATCTTTCCGTCATCACGTACGGTTTCGGCGTACACTGGGCGAAAGAAATTTTAGCGAAGCACCCGGAAATTTCCGCCGACGTGATCGACCTGCGCACATTACTCCCGCTCGACAAGGAAGCGATCTTCGAAACCGTGCGGAAGACCGGCAAAGCGCTCGTGCTGCACGAGGACACGCTGACGGGCGGCATCGGGGGGGAAATTGCGGCGCTCATTTCGGAAAATTGTTTTGAACAGCTCGACGCGCCGGTGGTGCGCGTGGCGAGCATCGATACGCCGGTCCCGTTTGCGGGCGAGCTGGAGCAGAATTTTCTTCCGGTGGGGAGGTTCGAGGAGGAACTGGTGAGGTTGAAGAATTATTGAAGATTGAAAATTCAAGATTCAATTTATTTGCGTAAGGGATAGCAGCAGGCTACCGTGTAGCGCGGATAGCCCGACCCGTGAAGGAAACACTTCGTGTTCCTGCACGGGCACGCCCGAAACATTTCTGTAAGTTTGCACTGGCCCGGGAACTGTTGCACTTCCCCCCGCAAGTTTGTACCAGGCCATTTCCGCATCGAAAAATTATGTCCACAATCATCATCATCGCCCTTTGCTCGTTGCTCCTCGTCGCTTACCTGTTCGAGCTGACTTCCTCGTGGACGCGCATTCCTTCCGTCATCATCCTGCTGCTGCTGGGGTGGGTTGTCAGGCAAGCGGCTGATTTTTTCGACCTGCCGCTCCCGGATTTCTCCTCGGTGCTGCCGGCGCTCGGAACGGTGGGGCTGATCCTGATCGTGCTTGAAGGCTCGCTGGAGCTGGAGCTGAACCGGTCGAAGGTGGGGCTGATCGCGAAATCCCTGTTCGGTTCGTTGCTGGCCATGCTGGCGCTGGCGTTTGCGCTCGCATTCTTTTTTAATTTTTTCGGAGGTTACTCACTCAAGAACAGCCTCATCAATGCGATCCCGTTCTGCGTGATCAGCAGCGCCATCGCGATCCCGAGCGTGAGAACCCTTACCGCGTCGAATAAAGAATTCGTGGTGTACGAAAGCAGCTTGTCCGACATTTTCGGCGTGCTCTTTTTTAATTTCATCGCGCTGAATACGATCTATAATTTCACCTCGTTCGGGAATTTCGGGCTGGAGGTGATCACCATTATCGGGGTTTCATTTCTTGCCACGGCCGGCCTTGCATTTTTACTGAACAGGATCGAGCACCACATCAAATTCTTCCCGATCATCCTGCTTGTCATTTTGATCTACATGATATCCAAGCATTACCATTTACCGGCCCTTGTATTCATCCTGCTTTTCGGCCTTTTCCTCGGGAATATCGACGAGCTCAGGCGTTTCAGGTGGATACAGAAGCTGAGGCCGGACAAGCTGGAACTGGAAGTGAAAAAATTCAAGGAGCTGGCGATCGAAGCGACATTTATGGTGCGGGCGTTGTTTTTTCTTTTATTCGGCTACCTGATCGAAACCGCGGAGATATTGAACCCGAAAACGTTTACCTGGGCGCTGGGAATTACCGCGGGAATTTTTGTGATCCGGCTTATCCAGCTGAAGATCTCCCGTCTTCCCTTATCACCGTTGCTGTTCATCGCACCGCGCGGACTGATCACGATCCTGCTGTTCGTTTCGATCAACGAAGCCCAGCGTATCCCGATCGTCAACAGATCGCTGGTGATCCAGGTGGTGCTGCTGACGGCATTTGTAATGATGGTCGGGCTGATGACGGTAAAAAAAACGAATGAGCTGGCGGAAAAAATGTAAATTCAGCTATTGGAACTCATCGCCCATTTGACCAACAGCATTCCCCATGAAAGCAAAACTACTTTTCACCGCCCTTCTTGCGACTGCGGCCATCGACGTGAATGCGCAGTGTCACTTCATTCCCTCAACTTCCACCAATACGGATACCTTGTCGTACAGCTTCTCCGGCGGCTCTTTCCAGAGTTACGGATGCGCGCCGATCGATCCGACGTACTGGTTGTCGGGGACCGGGAATACCATTACCGTGACGTTCGTGACCCCGCAATACTACCCGTCGATCCGCGTGTGGGGCATGAACGACGACGATTCGGCAACGGTGAGCGTGAACAGCGCGAGCTACCCGTTGAATTCTTCGTCGGCGTCGTACGATCCCAAAGTCGTTTGCGGGCTTTCGCCGGGGCCGGACGGCGTGATTTTCGCTAACGGAAAACTGGTCGGCGCAAACACCAACGGAGACGGAAACTATTCGTACCAGGACGTTTATTTGCATGCCGGCAACGTCACCACGATCACGATAACCGGCGTGAGCGGCGCGGGCTGGGGCTTTGCGGGCGTTTCGGTAAATTGTGTTTCCAAAACCGGGATCGCGCAATCGGTGCCGGGCAATGTTTATTCGTTTGTTTACCCGAATCCATTTTCCACTACCGCGACGTTCAACGCGTATCCCGCGATGAAAAATGCGACGCTCCGGATCTTCGACCTGTCGGGGCAGCTTGTGCGGACGACCAGCGGCATTTCCGGGGAAATTGTCACGATCAGCAGGAATGGTTTGGCGGCCGGCGTTTATTTTGTGCGGCTGGAACAGGACGGAAAAACCGTAGCGACGGAGAAAATGGTGATCACGGATTGATCGATCCGGCGCTGCCGTGTGACATTGCTCCTGCCCGGTTGACCGGAACAATTCTATCTTTCTCTCCGCAACATTCAGCGGACAGAAAATGGACCACGAACATCACCACCACCACGATCACCCGGAGCCGCCTGTGACGGCAGAGCTGCACGGGAAGCAGGAGCAACCTGCTTCGCACAACGAAGGCGGGCACGACAAGCATGCGGGGCACAACGTCGCCGATTTCCGGAAGCGCTTCATCATCTGCACCGTCGTTTCCGTTCCCGTTCTTGCGCTGTCGCACATGATCCAGCAATGGCTGGGATTCGAACTGAGCTTCCCGGGCGACAAGTATGTGCTGGCCGCGCTTTCCACGTTCATCTTCGCGTATGGCGGCTACCCGTTCCTGAAAGGATTGTACGACGAAGTAAGAGACAAAGCCATCGGCATGATGACGCTGATCGGCGTGGCGATCACGGTGGCGTGGGCATACAGCGTAGCGATCACGTTCGGCCTGCAGGGAATGGATTTTTACTGGGAGATGGCCACGCTGATCGACATCATGCTGATCGGGCATTATTTCGAGATGCGATCGGTTTCGGGCGCTTCCCGCTCGCTCGAGTTGCTGGTGAAAATGATGCCCGCTTCTGCACATCTCCTGGAAAACGGGACGGTTGAAGATGTCCCGGTGAGCCGGCTTCAACCCGGGGACGTGGTGATGGTGAAACCGGGCGAAAAAATTCCGGTGGACGGGAGCGTGGTGGAAGGGGAGAGCTACCTCGACGAAAGCATGTTGACCGGGGAAAGCAAGCCGGTGAAGAAAGAAACCGGCAGCAAGGTGATCGGCGGAGCGCTGAACGGCAACGGCTCGCTGACGATCAACGTCACCGGAACGGGCAAGGACAGCTATCTCAGCAAAGTGGTGAAGCTGGTGGAAGACGCGCAAAAGGTAAAATCGAAAACACAAAATTTCGCCGACCGGGCTGCAAAAGTGCTGACGTTTGTCGCGCTGGGCGGTGGCGCCGTTACGCTGGCTGTATGGCTGTTCCTGGATTTTCCTTTTGTGTTCGCGCTCGAACGCATGGTGACCGTGATGGTCATTTCCTGCCCGCATGCGCTGGGACTGGCGGTGCCGCTGGTGGTGGCAATTTCCACTTCCATCGCGGCGCAGAAAGGTTTGCTCATCCGCAACCGGACGGCATTTGAAAACGCGCGCCTGATCACCACGATCATCTTCGACAAAACGGGAACGCTGACGAAAGGGACGCATGAACTGCAGGAGGTGATCGTTCTGAATAAACAAATTGACGAAAAGGAATTGCTCCGGCTGGCGTCGGGAGTCGAGCAACATTCCGAACATTACATTTCTCTCGGCATCATGCGCAAAGTGAAAGCGCTCGGTATCGACATTCCCCGCTCGGAAAATTTCAATTACCTGCCGGGAGAAGGTTTGGAGGGTGTTGTTGAAGGGAAACTGGTTACGGTTGCCGGGCCGAATTTTTTGAAGCGGAATAACATCCGGGTGCCGCCTGCTGCAGATGAAGCAGCCAAAACGGTTGTTTTCATTTTTCTTGAAAAACAACTGGCCGGCTATTTCACATTTTCCGACGAGATCCGGAAGGAGTCGTTCGGAGCGATACAAGTGCTCCGGGAGAAAGGCATCAAAAACCTGCTGCTCACCGGCGACAACGAAAAAGTGGCGGAGAGCGTCAGCCGGGAATTGCAGATGGATGGTTTTATCGCGAATGTTTTGCCGCACGACAAGCTGGAAAAAGTGAAAGAGCTTCAGGAAAAAGGCGAATTCGTCGCG
The DNA here is from genome assembly GCA_966211705.1 of uncultured Chryseobacterium sp. Classification (GTDB taxonomy): domain Bacteria; phylum Bacteroidota; class Bacteroidia; order Palsa-965; family Palsa-965. Next base: position 167,495 of record CBIHOC010000004.1, read on the forward strand.
ATGACCGGCGACGGCGTGAACGACGCGCCCGCCCTGGCGCAGGCAGATGTGGGTATCGCGGTGGGGTCGGGAACCGACGTGGCAGCGGAAACGGCCGACATCATCCTTGTGAATTCCAACCCGGGCGATATCGCCGGCCTGATCTTGTTCGGGAGGGCGACGTACCGGAAAATGATCCAGAACCTTTGGTGGGCGGCCGGTTACAACATCGTCGCCATTCCGCTGGCCGCCGGCGTGCTTTACAAATGGGACATCCTGCTGAGCCCGGCAGTGGGCGCCGTGCTGATGAGCCTGAGCACCATCGTGGTGGCGATCAACGCGAAACTGCTTCGCCCGGAACGTTGATGCCGGACGAAATCGTAGTGCCGGAAATAAGCAGTAGTGCTATCTTCGGTCCTGAATTTTCTCCCGTGGAAATCAACACGCGTCATCTTGTTTATTTCATCGTCGCCTTCCTGCTGGTGTATGTCGCCGGCCTGTCCGTCGACGTGATGAACGTCGACGCGGCGCAGTATGCTTCCATGTCGCGGGAGATGGCGGAGACCGGCGACTGGCTGGAGGTGAAGAACCGTTACGGCGATTACCTCGACAAGCCGCCGCTGCTGTTCTGGCTTTCGGCGATGAGCTTCAAAGTTTTCGGCATCAGCAACTGGGCGTACAAGCTGCCATCCTTCCTGTTCGCCATCCTCGGCATTTTTTCCACGATGAAGCTCGGCGCGTTGCTGTACGACCGCAGGACCGGCGCTGTGGCGGGGATCATGACGGCATCCGCGCTCGGCGTGTTCATCATGACCAACGACATCCGCACCGATACGATGCTGTTCGGCTCGACGGTGTTCGCGATCTGGCAGATACTTGTTTTTGTGCGCACGAAACGCTGGCTGAACCTCGTAGCGGGATTCGCCGGGATCGGCCTGGCGATGCTCGCCAAAGGCCCGCTGGGGCTGGTGCTGCCGGCGATCGCGCTGAGCTGCGAGTTTGCGTACAAACGGGAATGGAGAAATTTTGTGCGCTGGCAATGGATCCCGGGCCTGCTGATCGTTGCGGTGCTGCTGCTGCCGATGTGCTGGGGACTGTACCACCAGTTCGACCTTCACCCGGAAAAAACAGTGAACGGGAGCACCGGCGTTTCGGGACTGAAATTTTATTTCTGGACGCAAAGCTTCGGCCGCATCACCGGCGACAGCGACTGGGGAACGAAATTCGACAACGGGGCAGGACCTTTTTTCTTCACGCACACCTTCCTCTGGGCTTTTTTCCCGTGGAGCATTTTCGTGATCGGCGGACTGGTCAAAACGCTGGTGGTGCTGGTGAAAAGCCGTTTCCGCCCGGGCGCGTTGCCGGAATTTTTATCCGCGGGCGGTTTTGTGCTGCTGTTCATCGCGCTGTCCGCCTCGAAGTACAAGCTGCCGCATTACATCTACGTCACGTTCCCGCTCGCCGCGCTCATCGCCGCGCATTTCCTGGTGCACGACGTGCTGGACCTTTCGCGGAAGTTTCTTTACTACCTGTTCCGCGGTTTCAGCCTGCTGTTCTTCGTGTCTCTTGCGGCGGTGTGCTGCATGGTGCTCACCTGGTTTTTCCCGGGCGCGGGCGTGCTCGTGTACACCGTCACCGGCGCGTGGCTGCTCGCGGGCGTGATCTTCGCGTGGAAGCTGCACGATCCGTTCCAGAAGCTCATGTATCCCCTGCTCGCAGGCCTGCTGGCGTTCTATTTCGTGGGGAATATTCATTTTTACCCGAACCTGCTGAAGTACCAGTCCGCAAATACAGCCGGCCGCATTGTGCATGAAAGCAACGTCCCCCGCGGCGCATTTTACACCTACAGCGACATCTTCGAGCATGCGCTGGATTATTACAGCCGGCGCGCCGTGTTTTATACGTACATGGATTCCACGCAGGTCGACACAACGCTGCGGAAGTACGGGAACATGTGGATCTACACGGATGAGGCGGGTTACGAAAAATTAAAAACGTCGCCGTATAAAATTGTTTCGGTGAAGGAATTTGAAGATTACCCCACGCAATTCCTCACGACGAATTTTCTGAACCCGGAGACGCGGCCAGGAGTGTTGCGGAAACGATATTTGGTGGTGATCACGAAATCAAAAACCACGTAGCGACGCGATGCATCGCGTCGCTACGTGGTTATTTTTATTCCGGCAGCATCGACGGCGACGCATGTTCCGGCCCGGGAAATTCGTCGCCCAGCAGGTCCAGGAAATTTTTCACCGACAGCATGTTCTCCGGCGTCTGCATCGAGGCGACCACGCGGTTCTTCTCGTGGCTCGTGAGGTGCCAGCTCAGGGAGATCACGTCGTTTTCCTGGTTCTTCAGCTCGAAATTCAGCACGTCGATCGTTCCGCCGAACCAGTGCGCGGCCTGGCTGATCTCGTAATCCTGGTTATAACCCTGCACGGTGAACAGGTTGCCGTAAAAGCTGGTGAGCGGCCGCGAAAGTGATTTCATGATCGTTTCATCCGTGCTGTTTTCCACGGGCTGGATCTTGCCCCGGTCGCGTGTCTGCACGATGATCACGCCGGAAGTATTTTCACCGATCCATTCGCGGAACGTGTAGAGGAACCGCAGCGCGTTGTCGAGCCCGAAATTGTCCCGCATGCCGGCGTCGAACACTTCGATCACCGGCTCGCTCGGCAGGTCGGTGAGCGGGGTGATGTAGGGGAAGGTTGCGTTCATGCGCAGCACGCTGGTGAAACGCACGCTGTCGGCGCCCTGGTCTTTAAAGAAGCGTGAAAATTCGACGGCATCGCTCACCGCTTTGTTGGTGACGTTCGAGGAAGGCGCCGGCTGCGTGAGGTAGGAAACGCCCTGGGAGCTGACGATGAGCTTCCGCCCGTCGTTCGCGATCGTCGGGGCAAAGACCATCATCGGGATGGTGGCATTGCGCTCGGGCTCTGTGTAGTCGGACAGTTTTTTCTCCAGCACGCGGCCGGTATTGTCGAGCAGCTTTTCCTCGAATGCATACGCGCGGTTGCGGCTGTAGCTCTGGCCCGCATAGTCGACATGGCGCAGCGGCAGGAACCAGTCGTTCACCGCGATGGAGAACGCGATCGGGTTCAGGATGTCGTCGGACACATTTTTGCGCAGGGCCGGATCGCCGTGGCGGTAAGGCTCGCTGCTTTGTTCCCGGAGCCATATCTCGCGCATGTAAGCAGCGCCGATCATTCCACCCGATGAGCCGCAGATGAGCGCGGTGCGCGGCAGGAGCTTTCCGTGGCTGATGCTGTCGAGGTATTGCATCGTGTAGAACGTCCACATCGTGGAGCGCAGGCCGCCGCCGCTGCAGCTGATAATGATGAGCTTGGGCTTATGAGACGACTCCGTGACGTTTTTATTTTTCCACCGTTCAAGGATGTTGACGGTGTTGAGCGAATCCTGCTTCCGGAGCGCATCGGTGAGGGGCGTGCGGATGAAAATGTCGTTGCTGTAGGTTGCGGGTTTCACTTCGTAATTCATCCCGTAAGCGCGCGTGCGGCTGTCGAAAAGATCGAACTGGTGCATCCAGTTGAGCAGCAGGAGAACGATGACGAGGACCGTGGTCGACCAGCCGCGGAACCAGGTGGTGAGCACGCCGGTGAACATGAGGTACAGCGTGAACAGCAGGAAAACGCTGGCCCCCGCGGGGATCATGAGGGCGGGAACGTTCCGGAAAAAACCGAAGATGAGCAGCGTGACGATGACGATAACCTCGAACAGCACCGCTTTGCCATGGTTCTGCATGAACACGCGGTTGAGCAGTTGCTTGTCGTAATGTTCGAAGGCACGGGCGCGGCGGACACGGAAATAACCGGTCATGTAGCTCTCCACGTGCCAGTCGCGTTCCTCTTTCCCCGGCGTGATGGTTTTCCAGCTCAGCGTGCGTTTTACAGGGTGGCGGGAAAGGATGACCCGTTTCGGGCGCGGGGCATGCTCGCTGACAGCCTGGCCGTAGAGCGCGCGCATGTCTTTGTGCGTGCGGAAAAAATAGAAAAGGGAAACGAAGAAGAACGTGGCGTTGCCGAGACCGAAACCGATCACGTCGAGAACGATCTCGAATGCCGGGACCGGTTCTTTGATCAGGAAGCGAATGATAAAAACCGTGTACGTGAGCAGGAAGGAAAGCGGGATGATGAAGTTGTTGGTGCAGAACCGCAGGAACGGCCGGCTGAGCGTAGCGAGGAACGGGAAGCGAAAGGCGTTGTTGATGTAACATGAAATATTGTAGGCCATGATGAACCCGCCGCAGGCAAAGCCGACAATGAAATAGGAGAGGAAGTTTACATTGCCGATGTATTCCGGGTCCATGAACAGCAACGAAACTCCGTATCGCGTGGCAAACTGCCCCGTGACAAACCCGAACATCAATATCCAGAATATGATCAGCACGGGGTTCTTCTTCACCTGCACCAACAACAACTGCGTCGGAAAAAAGTAAATAAACCTCCTGACAAGCGGGTGACGATCAATCCAGGCTCTGAATGCGCCCATAAATTCCAGGGTCTTTATTCTTATTTATTAAACGAAAGAAACGCCGATTTAGTTCGCGGAAAAACGTGCCTGTAAGGAAAGCATAAAAAGGATAGAAAAACAGGATTGGAAAATGGATAGAAAAAAAGGATAGCGGAAATTTTCCCACTACCCTTTACCCTGGAAAATGCAGGTTACGCCCCGATCTTACCATTAACGACCGCGAGGATGTCCGTTTCCGCCTTCATCGCCTTCTCCTGGATCTCCGCGCCTTTGGCGATCATGCCGGCCGCAAACTCTTTATCCGCAAGGCCTGCAGCGTTGATCTTTACATTCAGGTAGGCCCCCATCACGGCAGAACGGGCAGCCAGCGCGCCAACGCCCGCATCGGAAACCGAGTTCGGGTTGCCGGTTTCGGCCATGGCGCGTATCACTTCCATGGAGGCGAAAGCGGCGTTCATGACACGGAACGGGACTTCGGTGGCATATTTCGTGGCGTCCTGGATGGCGGCGGTTCGCGCAGCCTTTTCCCCGTCGGTTGCTTTGGGCAGGCCGAACGCGGACATGATGCGGTTGAACGCGTTCGTATCCTCGTCCACGAGGCGGAGCAGCTCGTCTTTGTACTTCTGGCCTTTCTCCGCCCAGGCCGAAAATTCCTCCCAGCGCTCATCCCACCCGCGTTTGTGCGATGACAGGTTCGCCACCATCGTAGCCAGCGCCGCGCCGAGCGAACCCATGTACGCGGAGATCGACCCGCCGCCCGGGGCCGGGCTTTCGCTCGAGGTTTCATCCGAGAAAGCCGTGAGCGACATGGAAACCAACTTCGATTCCGAAGGTTCGCGGAGCAGGTACTCGATCACGCGTTCTTCCGGTTTGAACGGCCCGAGTTCATCGAGCCCGAGCGATTTCACCGCGATCTTGATCAGCTCTTTTTCCGGGACGCCGGTGGAACGCTGCTGTTTTGCAAGGAAATATTTCCCGGCGTCGGTCAGGCTTTTCAGCGGGATGAGGCCTACCAGCTCGGAGCCGGTGACGCGGATGCCGCGTTCCTGCGCGCGTTTATTGACCTCGTCGAAAGCCACATGAACAGGCGTGATATTCGTATTCGTCAGGTTCATGGAGATCTGTGCAACGCCGTATTCTTCGATGAACCAGCCGATGGCTTTCACGCTTTTCAGCGAGCCGGGGATGACGACGGGATTTCCGTCGGGCCCTTTCACGTTGTTGCCTTTGGCGTCTTTCTGCGTGCGCCCGGCCTCCCGCACGTCGAATGCGATGGCGTTGGCGCGGCGGGTGGAAGTCGTGTTGAGGTTGATGTTATACGCCACGAGAAATTCCCGCGCGCCGATGACGGTAGCACCGCGTTTCGCATCAAATTCGCCCGGGCCGAAATCCGGCTTCCATTCCGGCAGTTTGATCTTCTTGAAAAAGCCTTCGTATTCCCCCGCGCGGATCACCGAAAGGTTATTGCGCTGCTTATTGGCCTGCGCGTATTCGTAGAGGTAAACGGGAATGTTCAATTCCGTCCCCACGCGTTTCCCCAGCTTTTTCGCGTATTCTGCCGTTTCCTCCATGGAAATGGCCGACACGGGAATCAGCGGGCATACGTCGGTGGCGCCCATGCGCGGGTGCTCGCCTTTGTGCTTCGACATGTCGATCAGCTCGCCTGCCTTTTTGATGGCTTCGTAAGCTGCCGCGATCACCGCTTCCGGCTCGCCCACGAAGGTGACGACCGTGCGGTTGGTGGCTTTGCCCGGGTCAACGTTGAGCAATCGCACGCCTTCCACGGCTTCGATGACGTCGGTGATCTGTTTGATGATATGCATGTCGCGGCCCTCGGAAAAGTTGGGGACGCATTCGATGAGACGTTTCATGATTGGTCGATGAAAATGATGATGCGAATGTACTAATTTGATGTGCAGATGTGCGGATATGCAGATGTGCGGATTCGCACAGGGCTGGCGCATATGCCCGGTAAACAGGGGAATTAAAAAATAACTTTCCCGTCAATGATGACTTTCTCCACGAGGTCACTCCCGAACGAATACGGCAGATACGCCACCGACGGCATCGGTTTGGTAATGATCAGGTTCGCCCGTTTCCCCGGCGTGATGCTTCCGTGGCTGGCGGAAAGTCCCATCGCGTAAGCCGAATTGATCGTTGCCGCGTTGATGGCCTCCTCCGGCGTCATCTTGTGCGCAATGCAGAGCAAGCTGATCATCTGGTGCATGTTCCCCGACGGGCAGCTTCCCGGGTTGTAATCCGTGGCGACGGCTACGGGCAATCCTGCGTCGATCATCTGCCGCGCGGGCGGCCAGGGAAGCCCCAGGAAAAATGCGGCGCCGGGTAAAAGCGTGGGCATGGTCTTCGAATTTTTGAGCAGCGCAATTTCTTCCTCACCCATGTATTCGAGATGGTCCACGCTGATCGCCCCGGTCTTCACGCCGGCCTGCACGCCGCCCGACGCGCTGAGCTGGTTGGCGTGCACTTTCGGGAGCATGCCGTGTTTTTTCCCGGCTTCGAGGATGCGCACGGATTCTTCTTCGGTGAAATAATTCCGTTCGCAGAAAATGTCGCAGTAGTCGGCCAGCTTTTCGGCGGCGATGGCGGGCATCATTTCTTCGATGAGCAGGCGGATGTAGCCTTCTTTGTCATTTTTGAATTCGGCGGGAACGGCATGCGCGCCGAGGAATGTGGCTTTCACGGGAACCGGCCCGCGCTCTTTCAGCCGGCGGATGACGCGCAGCATTTTCAGCTCGCTTTCCATGTCGAGCCCGTAGCCGCTTTTGATCTCGATCGCGCCGGTGCCCATGCGGATGACTTCGCCGAGGCGCGCGGATGCGGAATTGAAAAGCTCATCTTCAGTTGCCGCTCTCAACTTTTTCGCAGAGTTGAGAATGCCGCCGCCGCGCGCAAAAATTTCTTCGTAGCTCAGCCCGCGGATACGGTCGACGAATTCACCTTCGCGCGGGCCGGCGTAAACGAGATGCGTGTGCGAATCGCACCAGGCGGGAAAAATGTGGCCTTCATTCGCGTCCAGCACCTCCAGTCCCGACCAGTCGGTGATGCCCGGCCAATCTTCCATGGCCCCGAAATCCGCGATGATGCCGTCTTCGATCGCCAGCCATGCATCGTGGATGCAGGGCAATTCGCCCATGGCTTTGCCTGCAACGGTTTCGGGTGCGGTTTCCCGGGCCTGGACGAGCGTATGGATGTTCTTGATGAGGAGCTTTTGCATTCGTCAGCAAATGTAGACGTGAGAGGTGAGACTTGAGACGTGAGAAGGGAGAAAAATTACGAATTACGATTCGTATCACGGGACTTTGGGGTAATTCGTAAATCGTACATCCACACAGGCAACTTTTTTTCCTTTTTTCGTCCACTTAAGGAATGGTCTTTACCACTTACTTATCCGGGAAGGAAACCATTTCCTAAATCAGATGCTTCTGGTCAACTTTGCGGCGTAATGAAGAGATTCAGTTTATTCGTACTTCTTTTCAGCCTGGCTTTCGCAGTGCATGCGCAGACCAAACGCCACACGATCAGCGGAACGGTGCGCGAAGAGGGCAGCCTGGAAAAATTGCCGGGCGTGGCGGTGGCTGTGCTGGGAACAAGCTCGGGGACCGTAACCAACAATTATGGGTTTTATTCGATCTCGCTCTTCCCGGATACGGTGGAGCTGCGTTTTGTGTTCGTCGGCTATGAGCCCGTGCAAATGAAATTCAACCTGTCCCGCGACACGATGATCGACGTGGCGCTGCGCGTGAAGACGCAGGAAGTGGTGGTGATCGCAGCCGACCAGCAGGAGCGCGTGAGCGATAATACGCAGATGAGCCAGGTTTCCATCCCCGTCGAGCAGGTGAAACAGATCCCCGCGCTGCTGGGCGAGAAGGATGTGCTCAAAGTGATCCAGCTGATGCCGGGCGTGCAGAAAGGGCAGGAGGGAAGCAGCGGATTTTACGTGCGCGGCGGCGGCCCCGACCAGAACCTGATCATTCTCGACGACGCGACGGTGTACAATGCGTTCCACCTGTTCGGCTTTTTCTCCCTGTTCAACGGCGACGCGCTGAAAAGCATCGAGCTTACGAAAGGCGGCTTCCCGGCACGTTACGGCGGGCGACTGTCGAGCGTGCTGGAGATGCAGATGAAGGAAGGCGACAAGCAAAAATACCACGTCGAAACCGGCATCGGCCTGATCTCCTCGCGCGCGACGGTGGAAGGGCCGATCCTCAAAGGAAAATCCTCGTTCCTCGTTTCCGGGCGGCGAACGTACCTCGACCTGCTGATCCTGCCGTTCCAGTCCGGCGATGAAAAAGTCGGCTATTATTTCTACGATTTCAACACCAAGCTCAACTACGAGTTCAACCCGAAGAACACGTTGTACCTGAGCGGTTATTTCGGCCGCGACGCGTTTTACAGCCGGTACAGGAACGGCCCGCAGGATGAATTTTCCAAAGCTTCGCTGAGCTGGGGCAACGGCACGGGAACGCTGCGGTGGAACCATCTCTGGGGAGACCGCCTGTTCTCGAATACGTCGCTCATCTTCACCGATTACCGGCTCGGCATTAATTTCGAAGAGGAGTACAACAATGAAACTTTCGAGCTCCGTTATTCATCCGGCATCCGCGATTTCAGCCTGAAGCACGATTTCGATTTTATGCCCGTGCCCGAGCATTACATCAAGTTCGGATTCCTTTCCACCTACCACAATTTTTATCCCAGCGCGCTGGTGGTCAGCAGCAGCTCCAACCCGGAAGACAACGTAAACGAAGCCCGGCGGATCGAAGCGTGGGAATGCGGGTTGTACGTGGAAGACGACTGGACCATCACGCCGCGCCTGAAAGCCAACCTGGGCGTGCGGCTCAGCTATTTCACCGTGCAGAAAAAAGAATACCTCCGTCCTGAACCGCGTGCCGCGCTGCGTTACATGCTCGATGAAGATTTTGCGATCAAAGCAAGCTGGACGATGATGAACCAGTATCTCCACCTGCTGTCGAACACGGGCATCGGCCTGCCCACCGATCTCTGGGTGCCGGCGACCAGGCGTGTGGCCCCGCAGCGCTCCTGGCAGGCCGCCCTCGGTCTCGCCCGCGATTTCCCGGAACAACGCCTGATGGTGACGCTCGAAGGCTATTTCAAACGCTCGTCCGACATTCTCGGTTACAAAGAAGGCGCAAGCTTCCTCTTCGTCGAAGAACTCGGCGGCAACGATTCGCCGATCACGTGGGAAGACAACGTGACTGCGGGACAGGCGTGGAGCTACGGGGCGGAGCTGCTCGTGCAGCGGAAAGTGGGAAAATTCACCGGGTGGATCGGCTACACCTTGTCGTGGACGCAGCTGCAATTCGATTCGCTGAACTTCGGCGAGAAATTTTACGCGCGCTACGACCGCCGGCATGATATTTCCGTCGTCGGCATTTACAAGCTGAGCGATCACATCACGCTTTCCGCCACGTGGGTGTATGGAACGGGACAGGCCATCACCTTGCCGCAGGCCGAATACACGGTCACGCCGCACGATCCGAACGGCAACAATTCGTCGCAGGGACCGAACTGGAGCTATTACTTCATCAGCGACCAGGGAAAGAAAAACGATTTCCGCATGGCCGCGTATCACCGGCTTGACGTCGGCATACAGTTTCACCGGAAGCTGAAGCGCAGCGAGCAGACATTCGAGCTGAGCGTGTACAATTTGTACAACCAGAAGAACCCGTTTTACTATTACATCGGTTACGACAACCAGAACAACCGCAGCCTCCGCCAGGTTACGCTGTTCCCATTCATACCTTCTGTTTCATGGAACTGGAAATTCTGAAGCGATCATTCTTCCATCGCCTTTCCCTGCTGCTGCCGGGACTTCTGTTGTTTGCAGCGTGCGAAAAGGAAGCGAACATCAAGCTGCCGGAAGTGCCGCCACGCCTCGTGGTGATCGGTTTCATCTGCCCGCAGGACACGCTGATCAAGGTGCGCATTACGAAAAGCAGCCCGATCTTCCGGCTCGACCAGGTGGATGTAAATGCGCCGGTGACGGATGCCACTGTAACGATCTTGGGGAACAGCACGTCGATCCAGCTGGCTTATGATAATACGCTGGAACTGTACGTTGCTTCCGCCTCGCAATTCCCGATCTACGCAGGCAACGAATACCGCGTGGAAGCTTCCGCGCCGGGCGTTGAAACGGCCACGGCAACGACCACGGTTCCCGGTCCCGTGCCCGCCGATTTCACGGCTTTGATGACATACACCATCGATTCGTCCCAGGGATTCACCTGGCGATATACGGTCGACCTCAGCGAGTCGTTCACCGATTTCCCGGGCGAAGGGGACCACTATCGTTTTTATGAAAAAGCCGTGCTCTACGATGACTTTGCGATGGATACAGTTCGCTGGATCATGGGACATGGGGAACTGTTTTCCGACGCGTCGGTGACTCGCCAGCCACAGATCACGCTGGATGTTACTCCGCCTTCTTCGTGGGGCGGTCATACGCTCGTGGCCATGGAAGTGTATCTTATCCACAGCAGCAGGGAATATCACCTGTACCATCACGCGCTTTTTAACTATTCGGGCGCGGACGATCCGTTCTCCGAACCTTCGCTGATGTACACGAACGTTGAAAAAGGGTACGGCGTTTTTGCGGGCGCGAACTACGCGATGAAGCGGTTGGATTTTTAAAAGCGCCGGGCCGTTCATAACTGGTCAATATCATTTCTTGCACAACACACTTTTTCACGGCAACTTCGTTTCCCTGTAAACCAGATATTATGCGTTTTCTTGCCGCTGTTTTCTCGCTGTTCCTGATCATTCCTGTTTTCTCGCAGGATACTGCTTCCTCGGCCAAAAAAATAAAAGAGCCGCGAAGGATCCACCTGAAACCTCCGGGAGGCAACACTGATTCTATTCCTGCGGCCGGCCCCAGCGAGATCTCTTTTAATCTTTCTCCCGTCGCCGTGACGGTGCTGGGCGGGGCGCCCGGGTATGAGAGCCGCTTTTCGCTTTTTTACAAACGCTCCCTGGAAAATCCGCGCGCTGTTTTTCGTGCCGGCATTCTTTTCCGCCCGCGCAGCCGTAACGCTTTCTATAATGAAGAGATCTGGTACTTTAACGAAACCGATTCCACCCGCACGCGCAACGAATTTCAATACAATACCGCGCGTCCCTGGCAACTCAGCATCGGCATGGAATGGCGTTCGAAAGGAGCGCACCACAAACGGATCTCCGGCTTCGTGTCGCTCGATGCGATCGCAGGATTTTACAACCAAACCTATTCGCTTTACGATTTCGCAGAAAAGAAAGACTCGACAGGACAATGGGTGAACGATTATTTTTCGGCTTCAAGCGTTGTCACGCTGGATAGCCGGAAAGCGAAGAACTGGTACGTGGGAATGAACCCGAATGTCGGTGTGCGTTATGCGTTCAGCCGCCACTGGCTCATTTTCCTGCAGACCGGCGTGGACATTGTTTACGCGCAGCATGAATATTACGAGCGTTCCGGCCTTGGCACAAGCCTTGTCGGCGAAAGATACCGATCGCTCGATATCGACATCCAGGGCATGTTCAACGAACTTGCGCTTGTGTACCGGTTCTGACGGCAACGTTTTTGCAAAACAATCGTGTTTTAATATGTCCCGGAGTTTCCGGCGTATTGGCTAGTTTTGTCTCATGGCCGGCAACAGCTTCGGGAATCTTTTTCGTTTAACGTCTTTCGGCGAATCGCACGGCGCTGCTATCGGCGGTGTGATCGACGGATGTCCGCCGGGAATTCTCATCGACCCGGAATTCATCCGCGCTGAAATGCGCCGCCGCCGCCCGGGACAATCGAAGATCGTGACGCAGCGGAAAGAAGACGACGAAGTCGAATTCCTCTCCGGCATCTTCGAAGGCCGTTCCACCGGCGCGCCGATCGGCTTTATTGTCCGCAACACCGACGCGCGCTCCAAAGATTACGAAACGCTGAAAGACGTGTATCGCCCGTCCCACGCCGATTTCACGTACGATGCGAAATACGGTTTCCGCGATTACCGCGGAGGCGGACGTTCTTCCGCACGCGAAACCGTGGCGCGTGTGGTGGCCGGCGCCGTCGCCAAACTTTTTCTCGCGCAGCACGGCATGTCCGTCACCGCGTGGGTTTCGCAGGTCGGCGAGATCAGCCTCAACAAATCGTTCGATCAGCTCGATCTTTCCCTCGCTGAACAAAACATCGTGCGTTGTCCCGACCCGGCCGTTGCGGAAGAAATGATCCGCCTGATCGAAACCGTCCGTAAAGACGGCGACACCGTTGGCGGTGTGATCACGTGCATCGCGAAAGGCGTTCCCGCGGGCCTGGGCGATCCTGTTTTCGACAAGCTGCACGCCGATCTCGGGAAAGGCATGCTCAGCATCAACGCCGTCAAGGGTTTCGAGTTCGGTTCCGGTTTCGCCGGCTCGGCAATGCGCGGTTCGGAGCACAACGACATTTTTATCCCGGGAGCGGGAAAACGAAAGATCGTTACGGCCACCAATCGCTCGGGCGGCATCCAGGGCGGCATCAGCAACGGGGAAGACGTTTATTTCCGTGTTGCATTCAAGCCGGTGGCAACGATCATTCAGAAGCAGCGTACGGTCAATTCTAAAGGACAACCCGTCGAAATGATGGGGAAAGGCAGGCACGATCCCTGCGTCGTTCCGCGCGCGGTGCCGATCGTGGAAGCCATGTGCGCACTGGTGCTGGCGGATCATTTCCTCGGCAGCAGGGCACAGCGCGGCGCGTGATTTTTCAACAAACTTTTTTACTCCCTTCACCGCAAATTTCCAATCGACGAAAATTATTTTCCGGGATTGAAAAAAGCTGTTATTTTGATTCACCCTTGCACATGATCAGAACGGCTACAGCCCGCAGTTCAATATTTTTTTTGCGATTCGTCTTCGCAGCCTCTTTTTTTTGCGCCTTTACCGCCGCCGCGCAGAATCCCGTGAACGGATACGCCCGCGTTACTTCCGTCGCCGGCACAACGCTCAACGTGTCGAACGTAAATGAAACCTATGATACGTTCGAAGACGGCGAATACGTGATCGTGATGCAGATGCAGGACGACGTGATCGGCGCCAACACGACGAACGCAGCCACATTCGGCGATCTTTCCGCCATTCAATCGGCCGGCTTGTATGAAGTCGCCATCATCGCTTCCCACACCGAAGTGGCCATGCTCCCGGCCACGATCACGCTTGCTTCGCCGCTTGCCAACACCTACAACACCGGTGCGAATTCACGCGTGCAGATCATTTCCTACCCCACGTTCGGCTCGCCCGATTACACGAGCCCTGCTGGCGGCATTACCGCCCTGGCCTGGAACGGAACAACCGGTGGCGTCATCGCTTTCCGCGTGAACGGGATACTGACGCTGGGCGGAAACATCACCGCCAGCGGCGTTGGCTTTCGCGGTGGCTCCAAGAATTCGCCCAACGGGTATAGCGCCTGCGATGCGGCTACGTACCGCACCGCGCTTGCCACCCGTTACGCATCGAAAGGAGAAAGCATTTACCTCAACACCACGGCCGGTTACGCAGCAGGGCGCGGAAAAATGTTGAACGGCGGAGGCGGAGGGAACGACGTCAACGCAGGGGGCGGCGGCGGCGGAAATTATTCTTCCGGCGGATCCGGCGGGATCGGCTGGACGCCTTCGGGAGTTGGCTGTTCACCGGCCGTGGGTGGTTTGGGAGGAATTTCGCTCGGCGCATACATCAACGGCTCGCGCATATTTATGGGCGGCGGCGGTGGCGGCGGGCATGAGAACAACGGCGTAGGATCGGTGGGCGGCAACGGCGGAGGAATCATCCTCATCCGTGCCAACTCGATCACCACCACCGGGAGCTGCGCCGGCAGAACGATCTCCGCGAACGGAACGTCGGCGGCCAACGCCAGCAACGACGGCAGCGGCGGGGCAGGCGCAGGCGGAACGGTTTTGCTTGAGGTCGGCTCCTATGCGGTTGCCGGTCCCTGCCCGCTCACGATCGCTGCAAACGGAGGCAACGGCGGAAGCAGCATTACGAGCGGTGCGCACGGCGGCGGCGGTGGCGGCGGACAAGGCGCAGTAATTTTTTCCGGCGCGGCGCCGTCGACGAACGTGACCACGCAAACCAACGCAGGCAACGGCGGATCGAGCTGCTCGGGATGTTCGGCGGCGCAGAACGGCGTCGGCGGAACAGGCCCGAACAACTCCGGCGTATTGACCGGCAATGCCAACCCGCTGCCGGTGGAGCTCTTGCTGTTCACCGCGCAGCTGAACGGTAATCACGTGGATGTTTCCTGGCAAACGGCGTCGGAAACGGGCAACGATTATTTTATCGTCGAACGCATGGATGCGCGGATGAACCTTGCAGAGGTCGGGCAGGTGGACGGTGCGGGAAGTTCCGTGCAACTGCTCAGCTACGGACTGACGGATGAGGCGCCGAACCCCGGGATGAATTATTACCGTCTCCGCCAGGTCGACATCAACGGGGCGGTCACCTATTCCGGCTGGGTTTCGGTGGAGTTCGTTCCCTCGGACCATTATGTTTCCGTTTTTCCGAATCCTTCAGTCGGCGTAGTTCACGTGGTGCTTTCGGGGTATAAGGATAAGCTGGTAACGCTGACGGTTAGGGATGTTGCCGGCAGGCTGGTCAGTGAAAAGCAGGTTATCGCCGGGCAGCATGAAATGAAGCTGGATCTTGATCTCGGTGAAGAGCATGCGGGTGTTTATTTTCTTGCCGTTACCGGCGGCGACAATTGCCAATCGTACAGGGTTGTGAAGTACTGATCTTACGGCTCGCATCCCGGTTGAAAACTCAGCGAAATGGTTGAGAAGAATTATTGACGGATGATGACAAAAGCGGCGGTGAATTGGTAAATTTGGGTATGGCTAAGAAGAAAAAGAAAGCAACCCGTTTGAATGCTTCGGCCGCCTATAAAAAGCGAAAAAGAAAACCGCAGGTCGCCGAGGAGCCTGCGGAAGTTTATCTCACAAAACGAACGCTGGTAAGGGCCATTAAAAAGGGATCGAAAAATCTTACAGCAGATGCCATCGAGGCGATGGGATATACGGTAATTGTAAAAGATATTGGAGAAGAACGTTGGGTGGTTAAAATTGACGGAGAAGGTAATGTGCTTGAAAAAATTACCCAGATAAGGCGTGTTAAAAGCCCCCGAAAGATTGTCCTTGATTGATAAAACTCTTCGGTTGCGTGTATTTGCCGGCCCAAATGGTTCCGGGAAAAGTACGATTATTGAAAAGGTCAGGAAATATATTACCAATGGCCGTCACGTAGATTTTGGTGTTTACGTAAATGCTGACGACATAGCGGTGGCGTTACGCAGCAATAAATTCTGTTTCTCCGATTATCATATCGAAACGACAGCCCAGGAACTTATCGATACTGCAAATCAATCTGGACTGATAGGAGATCGATTTTCCCCGGACCGTTTTTTAAATTGTTATAAATTCGAGCGGAATGGCGGTGTAACATTATTGAGCCTTACTGATGATGAGGTTTTGGCTCAGATTTTAGCCGACTTTTTGCGAAAGAAACTTCTTAAAACAAAACAGAAGTTCACGTTTGAAACGGTTTTCTCCCATCCCGGCAAACTGGATATTATGAAACAAGCTGTTGAGGCGGGATACAAAGTTTACTTGTATTTTGTCGCTACAGAAAGTCCGGAAATTAATATTGAAAGGGTTCGTCTTCGTGTAAGCAAAAACGGCCATCATGTATCTCCGGATCGCATTAGATCCCGCTATCAACGTTCTCTTGATTTGCTATACCCGGCTGCGGAGCTAAGCTACCAGGTTTATTTTTTCGATAACTCAGGTCCGGAGCCACGTCTTCATGAACATTTCAAGAATGAAAACGGAAAGAAGGTATGGGACGGAATTGAAACGGACGACGTGCCCGTTTGGTTTCATGAAAACTACACCGAATATTTTTTTGGCAAAAAACACCCCTACCTGGAAAAGTAGGTGTCGTTTTACTTTCCTTTCCCTTATGAAAATCTAACAATTTTCGTTTCAGCAAATAGCACATTGATTCCCTATCTTTGAAAATATCCGCTATACCAAACTTATGTCTACCGCCGAAACAAGCCCGAAAAAGAAAAAAAGCATGGCCCGCCGCATCCTGAAATGGTCGGGGATCACGCTGCTCCTGCTGATCATTACTGCGATCATCCTGCCTTTCCTGTTCAAGGACAAGATCATCGAGATGGCGAAAGCGGAGATGAACAAAAATCTCAACGCAACGATCGCGTGGGGCGACTTCGATCTTTCCCTGCTGAGCAGCTTCCCGGATTTCCGTTTCTCGATCAATGATGTGAGCGTGGTGGGAAAAGATGCGTTTGCCGGCGATACGTTGGCCAGCATTCCCGCGCTGAAGCTCGATCTCGACCTGATGAGCGTCATCAAAGGCGACCAGTACGAGGTGAATTCCATTTCACTCGACCGCCCGAGGATCATGGCCAAAGTGCTTTCCGACGGAAAAGCGAACTGGGACATTACGAAACCGGATACAGCCGCCGCCACTCCCGCGGGCGAGCCCACGAAATTCCGCATGTCCATGAAAAAGCTGTCCATCGATCATGGCTACATCGTATACGACGATGCGTCGCTGGACGTGAAAAGCGTGCTCGACGATATGAATTACACGCTGAGCGGCGATTTCACGCAGGATTATTTCGAGATGGAAAACGACATTCTCATCGAACGCACGACGGTGGAATACGGCGGCATGACGTACATGAGCAAGGTGAAGACCGCCATCAAAGCCGCGCTGGACATGGATATGGTGAAATCGAAATACAGCTTCAAGGAAAACGAATTCGATTTCAACGAGCTCGGCTTCACGCTCAACGGCTATTTCGCAATGCCCGGTGAAGATTACGACATGGACCTGAAGTTCGCGGCGAAGCAGAATGAATTCAAAAGTTTCCTCTCCCTCATTCCCGGCGCGTACACGAAAGATTTTGCAAACGTGAAGACGTCAGGCAAGCTGGCGTTCGACGGTTACGCGAAAGGAATTTACAGCGAGAAGCAAAACAAAATGCCGGGATACGGCCTCAACCTGCTCATCACCGACGCATCCGTGCAATACCCGTCTGTGCCGAAAGCCATCTCCGACATTAACGTCGACTGCAAGATCAATTCGCCATCCGGCGTTCCCGATGCGACGAAGATCGACGTAAACAAATTCCACATGAACTTCGGCGGCAGCCCGGTGGACGCAGCGCTTCACGTAGCCACTCCCGTTTCCGACGCTTCGATCGACGGGTGGGTGAAAGGCAGCGTCGACCTTGCCTCGATGAAAGACATGCTCCCGCTCGAGCCGGGCGAGCAGCTCACCGGGAAGGTGAATGCCGACGTGAAAATGAAAGGACGCATGTCGCAGATCGAAAAGGAGCAGTACGACCAGTTCCAGTGCAGCGGCGCGATCGGCGTGAAAGACATGCTGTACAAAACGCCCGGCTCGCCCGACATGACGGTGACGGCGATGAACCTCGACTTTACGCCGCGTTTCCTCAACCTCACGGGTTTCACCGGCAAGGTGGGCACGAGCGATCTGCGCGCCGACGGCCACATCGACAATTTCATGGCTTACCTGTTTAAAGATTCCCTGCTTACCGGCGTGTTCAACATGAGCTCCTCGTCCATGGACCTCAACCAGTTTGCCGGCGGAGAAACCGCTCCCGCACAGCCCGCCGCGGCTGAAGAAAGCGCCATGGAAGTGATCGAAGTTCCCGGCAACCTCGACTTCACGCTCAACACCACGATCACGAAGCTGCTCTACGACGACATCAACATGAGCAACGTGACCGGCGCAGTGATCGTGCGCAACGAAGCCATCGACATCAGCCAGCTCAAAATGAACCTCATGGGCGGAAGCATGGTGATGAACGGAAGATATTCCACGCAAACCCCGGTTCCGAAAGTCGACTTCGATCTCGACATCGCGAACTTCGATATCCAGGAAACGTTCAAAACGATCGACGTCGTGGAGAAGGTGGCGCCGGTGGCGAAATTCTCGAAAGGAAAATTTTCAACCCGCTTCAAATTCGCCAGCGATCTCGACAAGACCATGATGCCCATCGTCACCACGATGAACGGGGCCGGCACGCTCAGCACGAAGCAGGTGGAAGTCGACGGCTTCGGCCCGCTGAAGAAGCTCGACGAAGCGCTGAAGCTGAACAAATTCAAAAAAGTGACGCTGAACGACATCAACAACCTCAGCTTTAAGATTGAGAACGGCCGCGTCACCACCGAGCCTTTCGACTTCAGGGTCGGCAAGCTCTCCGGCAAGATGGGCGGCTCCACCGGCGTCGACCAGAGCATCAACTACGTGATGGACATCGCCATCCCGCGCTCCGAATTCGGTCCCGCCAACTCCGCGCTCGACGGCATGGTTTCTTCCGCAACCTCGAAAGGAATCCCCGTGAAGCTGGGCGAAAATGTGAACGTGCAAGCCCTTTTCGGCGGAACGGTAAGCGATCCCACGGTGAAGACCAACCTGAAAGAAGCCGGCGGCGACTTGATGGACCAGCTGAAGGAAAATGTCGTGACCGCTGTTAAGGATACTGTGAAGGCGGTTATTACCAATAAAGCCTGCGAGGAAGCCGACAAAGCGCTGAATGCAACGAAGGTGAATGCAAAGAACGCGAAAGATCAGGCGATCAAGACCGCTGACGACTTGAAAGCAAGCTCGCTCGTCGAGGCAGATAAAATGGCAAACAAAGGCGGCAACCCGCTTGAAAAAGCGGCCAACAAAAAAATCGCCGAAACCATGCGCAAGACCGCCGAGACCAAGCACAAAGATGCCGTCGCCGCTGCCGAAAAGACCGAACGCGAAACCATCGCCAAAGCCCAGGCCGAGCGCGATGCGAAATGTAAATAATGTGCGGATGTGCAAATGTGCAGATATGCAGATGTAAGACAAATCAGTCGTACGAATCCTCACATCTGCACATTTGCATATCTGCACATCTTTTTTGTACCAAACTGGCATAACTTTCGTTATAAGAGTCACACACCCTATTCTATGCGACCGGTCCGTTTCATTTTTATCCTGCTTATCGCTTTCCTGAACCCGGGTTTCATCTTTGCCCAGGACGACGAAGAAAAGCCGTCGGGCGGTGGATGTGGAACGCCGGATGATAAAGAAGCCGTGAAGAATTTCGAGAAGTCGCAGGACCGCAAGAAATACGAATGGAAAGAGCGGATGGAATTCCTGCACCTGGCGATCGAAGCGCAGCCCGACTGGGCGGAAGCGAATCTCGCGATGGCCAAAATGTTCATCACCAAAGCGATTGCCGACGGTAACGAGGGAACATATCCTGCCGCCATTCCATACCTGAAAGCCGCCGTAACCAGCTGCCCGGAGATCGGGGCGGAGCCGTTCTACCAGCTCGGCACGCAATATTACCTCCAGGAAAATTTCAAGGACGCCATTCTTTACCTTGAAAAGTACATCGACTACGAAACCGACGATCCGAAAAAGCTGGGTAAGGACTACGAATTTTTCGTCGGGCAGGCGAACGAGATGCTGCGCTGGGCGAAGTTTTATGAAACCGTGCGCAACAACCCCCGCCCGTTCAACCCGAAGCCGGTGCCGGGCATCAGCACGGACAAGGATGAATACCTCGCCATCATTTCCCCGGACAACACCATGGCGTTATACGTCCGCCGCCTGCCGGTCAACCAGCTCGACCGCGTGTGGCAGCAGACTACCACGGCGGAGGTGTTCACGCAAAGCAACATGCAGGCCGGCGGGCAGTTCGACAAAGGCGAGCGCATGGACGACCCGTTCAACAAGAACATGAACGAAGGCGCCGCCACGCTGACGATCGACAACAAGCATCTTTTTTACACGATCTCCAAACCCGCCGCCGACGGCGGCATGAACACCGACATTTACACAACCGATTTCGTGGATGGACGCTGGACCGAAGTGCGCCCGCTGAGCGAACGCGTGAACGATCCCGTGGCGTGGGATTCCCAGCCCTGCGTTTCGGCCGACGGGAACATCCTTTATTTCGCCAGCAACCGTCCCGGCGGGCAAGGCGGCATCGACATCTGGATGACGAAAAAAACGCCGGACGGCGAGTGGGGCGTGCCCGTCAACCTCGGGCCGACGATCAACACGATGTACGACGAAAAATCGCCGTTCATCCACACCGACAGCCAGACGCTGTATTTCAGCTCGACCGGCCATCCCGGCGTCGGGTCGTATGATATTTTTTATTCCCGCGCCGATGCAAAAGGCAACTGGCAAACGCCCGTGAACCTTGGCGTGCCGATCAACACGGCCGGCGACGATATCGGGTTTTTTGTGAGCACCGACGGCTCCACGGGCTTCTTCTGCTCCAACACCAGCATGCCCGGGCAGATTGGCGGTTACGACGTTTACCAGTTCGAGCTGTACAAAGAAGCCCGTCCTGAACAAGTCGTCATTGTCAAAGGCGATCTGAAAGACGATTTCGGCAACCCGCTCACCGGCCCCGCGAAAGTGGAGATCAAGAACGTGCAGACGAAAGAAAAATCGCTTGCGCTTGTCGATACGACTTCCGGCAGTTTTGCCGCTGCGATCAAAGTGAGCAAGAAAAACGATTACGTCATCACGGTGAAAAAGGACAGCGCAGCATTCAACTCCGCGATGGTTTCCGGCAAGCAGGAATTCAAGACCGCCGCCATTGAGATCAAGCCGATGGAGGTGAAGAAGCTCAAAGAAGGTTCCGCGTACACGATCCACGACATCAACTTCGGCTCCAACTCCGCAGTGCTCGAACCCGAGTCGATGGTAGTGCTCGAAGAATTCGCCGCGTATCTCAAAGAGCATCCGAACATGCGCATCGAGATCCACGGTCACACCGACAATCTCGGCGACGACAAACAAAACCTCGATCTCTCCAACGAGCGCGCCTACGCGGTTTTCGAAGCCCTCATCAAATTCGGCGTTCCCCGCAGCCAGGTCAGCGCGTCACGCGGGTACGGCGAAACGAAGCCGATTGCGGACAACAATTCCGAAGAAGGCCGCGCAAAGAACCGCAGGACGGAATTTGTGATCGTGAGGTTTTGATGTGCCTTGCTTTTCCGGGACACACCTTGAACATTACTCATTGTTCGTTTGGCATTTTGCGTTTTATCCCGGGAGATCAAGGCGGTAGTGTGCGGAATTCCGTTTCTTTAGTCTTTCCCTTTTCACGATGAACTACGCGCTGGTCGTAATTATTATTCTCGGGATTCTACTCGTGGCCCGGAGGAAGGATAGATCCCCGGCAGAAACGCCCGGAAGAAGGACGCAACCGGCATCTTCCCCTGGCTGGAGCGCTTTGCTCATGCGGGAAAAACCGCAGCAGGATTTTCCTGCCGACTGGCGCATCGTGTTGACGAAGAAAGTCGCGTTTTACAATGGACTGGGAGAGGAAGAACGTCAGCTCTTCGAATTCAAAGTGCAGGAATTTCTCTCGGACTGCCGCATCACGGGCGTGCAATTGACGATCAGCGACACCGACCGCCTGCTCGTGGCGTCCAGCGCGGTCATACCGATCTTCCGCTTTCCCGAATGGTCGTACACGAATTTGTACGAAGTGTTGCTGTATCCTTCCAGCTTCGATGAAAAATTCCAGACCGCCGGCCCCAACCGCACGATCCTCGGCATGGTGGGAACGGGCTATATGGAAGGAAAGATGATCCTTTCGCAGCCCGCGCTGCACCACGGTTTTGAGAACGAGACCGACAAGCGCAACACCGGCATCCATGAATTTGTGCACCTGATCGACAAGATGGACGACCGCATCGACGGCATCCCGGCCGTGCTGATGGAAAAGCAATATGCCATTCCGTGGATCTCGCTCATTGAAAAAAAGATCGAAGAGATCTACGCCAATAAATCGGACGTCAATCCGTACGGCGCGACCAGCAAAGTGGAATTCTTCGCCGTGATCAGCGAATATTTTTTCGAACGCCCGCAGCTCTTAGCGCAAAAGCATCCCGAGCTGTACGAATTGCTCGGCCAGGTCTTTCAGCACGACATGCGGACAAGGAAGCTCGAACGGAAAAAATACGAGATCGGCCGCAACGACCCTTGTCCCTGCAACAGCGGCATGAAATTCAAAAAATGCTGCGGAAGCGTCCATTTCCGGCGTGCATAGCTCCGCACATTCAAAATTGAAAGATTCAAAATCCCTGCTGGCTCGTTTTGCCATCCTGGAAAGCGACATCTATCTTTTAATCCGGGCCCTGGGCTTGTCGAAGAGCGAATGGCGAATGGCGAAATGGGCAGGAAAAAATGTAAAACGCCCCGGCTCTCCCAGGAAACGGGGGAGAACCAGGACGTTGAGTTGCTGCAGCGGCGTTGATCAGCAGTGGCGTTGGGTGCGTACTGAAACCTGGCGCTTCGTCGTAGGGATACCTGAAGCGTGGCAGGGAAAGGCAGTTTACGCCGCTGCAACTTCGATAGCCGGGTCGGTCGTTCCGGTGCAGACGGAGGCGATGCTGCTGGCGGACCGTTCCCTGGCCAAATGGTGCGAAGAGGAGTACGGCACGCGCTCCGCTGACCTTACGGGGTCACCCTCTTCGACTTTGTGCGGGTGTGATGTTGCTTTGATCTGTTCGTCCGCGGGAGGAAAAGTACCTGTGCCATTAAGGACGTTAAAGTGCATAAGAAGCTCGGGAATCAATTGACTGATGTGTAGCGATTGGTTCGTTCGGATGTTGTGCATATTCATCTAAAGCTCCTCCCAATAATTAGGTTTTTATTATTAACTTTGCTTATGTTTGCTGTTGTTATAGCAGCATCACAGGACAAAAATATAGTTAAACTTAATACAAGTCAAGTTTTTTTATTAAGTTTGTGCCATAAACGATCCAAATGACACTCGCTCAACGAATTAAAATTCTCCGCAAACAGCTCGGGATGAGCCAGACGGAATTTGCCGGTGAAATCGGCATTACGCAGACCTCGCTTTCACAGATAGAAGGCGAAAAGAACGGCATTTCATATGACGTATATAAGGCCATCGTGGCCAGGTTCAACGTGGATCCGCTCTGGCTCATGGACGGCAAAGGCGAAATGTTCCGCAGTGAAGAAGCGCAGCGGCGTTCCGGTGTGCTCCCGCTCGTAGTCCAGGTTTCCGGCGACGAAGAAGAGAACATCGTCGTGGTCGATAAAAAAGCCGCCGCAGGTTATCTCCAGGGACAAAGCGACCCGGAGTATATCGCAAAGCTGCCCTCGTTCAGGCTGCCCGGGTTTTACGGTAAAACGTTCCGCGCATTCGAGATCACCGGCGACAGTATGCTCCCCGGCATTCATCCCGGCGACATGGTCATCGGCAGCTATGTCGAAGAGCTTTCGCACATCAAAAAAGGGCACGTGTACATCATTGTCACGCACGACGGCAGCATCGTGGCCAAACGCGTCACGCCGCTCGGAGAGAACTCCTACGAACTTGCATCCGATAACACCGGCTACGAACCGTACGCCGTGGTAGCCGGCGACATCGCGCAGGTCTGGCACGTGGAAGCCCGCATCACGAAAGACATCGAGAAGCAGGACGACGACCGCCTTTCCATCCTTGAATTGCGGTTGAAAGAGTTGGAAGCAAGAATGCGGAATTAGTCATACTGAGCCTCGAGGACTCGGGGCCAAAGCATGACACCCGAAGACGCGCAGCAAGAATAATTGCCGGAAGAGTTTTTCTTTCGACATGGAAAACTGACCGCCAACCGCCCCCGAGTACTCGGGGCCAACCGCCACCAAATTATGATTTGATCAACAATTTTTATCTATAATTTAAAATCCCTACCCATGAACATTTACACGACACAGCTCAAACGCAGCATCCGCCAGAAGCTCGAATATGTGAACGACGCCGATTACCTCGCCACGCTGGATGCCATTCTCACGTACGAAACGATCGCGCCGAACGGGAAATTACCGCAGCAGGAAAGCACACCGAAATTTTCCTGGAAAAAATTCTGGCCGTTCTCCCGCTAAAGGAGAATAGCCCCCGGGCGGGACAGTCTGCCGTAACGTGTGTGTGACGGCGGATTTACCCTCTTCGCGCCAGCTTAAGGGTACAACGTGGTTGTTGGTTTTTGAAACCCGCCCGGTTTTTATAGCCACAGATTACCACAGATTTCACAGATTTAATCCGTGTAATCTGTGAATCTGTGGCTTGTTTTTTTAAAAGAGAAATCTGTGCAGTCCGGACTGGGGCTTTTCGTAATTTGATAGATAAACGATATGGAAATGAATATAGCTGCAACAAAGCTGGAACTTGTCAAACGCCTTTTGAATACGGAGGACAAGGATATTATTAACTATATCAAAGCCATTTTCGAGACACGTGAAGAAAACTGGTGGGACGAACTACCTGCTTCAGTAAAAAAAATCGCTGGAGGAAGCGCTTGAGCAGGTGCGTAAAGGTCAAACGATTCCCCACGCTGATGTAAAAAAGAAATATCAGAAGTGGCTAAACAATCTGTGAAATCCGTGTAATCTGTGGCTAGAAGTGCACGATCATCCTTACCGACAACTGCCGGTTGGTGAGGTAATTCGGGATCGCGTAGGATCTTCCCGTCACGTCTTTTACCCAGTAATACGAAAGCGTGTTCTGGACTTGTAAAAGGTTGAACACTTCCGCGCCGATCCACAGCGATTTCATAAAACGGAACGGGCTTGTCGATTTCAGCGGTTTCTCTTCCTTGATGACCTGGTAGGAGAAGCCGATGTCCACGCGGCGATAGGGGGGCATGCGGAACACGGCTTTGTAACGCTCGTGCGTGGGCGGGCCGAACGGCAGGCCGGTGCCGAGAATGAGGCCGAGGTTCATCTTGCAGTCCGGGAGGATGGGCAGGTAATCCTGGAAATAAAGCGCGAACGTGACCAGTTGGTCCATCGGGCGGGGGATGAAGCCGGGAACCTGCAGGATGCTGTCGGTGGGAATGTTGTTGAACGTGTAGCCGGGAATGATCGTGTCGCCGTCGGAATTGAGGTAGAGGAAATAATCGTCGTTGTAGAGGTTCTCGCGTGTGCGAAGGATTGAAATGTTCACCCACGAGTCAACGCCTTTCACGAACTGGCCGCTCAGGCGGAGGTCAATTCCGTATGCATAGCCGCGCGCGAGATTCTGACCGAAATACCGGATGCGCACGTCATTCACTTCGTACGGGATGAGGTTGTCAAGATATTTGTAATAACCTTCGGCGATGAAACGGAATTCCCTTCCCCACGATAAAAACGAGATGTCGCCCCCGACGATCGCATGCACCGACGTTTGCGCTTTGATGTTTTTGTTGAGCGTGCCGTCGAAGCCGCGCAGCTCACGGTAGAACGGCGACTGCGTGTACAGCCCGCCGGCCGCGCGGAACGTGATCTTCATCCGCCTGCGGTGCGCTGAATCGCCGCTGAACCAGTAGGGATTCCATTTCACTTCGGCGCGGGGACTGACGATGAGCTGGCCGTTGAGGTCCCAGTAATTCGCACGCGTGCCGAGCGTGATGAAAATGTCGGAAGAATCTTTCAGCGTATTGAGATAACGCACCTGCGCATACGCCATGTAACGGTTGGAGAAAAGCTGCGCGCGCGTTTTTACGACATCCTGCAGGTCGAGGCTGTTCTCCGGGTTGTACGGGATGGAATAGCCCGCCGAATCCACCATGCTCCATTCGCTCAGCTCGTCGGTGATGCGCTCGTTCTGGTAGCGGAGGCCGAATGACCACGTGTAGAGATCGCCGGTGCGCCAGGCTTTCACTTCCGCATTGTTCACCCACGCGTCGAGGTAGTTGCGCGCGTGGTTGAGGAACGTGCCGACACCGCGGTTGAACGCCACCTGCCCGAACGTTGGCTTCCCGAAATCCGCCTCGAGCTGGTCGATGTAGTATTGGCCCTGCACGTCGAACGTTTCTGTTTCGTAAGTGTTGAACGACGACAGGATGAACTTCGTGCGCCAGTGGTGGTTGTCGTTGTAGTTCAGCGAAACGGCGTTGAAGAGCGTGGAGAAGCGGTTGTCCTCGCGCCCGTCGAAATACACGGTGAAACGCAGCGCATTGTTCAGCGTGCCGAAATCGGTTTCACGCGTGAGCGGTGTAAGCTGGTAACGGTTCACCGCGTAATTGCCGAGGTATTCCGCAGACCAGTGATCGTCGAACGTGTACGTGAAAAATCCCTGTATGTCCGTGAAGTTCACCCGGTAGTCGCCGCGCGTGTCGAGCGAATTCAGCAGGTAGCGGTTCGATTTGTTGCGGATGCCGAGCATCCAGGTAAAGCGCAGGTCCCTGGTGATGCCTTCCACCTCCGCATTCACACCCAGCAGGCTCATCGACACAACGCCCGCGCCGCTCGTGTCGGTCGGCCGCCGGTACTGGATGTCGAGCACCGACGACATTTTATCGCCGTATTTCGCTTCGAAGCCGCCGGTGGAAAAGAAAATATCCTGCGTCATGTCCGTGTTCACGAAGCTGAGGCCTTCCTGCTGTCCCGAGCGGATCAGGAACGGGCGATAGACTTCGATGTCGTTCACGTAAACGAGGTTCTCGTCGAAGTTGCCGCCGCGCACGGAATATTGCGTGCTCAGCTCGTTGCTCGACTGCGCGCCGACAAAACGGAGATAAGCCGAAATATCCTGGTTCGCGGAGGGAAGGTATTCGAACGGTTTCGGGCTGAAGTATTCCGGTCTGCGCAGCTCGACAATGCGAACGGTGTCGCCGACATTCACCAGCTTCGTCAGTTCGACGTCGAGATAAAGCGAGCGGCCCGCCGGCACTTTCACCGGCCTGCGGAATTCTTTGTAGCCCGTTACCCGCACCACGAACGTGATCGTTTTATCGGCGGGGACCGTTACGGAAAACGTTCCGTCGTTTTTCGTGTACACAACTTCTTTGCTCCCGATGTAACCGACCAGCGCATTTTCCACCGCAGCCCCGAGCGAGTCGTGCACGGTTCCGTTGATGGTTCCCGTCTGCGAATGCGAATGCAGGATGCCCGTGAAAAAAAGCACGGTGAAAAAAAGAATGCGCTTGACGTAGGAGCCGGGATTGATCTGCATAAGCGTAATACAGCTGGGCCCGCCGCTTACCGTTTCTGGAGGGATTGAATGAACCGCGACCACGCGATGGGATTGAGCAGGTTGTTGGGCGGCTTTTGTCCCGCGTAATAGTTGCGTGCCGTTTGCTGCTGCATGGTTGCATTGTAAACGCCGCCGCCGTCCATGGCAACGTTCTGGGCCACTCTCACCATTTCGGCCTGCGACAGGTTGGCGCGTGCGCGCTCGTAATCGTCGGCGGGAACGTCGGCGGAAAGGAAAGCGTTCTTGAACTGGTCTTTGGAAGGCCACGGGTATACGATAGCTTCGCGCAGTAAAATGGTATCGATACGTAACGCCTGGACGAGCGTATAATTGTCCGTCGTGAACGTATCCGGCAGCACGTACGTCGCTTTGTGGTAGCCCAGCGCGTAAAAATCGACCGTATCTTTTTCCTGGGCGACAATGGAATAATAACCGTTCAGGTTGCTGTAAACGCCGCGCTGGGAATTGCGGATGATAATGGCCACGTAAGGAAGCGGGGTGAGGCTGTCGGCATCCACCGCAAGCCCGGAAAACTGGATGATCTTCAGCGAGGTATCGGCCGGAATGCCCGCAGGCGTTTGCGCGGAAGACAAAGCCGGGAAAGCCATGCTTAACGCGCAGAGCAGCAGGAGTTTACTGAAGATGAATTTCAGCCGCATTCAACAAATTTAGGCAAAATAAAAGGGATGCCGTCCCAATAACTGAGATTAAGACGTTTAATTGTGTTAATGGTGGGCTTTTATGAAAATATTTTGCACGCGATGGTGCTGTTTAATCCTCCTCCACAGCTTGCATCGGAGAAGGCATGTCTGCAAAATGCATCCCCAGCATCCGGCCGGCTGTCAGGAAAAGGATCAGTTCGTTGCCGGTGTTCCAGCCGCGGGAGAAATAATAAATGTCGAGCGGATTGTACCGTGTTCCCAGGCTATCGGAGTAAAACACGCTCCTGAATTTTTGCGGCTCGTGTGCGAAAGATCTTTTCCCGAGCTTTTTTTCCAGCTGCAGCGCGACCTGGTCGTATATAATCAGCGCGCTGTCAGGAGCGATACGCACACGCAAATTGACATGATCCAGCACGTCGGAATAAAAGACCAGCCAGGTGGTGTCGAGAGCGATGCCCTGGTAGCTTCCGCCGGTGAACCAAAGTTCGCGGATCTTGAAAACGCTTACATCTTCGATGGTTTCACCGCCCACTTTGATCTCTTTGTGCGTAGCCAGCAGCTTCCGGGTTGCTGAAATGTCTGCGCCGTAATGGATCGTGTCGTTGCCGAGGATGAATTCCTGCGCAGGCAGGATCGTCGTAAGGAAGAGACAGGCGAAAAAAAGCAGACGGACAGGGGGCATGCTGTTGTAAATTAGCGGTAAGACAGCCGCAGCCCGATCTGCGTTACCGGCCCTTGCGGCGTTGGGTACATCATCGGCTGCACATTCATGGAAAGATTATCGCCCACATCGAACGTAAGCAGGTGCGCATCAACCGCAGCGTCGACGATCTGCAACGTGTAAAGCGCAGCCATGCCGATCACGCAGAGATCGCGGTAGCGCTGGTAATAATTTTTCAGCGTCACGAGGTTGTCGTCGGAATAGTTCGGGTACAGGTCGATCGTCGTCGTGTCGTCGTCGTAACGCGCGCGCAGGGAGTTGCGGTACTCTTTATAAATGGATTGGTTCCATGCAAAGCCGTAGCCGAGCCCGCCGAAACCCGCGTAGATCACGGGAATTTTCCAGTAGCTTTTCGCGCCGTGCATGCCGTTGTACACTTGCCCCAGCCCCGGGAGGCACGCGCTCATGATCGCCGCTTTTTTCGGTGAATGCACGTACGGTTTTTTCACCGTGTCGGCCGGGATGGTGTCGTTGGGAAAAAAATAACCCGCGTCCGCTTTCACAACGAGCGTTGCCGTGAGAAAAAAAATGGTCAGCAGGTAGCGCATAATTGAATGTCATGCTTCGCCCCGAGGCTTCGGGGCGAAGCATGACGGTAATTTAAATATCCAACGCGTCGAGGATGCGCTCGAGATCGTCTTCGTTCGTGAACGGGATGACGAGCTTGCCTTCGCCCTGGTTGTTGCTCTTCAGCTCGATCTTCGCGTTATACTGCTTCGACAGGCTTTTCAGCTTGTCGCTGTATTTCTCGTCGAGATCGCCGGTGAGGTTTTTGTGCTTGATGCGCGGCTCGATCTTTTTCTTGTCGCGGGTCAGCTCTTCCACTTCGCGCACGGAAAGATCCTCTTCCATGATGCGGTGGTAGATGTCGACCATGTCGTCCGATTTATCCACGTTGATCAAAGCGCGGGCGTGTCCCATGCTGATCTTCTTTTCGCGGATGCCGAGCTGCACTTCTGCGGGAAGTTTGAGCAAGCGGAGGTAATTGGTCACCGTCGAACGCTGCTTGCTGACCTTCTCGCTGAGCTGTTCCTGCGTCAGGCTGCACTCGTCGATCAGTCGCTTGTAGCTGATGGCGATCTCGATCGCGTCGAGGTTTTCGCGCTGGATATTTTCCACGAGCGCCATCTCGAGCATGGCCTGGTCGTTGGCCACACGTACATACGCGGGGACCGTTTCGAGGCCCGCGAGCTGCGAAGCGCGGAAACGGCGTTCACCGGAAATGAGCTGGAAACGGTCGTAGCCCATCTTGCGCACCGTGACGGGCTGGATGATGCCGTGCTGCCTGATGGAATCCGAAAGCTCGGCGAGCGCCTGCTCTTCGAAGTGGCTGCGCGGCTGGAACGGGTTGGCCTCGATCTGCGAAAGCGGCAGGTTGGCGACAGACCCGACGATCGCGCCCGGCTCGGAGTTGATGCGTGTGCTGGTGGTGATGTCGGTAGTGGCGTTCTCGAGAAGTGCGCTGAGGCCTTTGCCGAGTGCGTTGCGTTTTGTGCTCATGTTTTTAGACGATTGGGTCGACCACTGGTCGACCCTTATTAATTCTTTTCAGAGGTTCATTTGGGCCGGATCGCATCTGGCCCAAAGCCGTTAGTTCTGCGTAATATTTATGATCTTCTCTTCGTCGCTCAGTCGCGTCATGTTGTTCTTCTGCAGGATCTCCCGCGCGAGGTTGAGGTAGTTGATGGCGCCTTTGCTGGTGGCGTCGTGCATGATGATCGTTTCCCCGAAGCTGGGCGCTTCGCCGAGCTTGGTGTTGCGCTGGATGATCGTGTCGAACACCATGGACTGGAAATGCGTTTTCACTTCTTCCACCACCTGGTTGCTCAGGCGGAGACGGATGTCGTACATGGTGAGGAGGATGCCTTCGATGGCGAGTTCGGGATTGAGGCGCGTCTGCACGATCTTGATCGTGTTGAGCAGCTTGCCGAGGCCTTCGAGTGCGAAATATTCGCACTGCACGGGAATGAGCACGGAATCGGCAGCCGTGAGCGAGTTCACCGTCACCAGCCCGAGGGAAGGCGAACAATCGATCACGATGAAATCGTAATCGTTCTTGATCTTCTGCAGTGCCTGTCGCATGATCTTCTCGCGGTTGGGCAGGTTGATCATTTCGATCTCCGCGCCGACGAGGTCGATGTGGGCGGGAAGCAGGTCGAGGTTGGGCGTGGTGGTCTGCAGGACGATGTCTTTCGGGTCCTTCCCATCGATGATGCATTCGTAGATGCTGGTCTTCACGTTCTTCGGGTCGAAACCTACGCCCGACGTGGAGTTGGCCTGCGGGTCGGCGTCGATGAGCAACGTGCGGTATTCCAGCACCGCGAAGCTCGCGGCAAGGTTGATGGCTGTCGTGGTTTTCCCCACGCCGCCCTTTTGGTTCGCTACTGCGATTATTTTTCCCATTACAGGTATAAATTTCAAAAAACCAAATTCCAAACTTCCCCGAAGGCCGCTTTTATTTTTGGGATCTGCTTTTTGAGGTTTTTTTTTGAGGGTTTGTTATTTCTCTATCGTTTCACCGATTTTCATCAGCGTAAGCTTCATGCCTGCGCGGGCGAATTTCCGTTTTGACGCTTCGTGGTCGATTTTAATGTAGCCGAACGTGTCGTAGTGCATCCCGATCACGTCCCCGCAGCTGATAAAGCCCGCCGCAATGATCGCATTGTCGTCGCTCATCGTAAAATTGTCGCCGATCGGCAGGAACGCGAAGTCGATCTGCCGGTAATCGCCGATCAGCTTCATGTCGTAGGTGAGGGCCGTATCGCCCGCATAGTAAAAATTGCCTTCATCGCTTTCGATCACGAATCCCATCGGGTTTCCGCCGTACGTGCCGTCGGGCATGGAGCTGGAATGAACGGCATTCACGCATTTCACTTTACCGAAATCGAAGATCCATTTCCCGCCGACGTTCATCGGGTGTGTTTTTTCCACGCCCTGCTTGCCGAGCCATTCGGTAACCTCGTAGGCGCCCACGACGGTCGCGCCCGTGCGTTTCGCGATGGCGACCGTATCGGCAATGTGATCGCCGTGGCCGTGCGACTGGAGAATAAAATCCGCCGGGATCTCGTCGATATTTATGCCGGAGGCCAGCTCGTTGGGGGAAATGAAAGGATCAAACAGTAAATGTTTGCCTTTGATCTCGACGCCAAAGCAGGAATGGCCGTAATAGGTAATCTTCATAGTTCGTGATCAGGGTTCACCGGGAAGATTCGGGTGTTGATTGACTGTTCCAGCGGTAAAATCCGTTACTTCGCACCGAACAAACGGCGTGTTTTAATTTCGACCGAAGGTAACGAATTTGAAGGTGGGGAAAGCCGGGAAATTTTGAACAAAACGCCGTTAAATCGTTAAAAACCTGATGATCACCCTCGTTTCAGGAACGAACCGTCCCGGGAGCAATACTGCAAAGGTGGCCATGGCCTACAGCGCCGTCCTGTCAGGGCTGGACGCTTCCCACCAGCTGCTTTCCCTGGAAAACCTTCCCCGCGATTTCGCTTTCACGTACATGACCGACACGCAAAGCCCGGAAATCCGCGGAATGATTGACAAATACGTTCGTAACGCGGATAAGCTCATTGTCGTCATCCCCGAATATAACGGCACATTCCCCGGTATTTTCAAGCTTTTCCTCGACGCCATCCATCCCCGCGACATTGCCGGGAAAAAGCTGGCCATCGTCGGCGTTTCTTCCGGCCGCGGCGGAAACGTCAGGGGGATCGACCAGCTCACAAACGCGCTGCACTACATGGCCGTGAACATTTTCCCGCAACATGTGGCCGTTTCACGCGTCCGCGATTTGTTCGATGCGGAAGGCAGGCTCTCCGATCCGTTCACGCTGGCCGCTCTGGAAAAGCAGGCCAAAGGGTTCCTGGCATTCTGATCGCGGCAGCAGCCCGATTTTTATCGTAATTTTCACTCCATGCCCGGTCTCCAGCTT
This sequence comes from uncultured Chryseobacterium sp., assembly GCA_966211705.1. Classification (GTDB taxonomy): domain Bacteria; phylum Bacteroidota; class Bacteroidia; order Palsa-965; family Palsa-965. The sequence continues at coordinate 200,347 of CBIHOC010000004.1, forward strand.
CATTACGTCCTTATCGCCGTTCAATTCCTCGCAGCCGGTTTCCTGGCGATCACGTTCATCCAGTCGGGCCTCGACAAAATGATGAACTACAAAGCGAACCTCGAGTGGATGAGCGGGCAATTCAAAAACACATTTCTTGCCGGGGCGTTGCCGCTTTTTTTACCGGTGCTGACTCTCGGCGAGCTGGCGTGCGGATTGCTGAACGTGGCGGGTATCGTCATGCGCTTTTACCACACCACATGGTATCTCTCTCTCGGATTTGCCGCAACCGGCGTCGTGCTGCTGATGTTGCTTTTCGGGCAGCGCGTGTCGAAGGAATATGCGGGGGCCGCTTCGCTCACGGGTTATTTCATCATTGCGTTGATCGGGCTGCTCGTATCGGGATTGTAGCGACCCGGAGCGTCTCTTTTTCTTGTTATTTTCCCAATCGCTCCAGCGCCTGGGCCGCGTTCGAATAATCGGGGTCGACGGCGAGCGCTTTGCGGTAGTTGATCTCGGCATTCGCGATGTCGCCTTTTTTCTCGTAGCAGAAACCGAGGCCGTAATAGCCGCGCGGCTCCTGCGGGTTGTCTTCGACCGCAAGCCCGAAATACTTCATTCCTTCGTCCACAACATCGAGTTTCACCGCGTGGATCATGCCGAGGTTGAAATGCGCGTCGAAATGTTTCGGGTTTACTTTCAGCAGCGTGGTGTACGTTTCGATCGCCGCGTTCCAGTTCTCCATGGCCTGGTAATACATGCCGAGATGGTACAGCGCTTCCTCGCTCGACGGGTTGATCTTGAGCGCGTTCATGTAATACGTCTCCGCGATCGGGTCGCGCTTCGCGGCGGTGAGCAGCCCCAGCTGGATGTACGCGTTGTAATGGTCAGGCTCTTGCTCCACGGCGGTCTGCATGCTGGACACGGCTTTCGTCGTATCGCCGAGCTCTTTGAACATCATGCCTTTCATGAAATATGCCTGCGCGTTGTGCACGTCTTTCTTCAGCACTTCATCGAGCAGCTTGATCTCGGCGTCGTAGTTCGTAAGGTAGTGATGCAACTGTGCGAGACGCAGCTTGCATTCGATGTTGTCGGGGTTCACTTCCACGGCACGTTCCAGCAATTGTTTCGCACGCGAAACTTTCCCGGTGAAAAAATTGATGTCGGCTGCCGCGATGAGGTAATCGGCCTTGCTGCTGTCGATGGCGATCACGCGTTCCATGTCGGCGAGGGCGGAGCCGTAATCTTTCCGGAACATGTGAATGCGGGCGCGCTTCGTGTAGAGGTCGAGGTTGCCCGGGTCGCGGCGGATCTGCTCGTTGATGCCGGCGAGCGAATCTTTCGGGATAGCGGTATCGGTGACCGGCTGCGTGCCGCCGTTTCCGCAGGAAGCGAGGAGGAGCAGACCGGAAAGGGCGAGCTGTGAGAATAAATTACGGATCGTCATAGGGTCTAAAAAAAATCCCATCCCGGGAAACCGGAACGGGGATGTAGTAGGCGAAGATAAGGAAAGATTGTTCGTTATACTCGGTCGATTTTTTATTAACAAGCCTAAATCACATACTCGTTAAAGCTTAGATTGCTTAATATCAGCTTTTTATGATTGTATATCTTCTTAGAATCACATACCCATCACATAAGAATTAGGCCCAAAAAGGCACATATTTAGCTTGAGGTTTAGACTTATTCGTCAGGTCGTAATCTTTAATTAAGCCAGCTTCTTTGGTATCACTGATAATTCTTGAAGCAATTGCATAGTTATGTTCTTCAATACCAAAACGTTCCCTTAAGGAAGTATTGGTCATCGGTTCTCCGGAAACCGATTTTAAGCATGCATGCAAATAACAAGCCCAAATTTTGTCTTTTTTATCCATATCCTTTAATGGTTTGGGCGAATACAATATGACCCTTGTATAATTATCGCCGCTGATAAAAGCTGGAGCTGGTAATTGATAGATTTCACATTGCTTAACGACTTTATCTATTCCGCTACCTCGCTCTTCGCATATATTCAATCTTCTCATGAAGCGAGCGAAAATTTCATTTCGACTTTCGGGAGAATGGTCAATAAAACGGAGAGGATCAATAAGAGGTTTGCCAGGATTAGTTATTTCTATTCGATTGCTAAATATTTCAATCATTGGAGAAGTTCCTTTTATGCTAAAATCCTGGTGGATTAAAGCGTTAGCGACCAATTCACGAATTGCTAACGGAGGGTAAACCGGAACTTCTTTTTCAGTGCAGATTCAATTACTTCATTTGAAGGAAGTTGGTCAAGTATGAATTTTATAAGACCGGTAAATCCAGCAGCATAACCTCTGGTCCTAATTGCTCTTTCTTGGTCTCTGTTTTATCGTTTTCCTTATAAACAATAACCCGGGTTGCCTTTCGCACTATTGTTTCAAAATCTGAAAGACGCCTGCCAAAAAGTAACGCGCCCAAGTTCGTTATATTATAAAGTTCACCTTCTATAGGCTCAATGATTTTTTCCTGGCATAGCTTCTCAATAATTCCATTCCTATTATCAGGTAATGGAATTTGCATCATTTCGAAATAAGAGGGATAATCAATGATCCGTAGAATTTCATCTTCAGTCACATGATCTAAGGCGATTATTTTTTCAAAAGGTCGTTTGTGCTCATTATCCCATATTTTTCTCTCCTTTTCAGGATGTTCTGATAACGGCTTTTTATATGAGCCAATCCTGATATAAGCCTTGCCCTGAAATTTTACGGGAATATTATTAGCTGCATCTATTCTGAAAATGCAAAATGATAAATTGTCATACTCGAATTCAAAAATAGAGAGATCGACTCTTGGTTCAAGAAGAGTGGAAAGCCAGTTTTCTAATTCTTGATTGCCTTTCTTTTCAAGAGAGGGGCGAAAGTTTGTCCCCACCAAACGATGAGTAGAATCTTCAACTCCAAATATCAGGTAACCAAATGGTTTATTATGGATACGAGCTCCATTGGATAGTGCAGATAAATACTCTCCTAATTCCCGTGGGTTCCCATTATTTGCTTTAAATTCTACCCATTCAGATTCTTTAGGTAGTGATTGTAGCTCCTTTAATAATACTTCTAAATCTCGTTGTTCCATTTCGATGGGATTGAGGAAAACGAAGATAGGAAAACGGTCTTCGGAAAACTTGCACAAGGAGTGACTCCGTTGATGAATGCTTCTATTTCCACGCCAGCGGAACCACTGCATTTACCGGTTGTGCTCTTCCTTCTGCCACGGCCTGTGCCTGATGGAACGGATGAACAGCCACGCCCCGAGCACCAGCCCCGCGATGAACCCCGCGCGCGCAATGGCGATGTCGCTGCCGGTGGTGTACACGATGGTGGAGCAAATGACCAGCATGCCGGTGGCCACGCCGAGCCCGAGGTTCATGCTGAAGATGCGCAGCGTTTTGCGCGTGTGGGCATCCTGGCGGAGGCTGATCTCGTGCACGAGCTTTCCCTGTTTCGCTTTGTAAAGGATCTCGCTGATCTCGCGCGGCAGCTCTTTGACGAGCGTGATGTAATCGCTGATCACGTCGGAAACTTCGCCGATGAAACGTTTGGGCGAGAACTTCAGCCGGATGACGTCGCGTGCGTAAGGCATGAGCACGCCGGCCAGCGCGAACCCGGGAGAAAGCTTGGCGGCGAATTTCCCGATCGTAGCCAGGGCTTTGAGCAGCATGTAAATGCTCGACGGGATCTGCAGCTCGTACTTCACGATGAGGGAAACGCAGTCGAGCATCACCGCGGAAATGTCGACACGCTCGAGCGGGCCGTAGCTGTAGCGGTTGATGACCTCTGTTACCTCGAAGCGGAGATCGTCCTCGTACGCGAAGAATTTTTTCCCGGAAAGCTTCACCAGCGCATCGGTGATCTTCTTCGGGCTTTTCGTGGCGAACCCGATCGTAAAGTCGGCGAGGAACTGGATGTGCTTGGGGCGCAGCACCGCCACCATGCCGTAGTCGATGAAACAGATGCGGTTGCCGGGCAGGATGAAGATGTTGCCGGCGTGCGGATCGGCATGGAACACGCCGTGCCTGAGGATCATCTTCAGCAGAATGTTCGCGCCGTTCTCCGCGATCTTGTCCAGGTCGTAGCCCAGCTCTTTCAAACGTTTGATCTCGTCGGGCGGGATGCCGTCGACGAATTCCATCACCAGCAAACGTTTCGTGGTGTATTCGTGGTAAACTTTCGGCGCGTAAAAAGCGGGATCGTCCTTCATCAGCTCCGCGAAACGCTGGATGTTGTTCGCCTCGTTGTGGTAATTCAGCTCCTTCATCAGGCTCTCGCTGAATTCATCCACGAACGAAACGATATTGAGGGAAGCCAGCTCGGGATAACGTTTCACCAGCCAGTTGGCCAGCACTTTCATCAGGAGCAGGTCGGTCCTGATCTTCGTATAAATTCCGGGGCGCTGAATTTTCACCACCACTTTTTCCCCGCTTTTCAGCACCGCCGAATACACCTGCCCGATGGAAGCGGAAGCGATGCATTTGAATTCGAACTCGCTGAAGAAAAGATGGATCGATCCGCCGAGCTCTTCCTCGACCAGCGTGATCGCCACTTCGTCGGGAATGGGCCGCGCGGAGGTCTGCAGCTTCTTGAGTTCCCGCCGGAGCTTTTCCGAGATCAGGTCGGGACGGTCGGCAAGGATCTGCCCGAACTTGACGAACGTAGGGCCGAGGTCCTCGATCAGGTTGCGGAGACGCGCCTGGGTGGAGCGGCTGCGCGCCTCTTCACCCGTGCGTGCCTTGCGGCGGAAGATCTTAAGAAGACGTGTCGTTGCAAACCAGTCGCGGATGAGGTGTGCAAGGATCAGCCACCCGATCTCGATCAGCCGTATTATTTTTCGGTAGGTGATCCTGACGTTTCCGAACAGCATATGGGTTGTTTAGCTTTCCGGAAGCTTTTTGCTGAGCGCTTCCAGCTTTGTATTCAATTCTTCGAGCTGCTCGGCGATCCCTGAAACGCCCCTGCGCACACCGCTGGCCACGACCTGTGTGCCCTGCATGCGCGCCGCCATGTTCGAGATGAATTCGTAAGCGAATTCGATCAGCTCATCCTTTTTTTTCTCTTCGAGCTGGTATTGCTCCAGCCATTGGTTCGCATAGTTGACGAAACGCTCTTTGTCCTTTACGCCATACGCAAGGACGAATTGAAACATGTGACCGACCAGTTCTTTCATTACTAACTCCTTCCGTTTTTCAAGATGGGACATTCTGCAAGCGGCAAATTAAATGCCGGGCAAGATTGACGGCATAAAGGAGAAAAGAACGGGGAAGACTTACCACGCTGCATATCAGCCGGAGCCGTGAGTTTTATCATTCTTAAAGCTGATTTTCAAAGCGTTTAAGAATGATAAAGGTGTGGAAAGATGGGAGGCGGGAGAGAAGAGAGTGGGGAAGGGATTCTACAGATTTCCCCACTTTCCTGGTGCAAAAATTAGCTGTCTTCGTTTAAATGAATCGTATCTTGAACGTACCGTCGACATGAATATGGCGCTGAACGTTCACCTCACTCAACGTTTTCATGCGGAAACCGCCCCCGCAGTACTCGGGTTCTTTTTCTCGTTTAACGCCCTTAGTAAGGAAGGTTTCATTATCCAGCCATTCCACAATGATCTCATCGTTATCGAGCAGTTGGATCTCCCGGGATACTTTCAGCGGCAAGTTCAGCGGATCTGAAAAATCAAAAATCCGGATCACATACGGGCAGGCCCAATAGCACCCGATCGCCGCCAACGTTTTTCCATCCGGCGAGAAATGAAAATGCACCATGATAAATCCGTCTTCGCCGGGGGAATAGCTTGCCATTTCCCGCGAGGACAGGTTGATCACGGTTTGTCCGCCGAACGCGTCTTCTGCACAAACAACGTATTCGGTGTTCGCAGTCTTCGCCCATCCATAAAAAAAGCGGCTTTCGTTGGTGTAAAAATCGAAGAGCTTTTCCTGTGTGTTATTACAGAATAGCTCCACGTGTGTGAATTCCGCGTTCGAATTTTCGGAGGAGAGTGTCGTCGCCTTCAACCTGAAATTGCCGCTCCCGGAAACAGAATTCTCCACGTCGCTTTCCCGGAAGACATTTTCGGAGAGTGTCTTTTTGATGTCCGCTCTCGTTGTTTCAATGTGATTTATTCCCACACGGTTTTTCCGTTAAGTGAATGCCCGATCTTTTTCAGCCGGTACGTTACTTCTTTGTGAAACGTAATTTCATCTTCTTCGCTTTCCGCAATTTTTTCAATGCAACCGGCCTGCACGAGCGCGTCGAAATCGACAAAGGAATGCAGGAAGAGAAGGTCGTACTCGTGGTTAATGCTCTTGCCGTCGATCTCTACAGCGTGCCCCACGTCCATCCAGAGAATTTCGCTCATATAAACGAAAACGTCCGTGCCCTTATCGTGCAGCGCGCGTGAAATGGAAGTGAGCAGGCGCTCCTGCGTTGCGTTAAGGCTCATCGGTTCGATAATCCCCGAACGTAAATTCAACCGGGGAAAGTATCCAGGACAGTCCGTCTTCAGTTTGCTTCACATGCCAGGCGATCACGCCCCGGGTAAATTCCGGTGTTCTGTTTCCTGGAAAAACGAAGGGCGGCAACCACATGAGCCTGATCTCTCCGTCACCGTCCCACCCTTTTTCCAGGAGCAACTCGCGGGCAACAGCAAGATACTTCGCAGGATCATCGACGAATTCCGCCGGATCGCGTGTGAAGTGGAGATTGTCGATCCATTCATACATGTACACGTGAAAAGACCGCAGCGCCTCCGGCGGGTAATCTATAAGCTGTGATTTCCCGATCGTATATGCCATTACTCCCAAACCAATTTCCCCGGCACGCTTTTCTCCCCGCATTCCAGCCGGAAGAAATACATCCCGTTCGCCAGCCCGTCGCGTTCGATCTCCACGCGGCCGTTCGTAATGTTGGCCGTTGTGCGCAGCAGTTGCCCGCGGCTGTCGAACAGCTGCAGCGTGTAATTGTCGCCGCGGTTGTGCGGGAAAGTCAGCGTCGTGCTTTCGGTTGCCGGGTTCGGGAAAAGCGTGAACGATGGCGCAATGTTTTCCTGCGGAACGGCGGTGATCGCGTCGCACACTTCCATTTCGGCAGCTACGCAAACATCGTCGACGAAATAGTACACGTCGCCCCAGCCGGTCGTGGAAACGGTGGTGAACGTCATCAGCGAATCGGGCAGGAAGCAGCCGATGATCATGTATTGCTCGCCGCCTGTCGCCGTGAAGGACCCGGAAACCTGCTGCCATCCTGTTTTCATCGTGTAAGGCGTGGAGCCTTGCACCTGCGGCGTGAGGATGATGGGATTCGCGTTGTTGTAATAAACGCTGGTGGAAGAAAAATACGCGCCGATCTCGTTGATGGCTTCCATGGAAGCGTCGTTGAGGCTGACCCAGAATGAAACGCTGTACGTGGTGCCTGCGACAAGCGGGGAGGAAAGATGGCCGGTCATGTACTCGCGGATGTTGGCCGGGTCGTACACGATGATGCCGCCGTACGCGTTGCCTGTGCGCGGCGTTTCGTCGCTGGGTGAAATGGGACAGCCGGCGTAGAAATAATCCGCGCTCCCCCACGACGGCTTCGTCCACACGTCGACATAGTTCACGAACGCGCCGCTTCCGGAAGGGCACTGGAGCGAATCTTCAAAGCCGGGATTACGGAGGAGGTTCTGCGCGCCGATTTGCGCCGGGACGAGAAACGATAAGGTAACGGAGAAGAGGAGTAGCGCTTTTTTCATGATATAAACTTAAGCCTTCTCCGTGTCAGAGTCAAGCGCCGTCAGTTGACTTCCACGATCGCGCAGCCGCCGTCGGTGATCGTTACGTTTCCCGACCAGGTTTGGGTGGCGGGCCACTGCTGCGTGGCGGTAAAAGAATACGAACCCGGGCTAAGAGAAAAGGTCGCGCAGTCCGCGTCGCTGCAGGCCGGTGCGGAGGATTCTGCAGTGGTGATGGTGTCGCTGCCGGATGCGATGACATTCACGATCACCGGCGCCGAGAAGAGTGTGGAATTTTGCCAGAATGTGGCTTTGCCTTTGGGCACAACGTTCAACGTTTTTTCAAGCATGCCGGTGCTTTTACCGTTCTTCACTTCCAGCCGGATGGTGTGCGAGGTTCCGCTGGCGCCGAACGTGAATGCCGGATTCCTGTTGGCCGAATAAAAAACGTTGTCGACAAGCCACCGGTATTCCGTCGCATTCGGGGTGACGCCGCTTACGGTGACGGTTTCGCCGGTGCCGGGATGGTTGTCGGAAAGTGTGAATGTGGCGATCACATCGTCTTTGGAGCAGCCGGTAAAAAGCGGCAGCGCAAGCCACAGCAGGAGATGAATGGGGTTTTTCACGGTACAAAATAAATTGAATTTGCCTTGCCCGCAATGCTTGCACGAGGGTAAAAATTAAAATCCGGGCCTGCATTGCTGCCGGTCCGGATCCCGTAGATGCGGATGTTGCTATTATTTCACAACAGTCACCCTTACGCCGTTCGGGCCTTTCGGTCCCATTTCGATCTCGAAGGAAACTTTGTCGCGTTCTTTGACCTCGCCGACCACGCCGTTGACATGGAAGAAAATGCTCTGCTGCGTTTTTTCGTCGCGGATAAAGCCGTAGCCTTTCTGGTCGTTGTAATAGGAAACAGTGCCTTTGCGGATCAGGTCGGCAGGATCGACCGGTTCTTCTTTCCGGGCGCCAAGCTGGATATCTTCAAGATTGATGTCTTGCTTTTTCTTTTCAGGGGGTGTGGAGGTGATGCGCCCGTTCTCGTCCACGTAGGCGATCATGTCTTCAAAGCTCTTCTTGGTGGCGTTGGCTTTCTTTTCTTCCCACTTTTCTTCTTTCTCTTTGCGCTTTGCTAAACGCTTCTTCTCTTTTTCTTTTTTGCTGAATGTCGCCTGTGATTTTGCCATGTTTGTGTGTTGGTTGAAATGCTCCCCGTGAATTCCCATAAAGGTACTCAAAAAAAGGCTGGAAACCTTGATCATTCGGTGATTGTTGGAAAGTTTGTGTGATGGAATCTATACGCGGTTAAAAATTTCTCCGGAAACGTGCGGTCCTAACTTCGGGCTGAAAAGAAACCGCATCAATCCCTGTATTCCGGGCGAGACCGGCCGTACCTGGAATACGGATAAGCTTCGGACAAGCACAAAAACCAAACCGTCTCATCATTTCTGAGGAGACGGTTTGGATTCATTTTCAAAACAAAAAAACAAACAAAGGAATTCCTGGTGAGTCCGGGCCATCTCGTCATTCCTGATAAGGCGAGACGACCCGAATGATTGGCAAGCCCTGAACCGGGTTGACCGGCTGTGATCCTGGTTTCATCAGTGGCGGTCATCAGTGGCGGTCATTAGTGGCGGATATATCCGCCACTAATTAAGCTTCCGCGAGCGCCGGTTCTTTGGTCTTGAGCGCCTCGCGGATCTGGCTTTCGATGCGGTCCATCAGGTCGGGGTTGTCGAAGAACAGCTGCTTGACGGCGTCGCGGCCCTGGCCGAGGCGGGTGTCTTCGTAGCTGAACCAGGAACCGCTCTTCTTGATGATGTTGTGCTCCACCCCGAGGTCGATGATCTCACCGATGCGGGAAATACCCTCACCGTAAAGAATGTCGAATTCCGCAAGGCGGAAGGGCGGAGCCACTTTGTTCTTCACCACTTTCACGCGGGTGCGGTTGCCCATCGCAACTTCGCCTTCTTTGATCTGGCTGGAGCGGCGGATGTCGAGACGCACGGAAGCGTAGAACTTGAGCGCGTTACCGCCGGTTGTCGTTTCGGGGTTGCCGAACATGACGCCGATCTTTTCGCGGAGCTGGTTGATGAAGATGCAGCAGCAGCCGGTTTTGCTGATGGTGCCGGTGAGCTTGCGCAGGGCCTGCGACATGAGGCGGGCCTGGAGACCCATCTTGGAGTCGCCCATTTCGCCTTCGATCTCGGCTTTGGGTGTGAGCGCGGCCACGGAGTCAATGACGATAATGTCGATGGCGCCGGAACGGATCAGGTTTTCGGTGATCTCGAGGGCCTGCTCGCCGTTGTCGGGCTGGGAAATCAGGAGGCTGTCGATGTCCACACCCAGGCGCTGGGCATAGAAACGGTCGAACGCATGCTCCGCGTCGATGAAGGCTGCGATGCCGCCGGCTTTCTGCACTTCCGCGATGGCGTGGATGGCGAGGGTGGTTTTACCGGACGATTCCGGCCCGTAGATCTCGATCACGCGGCCTTTGGGATAACCGCCAACGCCGAGCGCTACGTCGAGCGACAGGGAGCCTGTAGGAATCACTTCCAGGCTTTCAACAGGACTGTCGCCCATTTTCATGATGGTTCCTTTTCCGTAAGTTTTCTCAAGCTTGTCGATCGTCAGCTGTAATGCTTTCAGTTTCTCTTTGTTTACTTCTTTTTCTTTGCTCATGGGTTCTAAAATTTGCGCGTGAATAAATACTGACATTGATTCAGGACAAAAGTAGAGCATTACCTAATACGTTCGACATTTTTGGGTAAAAATTATTAACAATGCCTAATAAAAAGATGTTTGAAAGATAAGTTACAATCATTTATTTTGCTGTATATCAATACGTTGTAATAATAAGAGGTAAAACTATATTTAGCGAAAAATTATAAGAAAAACGATATTTATCGATGCAAAAGCGTCTATTTCAGGATCTGCGAAGCGTGGCCGGCAGTGTCGACTTCGGAGATCACTTCTTCTATAGTTCCTTTTTCTCCGATCACAAAGGTGGTGCGGATAATTCCTTCGTAGATCTTGCCCATAAACTGTTTTCTGCCCCACACATCGTACGCTTTGATCAGCGTTAGCTTCTCATCCGAAATGAGCGGGAAAGGAAGGTCGTATTTCTTAATGAAGTCCTGGTGCTTCTTCACCGTATCCGCGCTTACGCCGATCACCGCGTAGCCGGCTTTGAGCATAAACGTATAATTGTCGCGTAAGCTGCAGGCCTGGGCGGTGCAGCCGGCGGTATTGTCTTCCGGGTAGAAATAGAGAACGATCTTCTTGCCCGCAAATTGCTTCATGTCGATCTCCTTACCGTCCTGCGTAATGCCGTGGATCGCGGGAGCTTTGTCGCCGGGCTTGAGGCGGGTGCGATGCTTCTGGAACTTGTGCTCGGTCTTGTTGATCATGCGGGCGAGAAGCTTTTTGAAGAATGGCATTGTGGTGGAATTGAACAATAAAGGTAGCCACAGATTACACGGATTTCACGGATTGATTTCCAGGAATAATCTGTGAAAATCTGTGTCAATCTGTGGCTAGAAGTACAAATAATACTCCCGTGTCAGCGCCTTGTACTCCTCCGTATAATGCTGCGCGTTGAGATTGTCCTGCTCGATGATGAGCGTGGAGTCCGACACCTGGGGTTTCGCGGTGAATGCAAATTGCATGAGCCAGCGTTTCTCCGGTTTTTCGGGCGTGGTCTTTACGCGGGTGATGCGCGTGAGGTGCAGCCCTTTTGTTGCGGCGATCTCTCTGAACTTTTCGCCTTCGCGGGGAGGAAGGATCACGCAGAACTTTCCTTCTTTCGTGAGCAGCTTCGCCGCGCCTTCCACCAGGTCGCGGAAGGGGAGAAGCACCGTGTGGCGGGCCTTCGTGCGCGATTCTTCCGTGGCGGGAAGCGAATCGATGAAGTACGGCGGGTTGCTTACGATAAGCTCGTATTTCTCATCCTGCATGCGCGCGAAATCCTGGAGTGAAATGTGGTGGATGTGCACGCGTTCCGCCCACGGGCTGTTTCCCACGTTGTCCTTCGCCTCGCTGCACGATTCTTCGTCAATGTCGATTGCGTCGATCGTCGCCCCGCATTTCTGCGCCAGCATTAATGCGATCACGCCCGTTCCTGTCCCGATGTCGAGCGCGTGCCGCACACCGTACGTTTTCGCCCACGCCCCCAGCAATACGGCGTCGGTGCCCACTTTCATAGCGCACTTGTCCTGGCGGATGGTAAATTTTTTGAACGCAAAGCTGCTGTTCGACATAAAGCCGGCGACGCCGAGTAAGTATGCCTAATGTAGGGAAATTTTCGCTACGATGGATGTACGAATTACGATTTACGATTTGTTTGGGAGTTGTTGATTTTTTGAAATCGTACATCGTAAATCGTCCATCGTAAATTATTCCTCCGGAGGCGAAAGGTAGAGTTCGATCAAACCTTCGGGAGAAGTAACAAATAATTTCTTCGCTTCCCGGTCCACTTTTTTGATCGCACCTTCCGGGAGCGGAATCAGAATTTCCTGTCGTCCGTTGAGCACGCGCAGCACCGGCTGCATCAGGCGGTCGAGCACTTCTTCCGCTGTACCCACCACGCCGAAGCGTTCGTCGATCACTTCGTAGCCTTTGATCTCGTGGAAATAAAAATGCTTTTCACCCAGCTCCGGCAATGCGGCCAGCGGAAGGTACACGCTGCAGCGCACCAGCATCTTCGCCTGGTCCGGCTCGTCCACGCCTTCCAGCGCCAGCGTCAGCTGCTCTTTGTTCAGGCGCGAATGTTTTACGAAAAACGGCGTCAGCAGTCCATTCATCTCCACGAACAACGCATCCATGGCACGATAACGCCCCGGCTCGTCCACGTCCAGTTCCACCACCACTTCGCCTTTCACGCCTGAGATGCGGGAGATGTAGCCGAGGAGAAAGCAGTCTTCTTTATTCACGCGGTAAAGGTACTAAACCTCGAAGGTTTGCGCGCTTGCATCCGCGCTTGTACTAAACCTCGAAGGTTTGCGCGCTTGCATCCGCGCTGGCAAACCTTCGAGGTTTAGTACATAAAAAAGCTCCGCGTTTACGCGGAGCTTTTTTATAGAAACAGGTATCGGTTACGCGTTCTCCGTATTTTCTGCGGGTGCGTTTTCTGTGTTTTCGGTTGCGGGTGCTTCCACTTCCGGCGTAGCTTCAGCGACAGGAGCGGGAGCGTTCTTGGCGGCGATCTTCGCAGCGCGGGCTTCGCTGGCTGCTTTTTCGGCTTCGATGCGCTTCTTCTCCGCGTTGCGTTCTGCATCGGAAAGGTTGCCTTTTTTACCCTCGATCTTGGCGGATTTATCTTCCAGCCATTTCGCGAGTTTGGCGTCGGCCTGTTCCTGCGTGAGCGCCCCTTTCAGGACACCGCGGTAAAGGTGATGACGCATCATTACTCCTTTGTAGGAGAGGATCGCGCGGCAGGTATCGGTCGGCTGTGCGCCGTCCTTTACCCATTCAAAAGCACGGTCCATGTCGATTTCGATTGTGGCCGGATTCGTGTTCGGGTTGTAAGTGCCTATCTTTTCAATAAACTTCCCATCCCGTGGGGCACGATTGTCGGCTACAACGATGTGGAAGAAAGCGTAAGCCTTCTTGCCATGGCGCTGAAGTCTGATCTTCGTAGGCATTTTGTCTTTTTTGTTTTGTTAATTTCCCATTATTGGGACGGCAAAGATAGGAAAATAGACGTGAGACTTGAGACATGAGACATGAGATTCTGTGTTTTGAATTGATTTTCAGTTGTTTGTATTCCTGTTAAAGGTTGAAAAATCGACGTTTTTCACGTCCCGGCTCATCTCAAGTCTCACGTCTCAAGTCTCATGTCTACCTTCGTAGCATGAAAATCGCACTCATCGGTTACGGAAAAATGGGGAAGATCATCGAAAAGATCGCCATCGACCGCGGCCATACGATCGTCCTGAAGGTCGACAAGGATAATGCCGCTACGGTTACGGACGAACAGCTGAAGGAAGCCGACGTGGCCATCGAATTCACCATGCCGCAAACGGCGGTGGGCAATATGGAGTGGTGCTTCCGCAACCGCGTGCCGGTGGTGGTGGGCACCACGGGCTGGACGGAGCGCCTCGGTGAGGTAAAGAAAGCCTGCAAATCGCACAAAGGCGCATTGTTCTTCGCATCGAATTTCAGCCTCGGCGTCAATCTTTTTTTTCGCCTCAACGAACGCCTCGCCGAGCTGATGAAGCCGTACCCGGAATACAACGTGGAGATCGAAGAAATTCACCACGTGCACAAGCTCGACGCACCGAGCGGAACGGCGCTCACGCTTGCAAACGGCCTGCTCGGGAAAGTGGACCGCGTAAAAAGCTGGAAAAGCTACCTCGAAAATTGTCCGCCCGTTACGCCCGCCGATGAATTGCCCGTCGTTTCCAAACGCACCGGCGAAGTGCCCGGCACGCATACCATTACATATACGTCGTCCGTCGATCGCATCAGCATCACGCACGAAGCGTTCAGCCGCGAAGGATTCGCCCTCGGCGCCGTGATCGCCGCAGAATGGTTGCCCGGGAAAAAAGGTGTGTTCCGAATGGATGATCTCCTCGGAGAATAAATTCCAAATTCAATCGCTTCGGCTGCGCCGTTCGCTATTCAAAGATTCAAAATTCGTACACAGGAAGGTAGTGGGTCAGTTTGAATTATTTTGAACAACCCCTCGAAGGGTTGACTGTGCGCATGGCAGCGCGCAACCCTTCGAGGGGTTGAATATTATTTTCAAACTGACCTACTATCCGCAGGAAGACGGACTCCGTTAACGAATTTTTGAATTTTGAATTTTGAATATTTGAATTTGGAATAGGCAAATCGCCTTACCTTGCAGCTTCTCTTTTAACTCTTTATGCGCCCGATCCACATTTTTCTTTTACTCTCGGCAGTAGCGCTGCTCGCGGGTCTTTACAAGACATTTGAAAAAGCCGGTGAAAAGGGCTGGAAAGCGCTCGTGCCGGTTTACAATTTCGTGATCTGGCTGCGCATCATCCAGAAGCCGTGGTGGTGGATCTTCCTCGTGCTCATCCCGACGGTCGGTTTTTACATGCTGGCGATCATGATCGTGCTGCTTTCGAATTGTTTCGGCAAACGAAAGTTCAGCGAGCACGTATTCGCGGTGCTGGCGTATTTCATCTGGGTGCCGTATCTCGGCTTTTCGAAAAACGTGAAATGGCAAGGCGTTCCGCCGGAAGAAAAAAAGCGGCACTGGCTGAAAGAATGGGGCGAAGCCGGCGTGTTTGCGATCGTCGCGGCTACGCTCATCCGCACGTTCTTCTTCGAAGCGTTCGTCATTCCTTCTTCTTCCATGGAAGGCACGCTGCTTGTCGGCGATTATCTTTTCGTAAGCAAGATGAGCTACGGCGCAAAAGTTCCCGCCATTCCGCTGACGGTGCCGTTCACGCACAACACGTTGCCGTTCACCGAAACCACGCCTTCTTATCTCGACTGGGTCGAATTGCCGGAACTGCGCCTGCCCGCGCTGAGCGATGTGGAGCGCAATGATATCGTCGTGTTCAATTTCCCGGAAGGCGACACGGTGTGGAAAGGCGACAGGAACAGGAGCTATTACCAATACATCCGTGAAAAGGCCGGAAGGACCGGTAAAACAACGGACAACGTTCGTAAAGAGCTTATCGAGAATGACAGCATTGTCGTGCACCCGGTGGATAAGGAAGATAATTATGTGAAACGATGTGTCGCAGTTGCCGGCGACAAGCTCGAGATCAGGGACAGGAAGCTCTTCATCAATGGCGCTGCAGGAGTTGTTCCCAAAGAGGCGCAATGGATGCACCGTTTTACCACGCCCGGGTTTACGCAGGATCTCCAGGAGCTCCTTTTCGTGAATTTCGGCGTTTCTCCCAACGAATTTTACCAGGTCGACGATACGACGTTCGCTGCGATGATCTCGGAACAGGAAGCCCGCAGGCTGGACCAGGTCGTGAACCGCGTGGACCCGATCTTATCGCCCAAAGGTGAAGCGGAAGCACAGGCATTCCCGCATTCCCGGAATTTTCCCTGGAACCGCGACAATTACGGCCCGATCACTATTCCGAAAAAAGGAATGAAAGTGAACCTTTCCGTCGACAGCCTCCCGCTCTGGGAACGCGCGATCCGGGTGTATGAAGGCAATTCCCTCGAAGTGAAAGACGGGAAGATCTTCATCAACGGTCAGCCCGCTTCAACATACACATTCAGGCAGGATTATTATTTCATGATGGGCGACAACCGCCACAACTCGCTGGATTCGCGTTACTGGGGCTACGTGCCGGCCAGCCACATCGTGGGCAAGCCCGTGTTCGTGTGGATGTCCAAAGGCGAACAGTCCGGTTTCCGTCCCGAGCGCATGATGGCTTTCGTTTCCAGAGACGGGCTTTCGAAATCGTACCTGTGGTGGGTGGTCGGCGGCATCGTGGCCATCGTCGCCTACAACCAGTTCCGCGGGAAGAAAAAAGAACAGGCGAAAAAACCGATCGCGAAGAAAAAATAAGTTCCAAAAATCAAACTTCAAACGTTCATTAGCGTACAAGATTTTGAAGCTTTGACGGTTTGAGCTTTGCGTCTTGATCTCCCATGGAAGAAAGCAACCCGGATAACGAACTTTTTCCCGATGATCCTTCAGCGGATTACGAAGTGAATGAATCGTTGAGTGGGGAGAAAGGAGTGGGGAGGGAGGAGAATGGAGTGGGGAGTGGGGAGGGAGGAGAAGAGGAAGAATCCGGGAAAAAAGAGAAGAAGAAAAAATCCGCTTTGCGTGAATGGGTGGAAGCGTTGCTCTTCGCCTTCATCGGCGTCATCATTCTCAAGACATTTATTTTCGAGCCGTTCGCCATTCCGTCCGGTTCCATGGACAACACGCTGCTGGCGGGCGATTACATTGTAGTGAACAAGCTGGCGTACGGCGCGCGTTTGCCGATGACGCCGCTGAGCGTTCCGTTCTCCCACCAGACCGTCGCGGGCATGCCGGCCTATTCGGAGCTGCTGCAGATTCCTTACACGCGGGTGCCGGGATATGCTGACATCGGGAACAACGACGTGATCGTGTTCAATTTTCCCGCGGAAGATCTTTTTCCCATGTCGGGCAAGCCCGCAAATTATCCCGTCGATCACCGCACGCATTTCATCAAACGCTGCATCGGTCTTCCCGGCGACACGATCGAGCTCACGGATCGCGAAGTGATGGTGAACGGGATCCAGCTGCCTTTCCCGAAGCTGGCGCTTTTCAACTACGTCGTCAAGCTCGACTCCACGAAGCGCGACAGTGTGAATGTGGCGAAGCTGGGAATGGTGCGCGAAAGCCAGCAGGGACGGTTCCTGGTGTACACGCTGACGTTGCTGCCTTCGCAGGCCGACAGCCTTCGCCTGTTGAAGCAAGTCGTTTCCGTGGAGCCGGAATTATCGCGCGCGGGATTGTACGACGAACAGCTCTACCCGCACAGCGAGCGTTTCGCATGGAACCTCGATAACTACGGCCCGGTGGTGGTGCCGAAAGCCGGCGACACGATAAAGCTCACCGCCGACAGTCTCCCGCTGTACCACCGCATCATCGTCAATTACGAGCACAACCGCATCGACGTGAAGAACGATTCCGTATTCATCAACGGAAAACACGCCACAACGTACACGTTCACGATGAACTACTATTTCGTGATGGGCGACAACCGCCACTTCTCGATGGATTCACGCTACTGGGGTTTCGTCCCCGAAGATCACATTGTCGGAAAAGCCACGATGATCTTATTTTCCTACGACAAAAAAAATGGAAACGTGCGTTGGGACCGTTGCTTCGAGTCGATCGAATAATTCAAAGATTTAAACGCCCCGAGGACTCGGGGCTATTCAAAATTCAAAATTGAAAAGGACCGAACTTAAGGCGAAACTTAATCTTTGAATTTTGAATTTTTGAATCTTTGAATTTTCACTCCGTGGCAGAATTATTCTCCGATCCGAACTTTTACTTTTTGCTGATTGCCGCATTTGCAGCAGGCTTCATCGATGCGATCGTGGGCGGTGGCGGGTTGATCCAGCTGCCGGCGTTTTTCCTGGCGTTTCCCATGTTGCCGCCCGCTGTAATTCTCGGATCGAACAAGTTCGCGGGTTTTGCGGGGACGACCATCGCGGCGGTCAGCTATGCGCGGAACCGGCCGGTGCGGTGGCAGGCGGTGCTCCCGGCCCTCATCACGGCGATACTTGCTTCCATCTTCGGCGCGAAGCTCGTTCACTATTTCGACAAAGAGCTGCTGAAACCGGTCGTGCTCGTGCTGCTGTGCGTTGTGGCCGTTTACACCTTCATCAAAAAAGATCTCGGGCTGTTGCAGCGCAAAGGCGTGGAAGGTGTGCGCATGACGATCGCTTCCCTGCTCACAGGCGCCGTGATCGGATTTTACGACGGTTTCTTCGGGCCGGGAACGGGAAGCTTTCTCATCGTCATCTACATCAGTTTATTCGGTTTCGACTTTCTCGATTCATCCGTAAGCGCCAAACTGATCAATTGCGCGACAAATATCGGCGCGCTCGCATTATTCGTTTCGCAGGGCAGCATCCGTTTCGATATCGCCATCCCCGTCGCGCTGCTGAACATGGCCGGTTCGGTCGCCGGCGTAAAAATGGCTTTGCTGAAAGGAAGCGGCTTTATCCGTGTATTCTTTCTTGTTGTCGTAAGCGGAATGATCTTCAAGTTCGCATGGGACATTTTCAACCGATAAATTCAAGATTGAGGCCCCACTTGAACAGCAACCTGAATGACTAATTTTGAATCTTGAATCTTGAATTATTGAATTGTTGAATCATTCCATCGCCATATTACCATCCGTCTACCTCGGCCCGATCAGCTGGTATGAAAAGCTTTTTCATTACCCGGAGATCGTCATCGAGAAGCACGAGCATTACCGGAAGCAGACGTGGCGCAACCGTTGCCGCATCGCCGGGCCGAACAGTGTCCAGGATTTGGTCATCCCGCTTCACCACGACGGCAACAATACGCCCATGCATGCCATGCGCATCGATTACCGCCAAAGCTGGCAGGCGAAACACTGGCGCTCCATTACCGCCGCGTACGGCAATTCCCCGTTCTTCGATTTTTATGCGGAGAAATTTGCGCCGTTCTATGAGAAACAGGGATGGGAAATGCTGGTGGATTACAACACGGAGCTTTTGTCCGTCACGCTGGATGTGCTGAAGCGGAAAGTAAGCTGGAAATTTTCAGAAGATTACGTCGCAGCGCCGCAGCAGGCAAACGATTACCGTCTTTCCATTTCACCGAAAGCAAAAAGAAGCGATTTCCATCCCCGGCGTTACGTGCAGGTTTTCGAAGAACGCCACGGTTTCATTCCCGGTCTCAGCATGATCGATCTCTTGTGCTGCACAGGGCCGGAAGCCATCTCATTTTTCGCGACCTTTAGTGAACGAAAATGAGAACGCTCAGCATCCTTGTGTTCCTGTCTGTCCTGGTGGCCTGTGAAAAAGATCCGCCGGTGCCTTCCGTTTTGCCGTTCCTGAATTTTTACGGCGGAAGCGGTGATGAAACCGGGCGCGAAACCTGCGTAATCGACAACGGCGATATCGTCACCTGCGGATATGGCGCGGGGCCGAACGGGGGAAACGACCTGTTGCTGCTGGCCACGGATGAGAACGGCAACCGGCGCTGGCTGAAGCATTACGGCGGCGCGGGAAACGAGATCTGCTGGGCGATGGACAAAACTTCCGACGGCGGTTTCGTTCTCGGCGGCTATACCAACAGCTTCGGCGCGGGCGGGGATGATTTTTACATCGTAAAAACTGACGCGGATGGAAATGAGCTCTGGTCGCGCACGTACGGCGGTCCCGGCAACGACAACGCCATCGGCATCCGCGCGCTTGCCGGTGGTTTCATCCTCTGCGGCATCCGCAACTACGCCACCGACGACAACGCCTGGATCCTCCGCCTCGATGAGAACGGCGATTCCCTGTGGAGCTGCACCTGGGGCGGCAACGGCGGCGACGGCGCCATGTCGGTGTGTGAAGGTCCCGGCGGAAGCCACGTCATCACCGGCTATACGAACAGCACCGTCTCCGGCGGAACCGACGGCTTTCTTCTCCTGCTGAGCGACAGCGGCACACAGCTCGCCCTGTACAACTACGGCACGCCTGAATACGACGAGCCGCATTCCGTGGCGCCCGCCGTCGACGGCAACGGCTGGGTGATCAGCGGCCACTACGGCGACGATGTCGACATCACCACGCACCACGTGTTCATCACCGCCATCGCCTCGAACGGGACATTGCGATGGCACCGCATATACGGAGGCGCGCAGCACGACGGCAGCGAAGACCTATGCGTGTCGGGACAAACGTACGCGGTTTGTGCGCGCAGCAACAGCCGGGCCGGTTTCGGCGAGGACGTGTATTTTTTGCAGGTGGACGTTGACGGTTCGGCGCTGCAGGAGCGCTGGCTGGGAACGGATGCGGATGACGCGGGCTACGGTGTGGCGGCGGATGGAAGCAGTTTTGTGCTGAGCGGAACGTCGCGTGGGGGAGGGTTTGGCGGGAAGGATGTGCTGCTGATGCGGGTGGTGTGGTGAGTTCCTGTGCGACTGAAGTGGAAAACCACGGAGACACGGAGGCACGGAGAATTGCGACTCCGTGCCTCCATGTCTCCGTGGTCACTCATTGATCTCAATCTCCCCCACCAGGTACGTCACCGCCTTCCCGCTGATCTCCACGCGGTCGCCGGTCAGCGCGCATTGCAGGTGACCCTTTCGCTCCGAAAGCTGGATCGCCGAAAGCTCGTTCTTCCCCAGGCGTTCTGCCCAGTACGGCATCAGCGTCGTATGCGCCGAGCCCGTCACCGGGTCTTCGTCGATGCCGTATTGCGGGGCGAAATAACGGGAAACAAAATCCGATTTGTCGCCTTTGGCGGTGATGATCGCGCCGCGTGTGCCGAGCTTGCTCACCGCGCGCAGGTCGGGCTGAAGCGCGGCGACCACGGATTCGTTTTCGAAAACGAAGAAATAATCCATCTTGCCTTTCCATGCTTCAGACGGCCGGACAGGAAAGCACGCGGCCATCTCCGGCGTAAGCTCCACGCGCCCGATCGTGTCGACGGGAAAATTCAGCGTCAGCTTTTCGCCATCTTTCCGCACGCGCAATTCCCCGCTGCGCGACTGGAAACGGATATCATTCCCCGGGAAATTTTTGTGGTTGAACATCACGTGCGCCGTGGCCAGCGTGGCATGCCCGCAAAGGTCCACCTCCGCCTTCGGCGTGAACCAGCGGATGCGGAAGTGTTCATTTTCCGGTACGTAGAAAACGGTTTCGGCCAGGTTGTTTTCCATCGCGATGTTCTGCATCAGCGCATCGGGCAGCCACGTGTCGAGCGGGACAACGGCGGCGGGATTCCCCGAGAAGAGTTTTTCGGCGAAGGCGTCGACCTGGAAGAGGGAGAGTTTCATGGAGAGAGCGTTGGGTTGGGGTGGGGAGGTTGCAAACCCAAAGAAAAAAAAAAAAAATATAACACCCGTTACAACCTCAATATACCTATTTAAAAAAAACACACGACCGGGATTATTGTTTGCCCCCGATATAAACAAAAATAAAAAATGAACTTAATGAAGCCGGACGAAAGAAAAATGTACACTTTACTATTACAGCGCTTTTGAAAAAAATAACATCCGGGCTGGTATGTATACAAAGAATGAAAAAAAAACACCGCATCATCAATACAGTATATCGCCAAACTTTTACAGGATGGTTATAACCCGAT
>CBIHOC010000005.1:0-211539 GCA_966211705.1 uncultured Chryseobacterium sp.
CAAGCGCGTGACGGCGGCCTTCGATCTGCTCGGCGATCCCGAAAAGCGCGCCAGGTACGACCGCGGCGAGATCGACGCCGACGGGCGGGAGCAGTTTCGCGGGTTCAGCGGCGGCGGGAGGGGCGGTCCGGGCGGCAGCCCGTTCGGCCAGGGCGCACAACGCGGCGGCTTCGAGAATATCGATCTGGACGAACTGTTCGGCGGAGTGTTCGGGGGCGGACGCGCCGGGGGCGCCCGGGGGGTGGGCCGTGTTTTTGTTGGGGGGGGGGGGGGCGGCGGGGGTCCACCCCCCCCCCCCCCCCGCGACTGATGAAAAATCGCCCCGAAAGAAAATTCTTCCTTGCGCTCGGCCTGCTCACATTGTGCGGGCTTGCGCTCCGTCTCCGCGGGCTTTCCGTTTCCCTGACCGCCGATGAAGTGAGTGCGCTGCTGCGCCTGCAGTTTCCCACGTTTTCCGAAATGATCGAAGGCGGCACGCGGCCGGACGGGCATCCCGCATTCACGCAAGTGTTCCTGTGGTCCTGGACGAAACTGTTCGGCGACAGCGAAGTGGCGGTGCGATTGCCGTTCGCGCTGTTCGGCACGGCTTCGATCTGGCTGAGCGGCATCGTGGCGAAGAAATGGTTCGGGAGCGGAACTGCGCTGGCAACGGCGGCGGGTTTGGCGTTCCTGCAATTCCCGCTCATGTATAGCCAGCTCGCGCGACCGTATGCGCCGGGATTGTTTTTCACGTTGCTCGCCGCATGGTTCTGGACTTCGTTTGTAATGAACCGGAAAGTGCGGCGCATCGATATCGCAGGTTTTGCTTTGGCCGCAGCGCTTGCGGCATACTCGCATTACTTCAGCCTGCTGACGACGACGTTGCTTGCGCTGGCGGGAATTTTTTTCGCGACAAAAGAGAATCGCCTGCGTTACCTCGTGTCGTGCGGCGCGGCGGTGGCGCTCTTCCTTCCGCACCTCGGCATCACGCTGGACCAGCTGGCGATCGGCGGCATCGGCGGTCCTGGGGGGTGGCTGGGTAAACCAGAACCTTCGTTCGTGTGGCAGCATTTGCTGTTCGCGTTCGACGGCTCGCGCGGGATGGTGTGGGGCGTGCTGGGCATTTGTGTGCTGACGCTGGTTGTGTTTTTCAAACGGCCGGGAAAGTTCCACGCGCTCGCATTCCTGCTGTGGGCGCTGCCGCTGGCGATCGGGTACGTGTACTCGGTGATCGTTAATCCGCTGCTGCAGAATTCAGTGCTGCTGTTCGGGTTTCCGTTTTTGCTGATGTTTTTGTTCGCGTGGATCCCGGATTTACGTGAAAAGAAAATTTCATTCGTTTTCCCGGCGGGAATTGCGCTTGTGTTTTTACTGTATGTCACGGTGTACAAGTCGTTTCAGTTGCTCGATCATTTCGGGAGGCTGAAAGAGTTAGTTACTACAACGTTAGCGTGGCAGCATAAATATTGCGTTCCGCTAGGTGCAGCGTACAACGTGGATGCGCCGTTTTTCGTGGAATATTATTACGAACGATTGGAGGAAAAGCCGGCGTACGTGCATTCCACGATCAACAATGGTTTTGATGAGCTGAAAGATTTCAGGAAACAAGTGCAGGATGCGCAGGGCGATTATTTCGCGTATGGGTGGAGCACAAAATATTCGCCTCTCGAAATTTTTCCGATCATCCGGGAAAAATTTCCGGTGCTGGTGGAGCAACGGTTATGGTTTAACTCCGGGATTTATTTGTTCAGCAAAAAAGCGGAGTCGATCGCGATCAATGAAGATGATACGCTGTTCTTTTCGAAAAATGAATTTTTGCCTCCGTCCGAATACAAAGTAACACTCGTCGATAAAGACGAAAAAACTGCGCCCGAAGTAAAATGGTCGCTACCGTGCCCGGTTTTCCTGCGCGATTCCACGGCATTAAAGATCGCCAGGGCAGATACGATCCAGGACGCCGCGACAAGCTCATTGCAAATGCCATACACATACATGTGGTCAATGTCTTACGCTACGGATTACGACATCCGCCTCGACAGTACGTGCGTCTACGGGCCTGCATTAAAAATGAAAGTCGGCGACATTCTCCCGCATCCCGACAATCAAATTCTGTTCTCCACACGCATAAAACAAATCGACACCAGCGCAACGCTCATTCTCGTGATCGAATTCCAGCGCGACGGGAAACAGTTGTATTGGAACGGCATGGAATCCACCACGCAGATCGACACGCGTGACACGCAAAGCTGGCAACCCGTTTATTTTGGCCTGTATCCACCCGCCGATCTCCGCGCGGCGGATGTAATCCACTTCTACTGTTACACCAAAACCGGCGCGCCCGTGGTCATCGATTACCTTGAGGTGAAAACGACGAACCCCACCCCCGTAATCTCCCCCCCGCCCCCGGCGTAATAATATTGCTCTGCCCCCCCCCCCCCTCTGCGCAAAAAAATAATACACCCTATTTGGCCGCAGCGGCGCGGAGGGCGCAGAGGCCACGCAATCTTCACGGGACTGCCAACTAATCCCTAAATTCGCGCAGCATGAATTACAAGATCGCAGTCATCGGCGGCGGAAGCTGGGCCACGGCCATCATCAAGATGCTGTGCAACACGCTTTCGAACGGCGAACGCGTGCACTGGTGGATCCGGAATGAAGAGACGCTGGACTACATCCGGAAATACCGGCACAACCCACGTTACCTCAGCTCCGTGGAACTGCACCTCGACCAGCTCGAGCTCAGCTCCGACATCCGCGAAACGGTGAAAACCGCCGACATCCTCATCATGGCCGTGCCGTCTGCCTTTCTCGCCGATTCGCTGCACGGGCTGACGAAGGAAGATTTCAAAAACAAAATTATTTTCTCCGCCATCAAAGGCATCGTTCCCGGTCCGAACCTGATCGTGGGCGAATATTTCAACCAGGAATTCGGCGTGCCGTACAGCCACATCGGCGTCATCACCGGGCCCTGCCACGCGGAAGAAGTGGCGCTGGAGAAATTGTCGTACCTCACCGTGGCTTCGCAGTCGCAGGAATTTGCGCAATATGTGGCCGACAAGATCGCGTACCGTTACATCCGCGCATCCGTTTCCGACGACATTTACGGAACGGAATACGCCGCGGTGCTGAAAAACATTTTCGCCATCGCAGGCGGCATCTGCCACGGGCTCGGCTACGGCGACAATTTCCAGGCCGTGCTCATCTCCAATTCCATCCAGGAGATCAGCCGTTTCGTGGACGCCGTCCACCCGATCGACCGCGACATCAAAAGCACCGCGTACCTCGGCGACCTGCTGGTGACGGCCTATTCGCAGTTCAGCCGCAACCGCATGTTCGGCGCGATGATCGGCAAAGGCTATTCGGTGAAAATGGCGCAGCTCGAAATGAACATGATCGCCGAAGGTTATTACGCCGTGAAGTGCATCAAAGAGATCAACTCCCGCTACAACGTCAGCATGCCGATCACCGACGCGGTGTACCACATTCTCTACGAGAAAATTTCCCCGGTGATCGAAGTCAAGTTGCTTACGGACAAACTTTCCTAGTTTGTTGTTAGTCGTTTGTCGTTCAACCGTTGATCGAAGTTCTTTCACGACAGAACCCAAAAAAGACAAACGACTAACCACAAACGACAAACAACGAACATGTCCTTCACAAAAGATCGCTATACGTTACTGACCAATCTCTTCTTCATCGGGATGGCCGTATTCGCGATCGTTTTTGCGGGAGAACGTTTCCAGGCCGACGGCGCGTACTACCTGTTCAAGGTGGTGAACACGGAAAGTTTCCATGTCGAGCACCAGCGCTATATTCTCGCGGCTTCACAGGCATTGCCGCTGCTGGGCGCAAAGATGGGATTGTCGCTGGATACGATCTTCATCCTCAACTCGCTCAGCAACGTTGTTTTTTTCTACCTCGTTTTCTGCTACACCGTTTATTACCTCCGCGATCGCACGGGTGGCGTCGCCGTGATCCTGTTCATGACGCTCGGCGTGCTGCACATCCAGTTCACGCCCATGTACGAGATCTGGTATGGCGCGATGCTGCTTGTTCCGTTGCGCTCGCACCTGGCCTGCGGACGCTATTTCATGTTCAGGGATTTGCTTTTCCTGGGCATTCTCATGGCGACGATCTTGTTCAGCCACCCGCTGCTGTTCGTGCCGCTCATCTTCATTCTCATGTTCGACGCGCTCGACAAGATGGTGATGATGTGGCGCCTGTTCTTCGTCGTGGTGATCGTGTTCGTGGTGTGGTACCTGATGAAAAAATTATTCCTGAGTGAATATGAAGCGGGAAAAGTTTCCATGCTCGACACCAGCTGGAACAAGGCGTACCTCAACCTGCTCGACCCGTCATATTACTGGAAGCTGATCAAATTTTTCTTCACCTGGTACACGGTCCCGGTGCTCACCTTCCTCGTTACGATCGTGTTCTACATCGTTCGCCGGGCGTATGCGAAAGCGCTGCTGCTTTCCGTGTTCTTCATCGGCCACATCCTGCTCGTCAATTTCACCCACGTCAGCGACTGGACGCTCACGCCATATTTCGAACGCATGTACATGCCGCTCATCGCCATCGTGTTCCTGCCTTTCCTCTACGACTTTTTCACGCAGCTCGCCTTGCGCAACATGGCGGGCACGATACTCGTATGTCTTGTCGTGCTCTGGCGCATCGGGCGTTTTGTCGACGTCGGGCTGGAATACAAAGACCGTACGGCCCTTGCGGAAAAAGCCATCGCGCAGGCCCACGCGCTGCCGGGAAGCAAGTTCGAGCTGCACCCGAACGATTACAAATGGTGCATGAATTTCGTCGACTGGTCGTTCACGATGGAATCCATGCTGCGCTCATCCGCGATGGACAAGGGCCACACGGTGACGATCTGCACGTGGGAAGATCTCGAAGAAGGAAAAAACAACCGCCGCCTGCACGAAAAAACATTCATGATGCGGCGCTGGGAAGTGATGCCGGACAGCTACGTGAACCCGGAATATTTCCACATCCGCAACGGGACATACGTGCAGCTGAAGGAAATGTGTAAATAGCGGTTAAAGCGTTTTCAGCGGCAGCAGCTCCGCGAGTTCCCCGATCACTTCGTCGAGCTTGTTCATTTCCCAGTCCCACTTCGGGTTTGTGAAATGCGTGGAAATGACGCCCAGCAGGTTTTTCGGCTTTGAAAAAATGGGTACCGATTTCACCGAGCGGAAACCGGCCGACCTGGCGATGTCACGGTGCGGGATAAATGCGATATCAAGCATCACGTCAATGATGATCACCGGGCTCCCGATACCGGCAGCTCTTCCACAAGCGGAAGAATCGAACGCGTTTACGATTTTGAAATGATCGAGAAAATCCTGTTTGAATCCTTGCTGGGCGATAATGTGGAGCGTTCCGGTTGCAGGATGTCATTTAGTTTTTCATCAACAGTCTTGGAAAGCGATTGCATGGGCAGCACAAAGAATCAACGGCAGTTATCGGACGTAAAGATAAGTGCTTTCCATTTTGAACGGGAACGCCCCGCATTTTTTGAAAATAAAAATGCGGGGCGTCGATGAAAAGTGTGGAAAATTATTCCCGCACGAAACGAATGTTATATGTGCCGCGCGCATCCTGCAAACGCACGAGGTAGATCCCGGGTGAAAGCGTCGACACATTTACCGCGAGCAGCTTGCCCGAGACACCGCTCTCAGCCTGCACACGCTTGCCGGCGACATCGAAAATTTCAAGCATCGCATCCTGCACGTTTTGCTGCAGCGAAATATTCAGCTGGTCATGCACCGGGTTCGGGAAGGCAAACACATTCCCCGTTTCCTGCTCTGCTGCTGACGTAATGATGATGAACACCTGCTGGCAGGCGCTGTCGGTGTTTCCGCAGGTGTCCGTCGTAGTGAGGCACACCGTATAAACGCCGCCTGTTGCGTACATGTGCGAGCTGTTCTGCAGCGTGTCGGTATTGCCGTCGCCGAAATCCCACAGCCAGCTTTCGGCTGAAGTTGCGGCTGACTGGTCGGTAACGAAAACCGTGTCTTCATTCGTCGTCGCGGTGAACGCAGCAACGGGCACGTCGCATACCACGATCACCTCGCACGCCGTATCGGGGTTGCCGCACGCGTTCATGGCGATGAGGCAAACCGAATAAACACCCGGTGTGGCGTATGTGTGCGCCGGGTTCTGCAACGTGGACGACTGGCTGTCGCCGAAATCCCATGACCATGCAACCGTGGTCAGGCTCTGGTCGGTGAAGCTGGCGTTGAGGAATGTGGAAGCGGAAGTGAATGCCGCAACCGGCGCAGCACAAACGGTGATCGTCTGGCAGGTCGTGCTGGTATCGCCGCACGCGTTGATCGCCGACATGCAGACGAGGTACGTTCCGGGCGCAGCATACGTGTGCACCGGGTTCTGCTGCGTGCTGAAATTGCCGTCGCCGAAGTTCCAGTACCAGCTGTCCACCGTTCCGGTCGATTGATCGGTAAAGCCGGCGCTCATCGGCGTGGTGGACGTGGTGAAGTTCGCCGCGGGCGCAATGCAGATGTTCACCACCTGGCAGATCGTGTCGCTGCCGCAGGGAGAAGTTGCGACCAGGCAAACGTTGTAGTTGCCGGTCGTCGCGTACGTGTGCGACGGGTTCTGCTGCGTGGACGTTGTCGCGTCGCCGAAATCCCATGCCCAGGAAATGACCGGGCCGGCCGAGGTGTCGGTGAACGTCACGTTCATCAGGTTGACAGAAGACGAGTAGCCTGCGACAGGTGTTCCGGCGTACCCGGTAATGCTTGCGCGGATGCAGATATCTTCGATACTGTTCTCGCGATACTCCGACCAGGCGCCGTCGAGGATCTCGTAGTTCTGGCGGGAACGCGGCCCCGCGCTTTCCGTGCCGAGAAAGATCGTTGTTCCGCCCTGCAGCCACACGACGTAAAAGCCGCCGGAGGGAAGCGTTACCGCCGGCGTAACGTTTACCGTGTTCCACGCCGCAGCGGTAATGGATGCTGATGCAACTGTCGTGTTGAAGAGCAATGTTCCGGGACCTCCGTTGACACCGTCGTCGGCGTATACCTGCGCAATAAATCCGTCGCTTACGTTCGAGCTGATGTAGTACTGCAGCGCTGAAATGGTGTAAGGATAAACAGGCGGTTTGTAATACACGGCCGCGCCGTCATCGTTCGCGCCGCCGTTCCAGTTCAGCGAGCCGTCCGGCAACCCGGTGGTGAGATAGTTCAGCGTCATCGTGGCCAGGCAGGGATCAACCACGTCGAGCTCGACGTCGTTCGTGTTGTTGGCGGAATTAATGTCCTGCGAATTGGTCAGCGACGAGCGGAACGTATATTGCCCGTTGATGGTGGGCATCCACGGCGAAGGATAGGTGAAGATCGTGTCGTCGCCGGCGGCGAGCGAAGGCAGGCTGCCGGAAGAAGAATGCACCGTTGCGCTGGCCGAGTTCAGTACGGTCGCCTGTAACGTGGTTGTTGTGGTGATGTTCGTGTTGCCGCCATTCTTGATGTCGCTCACCAGGTCATACGACACATTGCGCAAAACAAATTCAGCTTTGTTGGTCGGGGTCGCATTCCACAACGGCAGCGCGTCCTGGATGCTCAGCAGCACCGTTGCCGGGTAATCGAAACGGATCACGTAATTCGCAGGCGGCGTCGCGTCGGAATGCACCTGTAAGCCGATCGCGCCGGTGCTGTTCTCGATGCCCACCGTCAGGTCGATGCATGCTGCATTCGGGCTGAAACCGCTCAGCGCGCCGTACTGGTACGTGATGGAACTGTCGGAATTGCAGAGAATGACCTGGAAAGAATTCGACCCGATCCATCCCGGCGCGTTGACCTGCCAGAACGGAACGTTGATGTAAGAGATGATGAACGAGTCGACGTTGTTCGTCCAGTACATCACCTGCCCGGGATTTCCCGCTCCCGTGAAGTTCAGGTCGCCCATCAGCGGCGCAAGGATGTTGTCGCCCGCACCGCCGGCAGTCGGGATGGTGGGAAAGCAGGAGGCGATGTTGCTCACGGTGTTGAAGCTTACCCAACCGTTGGAGCCGACCTTCAGCTGGGAATAATCGTTCCAGTAATAATGGAAATTGAACCCGAGGTTGACCATGCCGGCCGCGGAATTGTCGTCGGCAAGTCCCGTTACAGTTTGAACGCCGGAGCGTGAAGTAATGTCGATCCAGCTGAATGCAGGTCCGCCCGCGTCGAGCGAAGTGATCCAGGTGTAGCCGTACGCATCGGGCCCGCCCGCGGCGAATCCTTTTGACGGAAGCAATGCCAGTGCTGCCGCGCAGATGCAGGTGTAAAATGTTTTCATGAGTGGTTCGTGTTTGTGCGTAACAAAGCTAGGTCAATAATGTGAAAGACTCAAAGTAAATGCGTGCTGCCGGAAATGAAAAACGCCCTGCATCCGAAGGAGAATGCAGGGCGTTTTGTAAACAGGGATACTAATGCTGCACGACGATCTTCTGTGTGATCATCCCGGTTTCGTTTGCAACGGAGATGGTGTACACGCCGCCGGCAAGGTCGCCGACGTAGATGCTTTCTTTTGTCCCGTTCATCTTCACCTGCTTCACTTCGCGGCCGCTGATGTCGCGGAGCGTTACGGTGCCGGTGAAATTGCGGTCGAAGGAAACGTTCACGTAATCGTTTGCCGGTACCGGCGCAGCTGTGAAGCCGTTACGGATCTCCACTTCGTTGATCGAAAGCGCCCAGTCGACGATCGTATTCGTCGTGTTGGTGATGATCGCTTCGTTGAAATCGAAATAGATGTACGCGGTATTGTCGATCTGCGTGCCATCCGGCAGCCACTGGTACGGATCGATGCGGTACGTGACCCAGCCGTGGCTCATCGGTTCGTTGCTCGTGCTGTCGGGCAGGTTGATGTTGTAGAAATTAAAACGAAGAATGTTGCTGCCGGTTACATCCGGCACCATCGTGTGGCTCGATCCGAGGATTTGTAACGTCGACATGTCGAGGTTCGGATCGATCGTATCCGTGATCGCGATGTTGTATGCTACGTCGTTGCCCGTGTTCTGGAAATGGATCGTGTACGTCATTTCCGTGTTCGGCGCTACGTGCCCGTTTCCGCCGGGGCCGGCGGGGGAAGCTTCTTTGATGTTCGGATCATAGGAATTGGTGACTGGCCGGCAAAAATAGAACGTGTCGTTGGCGCTGTTCGCGTCGCCCCCGGAAGGGGTAATGTAAAACATGAAACAAAGCGTGTCGCCGATTTGCGCACTGGGGCTGACATTGACCACGAATAAACCGAAGTATGTGTACCAGCTGAGTCCCGTTGAAACAGAGTATGGCCAGCTGAGCGTATTGCCGGTTACCGTCACCGGGAGCGAAGTGTTGCTTGCCCAGGAGTAGGTCGTTTGCGGATCGAGTATGAGCGTAGCGGTTCCTGAAGTGGGAATGCAGGAGTTGGAATACAGGTATGGGTAGAGGTGCGCGGCTGTCGACGGACGAAATGGGCCGCCTTGCAAATCGGCGGCCGCGTCCCCGGCGTTTGCCGTGCATACCAGCCCAAAATCTTCCGTGACCATGGTCGCCGGCAACAATGTTACGGCTCTCGTGAACGTCGAGCTGCAGGTCATCGAATAACCGCCCAGGTTGGCATAATTGCCCAGCTCGATTGTATAGTTACCGGGAAGAACGTTGAAGGCATACAGGCCGGACGAATCCGCCCAGTCGGCAGTATAATAAACGTTGTTCTGGTAAAGGAGGATGTAGGCGTTAGGCAATGTTGTATCGCCGCCGTCGAGACTGCAGTTCGTGTTCACGTCGGCAAATACGGTCCCGGTGATGGCACCGCAGGAATCAATGAGCTCCACTTCGTTCCACGCATACAACGTGTCCGATACGCCGGCCACCGGGTCGCTGGCTATATACATCAGTGAATACGTGCCGGGGGCTGCGTAATAATGCTGCAGGCCGAAATAGCCGTACTGGAATTGCGGCGAAGCGTAATCCGCCAGGGGAACCGTGAACGTCGTGTCATTGCCGTCGCCGAACGCCAGGTAAACCGTTGCCGTGCCCGCGCTGCCGTCGCCGTAATGTTTTACGTGGCCGCTGATATAGGTATACCCGTTTCCATAACAGACCGAAGGCACCGAATCGGTGACCGAGACGGCGGTGACTACGGTTACCGGTGCAAGGGCGAAGTCGACGACGTCACTCCCGGTAGAAGTGAAAACGACGGTATCGTTCATGCACGACATCGGCACCCCGGGCATGTAAGAATTGGCGATCACTTCGTACGTTGTTCCGGTAAGTGTTGACGCCTGGTATTGCCCGGTGACACTCGTATTGGACATCGAGAATTGCCCCGTGCTCCCGGCCGGCCTGATTCCCACCTGCTGGTATTGCAGGACGACATCGCCGCCGTCGTATACGCAATTGCTGTTGTTGTCCCTGTACATGCGCCCCGTAAGATTGTTGCAGGTATTCGTCACGGCTACGGCGCCATTAATGATCAGCGTGTCATCGGTGCTGTTGGGTGTTGTGACGATGACAGTCACCGTGTAAACGCCGGGGGTGAGGTACGAATGTGAAGTGGAATAATACATGACCTGGTCTGCCGGGGAATTGTAGTAGACCGGCTGTGAGGTCAGCGTGTTGTTGCCGTCGCCGAAATCGATGAACACGTCGACGTTGTCGGTTGCCGGGATAAGGCCCGTCGTGATTGCGTATACATAAACCGAAGCGTTGGCCGGAGTGGGGCAGTTGCTGTTCAGGTACACCAGCGAATACGATTCCGAAATGTCGACGGTCTGTTGTGCTGAAAGTCCTGCAGGCAGCAGGAACAATAAAAGGGCGTAGAAGTGTTTCATAATCTTTTTGTTCTGTAGGTTCCGGCTTAAAGGTAGACCCGTGGTGACGGCAACACAACGTATACGTGCCGATTCTTACTTGTCCAGCCGTTGCCCGCCGCGTCTCCCGGCCAATAAAAAAAGCCACCACAGGACGTGGTGGCTCGAAATGTAGTTTGGATTTTCTACCCGTTCAGCGCTTCCGCACCGCCGACAATCTCGAGGATCTCGTTGGTGATTGCCGCCTGGCGGGCTTTGTTGTAGCTGATGCGCAGCGAGCGGAGCAGCTCTTTCGCGTTGTCCGTCGCTTTGTGCATGGCCGTCATGCGCGCGCCGTGCTCGGAGGCCTGGGAGTCGAGCAGCGCTTTGTAGAGCTGCGTCTTGAGCGAACGGGGAATGAGGTCTTTCACGATCTCTTCACGGGAAGGTTCGAAAATGTAATCCGATTTCTCCGCTTTTTTTCCTGCTGCTTTCGTGGGCACCACCGGGAGGAACTGTTCCACCTGCGTAACCTGCACGGCTGCGTTCTTGAACTGGTTGTAGACCAGCACCACCTTGTCGAACGTGCCTGCCGAGAACGCGTCCATGATCTGCTGGGCGACCGGGGCCACGCGGCTGTAGATGAGGTTGTCGAAAAGATCGTTCGGGTTTACCTGGTCGGTGAATGCTGCGGTGTGGGAGGTTTTGCGGAATGCGTCCGCGCCTTTTTTACCGATGGCGAGGTAATGCACTTTCGCCCCTGAGTATTCTTCGCGCACCGTGCGCAGGGCCGCTTTCACCACGTTCGCGTTGAACGCGCCGGCCAGGCCGCGGTTGGAAGTGATCACCACGAACAGCACGTTCTTCACGTCGCGCTGCTTCGAAAATCCACCTTCGCTGCTGTCGAGGCTCGCGCTGAGGTTCTCGAGGATCTCGCGCAGCTTGTTCGCATACGGGCGCATCTGCGTGACCGCGTCCTGCGCCCTGCGCAGCTTCGCAGCCGACACCATTTTCATGGCGCTGGTGATCTGCTGCGTGGAGGAGACAGACGTGATCCGGTTGCGGACTTCTTTGAGGCTTGCCATTTTCTTTTCTCATTTGGGCCGGATCACATCCGGCCCGAACCAGGGTCAACCACTGGTCGACCCTTTGTCTTACTTGTACTTCGCTGACACTTCTTTGGCCGCGTTCTCGATCGTGTTCGTGATGTTGTCGTCGAGCTTGCCGGCTTTGAGGTCGTTCAGCACGTCGGCGTGCTTCGTGCGCATGTAGGCGAGGAAGTCGGCTTCGAATTCGCGGACTTTGTTCACCGGCACGTTGCGCAGCAGGCCTTTGGTGCCGCAGTAAATGATCGCCACCTGGTCTTCCACGCGGTACGGGGAGAACTGGCCCTGCTTGAGGATCTCCACGTTGCGGGAACCCTTGTCGATAACCGATTTGGTTGCCGCGTCGAGGTCGGAGCCGAATTTCGCGAACGCTTCGAGCTCGCGGTACTGCGCCTGGTCGAGCTTGAGCGTACCGGCAACTTTCTTCATCGACTTGATCTGTGCGTTACCACCCACGCGCGATACGGAGATACCTACGTTGATCGCGGGACGTACGCCTGCGTTGAACAGGTTCGACTCGAGGAAGATCTGTCCGTCGGTGATGGAAATTACGTTCGTCGGGATGTATGCCGAAACGTCGCCGGCCTGTGTTTCGATGATCGGGAGCGCGGTGAGCGATCCGCCGCCTTTCACGATGCTGCGGATGGATTCCGGCAGGTCGTTCATCTGGCTTGCCACGTTGTCGTTCGCGTTCACTTTCGCGGCGCGCTCGAGCAGGCGGGAGTGCAGGTAGAATACGTCGCCGGGATACGCTTCACGTCCGGGAGGACGGCGCAGGAGCAGCGACACTTCGCGGTAAGCGACGGCCTGCTTGGAGAGATCATCATAAACGATCAGCGCGGGACGGCCGGTGTCGCGGAAAAACTCGCCGATCGCAGCGCCTGCCATCGGGGCGAAGAACTGCATCGGGGCGGGATCGGAAGCGGAAGCTGCGACAACGACGGTGTACGCCATTGCGCCGTTCTCTTCCAGCACGCGCACCACGTTCGCCACCGTAGAGCCTTTCTGGCCGATCGCGACGTAGATGCAGAACACCGGCTTGCCGGCTTCGAAAAATTCTTTCTGGTTGATGATCGTGTCGAGGCACACCGCCGTTTTACCGGTCTGGCGGTCGCCGATCACCAGCTCGCGCTGTCCGCGGCCGATGGGGATCATCGCGTCGATGGCTTTGATGCCCGTCTGGAGCGGCTCGTTCACAGGCTGGCGGTAGATAACGCCGGGAGCTTTGCGCTCGAGCGGCATTTCGTAGGTCTGTCCCGTGATCGGGCCTTTGCCGTCGATCGGGGCGCCGAGCGTGTCGACCACGCGGCCGAGCATGCCTTCACCGACGTTGATCGATGCGATCTTGCCCGTGCGGCGGACCGTGTCGCCTTCTTTCACGTCGTTGGAAGCGCCCAGCAATACGGCGCCGACGTTGTCTTCCTCGAGGTTGAGCGCGATCCCGCGAAGGCCGTTCTCAAACTCGATCAGCTCGCCGGACTGAACATTGGAGAGTCCGAAAATGCGGGCGATGCCGTCACCGACCTGGAGAACGGTTCCGACCTCTTCCATTTCCTTGGCGGACTTGAAGCCAGCCAGTTGCTGCCTGAGAATTGCGGATACTTCCGCGGGTTTTACTTCTGCCATTGTGTTTTCTTGGTAAAATGTGGCGCAAAATTAGACATTATTTGGCCTCCAAGTATCAATGTTCCAGCAGAATTTTTCCGGAGACCGGTCCATTTTCTGTCGCCATGGTGAAAAAATACATTCCGGGTGCCAATCCTGATAAATCAATGCTCCCGTTATATGTCTCTTCCGGCAGAGAAATCTCAAAGACGTTGCCGCCGAGCGTGTTATATACAACAATACGATGTACGGCTTTCTCCGACCGGAAGAATACAGTTCCAACACCAGGATTCGGATAAAGGCCCGAAGAGAAAGATTCCGTCACGGGCGAAACGGTTGTCGGAATGTTTACAAAGCAGGTATCCATGACACCTCCGACCATGTAAGTACCTGAAATGGTTCCTTGTCCGCTGATATGCGGAGTAACCGTTCCGCCTGATGAGATGACGCCGCCGGAATCCCGCACCGCTATACTGCTCCCGAAGCAGCAGCTGTTCAGCTGGGGATCGATCTTAACCAGGGACATGTACCAGGGAGGCGTGTATCCCGATAAACCGGTTACGGTAATGGAACCATCGTTCAGCACTACCGAGGAATACGCCTCCCGGTTGTCCGGTCCGGGGGTGGCGCGGGTCCATAACAAGTTCCCGTTTTTGTCAAGCCGGATTAAGTATTGAACTGAGAAATTGAATGACGGGTTGTAAGAGCTGCCGCTAATGACAAAACCGCTATCGGGGGTAAGTGTGATCGCATTGGCTGTTTCCCTGAGGTTAGTGCCATAACTATACGACCAGAGGACATTCCCGAGCGAATCCAGCTTTGCGACATAATAATCGGACGATCCGGCACCGAAAGAGTAGCTCGATCCGGCGATCGCATAACCGCCATCCGGTGTTGCCAAGATTCTCGCGCCTTCATCGTTCGCAGTTCCACCAAGCGTTCTTGTCCATATGATCGCTCCGAGGCTATCCGTTTTTATCACGTAAAGATCATTTCCTCCTGCTCCGAAAGAATTCGTCGTGCCTGAGATCACGTACCCGCCGTCGGCGGCCTGCACGACCCCGTATCCCTGGTCATCACCAGTACCGCCGTATAATTTGGTCCATTGGATAGTTCCGGATCCGTCAAGTTTGATACCATAAATACTGTTATTACTAAACACCCCCCTTGTGCCTGCAATGAAAAATCCGCCGTCCGACGTCAGGATGATGTCGTTGCCCGCGTCGTCCTCCGATGTGCTGACGGTTTTCGCCCAGCTCAGTGTGCCGTGCTTTGTATAGCGGGCAACCAGCACATCGTTCCCGACAGCTGGCGCTGTGTTATATATACCGGTTACAACATACCCGCTGTCAGGGGTTTGGACAAGGGCCTGGCCGATGCTTGTCCGGTTGGCATTCAGAGCATTGCCCCATGAAACGTCGCCAAGACCGTTGAACTTGACGATATAGGCGCGACTGCTGTAGTCGGGCGGCGGGTACGTGAAGCCGCAAACCGCATATCCGCGGTCGGATGTATGCACCACGTCGAATCCCCACGTGGTCAACGTTCCGCCTTCGAGCTTGCAGAACTGCGGCGCCTCGCAGGAATCTACGGTGATTGCATGCGTGAGCGTTTCGGTGCAGCCGTGCACGACGTCGTTTATGGTGACGGAATACGTCGTCGTCGCTTGCGGGCGCACCCAGGTGGAAGAGGTCGTCGCGCCAGTGCTCCACGTGTAAAGTCCGCCGCCCGAAGCGCTCAGCAACGTGGAATCCCCCAGGCAGAGCAGCGTGTCGCCGGTGACCTGTGAGAGCGGGTAGACGCGTACAGTAGCGGTGTCGAACGTGGAGCAGACGCCGAGCGTATCGGCAATGGTCAGCGTATAGGTCTGGTTCGTAGACGGACTTACGACAATGGATGGAGTGGTGGCGCCGCCGGGCTGCCAGAGATACGTGAACGGGGGCGACCCGCCAGTAACTGTGCTGGTAAGTGTTGCCGAGTCACCGCGACAGATCACGTTGGGGGTTGCTGTCGCCGCAAGCGTAACGCCCGCGCAGGTGCGACAGAGGAACGTGGGTGTCATATTGAGCGGTACCTGCGTGAACGTCACTGAAGGCGACCATGTTACATTTGAGGCGATGCCGCCGAAAGTATCTAGGAGCAGGGCCGGGATAGAATAAAAGTTCGCCGTGTCGGAGCAGCAGGAATTGCCGAGGGAATCGGTTTTCGCGAGGTAAAACGAGCCGCCGCAACCCACGAAGCCGCCTTGGCCATGGTCGATCACGCTATAGAAATTATTGGTCCCGCCGTATTTCTTCGTCCACAAAACCATTCCTGAATACGTGACCTCTGTCAACATCGCGAAGCTTCCGTGACGGGCGCCGATCACCAGGTTCCCTCCCGGCGAAAGCTCGATCGCAGCACCTTCCATGCGTTGGGTCAACGGCGACCCAATGAAACGGTTCCAGATGATCGTGCCCGACATCGAATACTTCGTCACAAGAAGATCTTCGTTGGTAGAGGTTGCATTACCATACCCGGCGCAATAAAGGTTGCCGTCCGTTCCTTCCACAAGGCCGGAGTATTTGAAACCCAGGTAAGGAGGTGAGTCGACGCCGAAAGCGCTTGTCCATTGCACAGCCCCAGTGGAGGACAGCTTGATCACATAGGAGTTGAAAATGCTCAGGCCAAACTGGTTGCTCGAATAGCCGGCGATCGCATAACCACCGTCGGAAGTCTGGATGATCTCTTGCCCACCCTCCTCACCGTATGTGCCGACGGTTACCGACCAGGTGATGTTGCCCGCGCTGTCCAGCTTGGTCACGAACACATCTGAGGAGCCTTCACCTGCCGAGAATGTGAGACCGGTTACTGCGTAACCGTAATCGCTGGTCTCGATAACGCTGATCGCCTCGTCCGTTGCCGTGCTGCCGTATGAGCGGGTCCATATCATGCTGCCATTCTCGTCCAGCTTGGAGATAAAATAATCCTGCAGGTTCGTATTGTCGTACACAGAGCCGCAAACAACGAGCTTATTGTTGTACGTTTCGATCACCGTCCGAGCGTTGTCCGACAAAGAGGCATCATACCGTTTTGCCCACAGCAAGGTACCTGCAGGCGATGTTTTGCTGATATAGAAATCGGCCGCTGCTCCACCCATCGCAACGAAATTGCCGTCGTACGTCCGGGTGAGCCCCACCCATCCACCGCCACCCGAAGCCGTGCTGCAGAAAAGTATCTGTGCCCGCGCGCTTGTTGATAAGAGGACGGCGAGAAAGGCAACGAAACAGAAAACGAGAAGACGCAGATAAGGTTTCATGAAGTACGGGTGTTTAGTAACAGGAAGGTACAAAAAACAAACAACCGGGTATTTTCCGGTTGTTTGTTAAAAAGGCATTGAAAGTCGACGCTAATACTCTTTTACGTACGGGTTTTCGCTGAACGTCCTGTCGAGATTTTTGATCTGGCGGATGATGCTGGCGTCCACTTGCTTGTCGCCCACGCGGAGGATGAATCCCCCGATGAGGCTCTTGTCGACTTTCTCTTCCAGCTCCACGCCCGACTGCGTCGCCCCTTTCACGATCTCCAGCACTTTGTCGCGCAGGCTCTTGTCGAGGCCGGAAGCGGTGGTGATGACGGCGGTGAGGATCTGCTTGTGCGTTTTATACTGGTTGAGGAAACTTTCGGCGATGACGGCCAGCTCGCCTTCGCGGCGTTTGGCGGTGATGATGTCGATGAACGCCGTAGTGATGACGCCGATCTTGCCGCCGAATACCGCTTTGAGGATTTCCTGCTTCTTGTCGGTTTTGATTACCGGGCTTTTCAGCATGAGCAGCAGCTCGCGGCTTTCGCGGATGACGGAAGCCACCAGCTGCATGTCTTCGCGCACCTGCTCGAGCTGTCCTTTTTCAAGGGCGAGGTCGAGCAGCGATTTGGCGTAACGGTAGGATACCCGCGTCTCAATCATGGCTTAGTTCAGCTTGGTTTCCTTCAGCAGGTCACCGATGAGGTCTTTCTGTTTGTTCTCGGCCGAGAGCTCGCGCCTCAGGATCTTTTCCGCGATGTCGATGGAAAGGATCGCGACCTGGTTCTTCAGCTCGGTGATGGCGGCCATCTTTTCGTTCTGGATCGCTTCGCGGGAAAGCGCAAGGAGCTTGTCGGCTTCGGCTTTCGCTTTGCCTTTGGCTTCGTTGATGATGGTCTCTTTCATCTCTCGCGCTTCCTTCAGCATGATGTCGCGCTGGTTGCGGGCCTCAGCCAGGATGCGCTCGTTGTCGGCCTGCAGCGA
Source organism: uncultured Chryseobacterium sp. (assembly GCA_966211705.1). GTDB lineage: Bacteria > Bacteroidota > Bacteroidia > Palsa-965 > Palsa-965. Next base: position 17,738 of record CBIHOC010000005.1, read on the forward strand.
TTGCATTTCGGCTTTCGCTCTTTCGGCTGACTTCAGGGCGTTCTCGATGGACTCTTCACGGCTCTTGATCGCGCCCATGATCGGCTTCCACGCGAATTTGCGGAGAAGGATCAGGACGATCAGGAATACGATGGCCATCCAGATAACTAAGCCGGGATCGGGAATCATCAGTCCCATGGTCGTTGCGTTTTAGTGTTTACGTTAATTCGTTGTTGTTTAACCTTCTCAATTCAAAGAAACCGGAACGTTCCTGCCAACCGCAGAAGCGTTCCGGTATTTCTTTAGGCGCCTGTCTGGGTTTTGAAAATAACCAGCAGGCCGACAACCATCGCGAAGAAGGCAGCGCCTTCGACGAGAGCGGCGGTCAGGATCATGTTGGCGCGGATATCGCCTACGGCTTCCGGCTGACGAGCGATAGACTCGAGAGCAGAACCGCCGATGCGGCCGATACCTACACCAGCACCGAGAGCGGCGACACCGGCACCGAGGGCAGCGAGGCCGTAGCCCATGCCCAGGTTGTCGAGGTGATCAGCAGCTTGGAGAAGAATGTTGGAATCCATGAGAATTGATATTTAGGTTAAACAATTACAACTTAATGAGCGGCGTGCTGCGCATTCGGCAATCCGTCGAAATCTTCGTTCGGGTGGTGATGCTCTTCCACTGCCGAGCCGAAATAGATGGCCGACAGCAGGGTGAACACGTAGGCCTGCAGGAACGCTACCAGCAATTCGAGCGCGAACATAAACACGTTGAACGCCACCACGCCAACGGAAACGCCAATGCCTGTGCCCATCGCCTCGCCGCCTTTGGCGAAGATGAAGATGAGCGAGTAAAACGAAAGTGCGATGATGTGGCCTGCCGTGATGTTCGCGAACAAACGAATCATGAGAACGATCGGCTTGAGGAACATGCCGAGGATCTCGATCGGCGTGAGGATGATCAGGATCGGGATGGGAACGCCGGGCATGGCGAAGATGTGGCGCCAGTAGTGGCCGTTGCCGCTGAACGTGGTGATGAGGAAGGTGATGATGGCCAGCGTGGCGGTGATGGCGATGTTGCCCGTGAAGTTCGCGCCGCCCGGGAAAATGGGGATGAGGCCGAACATGTTGGAGATCCAGATGAAGAAGAACACCGTGAGGAGATACGGCATGTAACGCTCGTACTTCGGACCGATGCTGGCTTTCGCGATGTCGTCGCGCACGAAAACGATCAGCGGCTCGAAGAACGACTGCATGCCGCGCGGCGTCTGCCCCGGGCGTTTTTTGTACGCTTTTGCAATGCTGAAGAAAATGAAGCACATCAGCGTCACGACGATCAGCAGCGTGGCGACGTTCTTGGTGATGGAAAGATCGAGCAATGATTTCGTGGCTTCTTCATTTTCCTTGCCCATCATTTCGTCCCACACCACGATCTTGCCTTCTTTATTATAAGCGTAGGAATAATGTTTGCCCTGCGCCGGCTGGATGTGGTGTTCGGGATTGGCGCGGAACGCGTTGGAAGAGAAAAATTCCCAGCCTTTGTCCGTTTTCAGGATCACCGGCAACGGCAGGTGCGTGTGTCCCCAGAGGTGCCATTCGTGCGCGTCGGAGATGTGCTCCACGATCATTTCACCCGGATTGAAGCCGGCTTTTTCCTCGTGGGAAACTTCGTGTTTTACTTCATGACGGATGGTGTCGCGTGCGGCAACTTCATCGGGGTCGTAAGCGAAAACCGGCGCTGAAATAAGAAGTGCGCTCAGTGAGAGTGCGATGCGGGAAAGAAGGGCGCTGAAACGCATTGACTTGCAGCTGTTTAACAAAAGAAACGAGTTACTCCCTGAAATTCGGGTGCAAATCTAGCTATTCTTTTCCGTGCCGCGAAGGGAATTTCGCAGAAAAAAAAAGATGTACGAGTTACGATTTACGAAGTACGAATCCGGGTGTAAAAGAAGAACTTTTCAGGGACGTTTTTTTTGCCGCTAAGCGAAAAATCAAGCTGCCAGTTCAATTAATGATTCGACGAATTAAGCAATATGCCAGACGAATTTACGAACACACTAAATCGTAAATCGTACTTCGTAAATCGTAATTCTTACTTTCCCCAGCCGATGAACGCGCCGGCCATCGTTCCGCTCAGGCGTGTGCCGGGAAGATCGTCGGCCGATCCGGAGCGTTTCCAGCTGGTTTTCGTGATGTCATGGCGCCAGGCGCCGCGCACGCCGATGTGGAAATGATCGCCGAGGCGGGCGTTGAATTCCAGCCGGGCTTCGGGAGCGAAATAGGGATTGGTGAATTTCGTTTTGCTCCCGCCTTCATCTTCCGTCACTTTCAGCCGCCCGAACGCCCACGCAAGTCCGCCGGTTAGCGTGTACCGGTCGGAAGGAACGAAATTCCATGCGAGGAAGTCGAACTGCGCATTGTAGCCGTTGAGCTTAAAGCTGGCGGAGTCGGACTTCACCTCCTGGGGCAGCAGGTAATGGAACGAAACGAAGAAGGTAAGCCAGCGGTCCTCCAGTTCGGGCGTGGTGTACAGCCATCCCCGGTCGTAGCCCACGCCGATCGCGTTGGTGAAGCCGGTGGAAGCCCCGCGGTACATAAGATGCTCGTTCAAACTGGCAATGGGCAGGAAATAATACGCGCCCCCCAGACCGCGGTAACCGTGGTATTCGTCGGGAACAGTGACTTTTTCATCGCGGTCGACCTTTTGCGCAAAAATGCCGCAGGAAAAAAGCAATGCAAGGGAAAGGAAAAGTTGTTTCATAAAATGCGGATGTGGAACAAACTTAATCCATCCCCGGTGGAATGAAAATAACCGTCGTCAGTTTTTCGAAAGGGTGCGAATTACAAATAGGCGAATGGATGCGAATCCTCGAAGGATTGCCGGTGCGCATGGCCGCGCGCAATCCTTCGAGGATTAAGATTCGTAATTCGCACCCTCCCTAGTTTTTCGGGCGGAAATGCCGGTACAGCATCGTGATCTCGAACGCGGTGAAGACGAGATAAAAAACAAGGAAATGGAGAATGAACGATACCGCCTGCGGAACATGTGTGAATGAATAGCCTGCGAGAATGATGATGAACACGAACAGCCGCACCGTCGTCGTTCCCATGAAGCGCCGCACGAACACCGCCGGCCGCTTATCCTCCGCATTCAGCAGGAACAGGTGCGACCCGAACGAAGCCACCGCGAAAAACGCCAGCAGCCCCCACGCAACGGGAAGCGCCTTCTCCGGTCGTGAGTAATTCCACGCAAGGAGAAGTCCCGCCACGACAGCAAGGAAGATCACGAAGCGGATGAGGTAGTGGGAGAGAGCCGGTTTCACGGGGACAAATGTACGATGTACGAATTACGATGTACGAATTATTTGGGGAATTCAGGAAGGCTTAAGCTGTACATTGCAATTCATAAAAACCCTTACACATGAAATCAAACAAGGCTCGAACACAGAATGCAAGCAGAAGAATAAACGAAGGGAAAGAGTATTTTGAATACCTTTTTAAGATCACCGAACAATATTCAGGGAGCGCAAAAGTATTTACAGGAATCAGTACCGGACTGCTGGCATTACCGCTCTTCCAAATAGGTCAAATCCTCGAGGTAAGTAAAAAAGCACCATTGATACCATGGACAATTGGACTGGCGGGGCTTTTACTTGTTACTTCTATTATTCTGGGGGCTTTCTATCAATCCGGGGCGGTAAAATTGATAGAAGATGAAGTAGAATTTGATGGAGAACATTACGACAAATATGCATCGAGAGTCCAGAAATTATACGGCTGGCTGATAATAACTATGGGAGGCGGTGTTCTATTTACAGCATTCTATATTTTGATGATCTTTTTGAAAGCATGATTCAATATCACAAATCACTGTTGTCCGGGATAAAATTGACAAATGCTCCGGAATGATTGATTTAACAGCGTTATCAGCACTTTCTGCCCGAACAGGGCTTCGAGGCCACAAAGGCAGAAAGACGCAAAGTTTCACAAAGAATTTTTCTATTGACTTCGTGCCTTCGTGGCTTGGCTTTTCGATCAACACGGTGATTTTGTCTTTGCAAAAAGTTTCCCGGACAACAATAATCACAAATCGTACATCGTAATTCGTACTTCGTAAATCCTTCTCACTTCTTCTTCATAAAATCCCGGATGAAATACCACATCGCGGCGAAGACGGAAAGGAGGGAAAGCGTAAGGGTGAAAAGCGGGAATTTTACGGGATGGAAATGCTGGTCGAGCCAGCGGCCGCCGAGCGTGCCGAGCGTGATGATGACGGCCATGTAGGTGGCCATCGACATGTATTTGGCGTAATTGGCGTCAGGCCGTTTTTTCGGCGAGCTCGGCTTCGGCGCTGTCATGCTGGATCTCTTTCACCACGCCGCCCATGCTGCACGACCCGGAGAAATCGGCGCCCGGTTCGATGGAGAGCTTGCCGGTGGAAATTTCCCCGCTGAGCTTGGCCGTCGCTTTGAGCGACAACAGCTCGGTCACATTCACCTTCCCGCGCACGTTGCCGGAAATATCGGCGTGCTGGCAGCTCACCGTTCCTTCCACCTGTCCCGAAGGACCGACAACCAGCTTGCCGCGTGTCTGCAGCGTGCCTTTCAGCGAGCCGTCGATACGGATGTCGCCGCTGGAGATCACATCGCCTTCAATGGACGTACCGGCACCGATGATGTTCACCGATCCCGAATCAGGAGTGCTGCTGCGCGCGGAAGTGTTTTTGCTGAACATGGCCATTGGGTTTTGGTAAAGTTAACGAAAAGACACGCTGGTGATCGTCATGTTACGCGTCAAGGTGTTAAAAAGCGAAGCAGAATGTTGAAAAGAAACGGGTATTAAAAAAAATAACCATGCAGGCACTGCAGCGACGCGAGGCATCGCGTCGCTCGCGTCGCCGGGGCCCAAAAAACATGTTTCTGTGCGGTTATTTTTTTAAAATGTTCTTGTCGAAGAACGTCTTGTACGTCTCCACGTTCTTGTCTTTGAAGAAGAGCGTGAAATTTTCGGTGGAGATCACCATCACCTGGAAGCTGCCGGGCTGGAGGTGCATGAAAATTTCCGGCTTGCTCTTGAGCAGGTTGTAGTAGCTCATCGCTGCCGTTTTGTTGGCAAACTTCTTCACCGTGATCACCTGGTGCGCCGGGTCGATCACGAAGCTGCTGATCGTTAATCCCTGCGAGGCGAACATCTGCGCGTTGAAATCGGAAATGGCGATGCGGAACTTGTTGAGGTCGGCCTTTGCCGTTTCCACCACCACCATGTACTGGTATTCCACGTTTTCGTTGTACACGTAAGCCGGCCCGGTGACGGAATCTTTCGGCGCGACGTTCGTGGTGCCGCCGTTCTGCTTGTGGATGAGGTCGAGCAGCGCCTGTGCCTGCGCGCGGATGGGGTCTTTCGGGTAATTGGCGATGATCTTCGTCAGCTCGGATTCCATGGCGGGCGTGCCCTGCGTTTTGCCGAGGCTCACCGCGCGGAGGTACGCGAACTGCGCAGCGTGGTCGTTCTTTTTTCCGAACGCCGTGTCGGCATAGTTGGCGCGTGCGATCACGTTCACGTAGTCGCGCTTTACATAGGCCTCGTAGGTTTCCGTGTAATACGCTTCCACCTGCGCGCGTTCCTGCATGTGCTCGCTGACAGCGTCGGGATTTTTGATCAGCTCGCAATATTCGCTCTTCGGGAATTTGCCGCAGATGTAATTTTTATGCTCGTCGGCTTTCGTGGTGTTCTTCGCGGCGGTGTAAATGCGCCAGAGCTGGAAATGCGAGGGCAGCGCGTACTTGTGGTTCGGGTAACGCGCGCACAGCTGCTCGAATGCGTCGATCGCTTTCGTGTTGTTGTTCATCTGCTCCTTGTAGAGCGTGCCCAGGTTGTACAGCGCGTCGGCGATCTTCTCGTCAGACTGCGCCATCTTCTCGGCTGTCAGCGGGAGCGGCTTGATGTAATAATCGCGGGAAAATTTGCTGTTGACCTTGCCTTTGCCCGTTCCGCCGGCAACCCCGGCCGTATCTTCCGGCGTGTCGCCGTCATCTTCCGCGAACACGGCTTCCTTGTTGGCGCGGCGCCAGTTGTCCTCCGGCTTGCGGTTGCCCCATTTGCGCGTAAACTCGTTGATCCCGAACGCGATGGTCGACGGGTTGTAGAAATACCAGGCACCCGCCGGCTGCGGCCCGTTGCCTGTCTGCCCGAGTCCCGTTCCGCCCCCGCCCGTGGCCATCTGCTGCTCGAGCTGCTCTTTTTTCCGCTGCTCTTCCTCCTGCGCTTTTTTGATCAGGTTGTCGATGTACGGGTACAGCCTCGTCGTGTCGCCGCCGTAGGTTTTCGCGACCATCTGCAGGCTGTCTTCCAGCTGAACGATGTTGATGTACCGCACAAGGTTGGCGAGGCTCTTGTGCTTTTCGCTGATGGCTTTGTAGCCCTGGAAATCTTTGGGCAGCACCGTCATCGTGCTGTCATAATAGGCCTGCGCGGTTTTGTAATCCGTGTCGGCGAAATAAATGTCGCCCAGCGCGAGGTAGGAGAGCGCCTTCTGCTTGTTGTTGCCCACGCTGGCGCCCACCGACTGGCGGTAATAATTGATCGCGCCGGTTTTGTTTTTGGCACTCATTTCCAGCTGGGCCAGCGTGTAATAGATCTGGTCCTGGTATTCCGTGTTCTTCCCGTCGGAAAGCATCTTCTGCAGCTCCTTCTTCGACTCATTGCGGTTTTTCGAGTCGGAAGCGCTGAGGCGGGCGCGGTTCAGCTTGGCGTTGAACAGCATGTCGTACTGCGGGTGCATGTCGATCACTTTCCCGTATTGCACAAACGCTTCTTTTTCCTTGCCGACTTTTTCATACAGCTGCGCCAGGACGAACGTGTAGCGCGCGAGGGTCTTTTTCTTTTTCGTCAGCGGGATGGCTTCTTCGAGAAATTTGATCGCGTTGGCGTAATTGCCCGTGCGCATGTAGAGGTCGGCGTACGTGGCTTTGATGTCGCCCTGCAAACGTTCCGGCGCTTTTTTGGAGATCATGTCGAGCAGGGATTCTGCCGCGGTGTATGCGCCCAGCTCGATCTGTGTTCGCGCTTTCCAGAGAATAGCATCGTTCCGAATTTCCATGTTCGGATATTTCTGGATCATGTAATCGAAGATTTCCAGCGCGGTGATGTATTCTCCTTTGTAATAATGCGCCTGCCCGATGATGAGGTAGGTGTCGTCGATCCATTTCACCGCCCCGGCCACTTCCACGCCTTTGCTGTTGGTGATGGCATGGCGCTCGATGACCATGGTCGATTTTTTGATCGCTTTTTCGAGGTCGGTGAAAGAGCCTTTCGTTTCGGGCGTGTTGGGCAGGCGGAAGAGGGGAAGAAGCTGGGAATAATCGTCGAGGTAGCCGCGTTCGACTTTATCGTTCGCGTCCTTCATGCTTTCACGGGCGTAGAAATAGCCGTTGTAGCGCGCGTTGATGTTATGGTACGTGCGCGTCACGAACGTATTCTTCGTGGTCGAGCAGGCCGCAACGATCAGCATCACGAAAAAGAGCAGGAAGCTGAACTTATTATATGTAGGCAGTTTTTTCACAAACAAAAAATCCCGTCTGTTACCGAAGAACACCTCCGGGAAGGGGCTAACGCGGGAAACGCAAAAATAGTGTATTCCGCGCATTAGAGACGGGGAAAGTGCCGCCGGGTTGCCTTTAAAAAATGTAAAAGAGGACTCAGGGCGCTTCGCTCTCAGGGCTCAGGAATTGCAAAACCGAAACATTGAAAAATTCACCTCATACCTCAGTCCTGAACCCTAAGTCCTCTTTTTAATCGCGATATTTGTTTTCTCCCTGATGTCTGCCGAGAAGGAAAAACCCAAATTCATCGACCGCCTGCGTTACCGCTATCGCCTGGTGGTGATGAACGATGATACGTTCGAAGAGCGTTTCTCATTGCGGCTGACCCCGCTCGGTTTTCTCATTCTCATCTCCGTCATCACCATCATCATGACCACGCTGGTCGTCAGCCTGGTGGCGTTCACGCCCATCCGCGAATACATCACCGCCGACGCCGAGCTCGACATGAGCCACCGGCTCGACTCGCTCAATGAAAGGGCCGATTCCCTCGACCGCGTCACGCAGGCCCGGCAATTGTACATCGACAACATCACCGCCATCCTCACCGGCCGCGACACGACCATCATCCCCCAAAACCCGCGCGACACGACGAAGAAATACACCAGCCTCGACTTCAGGCCGTCCGCCGCCGACTCTGCGCTGCGCTACGAGATCGAATCCCAGGACGAATATTCACTGGCGCTCAATTTCCGCCCCGGCGAAGGCATCAGCAGCTTTTTCTTCTTTATTCCCGTCAAAGGCGTGGTGTCCAATAGGTTCAACGCCGCGGAAGAACATTTCGGGGTCGACATCTCCGCTACGGACGACGATGAGCCGGTACGCGCCACGCTCGACGGAACGGTCATTTCCGCCGGCTGGACCACGGGCGACGGCTACGTGATCCAGGTGCAGCACCCGAACAACCTCGTTTCCATCTATAAACATAACGCCGCCCTGCTCAAAAAGCCCGGCGAATACGTCAAAGCCGGCGATCCCATCGCCATCGTAGGCAGCACGGGCGAGCAGATCGCCGGCCCGCACCTGCATTTCGAGCTGTGGTACAACGGCGCGCCGATCAACCCGCAGGAGTATATGGTGTTTTAGAGCCGCGGATTTCACGGATTGTGCGGATTGATTTGTGGGAAGGAGGACCAATTACTGGTTTCCGATTGCCGATTGTGAAGTGGGGGTTGTTCGGGAGGAGGGGTTTTCTTCTATTTGTTCTATGACGAGATCGTTTCTTTTTTTGATGATTTTAGGCGCCGTGCTGGGAAGCTGTGTGGAGGAAGCGGAGGCATATGAGGGTTCTGAAGAATCATGCAAAGAAGGGATTGCGGATGCAAAGCGGGCGGCGGAAAATGGAAATTACAGCGTGACAATCCCCGGCATGCCGGCGCACCTCAGCCCGTACGCGGAAGAAATAATCTACAAGTATTACGGGCGAAAGATCGACGTGCGGAATACGGATATGTGGATCTGCGGCACCGGCGTCGATTTCGAACGGAAACGTTGCCGTGACCACTACATGGACAGCATTGCCGGAACGTTCGGGATTAGTTTTCAGCGTGTGGTGGTCGGGGCCGACAGTCTATACGGCGTTCACCCGAAGCGTTACCCGCACGATTTTATCACTAACCCCGAATTTCCCGGCGGAAACGAAGCGCTGCAACGTCAGTTGAAAAAAAATATCGCGTACCCGGTTTCCGCCAGACAAGACAGCGTGCAGGGGAAAGTATGGGTGCGGGTAGCGCTCGACACGACGGGAAAGGTGGTGAACGCAATTGTCATCAAAGGCGTGCGCGCCGACCTGGACAGCGCGGCCGTCGTGGGCATCCGGAAGCTCCCCAATTTCACCCCCACCTATTCTTATGGCGTAAAGATCAAAGCCGAAACGGTCATTCCCATCGCTTTCAAGCTCGATTAGCCACAGATTTCAATCCGCGTAAATCCGTGAAATCCGCGGCTTATCTTTGCGACTCATGGCACAATCGGCAATCGTAAATCGGAAATTGGCAATCCTCGGCTCCACCGGCTCCATCGGCACGCAGGCGCTGGATGTGGTGGCGGCGCACCCGGCTTTGTTTTCGGTGGAAGTGCTGGCGGCGGGAAACAATGCGGAATTGCTGATCAGGCAAGCCTTGCAGTTCAGGCCGAACGTTGTCGTTATTAATGATACGTCGAAGCTGGCCATGGTGAAAGATGCGCTGCTCGATGAAGGAATAAAGGTTTACGGCGGGGAAGACGCGCTGGCGGACGTGGTGCAGATGGAAACGATCGACATGGTGCTGGCGGCCATCGTGGGCTACGCAGGCCTGCGGTCGACGCTGGCCGCGGTGAAGGCGGGCAAGCAGATCGCGCTGGCGAACAAGGAAACGCTGGTGGTGGCGGGCGACCTGGTGACGCGGGAGGCGCAGCAGCGCGGGGTGAATTTGTATCCCGTCGATTCCGAACATTCCGCCATTTTCCAGTGCCTCGCGGGCGAATATGAAAACCCGATCGAAAAAATTTACCTCACGGCTTCCGGCGGGCCGTTCCGCGGGAAAAAACGCGACGCGCTGCCGAACGTGACGAAAAAAGAAGCGCTGAAGCACCCGAACTGGGACATGGGCGCGAAGATCACGATCGACTCGGCAACGCTGATGAACAAAGGGCTGGAAGTGATCGAGGCGAAATGGCTTTTTGCGCTGAAGCCGGAGCAGATCGACGTCATCGTCCACCCGCAAAGCATCGTGCACAGCCTCGTCCAGTTCCGCGACGGCTCCATCAAAGCCCAGCTCGGCCTGCCCGACATGAAATTGCCCATCCAGTACGCGCTCGGCTACCCGCAGCGCCTCGCAGCCGATTACCCGCGTTTTGATTTCACGAAATACCCGTCGCTCACCTTCGAGCAGCCCGACCGGGAAACGTTCCGCTGCCTGGAGCTGGCCTTCACCGCGCTGCGCAAAGGAGGAAATGCGGCCTGCGCTATGAATGCGGCCAACGAGGTTGCCGTGCAGGCGTTCCTGGAAGACAGGATCGGGTTTTTACAGATCGCGGAAGTGATCGAAAATACCATGGGGAAATGTGCTTTCATCGCCACGCCGACGTATGAAGATTACATCGCGACGGATGCGGAGGCGAGGGGAATTGCCTCGGAGCTTTTATCGGGCCGCGGAATTACCAATAATTAACACCCGCCCGGTATAACGCCTTTTCGGCGCGTCCCCGCCAAGTTGCCCTTTATAGCTAAATTTGCCCTTTCGGAATAACTCCCCGATACTCAAATCGTATATCGTACATCGTAAATCGTAAATCCACACGTGGTTCAATTCACACTTTTCTTCCTCAGCCTTTCCCTCCTTATCATCCTTCACGAATTCGGGCATTTCATTGCCGCCCGAGCGTTCAAAACGAAGGTGAACAAGTTCTACCTTTTCTTCGACTTCCTTTTCCCGTTCTCCAACCTGCTGAAGTTCTCGCTCTTCAAGAAAAAGATCGGCGATACGGAATACGGGCTGGGCTGGTTCCCGTTCGGCGGCTACGTCGACATCGAAGGCATGGGCGCGGAAGCGGATGAAAAGCCGGACCACGTCCCTGCGCCGCACGAGTTCCGCGCGAAAAAACCCTGGCAGCGCCTCATCATCCTCGCAGGCGGCGTGACGGTAAATTACCTTCTCGCGATCGTCATCTACAGCATGATGATCTTCACCTGGGGCGAAACGACGCTGCCGGGCAAAAACGTGCCGAACGGAATGGCGGTCGATTCGCTGGCCATGAAATACGGCTTCCGCGACGGCGACAAGATTCTGGCGCTCGACGGGAAGCCGGTTGAAAACGCGCTCGCGATTTCCGGCGATATCATTCTCGATGATGTCCGGAAAGTGGATGTCGACCGCAACGGGCAGAAACTGACGCTCACCCTCCCGGAAGATTTCGACGAGCAGTTCATCGGCGAAGGAAGACGTTCGCTTTTCGATCCGCTCATCCCGTTCGTGATCGACAGCGTGATCGGCGGAGAGCCCGCGGGCATGGCCGGCATCCGTGCCGACGACAGCCTCGTGTCGGTGGACGGGGACACGTTGCAGTATTTCCAGCAATTTGCCCGGTACTTCGAGCGTTCTAAAGAAAAAACGGTAAAAGTCGGCGTCGATCGCGACGGTCAGCTGATGACGTTTGACGTGAAAGTGAACAAGGACGGAAAGATCGGGGCTTACCCGATGCCTATGGGCCGCTACCTGGAGTTTGAAACGGTGGAATCGGGCTTCTTTGCTTCATGGGGCGCGGGACTTGCGCACACGAACGGCCAGCTCGTCAAATACGTCAAGCAGATGCGTTTCCTGTTCACCAAAGAAGGCGCATCGAAGATCGGCGGGTTCGGCACCATCGGGTCCTTGTATCCCACGGGCTGGGACTGGCAGGCGTTCTGGAGCATCACGGCCATGCTGTCGGTGATCCTTGCGTTCATGAACATGCTGCCCATTCCCGTGCTCGACGGCGGCTACATCCTGTTCGTGCTCTGGGAAATGGTCACGGGCAAAAAAGTGAGCGACAAGTTCATGCAGCGTGCCCTGCAGATCGGCATGTACATCGTGCTCGCGCTCCTCATCTTCGCCAACGGAAACGACATCATCCGGGCGCTGACGGATTAACGGAAAATGTGGCATTAGTCTTGCAAAACACATTGCAGGTATGACGAAATTGGTCAATAACATGAGGAAGGGACGAGGGACGAGGGACGGGGGACGAGGGAAACAATCCCCGCCCCGCGCCCCGCGTCCCGCGCCCCTTTTCCTCCTGGCGGCGATCTTTGTCTCTACGCTCCTTTCCGCCCAGACCACCAAGGACCCCAATTCCAAAGGCGATCCCGCTTCCACCGCCAAAACGAAGATCCTCATCGTTCCCTGGGAGCCGCGCATGTTCAACTGCAACTCCGACATCAGCCGCGCGATCAGCAATGAAACTTCCCAGAAGTACGGCCAGGTGCAGGAAGCCCTGCGCAAAGGCATGGTGGAACAGCTGAAGCGCGCGTTCGGGTCGGATTACAACGTCGTTTCCCTCATCGACGATACGGCGAAGATGAAAGGCGACCTGAATTACGTGTACAATTACACGAGCATGTCGTACGTCGGCGTCAATTCCCCGCTCAACCCGACGAAAGAAGATTCGGCGAGAATGAAGCAGCAGACCGGCCTGAAGAACGGGCAGGTGGCGGTGCAGGCCGCGGAAGGCGAAAAGTTCATGACCACGGTCGTGCTCAGCCCGAATTTGCTGGCCTATTTAAAGAAAAAATACAAAGCCGACTACGTTCTTTTCCTCAACCAGGTCGACCTTGAAAACGACCTCGGCGCCGACCCGTACAACACGGAGGGGAAATCGGAATTCAACCGCAAAGCCGCCGCGCACTGGACGATCTTCAGCACCTCCACCGGCAAGCGCGTAGCCATGGGCAAAAACAAAGGCACTTTCTCCTCCACGACCAACACCCCGAAGAAGATCATCGACGGCGCTTTCGCGATGATCGCCAAAGCGATCAACGAAAAGTTTGTCGCGGCGCTGAAGCCGTAGAAGCTCCGCCAGGATATTCAAAGATTCAATCGCTCCGCTTCGCGATCGCTATTCAAAGATTCAAAATTCGAAGATTAAGCATCTTCCATCTTTGAATCTTTGAATCTGTCGGGGAGAAAACGATCTTCCGGCGCGTAATCCGCTTTTCCGTACCTTTACGTTCCCAATAAAATACACCATGTCCCACGTCCTTACTGATACTTACGGCATTGCGGAAGCGCTCAAAACGCTCGGGATCTCCGACGTCAATTACGGCGCTTCCACCGGCACGAAACACTGGAACACTTCCGGTCCCAAAGTCGAATCCTATTCTCCCGCCGACGGCCAGTTCATCGGCAGCGTGAACCAGGCGACGAAAGAGGATTACGAAAAAGTCATACAAACCGCCGAAGACGCATTCCGCGTGTGGCGCACCATCCCGGCCCCGAAGCGCGGCGAGATCGTGCGCCAGATGGGCGACCGGCTGCGCGAGTACAAAGAGCCGCTGGGCAAGCTCGTTTCTTACGAGATGGGCAAATCGCTGCAGGAAGGACTCGGCGAGGTGCAGGAAATGATCGACATCTGCGATTTCGCGGTGGGACTTTCGCGCCAGCTTTACGGGCTCACCATGCACAGCGAGCGCCCGCGCCACCGCATGTACGAGCAGTGGCACCCGCTCGGCATCGTCGGCATCATTTCCGCGTTCAACTTCCCCGTGGCCGTGTGGAGCTGGAACGCTGCCCTGGCGTGGGTTTGCGGCGACGTGTGCGTGTGGAAGCCTTCTTCCAAAACGCCGCTCTGCGCGATCGCCTGCCAGAACATTATTTCCTCCGTCCTGAAAAAGAACAACGTTCCCGAAGGCGTGAGCTGCCTGCTCATCGGCAATCCCGTGGGCGACCTGATGAACAACGACAAGCGCGTGCCGCTCGTTTCCTTCACCGGTTCCACGCGCATCGGCCGCATCGTGTCGGGCGCGGTGGCACAGCGTTTCGGCAAATCCATCCTCGAGCTCGGCGGCAACAACGCCATCATCGTTTCCGAGCACGCCGACCTGAGCATGGTGCTCGTGGGCGCGGTGTTCGGCGCGGTGGGAACTGCGGGACAGCGCTGCACGTCGACCCGCCGCCTCATCATCCACGAAAGCGTGTATGAAAAAACGGTGAGCGTGCTGAAGAACGCGTACAGCCAGCTCAGCATCGGCAACCCGCTCGATTCGAAAAATCACGTCGGTCCGCTGATCGATAAGAAAGCGGTGGAAGATTACCTCAACGCCATTGAGCGCGCGAAGAAAGAAGGCGGCAAAATGCTCGTCGAAGGCGGCGTGGTGGAAGGCGACGGCTACGAAAGCGGCTGTTACGTGAAACCGTGCATCATCGAGGCGAAGAACGAATACCACATCGTGCAGGAAGAGACGTTCGCGCCGATCCTGTACGTGATGAAATACAAAACCATCGACGAAGCGATCGCGATGCAGAACGGCGTTCCCCAGGGATTGTCGTCGTCCATTTTCACCAACAGCATGCGCGAGATGGAGCAGTTCCTTTCCGCGGAAGGTTCCGACTGCGGCATTGCGAACGTCAACATCGGCACTTCGGGTGCGGAGATCGGCGGCGCGTTCGGCGGGGAAAAAGAAACCGGCGGCGGCCGTGAATCCGGCTCGGATGCGTGGAAGGTGTACATGCGCCGCCAGACGAATACGATCAACTACGGCACGGAGCTTCCGCTGGCGCAGGGGATCAAGTTCCATATTTAAAGAGCGAGCTAAACCCCGAAGGTCTTACAGACCTTCGGGGTTTAGCTTTTTTAAAACAACCGCGATGAGAAAGCTCACCCCGTTTCTTTTCCTGCTCGCGGCGGTCCTCGCCTTTTCGTTCAGCGCGAAAAAGCAACAGGCCGAAACCCTCGACACCAATTGTTCCTTCTGGACGCTTGGCTACGGGAACAGCGCGATCACGGCCTGGACCTTCGCCGACGATTCCACGGTGGTCTTCACCCGGTCCGGCCCGGAGGTCAGCGGCGGCCAGTCGTATGACGGGCTTGCCTATTGCAAGATAAAAGGACAAAAGAGACTCGCCCTGCTGGTGAGGGTGGAGCAATCGAAACGCAGCCTTTACACAACACCCGGCACCCCTTTTAAAATCCCGGTCGCAGCCCGCAATGAAACCCTGCTCGATCTTGACGGCTGCGGCGAAGTGATCTATGCTTATTCGCTTGCCGCTTCCGGCTACAGCCTCGTCCGCATCCGCGACGGACAGTTGAGCACGATCGCCCGGCTGAACAGCAACGAACATTTCCTGGCCGGGGATATCGCTGTCGATTCGCTCGGCCGCGCCTGGGTGATCGTCGCCGGAAGCACCGATTACGATTACACCGGGCCGCACGAATTGCGCTGTTATTCCCGCGACGGCCGTCGTGAGGCGATTGTGCCTGTCACGGGTATTTCCGGCACGAACGCTTACGGCATGATGCTCGTCAACGGGAAACTCTACGTAGGCTTCGGGACGGGCAACAAGCATTACCCCGATCGGCTCGTGCGGCTGGACCTTTCCGGCGACACGCTGAAGCCCGGTTGCAGCATCCCGTTCAACTGGAACGCGCACGACTTCGCCAGCGCCCGCCCCGGTGTGCCTTCTTTTCCGAAGAGCAAATGATAACAACGACCGCGATGGAAAAAAGAAGCATGAAGCAGCTGTTTACGTTCGCTCTTTTCCTGGCCTGCAGCGTGCAGGTTGTTGCCCAAAGCTTCGCCACAACCACGCTCCGCGCCGGCAACTGGCGCGGCATCCTCACGCTGAACGACACGACGGAATTGCCGTTCACGTTCACGATCGAAAAAATTCCCAACCAGGTCCGCCTTACGGTGATCAACGCCGACGAGCACATCACCGCGGAAAATTTTCTTCACGACAAAAACGATTCTCTCTTTTGGCGCATGCCTGTTTTTGATTCGCAGTTCAAATGCAAAGTGAACAGCGACAGCACAATTTCGGGAATATGGATCAACCGCTCGGCGAGCAAGCCGTATGTGCTGAAGTTCCGCGCGGTGTACGGCAAAGACCGTTTCCCCACCCACGTTTCAAAGCCGACGCCGGCTTTCGGGAAATGGGAATGCACGTTCTCGCCCGGCAAACCCGACAGCAGCAAAGCCATCGGGATCTTCAGATTCGACAAGCGCTCCGGGATCGCGGGAACGTTTTTGACGGAAACCGGCGACTACCGTTTCCTGGAAGGCGATTACATCCGCCCGAGGGAATTCGTGCTTTCCTGCTTCGACGGCTCGCATGCTTTTCTTTTCAAAGCGACAATGCAAGAAGACGGAACACTGAAAGGCCATTTCTGGTCGGGAAAATACTGGCACGAGGAATGGGTTGCAAAACGAAACGAGAAATTCGAATTACGCGATCCCACGAAACTCACCTGGATCACCGACAGCACGAACGTCAACTTCACGTTCAACGACCTCAGCGGCAAACCCGTTTCGCTCAGCGATTACAAAGGCAAGGTCGTCGTCATCCAGATCATGGGAACGTGGTGCCCGAACTGCATGGATGAAACGGCATGGCTGAGCGAGGTGTATAAAAAATATCACCCGGAAGGACTGGAAGTGATCGCGCTGGCGTACGAACGTTCACCGGACACGGCTATTGCCAATCCAAACATTCGCCGCCTGAAAAATCGTTTCGGTGCGGATTACACATTTCTCAATACCGGGAAAAGCGGGAAAGACGCGGCCTCGGAAAGTTTGCCGTTCCTCAACGGCATCATGTCGTTCCCCACGACGATCTACATCGACAAGGGCGGGAATGTGCGCATGGTGTACACCGGGTTCAACGGCCCGGCTACGGGCGCGGCCCATGTGAAGGATGCGGATGCGGCGTTGCGGCTGATCCAGGAGCTGCTGGCGGAGTGAACTTTCCTCCTTACCCTTACCTCAGGGTTAATCCCGCGGTAAGGGTAAGGAGGAAAGTTTATTTTTTACCTGCCGGTCCACGAGCCACATGATCGTCCAATAAACCGGCATCACAAACGGATACAGCAAAACGACCAGGAACGTGTAGCCATGATATCTTCCGGCGTGTGGCCCGATGGCCGCGTCGATGAGCCCGAAGCTGTACATGTAGGCAATGAAGAAGAAGAATGGAAGAACGATGCCGCCGGCGATCACCACCCAGGAATATTTTGTGCGAGGTTTTCGTTTGCGGTGACTGCGAACGGCAAGGGCGTGAAGGAAACCAACGACGACGGCGAAGATCAGCGTCAGCCCCAGCGGCCCGATGGAGATCAGCATTTCCGCGAAAGAACTGATTTCGGGGGTGTAGCTGACCGCGAAAAATTTCTGCGGAAGCTTGTCGAAAACCCAGGTGGAAGTTTTATCGCCAGCATTTGTTTTCGGCGGCCCGAGGTTGGTCGTTATAGTTCCTTCGAATGCCGAAGCGTCGATCGTAATTTCCAGTGTTCCGAATGACCGCCAATGTTCCGCGGGTGAAAGCGAATACGGGAAACTGTATTCCGTTACCCAGTCATAAGTATCCTGCCACGCCTCCGCGGTATAGTTTACCTGGATGGTATGCACACCGGAATCGAGATCGACTTCGAAATACTTCAGCTCGTTGAACCGATAAACGTCGCCCGTCGCCTGGCTCCACCAGATCGTTACGTTTTCATGATCGCCCTGGTAAGAAGGCTTGTCAAATGCCGCTGAGAATTTTTCAAACGGGGTATGGGCTGTGCGGGTGTATTCTCCCGGAATTTCCTGCAACCCGGCCGGCCTGCCGTCTACGCGTACAGTGAAATCATCTTTGTAAGCTTCCGCATAAAAAAGCAATGGGATCTGTTTCCCTGAGCTATCCGACCGGATCGTATAAATAATGGAAAAGGTCGCCGTGTGAAATGCATGATCCGGCCGGATAAGAATTTTTTCGTGGAGAATGTCAATGTCCTTGCTGGAAAAAGCCAGCGCCCCTGTTGTTCCCGTTATCTCCGGCGACGCCATATTCGCGGAAACCGCCCGGGCAATAAAGAAAAGCAGCAGGACAAAACCGTATCGCATCGGGATAAAGATAAACCTTGCAGCTTTTCCACCGTCCCGGAAAATATGACCCCCGATCTATTTTCATAACTTGTTAATCCCTATAGGTTTCCCTATCTTGCTTAGCTTTTTGAAAGCGTTACCTGCACACATCTTCCGTAACCATCACATCCAGATGAAAAAAAGTCTACTCATTCTTGCATGCTCACTTGGTTCCGTGTATGCCTCCGCGCAATGCACCACCACCAACGCCACCAGCTGCCAGTGCCAGACGCAGTCGTCAACCGATTGCGATCTCCTCCCGGACATCACCGTTTCCTGGCAGGCGCTCGATGTAAGCGGCTCCGGCTACATCGAGTATTCCCAGACCAGCACCGACCAGACCTACAGCCAGGGCTACAACGCAGGCCGCCTGCGTGTTACGGGCTCCACGCCGAACATCGGCCACGGGCCCCTCACCGCGCGTGGTGTCGACTCGCTCGGTTACCGCCGTTTCGTTTGCGGAACCGACACGTTCTCCATTTACGATCCCACTTCTTCGCAATCGTTCACCTGCCCCAACGGCGACCCGAACCCTCACCAGATCATCTTCCAGCGCGTTTACCACAAGAACGGCAACAGCATGAGCTATTACGAGCGCGAGGCGGGAACGATGACGTACCATCCTTCCCACGGCCACAACCACGTCGACGACTGGGGCGTGTTCACGCTCCGCATCGACAACGGCGACCCGAACCCGCTCAACTGGCCCATCGTGGGACAGGGACAGAAAATGGGCTTCTGCCTGATGGACTACGGCCAGTGCGGCGGCTCCGGCTATGTGGGCCACTGCCGCGACGTCAATACGGTTTACAACCAGGGCAACACGCTCATCAACGGCGACTTCCCGAACTGGGGACTCGGCGGCGGGCAGTACAACTGCTCACAGGTGGAGCAGGGAATTTCCTCCGGCTGGACGGACGTTTACGGCAAGCACCTCGACGGCATGTGGATCAACATCCCGCCGGGAACGTGCAACGGCAACTACTGGATCGTGGTCGACATCGATCCGAACCAGAACTTCCTCGAAGAGGACGAAAGCAACAACTACACGGCGATCCCCGTGACGCTCACGCTGCAGAACAGCAGCAACCCGGTCATCACCATTTCGGCCGACCAGACGCCGGTGATCTGCACCGGCAGCAACATCACGCTGACCGCCACAGCCGGCACCGCGTTCCTGTGGAACACCGGTGATACGACACAAACCATCACCGTCTCCGCAGCGGGAACTTACACCTGCGACGTGACCACTTACTGCGGCACGGGCCAGGCCACGTTCACCGTGTACAACGCGTCTTCGGCAGTTCCCACCGCGCAGGGCGATACCGTCTGCGTGAACAACTCCGCCACGCTCACCGCATCCGGCGCCGGCACGATCCGCTGGCGCGACGCTTCGAACAACATCGTCGGAACCGGCAACACGTTCGTCACGCCTTCACTCTCCGCAACGACAACTTACTACGCGGAGAACGTGCAGTCGCACACCGATTCGACCTTCGCCACGCCGAACAACAGCAACATGGGTTCCGGCAGCTTCCTCACTTCGGCGCAGTACGAGATCTTCACCGTGTATTCCACGATGACGCTGCTCTCCGTGAAAGTGGAAGCGCAGGCCGCAGGCAGCCGCACCATCCAGCTCCAGGACTCGGCCGGCAACGTGCTGCAGACGATCAGCGCATCGCTTCCCGCCGGCGAAAGCCGTGTCGCGCTGAACTGGACCATTACACCCGGCAATGATTATCGTCTTGTCGGCACGAACGGAGGCGCAGGCCTGTACCGCAACAACGGCGGCGTGAGCTACCCGTTCGATCTTCCCGGCGTGATGCGCATCACGAACTCTTCCGCGGGCCTTGCGTACTATTACTATTTCTACGACTGGCACATTGCGACGACCAACGAAAGCTGCGTGAGCACGCCGGTTGCTGCCGTTGCCACGGTCGAAACCTGCACCGGCATCGGTGAAGACACCGGCTTCCGCAATTCCATCAGCATCGCGCCGAACCCGAACAACGGGCAGTTCAGCCTTTCGTTCAACGCGCCCCGCCTTGCCGACGTGAACGTGGTGCTCACCGACCTCACGGGCCGCGTGGTGTACACCGAGATGATCAGCAACGCCAACGGCAGGCTCAACCGCGAGATGGATTTCTCCGCGCTTTCGAAAGGCACGTACTTCGTTACGCTGCAATACGAAGGCAACAGCTATTCCAGCCGCATGGTGCTGCAATAAGTAAATGAAACTGAATACTAATTTTCTCGTAATGCTCCTGCTGGTACTTTCCTGCAGGAGCATTACTGTTTCTGCGCAGATCGCGTGGACGATCTACGACGCGGGAAATTCGGGACTGCCGGAAAATAACGTGCGTTGCCTCGCGATCCGCGGCCATGAGAAGTGGATCGGGACGGACAACGGGCTTGCGTTGTTCAACGACACGACGTGGACCGTTTACGACACGTCGAATTCCGGGATCCCCGACAATTACGTGCGAACGATCACTGTTGCGCCCGACGGTTCGATCTGGGTGGGAACGTTTACGGGCGGGATGGCGCGTTTTGACGGGAGCGCGTGGCAGGTGTGGGACCAGTCGAATTCCGGGCTGCCGAATAATTTCGTGCGCGCGATCGCGTTCGATACCGCGGGAATCGCGTGGGTCGGCACGAGCTCGGGGCTGGCGAAGTTCGACGGTACGACATGGCAGGTGTGGAACGATCAGAACTCCGCGCTGCTGTCGAACAATATTTCCGCGATTGCGATCGGCAGCACCAACGTGAAATACCTCGCCACGATCAACGGCGGGATGTACGATTTCAACGACACGACATTCACTGTTTACACCATCGCCAACACGGGCCTGCCCGATAATTCCGCCACGCGCATCGCGCTCGACACGTTGAACAACCGCTGGTATTCCTCGCCCGCCGCGGGACTGATGATCCACTACGAATTCAATTACTGGGCCTGGTACAACACCGTCAATTCCGGCATCGGCTCCAATGCGCTCACGTGGATCACCATCGACTCGCTGCAGAACAAGTACATCGCATCCATGCAGCGCGGCATCATTCGCCTCGACGCGTGGGGAAGCTGGACGATCTACGACACCGTCACTTCACCGATCCCGGATGGTTACACGCAATGCGTGGAAAAAGAGAACAACAGCATTGTGTGGATCGGCACGCAATCGGCGGGGCTGGTGAAGATGGATGAAAGTCCATCTGGAATTGCGGAGCATGGCGCGACCGAACAACTCGTCGTTTATCCCAATCCTGTTTCACCCGGAAGAATGATCGCATTCAGCAGGGATCTTTCTGATGCGACGATCGGGCTTTACGACATCAGCGGGCGATTGGTCTTTACGCAAACTGATCCCGGAACGACGATGCAATTGCCGCAAACGCTTTTGCAGGGGATGTACGTGCTGACGGTGACGGAGAATGGCCGGGCGGAAATGGTGAAGCTGGTGGTGCGGTGAGGTTGGCTACCAGGTAATGAAATCGTACAATTGATCGTGGACTGGAATTTTTCTGCCTGTCAAGCTGGTGACGATACGATCTTGTATACGTTTCCATTCACTATTGCAGAGGCTGCAAAATTCTGGAAATCTGATGCCGCATTCCGCAGGTTTTTTAATGCGCTGCTCGCACAAGCGCCTTTTGATGCGTTCTTCTGGGAGCTGCCGCCGGTCACCCGCGCCACATTTTCCGTTACGCCATTTTCTTTCGTGCTCATTGATGCGCCGCCGCTGGTAAAAGTCAGCCCGGAAGCGGGGACTTTCAAAAAATATTTTTCCGGGAAAGAACAGGTCGCGGTTTTCCCGAATCTCGGTAATGATGCGATGTTGGTCGTTCCCGCGAAACTTGGAGGAGAGAATTGCTATACGCACCTGGCGAATTTCGTCCGGACCGCGCCTGCCGCACAGCAGGATGAATTATGGCGGCTTACCGGCGAAACCTATGAGAAGATTGTGGGTGAAGCGCCTGCCTGGCTCAGCACGTCGGGCCTTGGCGTTTATTGGCTACACATGCGTTTTGATACCATTCCGAAATATTACCGGTATCAACCGTACAAGAAGTGGCCGCTGGTGAAATAATCACACAGCCTATTTTTTCTTCTCCAGCCAGACTTCCGTAAAGCTGCGCCAGTCCAGCGCATTCATGTGATACCCGCGAACTTTTATGTTCAGCATCAGGTAAGGTTCGTAGAAATAAAGCGGGCAAATTGCCGCATCGTCAAGGGCAATTTGTTCGGCATTTTGCAGGAGTGCCATTCGTGTTTTGTTATCGTGCTCCGTCAGTGCCGCTTCATAGCGTTGATCGAACGCGGAGCTTTTATAACGCATGGCATTAGGGAACGAAGGCATTTCCTGCGAACCAGGAACATTCTTCCCGTACAGGATCGAGAGGACAGCCTGCGGATCAGGATAATCAGGGACCCACGCCGAGCGCCAGAAAAGCGATTTGCCACGCGTCATGTCGGACAAATAGTTCGCGAATGGTTTGACGGAGATGCTGACTTCGATGTTGAGATTTTCCCGGAGCATTTTCTGTATTGTTTCCGCAACCGCCCTGTTCATTTGGCCCGGGTTCACGTCAATGGAAATTTTCGGGAAACGTTTACCCCCGCGATAGCCGGCCTTTGCCAGTAAGTTTCTCGCCATTACCGGATCATATGCGGGGCTGGTGGCGGACGGATAGCCTTGCATGACCGGGGGAAACAAGCCGGAATGCGCAGCAAAACCAAGTCCGCTCATCGTGCTGTCGACGATCACGTCGCGGTTGATGGCCATGCAGAAAGCTTTGCGCACGCGCACATCATCGAACGGCGGAGCCTGCGCCTGGAAACCGAAATACGTGACGGCCATTGAAGGCGTGTGACTGAGTATGAATTTCGGGGGAGTGGAGGCAAAGTCATTGACCATGGCCGGGAAGCTGCGGATATCTTCCGGGGTGCTTAAGATCAACATGTCGAGTTCTTCCTCCCGGAACGCCTGCAGTTGTGAGCCGGGACGAAATGTAATGCGGATGCTGTCGAGGTAAGGAAGCCGGTTGCCATCCCTGTCGCTGTTCCAGTAGCCCGGGTTGCGTTCAAGCAGGACCAGTGAGTCTTCGTGCATGCGGCTTAACCGGAACGGACCTGTCCCCACGCATTTCAGGCGCATGTCCTCGCCGTATTTTTCCCATGCTTCGTGCGGATAGATCCAGCAGCCGGGAAGACAAAGCAGCTGCGGGAAAACAGCCAGCGGTTTTTCAAGACGGATCTCAAGCACGCTGTCGTTGATCACCCGGATCCCTTTAACGCCGGGATTTCCGTATTTCACTTTTTGATTCGAATCGTAAAATGCGGCTGCGCCTTCTACGACATTCCTGAAAAGAAATCCGAATATGTTTTGCGAACTGCTTTCACACACCTTGTCGAGGCAATATTTTACGTCGTCCGCCACCATGCGTCTTCCCCTGTTTCCCGTGAAACAACTGTCATCGTGGAACGAAACGTTCGTACGCAGGTGAAACATGTAGACCAGGTGGTCAGCGCTTACTTCCCATTGTTTTGCCAGCCCCGGTTGCACGGCCAGCGTTTTCGGATCGAACCCGGCTAATCCTTCGTACACCTGCCCCGCGACGTGGCGGGAAGAATTATCGACAACAGAAAGCGGGAAGAGACTGACAAAGGTTTCTTCGAGGTTCATCCGGAAAA
This sequence comes from uncultured Chryseobacterium sp., assembly GCA_966211705.1. Taxonomy (GTDB): domain Bacteria; phylum Bacteroidota; class Bacteroidia; order Palsa-965; family Palsa-965. The sequence goes on from CBIHOC010000005.1 coordinate 41,582, forward strand.
TTCCACCGTAACTGTTCTTCCCTTCATTTTCCGTCACCCGAAGGTTGAAAGAAGATTTCCCGGAGAAATGAAAAATGCAGGAAACGATCAGCAGCAGCGGAAGAATGCGTTTGCGCATGTGCGGGGGTAATTGAGGAATAAAGGTAGGCGAAGTCCCGCTTTTTTCATCACGTTCTGTATGTCGAAACGCTCATCCGATAGCTATCGGATGCCAAACGCCCAATGAACAATGTTCAATGAATTCACTTGTACATTGAACATTGTTAGTTTGGCATTGTTCATTTTTTTCTTTTCAATGCAAAAGGAGCGCCCGCGCCCGGGCACCCCTTTTCGCAGCTACCAAACCAACACTCACTGAAGGAGAGAAAAATGCCCGGTGTACCGGTGCTGTTTTCCCCTGAAGTCGATCACTGCAATTTTGTAGACGTACACATCCTGCTGCGCAACGTAGTTTCCGTCTTTCGCGCGTCCGTCCCAGCCGTTGTTGATGTTGTCGGAAGTGAAAATGAGATTGCCCCAGCGGTCGAAGATCAGCATCGTGAATTCCGTGATCTCGTCACCGTAAGCGTAGAACACATCGTTCTTGCCGTCTTCGTTCGGTGTGAATGCGTTGGGAACATACAGCGTGAATTCGGGATCGACTTCCACGCGTTGTTCGGCGGTGTCCGTGCAGCCTCCCGGAGAAGTCGCGATGAGGCGCACATTATACGCGCCTTTGTCGAGATACGTGTGGGAAGGACTGGGCACGTTGTCCGTCGTGTTGTCGCCGAACTCCCACTGCCAGCCGATCGTGTTCGGCGAGCACATGTTCGTGAAATGGATCGTCGGTTCGAGGATGCTCACGTCGGTTGCTGAGACGGCGAACGCTGCGGCGGGCGATTCGTAAACCGTGATGTTGACCGTTGTGCCGGATATGTCGGAGCAGCCGAAAGGCGAAGTCGCTGTGACATAGATGGTGAAGTTACCGGAACCGGTGTACGTGTGATCCGGGCTGCTGCCCGACCCGGTGAAGCCGTCGCCGAAATCCCACACGTACGTGCAGCCCGCGTTGTCCGGGTCGTTATCGGCGAATGCCAGCGTTACTTCATCGCAGCCGGTGGCCGACTGCGGCTGAAGCGCTACCTGCGGCAGCGGGTTCACGTCGACGATGATGCTGTTCGTGACCACCACGCCGCAGATGTTCGTCACCGTTACCTGGTACGTCGTGTTCGCTGCCGGCTGCACGGTGAACGGTCCGCCGTTCGTCCAGGGCTGGTTGGCCCACACCCACGTTACCGGCCCGGAGTTGCCGGTTACGGTTGCGCCGATGCTTGTCGAAGATCCCGCGCAGATGCTGGTGCTGCCCGTTGTCACGAGATCGCCGGGGTTGAAGGTGTACACGTCGACAGGAATGCTGCCGGTGCCGCTCGTGCAGCCATTGGCGTCGACGGCTTGCACGTTGTACGTCGTGGGAGCGAAGACGTAAACGGTGTAGGTGCTGTTGGGCCCAAGGCTTTGGTTCCAGTTATACGTGTACGTGCCCGTTCCGCCGGAGCCCGTCGCGCTGATCACGACGGCCTGGCCGGGGCAAACCGTATCGGTGCCGGTGGTGGTGACGGTCACCGGTGTGGGCTGCGTGATCGTAACCGTGCTTACAGTTGCGCATCCGTTGGCATCGGAAACCGTTACCGTGTAACTTCCTGCGGGCATGTTCGAAGCGTTCGGTGTGAGCTGCGCGGGAACCGTGTTCCAGGAATAGGTGTACGGGGCGGTTCCGCCGTTCACGTTCACCGCGGCCGAGCCGTTCGTTCCCCCGTTGCAGGAAACGTTGGCGGTGTTGGTGATGTTCGCGGCGAGCGCGGCAGGTTCCGTGATCGTAACCGCGGGCGTGCTGGTGCAGCCGTTGGCGTCGGTGATCGTAGCGACATACGTGCCGGCCGGCAGGTTCACCGCCATCGTCGTGTTCTGCGGGGGCGTGGAGTTCCACGTCGTGCTGTAAGGCGGTACGCCGCCGGAAAGCGTCACCTGCGCCGAGCCATTCGCACCGCCGTTGCAGGTGACGGAAGTGGAGCTGGTAAGCGCGGTTAGTACCGGCGGCTGCGTGATGTTCACCGAAGCGGTGGAGGAGCACCCGTTTGCATCCGTAACGATCACGGAATACACACCGGCGCCGAGACCCGTTGCCGTGGCCGTGTTCTGCGCAGGCATGGAGTTCCAGCTGAACACGTACGGCGCGGTACCTCCCGCGGCATTGACAGAAGCCTGCCCGGTAGTGGCGCCGAAGCAATCGACGTTGCTGATGACCGATGCAGGCGAAGAAAGTGCGGTTGCAGGTTGAGTGACCGTAACTGTTGCGGTGGAAATGCAACCGTTCGCGGTGGTGACGGTCACGTTGTAGGTTCCTGCACCGAGGCCGTTGATGGTTGCGGTATTCCCGCCGTTCGACCATGCATACGTGTAAGGCTGCTGTCCGCCGTTCGCGTTCACCGTTGCGCTTCCGTTCGTTTGCCCGAAGCACTGCACGTCGATGACCGTCGTGTTGAGCGTCGCATTGGAAGAGCCCTGCGCCACCACAACGTTGGCCGTGGAGATGCAGCCCGATACATCAGTGACGTCGATCGTATAGGTGCCGGCCTGCAAACCTGTCGCAGTCGGGCCGTTGCCGCCGGACGGCGACCACTGGTACGTGTACGGGCCATTTCCTCCGTTCACCGTAACCGAAGCTGTGCCGTTCGAAGCGCCGCAGTTCGTGGATGTTGATGAGGCCGTGATGCCGAACCCGGTGACGGTGATGCAGAACGCGTAGGTCTGCGATCCTGCATAGGGGCAGGCGTCATCGCTGACGGTGATGGTGAAGCAGTACGGCGTGTTGCTCACGTTGCCCACGGTGGGCGTCCAGGTGAACGTGCCGGTGGGAAGCGGTCCGCCGGTGGTCGTGAAGTTTGCGCCGGCGATCGCGCCGTTCCAGGTCATCGTGAGGTTCTGGCCTGCGTCGGGATCGGACGAGTTGATGAAGAAGCTGAGCGTGGATCCGGCGCAGATGCTTGCGGAGAACGTGTTGCCGCCGTTGATGCCGGTAATGGAGGGAAGGTTGTTCGTGCAGCTCATCGTGCGCAGCTGTATATCGCGAACCACGCTGCCGATAAGCACGCCGTTTCTCCATTCATCGACACGCACAGCCATTACGGTGACGATGATCTGCGTGGGGTTCATGCAGATGTCGCCGGTGACCGGGTTGAAGGAAACGAGCGGGGAAGAAAGCAGGGGTTGGGTTGCCGTGTAGGGATTCACGTACGTAACCGTGGTGTTCGGCCCGGTGGCGGGCGTTACGAGCGAATAGGAGAGCGAATCGCCGTCAGGGTCGACAGCGCCGTGGTTGAAGCAGTAGCTCTGCCCGGAGCAGATAAAAGGAACGGGAATGTTGGAAAAAGTGGGCGAGTTGTTGCAGGGAGCGGCGACGTTGTTAAGGAGCGTTTCGATATAAATATTCTCAGAACCGGGGTTAACGATAGTGTTGATGGCCGCGTTACGGCAGCAGAGCGTAAAGCTGAAGGTCCAGTCGGTGCAGGCTTGCGGTAGTGTAACGTTGCCTTCATAGATCCATTCCTGTACGCCGGGATTATTTCCACCGCTGCAGACCGTTGTCATGCTCGGGCAGATCGGCGTGACGTCCTGTCCTGTTCCCGCGATGGGCGTAAGCGTAGTGTTGAAATTCTGGTTGCATGAAGCCGATGAGATGTTGATCGTGACACTGCCCGGAGCGTTGGTGCCGGAACAGTCGCGGTAAAAAGCCAGCCGTAAACGGTACTGGTTACCGCCGAGGCAGGTGTAGGTAAGGTCACCTCCCTGTGCGTGTGAAGCGTACGCTTCGGTGTTGGACTGGATAAAGGCGATAATCAGGCAGATCAATATTCTCCATCCGTGTGCGTAAGGATTGTTCATAGCGTTCTCCTTTCTGATTGGTTGGTAGCGAAGCAAAGAACTGCTTGGTTCAACGGCTGCGGAGAAGCGCAGGTTTCAGGGCCATTGCCAACGAATGCCCGTTCATAAAATTGTTATGCATGAATAACAATCCGGAATGAATTGAAAATCAACATGTGTAAGATGCAGTCGGAAATTGTTACGGAAAAAGGATGTAACGAAAAAATATCCTGCGCGTATACTATGCTTGTGTGCCTGCGCGGAAAAGGGGGGACAAGGAGGTTACCGGTAATGCAGCAATAATTGTGCCTTTAACAAAAATAATGTGCAGATGTGCAAATGTGCGGATGTGCAGATAGTTTCGGGATTACGGGATATTGCAATATTGAAATATGCCATCTGCATTTTGACACATCTGCATTTCGACACATCAAACATCTGCACATCCGCACATCCGCACATTTGCACATCTGCACATCATATTTTCACCCCGACCACCAGGATATCGTCGATCTGCTCCAGGCGGCCTTTCCATGAGATGAATGCCTGTTCCAGCTTTTCGGCCTGCTGCTGCATCGGGAGGACGGAGATTTCCGCGAGCAATTCGCTGAAGCGTTTCGAAAGGAATTTTTTACCCGTCATTTCCCCGAATTGATCCACGTAACCGTCCGAGCTGAGGTAGAAGCTCATGCCGGGTTCCAGCGGGATCTCCTGCTCGGTGAAGGGTGAGTCCCCGTTTCCGGCGACGGAGAAACGATCGCCCCTGAGGGAATGGAAGCCGCGGCTGTCGCGATAATACAAAGGCCGGCCGGCGCCGGAGAAAAAAACTTTTCCCGCCTCCCGGTCAATGCAGATCAGGGCCATGTCCATGCCGTCGTTCGTTTCGCGCACCGCTTTGTCCTTGTTGAGCGACGCGATCATCATCGCATGCACCAGCTCGAGAATTTCCGACGGCGAAGGACGTCCCGGCTGCTCGATGATCTTGTTGAGCAGGTTGATGCCGATGACCGAAACCAGCGCGCCGGGAACACCGTGGCCCGTGCAGTCTGCGACCGCGATGTACGTGCGGCCTTCTTTTTCGGCGAGCCAGAGGAAATCCCCGCTCACAATGTCGCGCGGGCGGTTGAGCACGAAATAATCGCCCGTCATGCGCCGGAGGATGCGCTCGTCGGGCATGACGGATTGCTGGATGCGCCGCGCGTAGGTGATGCTGTCGGTGATGTCCTTGTTCTTTTCGGCGATGATCTTGTTCTGCAGGAAAATTTCCTCGTTCTTTTTTTCCAGCACGTTCGTGTACCGCTGCTTGTTGCGGTACATCAGCACGCCGACGCCGGTGACGATGAGGAAGATCAAGCCGCCCGATCCGAAAAGGACCATGTTGCGCCGGTTGGTTTCTTCGGCAAGCCGCGCCTGCGTTTCCGCCATGAGAAGGTCCTGGTTCTTTTTGTCGAGCTCGTACGTCTTTTTCAATTCCTCGATCGCGATCGTTTGTCCCTGCCCGTGCAGGCTGTCGTTGAGGTCGACATATCGCTGCAGGTAGACGAGCGCTTTGGCAGAATCATGTTTATACTTGTATGCGTTGCTGATACCGTAATAAAGGTTCATTTCCTGTTCCCGCGTGCCGATATGCTTCGAAATGAGCAACGCTTTATTATAGTAAAACAGGGCTGAATCCAACTCATCCTGGTCGATGTGCAGGTTGCCGATGGATGCCAGCACGGAGCAAGTACCTTCAGGATTGTCGTACCTGATGTGGCTGGACAAACCGAGGCGGTAATAATACATCGCAGAATCATTCCGCCCGATCGATGACCACACGGTGCCGATGTTCGAATACGTGGAGCCGAGCTTCGTGGTCATTCCTTTCGAAGCGAACAGCGCCAGCGCCGTCCGGAAATAATAAAGCGCCGAATCGTATTTTCCCAGCTGCTCGTACATCGCGCCGATGTTCGACAACGCCGACCCGCTGAAGCCGACGTTGTTGACGCTCGATTCGTTGAGGGCCAGCGCTTCCTTGTATGCCCGGAGCGCCGCTTCCTCGTCGCCCTGCTGGTAATAAATGTTGCCGAGTGTAAGCTGGCAGACGGCCACGCCGAATGTGTCCTTCACGCTTTCCTGCACCTTCAGCGAGCGAATGGTGTAATCGGCGGCTGCGGGATAATCGGCGATGCGGTTGTACGCGTTGGCCATGTTGAGGTACACGCGTCCCTGCTCGTGCAGGTTGCCGGCGCGCTTCCACGTGATCAGCGCGGAATCGTAATATTTCAGCGCCTCATCGTAACGCCCTTCGTTCTCCATCGCGATGCCGTACAGGTTGTAGCTGCCTGCCAGCGCGCGTTTGTGGCCGGTCTGCCGGGAAAGGCTTATGCCTTTGAGGGCGTATTGCCGGTGTTTAACGGGATCGCTGTGGCGGTATTGATCGGCGAGGGAAACATAAGCGTTGGCTTTCGAGGTGTCGGGGATTTCCGTTTTCAGCGCACGTTCCAGGCTGTCGATCTTTTTGTTCTGCGCGGAAAGGCAGAGCGGGAAGAGCAGCAGGCAGTAACGGATGATTATCGATTTCGCCATAAGCGGTTAAGCAGCAAATTAATCCAAAGAAATCAATTCACCCGCACGCCGATCACGAGAATGTCGTCCACCTGCTCGTGCGCGCCTTTCCAGCTGAGAAATTCCGCCTTCAACGCCTTCCGCTGCTCGGCTACGGGCTTATTGCATATCTCCAGCAGGAATTCCCTGAAACGCGTGTACTTGTATTTTTTTCCCATCGGCCCGCCGAACTGGTCTGCGTAACCGTCGGAAAAAAGATAGATCATGTCGCCGCTGCCCAGCTGGATCGTCTGGTTCGTGTAATTGTCGGTCACGCCGTCCACGTTGATGCCGATCGGGAACTTGTCCGCCTTCACCTGGATGAGCTCGCCCTGCCTGACGATGTAGGCCGGGTTGAAAACGCCTGCGTACTGCAAGGTGCGCGAGCTGCGGTCGAACGTGCACAGCGCGAGGTCCATCCCGTCTTTCACCGAGTTGCCGCCGTCGGACTGGCGCAGCAATTTGTTCACGCCGTAATCGAGGTGATGCAGGATGTCCGACGGTTTTGTCAGCCCCATCTCGTTCACCGCCTGGTTGAGCAGGTTGAACCCGACGACCGACATGAGCGCGCCGGGAACGCCGTGGCCGGTGCAATCCACGGCTGCGAAAATGGAAAGACCTTTGTGTTTCTCGAGCCAGTAGAAATCGCCGCTGACCACGTCCTTCGGTTCGTACAGGATGAAGCTGTCGGGCAGCACGCGGTCGATGTGGTGCTGCGGGGGAAGAATGGAATCCTGGATCTTCTTGGCGTAATTGATGCTGTCGGTGATCGCCTTCTTCTGCATCGTGATCTCCATGTTCTGGTGCGCGAGCTGCTCGTTCACGAGGCGGCGCATGCGGCTGCGGTTGTAAAGGATGATCGCGAAGATGGCCACGCCGAGGAGTACGGCGACGAGGATCACGATGTTGCGCGTGGATTCCTCTTCCGCAAGCCTGCCGGCGGTTTCCATCTGGTCGATCCTGCGCTGGTGCTTTTCGTTTGCGTACCGGTCTTTCAGCTCGCTGATCGCGCTCGAATTTTCACTGCCTACCAGCGAGTCGTTCATGGACGTATAACGATCGAGGTAGGCGTAGGCTTCGCCGAACTTCTTCATGTGCGCGTAAATGTCCGCGATGTTGCGGTAGCATGTCACTTCCTGCGACTTCATATTCATCGCTGTCGCGATGTCGAGCGCGGCGAACTGGTAATGCAGCGCCGAGTCCAGCCGGCCGAGTCCCACGAGCGCGTTGCCGATGTTCTGGTAAGCCGAGCAGATGCCGTCGCGATCGTTCATGTTCACGCGGATCGCCAGGCCTTCGCGGTAAAGCGAAAGCGCTTTTTCATTTTCCCCGCGCTCCTCGTAGATCGTGCCGATATTATTCAGCATGACGGCCTTTTCGTGAAGCGCATTGTTGCGTTCGAAGACCGGGAGGCTGAGCTGGTAATATTCGAGCGCTTTTTCGTCGTCGTTCTTTTCGTTGTACACATTGCCGATGTTCGCCCGGATGCGCGCTTCCATCAGCTCGTTGTGGACGCTTTTCTGCGCGATCTCCAGCGCCTTGCTGTAATAACGCAGCGCTTCGCCGCGGTTCTTCTGCTCCAGCGAAATATTTCCCAGCGTCATGTTCGTCGACACGACGCCGATCATGTAGCCGCTTTTTTCGTAATGGTCCATCGCCTGCAGGGAATGTTCGACCGCGCTTTTGTAATCGCCGAGCATGTATTCGTCGATCCCCATATTGCCGGTGCTTTTCCCCTGTCCCAGGACATCGCCGAGCGCTACGTAAAGTTCCAGGGCCTTCTGGTGCCAGCCGATCTCCTCTTCCAGCAATCCTTCATTCCCGACCGCGATGCCGTAATTCTCGTAAGCATCGGCCATTCCCGCGGGAAAATCGATTTCCTCAGCCAGCGTCATCGCTTCCTTCGCGTGCTTTTTGCAAAGCTCGTTGTCGGAAGACCGGTACGCGACGGAAAGACGGTTGTGCGTATTCACCCGCTCCGTGTCGGGCAGCTCCTTTTTCAGCACGGCGAACAAGCTGTCCGTCCCCGGTGTTTGCGCCGACAGCGGGCCCGCCAGCAAAAGCAAAAAAGCAAAAAGATATCCGCCCAGTTTTTTCATTGTTCAGTCAAGATAACGAAATCCGATCACCAGCACGTCGTCCACCTGCTCGAGGTTCCCTTTCCAGGTATTGAACGCGTTGTCGAGTCGTGTGTGCTGCTCTTCCATGGGATACGGATGAATTTCTTTCAGCAAGGCCTGGAAACGTTTGGCCATGAATTTTTTTCCGCGCTCGCCGCCGAACTGGTCTACATACCCGTCGGTGCTGAGGTAAATGCAATCGCCTGTTGCCAGCGCAATGTCGTGGCGCGTGAAACGCCGGTCTTCTTCGAGCTGGTCGCCCGCGATGGATAATTTATCGGGGCGGTAGTCGATGAGGTCTCCATTCCGGATGAGCCAGAGCGGGCGGTTGGCGCCGGCGTATTGCATCGTTTTTTTCGCGTGGTCGATCACGCACAGCGCGATGTCCATGCCGTCGCGCGTTTCCCCGCCGGCGTCCTGGTGCAGCGCCTGGCGCACACGCAGGTGGAGCAGGTTGAGTATCTCGTCCGCCGCTTCCACTTTTTTCTCGAGCACGATCTCGTTCAGCAAGGTATTCCCGATCATGCTCATGAACGCGCCGGGGACGCCGTGGCCGGTGCAATCCACGCAGGCCACGAACGTTTTCTTTTCCTGGCGGATGAACCAGTAGAAATCACCGCTGACGATATCGCGCGGGCGGAACAGCACGAACGATTCGGGGAACGCCTGCCGGATGTCGGACTGCACGGGAAGGATCGCGTCCTGGATGCGCTGCGCGTAATGGATGCTGTCGCGCATGCCTTTGTACGCCGTTTCGAGCTCTTCGTTCTGCACTTCGATCCGCCGCTTCTGCTGCACCACTTCCGCTGTGCGTTCGGTGACGATCAGCTCGAGCTTTTCTTTTTGCCGCCGCAGCCGCCGCGCGCCCAGCCGCACGGAGACGAAGATCGAGGCGATGAAACCGATGCCGTAAAAGCCGTATGCGAACTTCGTGCGGTACCAGGGCGGCAGGATCGTGAATGTGTAGGAGGAAACTTCACTTTCCACGGCGTAGGTGTTGGTCGCTTTCACGCGAAAGGAGTATGTGCCTTCCGGGAGATTGGTATAATCCTTCACCGTTTGTTTACTCCATTTCGACCATGCCGTATCGTAACCTTCGAGCATGTAGGAAAAAACAAGCTGCTCTTCATAATCGAAGAACGGCGCGTGATAGCGGAATGAAATGGAATTATTGCGGTAAGGCAGGGCGGTGTCTTTCACAAACGAAAGCTTGTCCGAACCGAAAAAGATCGCGGAATCCTCGCCAAGCACGACGCGCCGGATCAACGTACGGAAAGGAACGTCCTTGTTTGTTTTGATCGCCGGGTTGATCCGTGCCAGCATGTCATTCGACATCATCCACGCGATGCCCGCGGTGTCGACGCGCGCATATTGTACACCCTCGCTGAAAAAATGATTGGCGATCACGCGGCTGCGCATGAGCTCCCCGTTTTTATCGACGCCGAAAACAACCGTCTCGATCGAACGTTTTGCGTCGAGGAACAAACGGAAGTCGAATGGCTGCTTCACATCGGAAATGTCTCCTTCGAAGAGCCGTTTAAAGATATCAGGAGCGTGCGCGAAACATTTTCCGCCGGGCCTGTCATTCCCCGGGATGTACCGGTAAGCGGAATCGCTTTCGAAAAAATACGTGGTGTCGCCGAAACGGACCAGGTAATCGGCTTTGTCGTCCCAGCCATGCGAACGGTCGTAGCGCTGTACGTCCGCTTTTCCTTCAACGACATCCAGCGTCACGTGCAGCAATTCATGGAAACGCGACGCGCACCAGAACTCACGAAGCGCAGGTTGCCCTGCCACGGTACCCACCGGCCCGATGCGGATCAGGTCGTCGTTCATCTCGATGAATTGTGAATGCGACGGCTTACCGAAAGGTTGAATCTTTAAATACCTGATCCCGCCTTTCTCAGCCGTGATAAGCTCGCCCGGGACCGGTGAAGGCACGATCCTGTTCACATTACGTTCGGTGAGAAACTCGGAATTTTTCACCCGCGCCAGTCCCAGCGTTGTCCCGGCAAGGAGGTCGCCATTGTAATCGAACAGGTCCCAGACCTCTAACTTCGGAAAGTCGAGCGGCTGGAACTGGCTTCCCGTTCCGGGGCAGGAAAAAATCCCCTGCGTGGTGGCCAGGTACAGCAAGCCGTTGAAATGCATGCAGGCCTGGATCGTACCGTTGATCCCGCTTTTGTCGGTAAAATAGCGCGAAGGGCTGTTGAGCGTGATCCGCGTAAGACCGTTGTTGTGCATCGCCCAGAGATTTTTTTCCCTGTCGATAAAAATTGACGCGATGGATTCGTCGGACATCCCGGTTTTTTTATCGAAAACTTCGGCAAGCCGTCCCGACCTGTTGTAGATGCCGATGCCGCTGCGCGAGTTGATGCCGAACAGCGAATCGTTGATCCAGGTTCCGCCGAGCACCCCGGCGCCCAGGAGAAAGTCGTCGGGGGCAACCGGGAGCCCGGAAAAACAAGAGCCTGTTTCCGGATCTGCGGAGGGGTTCATGATCATGAAACCATGGTCGCCGGTTATAACGAGATTGCTTTGGTTTTCCCACGGAATGATATCGAGCACCCGCTCAGTCCCGAAATATTCGCCGCCGGGAAGAAGCTGCAACTTCCCGTTCCGGATCTCGTTCATTCCCACATTCCGTTGCCGCACGAACACACGACCGTTTGCGCTGAATGCGAGCGCGAACAGATCGTTTTCGTTCGGGGCCTCGATGATCCCATGGAGCGCTGCGTGCCTGAAAATAAAAATGCGCTCATTCGCCTGGAAAAAAATATTCTCTCCCTGCTGGTGGATCTCCCAGATGTCCGTAAATGTTGCCGCCGCTTTCGGGATCTTCGGAAGCAGGGAAACGTACGACCACTTCCCGTTGAACGCGCGCTGCAGGTAACCGAAGTCCGAAACCGTCGCAACGTAGATCGTATTCGTAGCTGTATCGAGCAGCAGCTTCCGCGTTGCCCCTCCTGATTTTACCGGGACACGCTCCCACGATTGTCCGTCGTAAATAAAAATGTTGCTGGTGCATGCGAAGAACAGCAGCCCGCTCTTGTCCTGCGCCGCATCCCACATCTGGTTGTACCCGTCGTATTCTTTCGGGAAGTAATTCCGGGTCGCGTAGCCGCTTTCTCTTGCCGCAAGGGAAAGAGAAAAAAGCATCAGCAGCAAACCCGTAATACGTTTCATTTCGATCGTTCAAGCGCCTGTTCGATGTCGGCGGCGATGTCGGTGATGTGCTCGAGGCCGGCGGAGATCCTCACCAGCCCGGGCGTAATGCCGGTGGCCAAACGTTCCGCTTCGGTGAGCTTTGCGTGCGTGGTGGATGCGGGATGGGTGACGGTGGTGCGCGTGTCGCCGAGGTTGGCGGTGAGCGAGCACATGCGGATGTTGTCGAGGAATTTTCTTCCCTGCTGCAGCCCGCCTTTCAGTTCAAATGTCACAACCCCGCCGCCGGAACGCATTTGCTTTTTCGCGATCTCGTAATGCGGGTGGGAAAGCAGCATCGGGTAACGCACCTGTGCGATATCGGGATGGTGCTGCAGCATGGAGGCGAGCTTCATCGCGTTTTCGGAATGACGTTCCATGCGCACGAACAAGGTCTCCAGGCTTTTCGAGAGCACCCACGCGTTGAACGGCGAGAGCGCGGGGCCTGTGCTGCGGCAGAAGAGGTAGACTTCCCGGATCAGTTCTTTTTTCCCGAGCACCGCGCCGCCCAGCACGCGCCCCTGCCCGTCGATGAATTTCGTGGCGGAATGCGTGACGATGTGCGCGCCGTATTGCGCGGGCTGCTGCAGCGCGGGCGTTGCGAAACAATTGTCGACGTTCAGCAGCACCTTGTGCTTTTCCGCCAGGTTGCCGAGCCATTCCAGGTCAACGAGATCGAGGCCCGGGTTGGTGGGCGTTTCCACGAAGATCATTTTCGTCTCCGGGCGGATGAGCGCTTCCCACGTTTCCGGCTTGTTGATGTCGGCGTAAGAATACGTAATGCCCCAGCGCGGCAAATATTTCGTGATGACCGTGTGTGTCGATCCGAAAATGGAGCTGCACGCCAGCAGGTGGTCGCCGCTTTTCAGGAATGCGAGGAACGAAGCCACCACCGCCGCCATGCCCGAAGCCGTGGCGTGCCCGTCTTCCGTGCCTTCCAGCGCGCAGAGCTTGTCGATGAACTCCTGCGTGTTGGGATTTGAAAAACGGCTGTAGATGTTGTCGTCCGTTTCATCCGCGAACGTGGCGCGCATGTGCTCCGCATCGTCGAACACAAAGCTGGAGGTAAGATAAATGGGAACGGAATGCTCGCGCTCGCCGGAACGTTCGTTCTGGATGCGGATGGCTTTGGTCTCGGGTTTCATAGGATTCGGCAAATTAAAGATATTCAATATAAAGACGGGCCGCCGCCAGGCACAAAAGAAGTATCGCGTGACGACCATCCTCCCCGATCCGTTAAGCTGACCGTCGCTACGGCTTCCGCTTAGCGCCACGGTCTTTGTGATCCCGGGAGATGGCGCAAGTATTTAAGAACCGTTTTGCCTGTTGTTTATTCATCCCGGCATTCTACAGCAAATCCAAACTGATTGATCCTCAACATCTCCCCAAGTTCCGGCTGATAAAAATCACCTTAAAATTTCTTTAAGCCACACGGAATTCACCTACATTTGCTACCCCAATTCAAAACAGGCTTACTAGTCCCCTACACGAACAGCCCATTTCATTCTTAAAATTCCCCTCAATGAAAAAGGTCTACCTCTTTCTCATCCTGCTTGTCTGCGGCTTTACGAACAGCGCAAACGCACAATCCATCACGGTTACATCGCCCAACGGCGGCGAGATCTGGCCGGCCTGCGCGACGCGGACGATCAGCTGGGCCGCGAATGCGACTTCAGGTTATTATAACGTCGATTATTCGTCGAACGGCGGGCTCACGTGGGCTTCGATCGCGACGTTCCTGAATGCGACGAGCCTGAACTGGACGGTGCCGAACGTGCAGTCGGTGAACTGCCTCGTGCGCGTGCTGGACAGCTATACGAACACGATCGTGGACCAGAGCAACGCGGTGTTTACGATCAACGCCTCTGTGCGTGTGACGTCGCCGAACGGGGGAGAATCGTGGCAGGTGGGCAACCCGGCGACACAGAACATCACCTGGATCGCGAGCGGTACGGGGACGTACGTGACGCTGGAATATTCCATCGACGCAGGTACGAACTGGACGATCATTACGACCTCGGCGCTGGCTTCTGCAGGAACATACACGTGGACGCTCCCGAATACGCCCAGCATGCAGGCGCTGGTACGCGTGCGCGACAACAACACGCCCTGCATGCAGGACATGAGCGACAACCTGTTCACCATCGTAGCGCCGACGCCGGCCATCACGGTGACTTCGCCGAACACGGCGGTGACGTGGTATGTCGGCTATTCCTATAACATCCAGTGGACGTCGCAGTACGTGACCAATCCTTTCGTGGCGATCGACTACTCGACCGACGGCGGAACGACGTGGACGGCGATCGTGGCTTCGACGAACAACAGCGGCTCGTACAACTGGACGGTGCCGAATACGCCGAGCAACCAGTGCCGCGTACGCGTGAAAGACGCTTCGAACCCAGCCACGAACGATATCAGCAACGTGGATTTCACGATCGCGGTACCGGTGTGGACGATCACCGTCACCTCGCCCAACGGCGGCGAGACATGGAACAGCTGCAACAACTATACGATCTCGTGGAGCAACACGTTCGTCACCGGCAACTATAAGATCGAATACTCCACCGACAACGGCGGCAGCTGGAACACCATTACCAGCAGCGTTTCCGGGTCGAGCTACAACTGGCTGGTGCCGAACAACATCATCACGAGCAGCCTGTGCCTCATCAAAGTGTCGTCCGTCACCAACCCTTCGGTATTCGACGTGAGCAACGCGACATTCACGATCAACCAGGTGCAATACATCATCATCAGCTCGCCGAACGGGGGCGAAAACTGGCAGGTGGGCAACCCGGTGACGCGCACGATCTCGTGGGTGTACACGGGCACGACGAACTATTTCCAGCTCCAATATTCCACGGACAACGGCGCGACCTGGACGACCATCGTAAACAACTATTATGCACCGAGCAGTCCTGCAAATTATACATGGACGCTCCCGAACACGCCGAGCGCACAATGCCTCGTACGTGTAAACGATTATTACGCAACCTGCCGCAGCGACGTGAGCAACGCGATCTTCACGATCGCCGCGCCGACGCCGGTGATCACCGTCACCTCGCCGAACACGGCCACCACCTGGTACGTGGGCAGCACGTACAGCATCAACTGGACGAGCCAGTACGTGACGAACCCTTACGTGAGCATCGCGTATTCCACGGATAACGGGACGACGTGGACGTCGATCGTGGCGAACACGAACAACAACGGGGCATACAGCTGGACGATCCCGAACACGCCGAGCACGCAATGCCTCGTGCGCGTGGAAGACGCTTCCAACCCGGCCACGAACGACGTGAGCAACGTGAACTTCACCATCGCCATCCCGGTTTCATCGATCACGGTGGCGGCGCCGAACGGGGGCGAAACATGGAACAGTTGCAGTAACTACAACATTACCTGGAGCTCGAGCAACGTAACGGGCGGCTACCGCATCGAATATTCGACCGACGGCGGCTCCACGTGGACACAGATCACGACGACGGCTTCGACGAGCTACAGCTGGCAGGTGCCGAACAACATCCCGACCAGCAACCAATGCCTGATCCGCGTTTCGTCGATCAGCAACCCGTCGATCGCGGATATCAGCAACGCCGTATTTACGATCAACCACGTGCAGTTCGTGGCGGTGAATTCCCCCGTCGGCGGAGAATCGTGGCAGGTAGGCAACCCCGCAACGCGCACGATCTCCTGGGCCTACAGCGGAACGACGAACTACTTCCGCCTCGAATATTCCACCGACAACGGGGCCACGTGGACGCAGATCGTCACCAACTATTACGCGCCGAGCAGTCCCGCAAACTACACGTGGACCGTGCCGAACGCGCCGAGCACCAACTGCCTCGTGCGTGTCAGCGACTACTCGAACAACTGCCGCAGCGACGTGAGCGATTCTGTTTTCACGATCCTGGCGCCGACGCCGGTCATCACGGTTACTTCTCCGAACACGGCCACCACCTGGTACATCGGCAACAACTACAACATCAACTGGTCGACTTCGTATGTGACGGATCCGTTCGTGGCTATCGAATACTCGATCGACAGCGGCGCAACGTGGATGAGCATTATTTCAGCGATCAACACGACGGCCGGTTCTTATAACTGGACGGTGCCGAACACGCCGAGCACGCAATGCTATGTGCGGATCAAGAGCACGGCTAACCCGTCCACGATCTACGACCTGAGCAATATCGATTTTACAATAGCGACACCGGTGTGGACGATTACCGTGACTTCTCCGAACGGGGGTGAAACGTGGAACAGTTGCGTGAACTACAACATCACCTGGAGCAATTCGTTCGTGACCGGAAACTTCCGCCTCGATTATTCGACCGACAACGGGGCCACGTGGAACTATATTGCGACCTCGTCTTCTTCGAGCTACAGCTGGCAGGTGCCGAACAATATCCTGACCAGCAGCCAGTGCCTCATTAAAGTGTCGTCCATCTCCAACCCTGCTGTGTTCGACGTGAGCAACGCGGTGTTCACGATCAACCAGGTGCAATACGTGGTGGTCACCTCGCCCAACGGCGGTGAAGCATGGCAGGTTGCCAATCCTGCGACACGCACGATCAACTGGGTGTATAACGGAACGGGCAACTATTTCCGGATCGAATATTCCACCGATAGCGGCGCTACCTGGACGAATATCGTGAGCAACTATTACGCGCCGAGCAGCCCGGCTTCCTACAACTGGACCATTCCGAACGTACCCAGCGCAAACTGCTTCGTGCGCGTGAGCGATTACAGCGTGAGTTGCCGCAGCGACGTGAACGACGCTGTTTTCGAGATCGTCGCACCGACGCCGGTGATCACGGTGACTTCGCCCAACACGGCGGTTACCTGGTACGTAGGCAGCAACTACAACATCAACTGGAACACTTCGTATGTGACCGACCCGTTCGTTGCGATCGAATATTCGATCGACGGCGGCACGACCTGGGGCAACGTCACGTCCAGCATCAATACGGGTCTTGGTTCATATAACTGGACGGTGCCGAACACGCCCAGCACGCAATGCCTCGTACGCGTCAAGAGCACATTGAACCCGGCGACGATCTACGACGTGAGCAACGTGAACTTCACGATCGCACCGCCGGTGTGGAGCATCACGGTGACTTCCCCGAATGGCGGCGAAACATGGAACAGTTGTTCGACCTATAACATCACCTGGGGCAACTCGTTCGTGACCGGAAACTTCCGCCTCGATTATTCGACGGACAACGGGGCCACGTGGAATTATATTACGACCTCGTCCTCTTCGAGCTACAACTGGCAGGTGCCGAACAACATTCCGACCAGCAACCAGTGCCTCATCAAAGTGTCGTCCATCACCAACCCGGCTGTGTTCGATGTCAGCAATGCCGTCTTTACCATCAACCAGGTGCAGTTCGTCGTTGTCAATTCCCCGATCGGCGGGGAATCGTGGCAGGTGGGCAATCCCACGACGCGCGCGATCACCTGGGCGTACAATGGGACCGGAAACTATTTCCGGATCGAGTATTCCACCGACAACGGGGTGACATGGACGAATATCGTGAGCAACTATTACGCGCCGAGCAGTCCTGCGTCTTACAACTGGACCGTCCCGAACACGCCCAGCGCAAATTGCCTCGTGCGGGTGAGCGATTACAGCGTGAGTTGCCGCAGCGACGTGAGCGACGCCGTTTTCGAGATCGTAGCGCCGACGCCGGTGATCACGGTGACTTCTCCGAACACAGCTGCCACGTGGTACATCGGCAGCAGCTACAACATTAACTGGAGCACTTCGTACGTGACGGATCCGTTCGTCGCGATCGAATACTCCACCGACAACGGCACCACGTGGACGAACATTGTCTCGAGCATCAACGCCACGACCGGCTCCTACAACTGGACGGTGCCGAACACGCCGAGCACGCAATGCCTCGTGCGGGTCAAGAGCACATTGAACCCGGCGACGATCTACGACGTGAGCAACGTGAACTTCACGATCGCACCGCCGGTGTGGAGCATTACCGTGACTTCCCCGAACGGCGGCGAAACGTGGAACAGCTGTGTAAACTACAACATCACCTGGAGCAATTCGTTCGTGACCGGAAACTTCCGCCTCGATTATTCGACAGACAACGGGACCACGTGGAATTATATTACGACCTCATCCTCGTCGAGCTACAACTGGCAGGTGCCGAACGATATCCCGACCAGCAACCAGTGCCTCATTAAAGTGTCGTCCATCACCAACCCGGCGGTGTTCGACGTGAGCAACGCGGTGTTCACCATTAACCAGGTGCAATACATTGTCGTCACTTCCCCGGTGGGTGGTGAATCGTGGCAGGTGGCCAATCCCACGACGCGGGCAATTACCTGGGCGTACACGGGAACGGGCAATTATTTCCGGATCGAATATTCCATCGATAGCGGCGCTACCTGGACGAATATCGTAAGCAATTATTATGCGCCGAGCAGTCCGGCTTCTTACAACTGGACCGTTCCGAATACGCCGGGCACGAACTGCCTTGTACGCGTGAGCGATTACTCGGTGAGCTGCCGGAGCGACATCAGCAACACGGTCTTCTCCATTGTTGCGCCTACACCGGTGATCACGGTCACTTCGCCGAACACGGGCGTGATGTGGGGCATCGGCGGCAGCTACAACATAACATGGTCCAGCTCTTACGTAACGGATCCGTTCGTGGCGATCGACTACTCGATCGATGGCGGCGCGACCTGGACGAACATCGTCAGCGCGGTGAACACGACGGCCGGAACATACAACTGGACCGTTCCGAATACACCGAGCAACCAGTGCCGCGTGCGTGTGCGTGATAACGTGAATCCCGCGATCTACGACATCAGCAACGTGAACTTCAGCATCGTTCCGGCGATCACTGTTACTTCGCCGAACGGGGGAGAGAACTGGGGCGGATGTACGGTAACAAGCGTGACATGGACCGCTTACGGCACTTCGGGCAGCTTCCGGATCGAATATTCCCTCGATAACGGAACGACCTGGAACACCGTCGTTTCTTCCTACGCAGCAGGCGGACCCAATTGCACCTATACATGGACGATCCCGCATGCGAATTCCGCCAACTGCCTGGTGCGCGTAACGGATGCTGCGGCCACTTCCAAAACGGATGTCAGCAACGCCTCCTTCAGCATGTTCCCCGCCATCGTGGTCACCGCGCCTGCCGCCAACGTTGCGGTGTTCGCAGGACAGACACTGAACATCAACTGGACTTCGACCGGCGTTTCGAACTATTACAACATCGATTATTCCATCAACGGCGGATCGACGTGGACGAACATCGTGTTCAACACGCTGATCATGACGAATACGTATGCGTGGACGGTGCCTTCTTCGCTTTCCACCAACTGCCTGGTGCGCGTAACGGATTACCAGAACAACTGCAAGCAGGACATCAACGACGGCGCTTTCACGATCTCCACGGCATCTGCAAACGTTGTGGTGACCGCACCGAACGGCGCTGAAACCTATACGGCCTGCGGAACACAGACGCTGCAATGGAGCGCGCAGGGAACTTCCGGCAACTACAACATCGAGTATTCGGTCAACGGCGGAGGCAGCTGGCTTCCTGTGGCAATGAACTACGCCGCGGCCGGCCAGAACTGCTCCTACACCTGGACGGTACCCAACTCGCTTTCGGGCAACTGCCTGGTCCGCGTAACCGACGTAGCGAACGCTACACGTACTGACCAGAGCAACGCGATCTTCACGATCGCTCCTTTTGCGATCAACGCCACTGCGGCCTCTTCGTCCATCTGTACCGGCAGCAGCACAACGCTCACGGGTACCGGCGCTGCATCCTATACCTGGCAGCCGGGCAACCTGGCGGGAACTTCGATCACTGCGACTCCCCCAGCGACCACCACGTACACCGTCACCGGAACGCTTGGTGTTTGTTCGGCGACCACCACGGTCCCTGTTAACGTGCTCGCGCTCCCGGCCGTCAACGCAACCGCTGCGAGCTCCACGATCTGCACGGGCGGATCAACGACGCTCACCGGGTCCGGCGCAACGACGTACCAGTGGTCGCCCGGAAGCAGCCTGAACGTTTCCAACACGGCTTCACCCACCGCGACGCCGACCGTTACGACGACGTACACATTAGTTGGAACGAATGCCGGCGGTTGCTCGAACACCGCGACCGTGACCGTTACGGTTACTTCAGGAAATTCCGTAACCGCCACCTCCACACAGAGTACGATCTGTCCCGGCGATAGCGTTACACTCACAGCAACCGGCGCTACTTCTTTCAACTGGATGCCCGGCAACCTCAGCGGCGCTTCGCAGGCCGTTTCTCCCGCAACGACGACGACTTACACGGTTACGGGAACAACCGGCACCTGCACCGGAACGGCATCGCTGACCATAACGGTTGGTCCGCCGCCGGTAGTCACCGCCACCGCGACGCAAAGCACGATCTGCGCAGGCTCCACGACAACACTCAACGCTTCCGGCGCGAGCACGTACACCTGGATGCCCGGCAACCTCACCGGCGCTTCCGTCAGCGTAACACCTGCTGTCACCACGACGTACACCGTCACGGGTGCGAACGGCAGCTGCGTGAACACGACCACGTTAACGGTCACCGTGAATGCATCACCGGCGGTTACGGCAAGCGGCAGCACAACGCTTTGCACCGGCGGCAGCACGACGCTCAGCGCAACCGGCGGCAACTCGTACACGTGGATGCCCGGCAACATTACCGGCGCAAGCATCACGGTAACGCCTGCTTCCACCACCACGTACACGGTGACCGGCACAGGTTCGAACGGATGCACGGACACGGCAAACGCCACCGTCACGGTGAACCCGCCGCCGACAGTCACCGCTGGAGGAACAACGACGATCTGCTCCGGCAGCAACACGACGCTTACGGCGAACGGCGCAGCTTCTTACAACTGGCAGCCGGGCAACCTCAGCGGCAGCTCCGTCACTGTTACACCCGCAGCAACCACGACGTATACCATTACGGGAACAACCGCAGGCTGCACCGATACGGAAACAATCACGGTTACAGTAAATACAACGCCGGTCGTTATGGCAAGCGCATCGCAAACCACGGCATGCTTCGGCAGCCCGGTAACGCTTACAGCGAGCGGCGCAACGACATACTCCTGGCAGCCCGGCAACCTTACCGGCTCTTCGGTGAGCGTGACGCCCGCTGCGGCCACGACGTACACATTGACCGGCACGAACGGGACCTGCCAGGATACCGCACAGATCTTTATCAACGTGCAGAGCATCCCGGTGGTGACCGTTTCCGGCACTGCGGCAATTTGTTCGGGGAACTCGACCACGCTTACCGCTTCGGGCGCTACATCTTATATGTGGCAGCCCGGTAACTTCCCCGGCACGAGCATTTCTGTTGCGCCGGCGTCGAACACGACGTACACGGTTACAGGAACAACCGGCAGCTGTTCGGGAACACAAACGGTTACGGTAACGGTAGCTACATCACCGACTGTTACATCCACCGCATCGAACACGACGGTCTGTTCGGGCGGGACCAGTGTGCTGACGGCAACAGGCGCATCTTCCTACACCTGGCAGCCCGGCAACCTGAACGGCAGCAGCGTAACCGTTACCCCGGCAAACACCACGACTTATACGGTAACCGGCGTGAACGGCAGCTGCTCTTCCACGAGCACCGTAACGGTCAGTGTGAATTCATTTGTACCGCTTTCCGTAACCGGCGCATCGACGATCTGTTCCGGTTCGAGCTCGACGTTGACGGCAACGGGCGCCACTACGTACAACTGGCAACCCGGGAACTTCTCCGGCAGCAGCATCAGCGTCACGCCGTCGTCGACGACGACGTACACCGTCACGGGAACTTCTGCCAGCTGTACAGGTACGGAAACGATAACGGTAACCGTGAACAATACGCCGACTGTCACTGCGCTTGGCGGAGGCGGTATTTGCTCCGGCAATTCTGCGACGCTTTCCGCGACGGGCGCTTCCACGTACAATTGGCTCCCCATCAACCAGGCTGGCAGCAGCGTAACGGTGGCGCCTTCGACATCCACCACGTATTCCGTGATCGGAACGAACCCGGGCGGTTGCACGGACACCGCTGTGGTTTCTGTCGTGGTGAACACATCCCCGGTGGTAACCGTAACGGGCGGCGGCACGATCTGCGCAGGCAATTCGGCAACGCTCACCGCTTCAGGCACGACGGCTTACAACTGGCAGCCGGGCAACCTCAGCGGCAGCAGCATTTCTGTAACCCCGGCGAGCACCACGACCTACACGGTAACCGGCATCGACGCGAACGGCTGCACAGCAACCGCAGTTACAACCGTTACGATCGGATCTGCCCCGGCGATCAGCGTGAGCGGGGGCGGCAGCTCCTGCGCAGGCGCAAGTGTCGCGCTGAGCGCATCCGGCGCTTCCACGTACAGCTGGCAGCCCGGCAGCCTCTCCGGCAGCAACGTGAACGTCGCACCGACGACCTCGACGACGTACACGGTGACCGGCACCGATGTGAACGGCTGCACCGCGACGAACACGGTTGCGATCAGCGTCACCCCGGCCCCGGCAGTAACGGTTTCCGCATCGCAGACTTCAATCTGCTCCGGCGGTTCCTCGACGCTCACGGCGAGCGGCGCGACAAGCTTCACCTGGCTCCCGGGCAATATTTCCGGCGCATCCATCGTAGCTGCACCGTCGGCGACAACCACGTATTCGGTCGTCGGTACGAACGGCATCGGTTGCACGGACACGGCCACCGTGGAGATCACCGTCAATGCGACGCCGATAGTTGCGGTGACCGGCGCCGGCACGGTCTGCGCGGGCTCGCCGTCCACGCTGACGGCTTCGGGCGCGCTCAGCTACACCTGGCAGCCCGGCAACTTCACCGGTTCTGCCGTTACCGTTACACCGGGATCGACGACAACGTATACGGTTACCGGCATGAGCGCCAACGGGTGCAGCGGCACCGGCTTCGCAACGATCACCATCAACCCGGCGCCTGTTGTGATCGCCGGCGGCAGCACCAACATCTGCTCCGGCAGCACCGCGACACTGAACGCTTCGGGTGCGGTAAACTACACCTGGCAGCCCGGCAACATGACCGGCAGCAGCGTTACGGTGACACCGGCTTCCACGACATTGTACGTGGTGACCGGTACGGATGCGGGCGGATGTTCTGCCAACGATTCACTGCTGGTAACGATCGATCCTGCGCCGGTGGTCACGGCAACTGCGCTGCAGAATTCGTTCTGCGCAGGCGGCTCCACCACGCTGACGGCTTCGGGCGCAGGCAGCTACATCTGGCAGCCCGGCAACATGACCGGCAACAGTGTTTCGGTGACGTCTGCTGCAACGACGACGTACACGGTTACCGGCACGAGCGGCAACTGCAGCAGCGCGGCGCAGATCACGATCACCGTGCTGCCCGCGCCGTCTATCGCGGTCACAGGGAATACCAGCATCTGCCTCGGTTCTTCCACCACGCTGAATGCAACCGGCGCTACTTCGTACACGTGGCAACCGGGTAACCTCAGCGGTTCTTCCGTATCGGTAGCTCCGCTGACGAACACGAACTATGTCGTCACCGGAACGGATACGAACGGTTGTTCCGGCTCTACTTCCGTAACGGTTGTCATTGCGCCGTACCCGACAGTGAATGCTTCAGCGGGCAACCCGGTGATCTGCGCCGGTGATGCAGTCACGCTGAATGCTGCAGGTGCTGACCTCTACAACTGGCAGCCCGGCAACCTCGGCGGCGACGCGGTGAACGTTACGCCTTCCGTGAACACGACGTACACGGTGATCGGCACCAACGCGGGTGGCTGTAACGATACGGCATTCGTGAGCGTGGCTGTAAATCCGCTGCCGGCAGTGACATTAACACTCGCCGATGACACCGTCTGCAACAACGATTTCCCCTTCGTGCTTATGGGCGGAACGCCTGCAGGCGGAACCTACTCGGGACAAGGCGTGCTCAGCGGCCAGTTCGATCCGATGACAGCCGGCGTCGGCCTGCACCAGGTGACGTACACCTATGCCGATCCGAACACGGGCTGCGACAATACCGCCACGCAACTGATCTACGTGGATGCCTGCACCGGCATCGCGGAGCTGGATGGTGCGCAGTTCAGCCTCTACCCGAACCCGGCACACGACCAGCTCACGATCGCGTATGACGATTACAGCGAACCCATGCAGGTGATGCTGTACAATTCGATCGGCGAGCTTGTCAATACCTACACGATGACCGGAACCCGTCTCGACATCGATCTCGGTTCGCTGCCTGTCGGCATGTACCAGCTGACGATCTACACGAAGGACGGGCAGGTGACGAAGAAGGTGATCAAGATGTAGGCAGGGTTTTCACGGAAACAAAAAGAGCGCGGCAATCCAGGCCGCGCTCTTTTTATTTCCGGATGAGGAACCAGGTGAAGCCGCGAAGTTTGATGATGAAGCCTGCAGTTGTGAAGTTTGGCTCCGGGCATGCGCGCCGGAAAGATCAACGTCGCAGGTTGATTGCAGTTAACAGGAAAATTCCGGCTGCGGATAAATTTGCGGCAGTCAAACCGGCATTCCGTTCACGCGCACTTCCCAGGTGATCTTCGCGCCGGCGATTTCCAGCGTGCGTGAAACGGAGCAATATTTTTCCATGGACAATTCCACCGCGCGTTTTGCTTTTGCAGGATCGATCTGTCCTTCGAGGTGGTAGATGATGTGCACGGTTTCCCACAGCGCGGGCTCTTTTCCCTTTTCGCGTTCCCCGTCGATCTCCATGCGGAAATCCGTGATCTCCTGCTTTTGCTTTTTCAGGATGAGTACGATGTCGATCGCGCTGCAGCCGCCCACCGCCATGATAAGCGATTGCATCGGGCGTACGCCTTTATCGTGCCCGCCGAGGTCGGGACTGGCGTCGAAATGCATCGTGGCGCCTTGTTCGTTGCTGGCTTCGAAGTGGAAGGCGTCGTCGAGGCGGCGGAGTTGGACTTTCATGGGAGAGGGTGCGAATTATCCCGGTTTCGGGATTACGAAGATACGAATTACGGATAGCGATGTAAATGAAAAAACCTCGAAGGGTTGCGCGCGGACAGCGCACCGGCAACCCTTCGAGGTTTATCGTTCGATCGAACGATCATCGCTATTCGTAATCCGTATCTTCGCCCTTCCACACTACCCGCACCGTGCAAGTCGAACTTTTCAAATCCTCCCAACCTTTCACCACCGAAAACGGGAAAACACTTCCCGCGCTCGAGCTCGCCTATTGCACGTACGGCACGTTCACGCCCGGGAAAAGCAAAGTGGTGTGGATCTGCCATGCGCTCACGGCCAGCGCGGATTGCGCGGACTGGTGGCCCGATCTCGTCGGCGATGGGAAAGCGATCAACCCCGACGACTATTTTATCGTGTGCATGAACATTCCTTCTTCGTGCTACGGCTCGTCGGGACCGATGAGCGTAAATGCTGCTACGGGCGAACCTTATTACGGCGATTTTCCCCTGTTCACCGTCCGCGACATCGTGCGCGCGGAAATTTTGCTGCGGGAACATCTCGGCATCGAAACGATACACTTGCTGCTGGGCGGATCGATGGGCGGCTACCAGTGCGTGGAGTGGGCGCTGGCGGAGCCGGAACGCGTGGAGCATCTCGCGCTGGCGGCAACAGGCGCGCGGGAAAGCGCATGGGGAATTGCGATCCACACGGCGCAGCGACTGGCGATCGAAGCGGACCCGACGTTCGGGGAGCAGCGCAGGGACGCCGGCGCGAATGGGCTGAAAGCCGCACGCGCCATAGGAATGCTGACGTACCGAAATTACCGGGCATTCGTGAATACGCAGACGGACGATGACGACCGGGCGGAAAATTTCCGGGCGGAATCGTACATCCGTTACCAGGGCGAAAAGCTGGTGAAACGCTTCAACGCGTATTCATACTGGCTGCTGACGAAAACGATGGACTCGCACAACGTGGCGCGCGGGCGGGGAAAAATGGAAGACGTGCTGAAAAAGGTGCAGGCGAAAACGATCTGCATCGGCATCAGCAGCGACATGCTTTGCCCGGTGAACGAGCAGCAGTTGCTGGCCGCGCACATCCCCGGCGCGAAATACGTGGAGATCGATTCCCCGTTCGGTCATGACGGTTTCCTGGTGGAAGGGAAAAAGATCGGGGAGATCCTGCGGGAATTTCTCGGGGAATAAGAAACGATTTAATAAAACACGGTTCGCGTTACAAAGCGCGCCCAGGTTGTGTCTTGTTCAACCTGTGGAACCGGTGCGCAAAAAAATCGCCAGCGCGGAAAATGTTCGTCTTCATTTAGCTGATTGTCAAGCGTTCCCTGCACGGCATGGTTCTTTCGGAATTTGCGGGAGATGGATGAAAAACGCAAGACGATGAAAGCTTATTTACTCGCAGGAATCACCTTCCTTCTTTTTACACCCGCGCTTTCCGCACAGCACGATGGCCACCACGGCACCGAACCCGACAGCACGATGATGACGCACGCCTTTTCGCGCCACCTGCCGATGACGCGCAACGGTTCAGGAACCGCGTGGCTTCCTGACGCGTCACCGATGTACGGCTACATGCATCATCACCCGAACTGGATGTTCATGCTGCACGGAAATTTATTTCTCCGCTACAATCACCAGGACATTACGAACAAAGGCACGCGGGGCGGCGAACAATGGGATGCGCCGAACTGGCTGATGTTCATGGGCCAGCGGAGAACGGGCGCGCACGGATTATTTCATTTCAGCACGATGTTCTCGCTCGATCCGCTGACGGTGGGCGGAAACGGCTACCCGCTGCTCTTCCAGACCGGGGAAACGTGGAAAGGCGAGCTGCTCGTCGACCGGCAGCATCCGCACGATCTGTTCTCGGAATTGTCTGTCAGCTATGCGCATTCGTTCACGGAAAAATTCGATGCGTTTGTTTACCTCGGTTATCCCGGCGAGCCTGCGATCGGCTCCGTGGTGTTCATGCATCGTGTTTCTTCATTGTTTAACCCGGATGCCCCGCTTTCGCATCACTGGAACGACGCCACGCACATCACGTTCGGCGTGGCGACGCTGGGCGTGCGTTACGGGATGTTCAAGCTGGAAGCGTCGAATTTTACGGGACGCGAGCCGGATGAAGAGCGTTACAATTTCGACAGGCCGCGTTTCGATTCGTGGAGCGGGCGTTTTTCCGTGAACCCGTCGGAGAACTGGGCGCTGCAGGTTTCCCAGGCATTCGTGAAGAGCCCGGAAGCGCTTCACCCGGGCGAAGACGTAAACCGCACGACAGCTTCCGTGATCTACAGCTCGCCGCGCAATGCGGTACGCTCGTTCAATGCGACGGCGCTGTGGGGATTGAATGCTACGGAAGATATTTACGAAAACGCCCTGCTCGCCGAAGCAGCGTTGACAATGAACCGGCTGACATTCTACACGCGTTACGAATGGATCCAGAAATCTTCGGAGGAGCTTGATCTCACAGACGAGGGTTTCGGACCGGAAGTGCTTTTCCCGATCAATGCCATTACGCTCGGCACTGCGTATGATATTTTTCGCGCGCGTTTCCTGAACATGGCCGCCGGCGGACATTTCTCCGTGTTTGCGGCCGATCGGCGGCTGGATGAGCTGTACGGGAAAAACCCGGTTTCGGTGGAGGTGTTCCTGCGGTTTTACCCGCCGCGGATGATGTAGCTACATGCAAGGAATTGACTGGTAATGCGGCGCTTCGCAGCATCCAACGTATCTTTGGGAATAATCCCAACGTCCTGCACGCGTAAAGAAATTGGATGAAACGAACCTTACTCCACCTCGCCGCCGGTTTATTGTTATCCGTAACCGCAACCGCGCAAACCACCGCCACGAATTTCATCGCTGACGATTGCGACGGCAACAGCCACAATCTTTTCGCGGAGCTCAACGCCGGGAAAGTGATCGTCATCGCGTGGGTCATGCCCTGCGCCGGGTGCCTTCCTGCCAGCCAGACCGCTTACGAGATCGTGCAGCTCTATGCCGCCTCCAATCCAGGGCAAGTGCTCATGTACGTTGCCGACGATTACGCGAACACGCCCTGTTCGACCATCGACAACTGGGTTTTTGCGAATGCGATGGACAGCGTCACCACTTTTTCCGATTCCGCGCTCGACATGACCGCGTACGGAGGCGTGGGAATGCCGAAGATCATCGTTGTCGGTGGCGGGTACGATCACACCGTTTATTTCAACCAGAACAATATTCCGGCGGACGATTCCACGGGCATTCACAACGCCATCGACTCCGCGCTTGCGGATGTAACGGGGCTGGCCGCAGTTTCAACGGGAATGCAGGGAGCAATGATTTTTCCTAACCCGGCAGCGGATCGCGTTGTGCTTTCCGTGTACACGGATCAACCGGGAAATGTGGACGTGGAGATCTTCAACCTGCCGGGCGGGAAAGTGATGGAAACATCCGGCGTATGCACCCCTGGGGAGAATCGCATAACGCTGAATGTCGGCGCGCTGGCAACCGGAACGTATTTTGTGAAGATGAGCAACGGAGAAAAAAGCAGCGTGCAAAAGCTGGTCATTTCGCGCTGACGATAAACGTGCGTCAAAGAATGTCCTGATCCATTCCAACGAAAGAAAGATTCCCGCAAAGCGTCGAAAAAAGCCGCTTCCTCCTTTTGCCCATTTTACTTTTGTTACAGCTATGCCGCCCGGCATGGCACTATAAAAGCGGCACGTTTTGGGGTTAACGTGCCGCTTTTGCTTTTTTACGCCGGCAACCCCGATCTCCCAAAGTCTTCGCGTGCCAGGTTCGAAATAAACTTCCGGATTTTCCAAGCCGGATTTAACGAACGCGTATCCATTTTTAACGAACGCGATCGCAAATTTAACGAACGCGTAGTTTGACTTAACGAACGCGTTTTGCCGGGTTGAACAGGAATTGTTCTTCAGTGAAATGGAATTAACGAACGCGTAGTATTATTTGACGAACGCGTCGGCGATCTGCGGCAAACCACAGAAAAATTTCTGCAAGCCGTCGAAAAGTATCGCTTCTCCCTCTTGCGCTTTTTACTTTTGTTACAGCTATGCCGCCCGGTATAGCGCATTTTGAAAAGTGGCACGTTTTGGGGTTAGCGTGCCACTTTTCTTTTTATTAATAACACGGGGCGGATATTTCATTTCGTCACCACGCTTCCGACCATTTTGCCGTATTGCTCGTCATCGGCTTCCCACAGCTCGATCTTGTTTCCTTCCGGGTCCATGATGTGCGCGAACTTTCCGTATTCGAACACCTGCATTTCACCGACTTGCTGTACGCCTTCTTTTTTCAGCACTTCCAGCAACGCCCCGAGATCTTCCACGCGGAAGTTGACCATAAAATCTTTCTGCGAAGGCTGGAAATAATCCGTGTCGTTCTTGAATGTGCTCCACACGGAAAATCCTTTTTCTTCCGGCTTATCGGATTTCCGCCATTCGAATGAAGTGCCGTAATCGTCTACTTTAAGACCGAGGTGATTGGCATACCATTCCCGCTGTGCTTTCGGATCGTTGCACTTGAAGAAGATGCCGCCGATGGAGGTGACGCGTTTCATAGAGGGTGCGAATTACGAATATTACTAATCTACGAATGGCTTTGTTGCATGAATCTAGGTTAAAGCGAGTTCAAACTCAAAGCGGATTTAAAGTTAGTTTTTACTAATGATTTTGGAGTGTGAAGTGAGGAATGAATCCGGGCGCGGGGTATGCATTGCCGCAGGCGTTGCGCAGCAGGATTGGTTTGCCGGGTGATGTTGTGGAATGGAAACCGGCAGACGATCTTCTGTCGCATGCAGAACGTCGAACGATTTTCTGAAAGCGTCGAATGTCGTGAAACGCGCGGATACCGTGGCTGCAAAATTGCAAGAACGGTGTAGAATAAAACTTACACACCATGAAGGGAGGATCACATGAGAAAGGGATGGACCACAATCGTTTTTCTTTTACTGGCAGCAGGCGCGTTTGCGCAAAGCACGGGATTCCGTTTTGGCGGGCGTTTCGCCGCGGGCGTCTCGCGGTACACACCGGTAGAAGGCATTAGTTTCCAGGACGGCACGGCGATCGAAGGCGGGTTCGCACTGAGCGTGCAGCCGCTCCGGATCTTCGCCGTGGAATCGTACCCGGCAGTTTCCATGCGCAAAGCCCGCGCGACAGGCATGCGCACCGACGGCGCCGATCCGCTGGGCAACCCGCGGGAATATACGTTCAGCGACAAGTATGCGGTGTACAGCGCGGATATCCCGGTGGTTGCCAAGCTGAGCCTCGGGTTCGGCGGGTTGCGCGTGATCGGCTTCGCCGGGCCCGGCATCGGGTTCAAAATGTTCGGTTTCCAGTCGCGCGAATTCAATGACGTGAACTACAACGCGAAATACGGCTATAAGAATTCGGCGATGAAAGATCTCGCCGCTTCGGAAACGTTCGGTGTGGTCGGCGCCGGCGTGCAGCTGGAAGTGGGCGAAGGCGTCTTCGGCGTGGATGCGCGGCTTCGCATGCCGTTTGCCCCGACAGGACAAATTGAAGAACAGAATTTCAGGGCGAATACGATGACGGTTGGGCTGACGTATTATCGTTGATGATGTGCCGAAATGCCGATGTGCCGATGCGCACATGCATCGCGCGGTATCATGTTCATTTCAGCACATCGGCATTTCAGCACATTCCTCACATGCGGATGCCGATCACGAGGATGTCGTCGAGCTGGTCCTGTTCGCCTTTCCACGCATCGTAATACTGTTCAATGGCGCGCGCTTGTTCCTGCATCGGGCTGCTGTTGACGGAGAGCAGGAACTCACGGAATTTTTTCTTCGATAATTTTTTCCCGGAGGAGCCGCCGAACTGGTCCGCATAGCCGTCGGTGAAAATGTAGATCGTGTCGCCTTTCGATAAGGAGAGCGAATGCTCCCCGAAGACTTGCTCGTCGGGCGTAAATCCGCCGATGGCGGTTTTGGTGGGCGCGGTTTCTTCGATCCTTCCGGCGCCGGCGCGGATCAGCCAGAGCGGGCGGTTGGCGCCGGAAAAACGGACCACGTTGTTTTCGATCCTCGCCAGCGCGATGTCCATGCCGTCTTTTGTGCCTTCGAGGTTGTTCTGCTTGAGCGTTTCCTTCAGCCCGCGATTGAGCAGCTGAAGGATCTTTCCCGGCGAACCGGAAACGCCGTTTGCCAGGCCGAGCTCTTTTGAACCGATCAGGCTCATGAACGCGCCGGGGACACCATGGCCTGTGCAATCCGCAACGGCGATGAACGCGGCCCCGTTTTCTCCCGACAGGTAATAAAAATCTCCGCCGACAATATCTTTCGGTTTGTAAAAAACGAAGCTCTCCGGGAATGCGGCGGCGATCGCTTCACGGGGCGGGAGAATGGCCTGCTGGATGCGTTGCGCATAATTGATGCTGTCGGTGATCTCCCGGTTCTTGTTCTCGATGATCTTGTAGGCCTGCCCGAGCTTCTGGTTTTTCAGGTCGAGCTCGCGGTTGGCGGTTCGTTTCTGCAGGAGACTGCGGTAAGCGAAAACGGCGAATACCAGCACCAGCACCAGGATGCCGCTGATGAACCAAACGGCCTGTTCCCGTTTGTTCGCGTCCTCTTTCAGCTGGGCTTCGTCTTTGTCGCGTTTGTTTTTTTCAATGAGGCGCTCTTTTTCGTAAGTGTAATTCATTTCTGCCCGCATTGCTTTGCGCGTGTTCTCCTCGCTGAACATTTCATCCTGCGTTTCGCGGTAGAGCTTGTAATACCTGAACGCGTTGTCGTAATCGCCTTCCGCTTCGGCCAGCTGCCACAAGCCGTCGCTGCTGTTCTTGATGCCTTCTTTCTCCCTGATCTCGGTTGCCAGCTCCAGCGCGCGTTCGAGGCGGCTGTGCGCGTCCCTGTAGTTTTTCAGCTTCATGGCCGTCATGCCGGCAGAAATGAGCGAGCTGACTACGCCCTGGCGGTAACCGATGCTTTCGCGGATCTCCAGCCCGCGCAGGAAATAAACCAGCGCGGTGTCGTACAATTCCTGCTGGTAATAAACACTGCCGATGTTGTGGTAAGCGTTCGCGACTCCTTTTTTATTGCCCGTCTCTTCGCTGAGCGCCAGCGACCGGCTGAAATATTTCATCGCTTCCGGGTGGTTTTTCATGTCGGAATACGTAAGCCCGATGTTGTTGTAGGTGCTCACCGCTCCTTTTATATCGCCCAGCTCTTCCTTGATCTTCAGCGCCGGTATCAGGTAGCTCAGTGCTTCGCTGTGTTTTTTCTGGTAGTTATAAATGACTGCGATGTTGTTGTAAGAGCCCGCAATGCCTTTTTTGTCCCCGATCTTTTCCCGGATCCGCAACGCTTCGAAATGATTTTTCAACGCCTCGGAATAATTGCCTTCGTAATAACTGATGATGCCGAGATTGCTGTGATAGTCCCCGATGCCTTTCTGCCAGGAAAGCCGGTCGGCCAGTATTTTCGCCTGTTCCGCGTAGTTCCGCGCTTTCGGATAATTGCCGGTATTCGTCAGCTCCCGCCCGATCTCGTTCAGCGTATTGACTTCATTCGTATCGCCCTGTGAAACCTTCAGGATGGCCAGCAGGGAATCGATCTTCCGGTTTTGGGCCCCGAGATGCCCGGGAGTGAAAATTCCACACAGGAGCGCGAAGCAGGAAAGCAGGAAAACAGGCCGGGTAAGCATCACGAGCTTTGGGGATTACTCCTGAAAATTAACGTAAAATCAGGAACGGCGGAAATCGAAGGCGATCCCGGAAAATCGACGGAAAATGCAAACGGTCGAAAGTTCCGAACCTGCGCCGTTCCCCGCACGTATAGTTACCATAGAAAGAAAAATTACGTGCTGTATGAAAGTCCGCTGCTGTATTCTCCTGCTTTTCGTTAGTCATTTCATGCCTGCGCAGACGCCCGGGTTCCGTTTCGGACCGCGTGTT
This sequence comes from uncultured Chryseobacterium sp., assembly GCA_966211705.1. Lineage (GTDB taxonomy): Bacteria > Bacteroidota > Bacteroidia > Palsa-965 > Palsa-965. The sequence goes on from CBIHOC010000005.1 coordinate 74,287, forward strand.
GCAGCGGGCGCGTCCTGCTTCACCGGGTTGCCGGGCATGGCCAGCGGAACGGCCGTCCAGGTCGGCATCCTGTCCAGCAAACAGGTCACCGATTATTTCTCGGTACAATTTTCCCCGCTGGTGGGCATGTACGGGGCGTGCCGGATGAGCGGCGAGGCGGATGGAATTCTTCCCTCGGGCCGCGCGCGCGTGTACACGTACTGGGATAAATATTACGTGTACAGCGTCGAGTTTCCGCTGCTGGCGCGTTTCAGCGTCGGTTTCCGGAATGTCTACTTCGGCGTGTTTGCGGGACCTTCGCTCGGCTTCAACATGGGCGGTGTTCGTTCCAAACGGTACGACGACCCGGTTTACAACTCGAAGAACGGCTACGGCGGGCATACGATGCACGACATCAGGCGCGGCATGTATTCCGGTGTTGCGGGAACGGGAGTGGAGATCGAAACCGGGAAAGGAGTAATGTCGATCGACGTCCGCATCCACCACACGTTCAGCCCGATGGGGCAGATCGAGGGAAGCTATTTTTCCGCCCGCGCGGCAACGATCGGCATGGCGTGGCTGTTCAACACGGGCCCGTAGCACAGGGCAAATCCCATTTTCTACCAACGAACGGAAAATTTCTACCGGGGAACGATTTGAAACGCGTCTTCCCCGGCATTCTTTTTATTTTGTATACCAACAAAAATCAATAAACATGATTAGAACTTTACACCTTTTGGCTGTTGCCTCAACGTTCGCTTTTGCCACCGTGGCATTCGCGCAGACAGAAAACGCGGTTCCTTTTAAAACACCCGCACCTGGCCAGGCGCACACTGTTGCCCGTTCCGCACAGGTCGCAACCTGCGGTCCCGATACCATCGTCTACCCTTACCTGAAAGAGCTGGTCTTTACCTCGCCCAACGATTCGTTCTTCATCGACGCCATGGTCGGTAATGTGCGCACGGCTTCGCAGGCGTATCACATCACTGAAAACATCGACGTGCTCGGCGTGCAGTTCTGGGGCGGCGCTTATTCCACCTCTCCGGCAGCGCAGACGCTCCTCGTGCAGGTTTATCTTTATTCCATCGACGCACAGAACATGCCGGTTGCCGCGCTCGATTCGGCCCTGGTTACGGTGACCGAGGCGTATGATTTTTACGAAGCGACGTTCGCGCTTCCCCACGCCATGAACCAGAATTTTGCGGTGGGCGTTCGCAGCGTTCCCAACGATACGCTCGCGGTGATCACCAACAACGCCGGTAACGTGTGGACGACGAATTACGGTGAAAGCCTCGCCTGGCGTCGATTCGGTTCGGGCACGTGGAATTCAGCCCTCAGCTTTTTCGGGCAGGACCTCGAATACATGATCTTCCCGATCGTGCAGTACAACGTGTCCGCCGGCATCAGCGCCGTCAACGATACGGCCTGCATGGGCGACCAGGTGATCTTCGGCAACGCGTCCTCCGGGCACTTCGGGAACCGTTTTCTCAACCTGTACGCGTTCGACGAATACTGGGGCTTTGCTGCGGCCGACAGTTCGTTCATGTGGAACTACGGCGATTTCCCGACGTGGTATTCCGCAACGAACGGCACGCACACGTACGCCACCTCGGGCATGTACGACGTGATGCTTGCAGGCGAGATGATCGGTTACTATACCTCGTGCAGCGATACGACAACCTTCCAGCTCGAAGTGATGCCGGATGTGATCGCAGGATTCACATACGACAATTCCGCGGAACCGACGATCGCATTCATGGACGCATCGACGGGCGCTTCTTCCTGGATGTGGGATTTCGGCGACACGGCAACGTCCTCTTCCGCCAGCCCGTCGCACACCTACACTGCTGCCGGCACCTACACCGTTACATTGATCACGAACGGTTTCTGCGGCGCGGACACGACCACGCAGGTGATCACGATCACCACCACGGGAATCGAAGAAACTTCATTCCGGTCTGGCGCGTTCTATGACGTGAATGCAAGCCGGCTGCAGCTGATGCTTCCCGGAACCGATGCGACCGTCGAAGTGTTCGGCATGTCGGGCAACCGCGTGTATGCTGAGCGCGCAGTGAACGCCACACGCAAAACGATCGAACTCGATCTTGCTGCCGGCACATACTTCGTGCGTGTGCAGACGGCCACGGGCGTGAGCACGGTGAAATTTGCGGTGACGAAATAATTTCAGCGCCGCAATAAATCACAGCCCCGGGAGATTTCTTCCGGGGCTGTTTTGTGCGTGAACGATTCAGAAGCGGAACCCGCCGAGAATGATATCCTGGCGTTCCAGTCCGTAAATGCAACCCGCGCAGCGTGTCACGAGCGCCTGACGTTTTTGCGCTTCCCGGATCATCGACAGCTGCTCTTCGGTGAGCGTCAGCCCTGCTTTTTTCAGCAGGAAAAATCCTTCCACCGCGTAGCATTGTTTGTCCGGTATCGGCGACTGCAGCCAGGACGTAAGCGCAGCGACATCCCGCTTCGCGACATAGTCCATCATGATGTTGCGGCGAATGGGTGCAATGGCGACGTACCCGCAGGCAACACCGTATGCGTCGGTGGGATAAAGGAAAGCCGATTTCTCCAGTCCCACGCCGTAGCCTGTTTTCCACGCATCCGACAATCCTGTCCATCGTTCCGGCGAGGTGGAATCATACAACACTTCCCGGCGCTCGAAAATTTCCCCGTTGTCCACCACCGCGCTGATCACTTCGTTGCTTTTGGTTTGCAGGAAAACGGTATTGTGCTTCTCGTTCGAATTTTTTGTTTTTACCCAAAAGCTCAGCGTGATCTCCCAGTAACCGCCGATCAGCTGTGAGCTGTCGATCTCCACGCGCCAGCTTTTTTTCTGCGAGGCAGGTTTTGCTTTTCCGCTGTTGATGGAATCCACCCAGCTTACCAGGATGCCGGTGGTGAAAGCGGGAACGCGGCGAAGGATCTCCCCGGTGAGCTCGTCTGTTTTTGCGTTGACGGAAATGCAACAGAAGAGAAAACAGGCGATGAAGAGGAGGCGTTTCATGCGGAGATGAAGTTACGAAAACGGCATACAGCTTGTTTTCCACGCGAGGAAACGCTCAATGTCAAACGAACAACGGGTGCAAGAAATTTGCCGTATGATGGAAACTTTCTTCCCGGTGAAATGAAGGAATGAACAATGCCAAACTAACAATGCACAATGTTCAACGATCCTGTTCATTGAACATTGTGCGTTTGACATTGTTCATTCCAACTTTATACAAAGAAACCCCTCCATTGCTGGAAGGGTTTCCCGGGAATCGGTTCTCAAAACCAAAAACAAGTGGCGCCTGGTGCGGGGCGTCACTATAAGGTTAGCTGCCGCAAGCTTCGCAGGCATCCGGGTTGTCGAGCGAGCATGCGATTTCCGACATGCCCACTTCGGCGGTTACCGGTTGCTGCACGGCTTCCGTGTTCGGCTGGTCCAGCGCGGCCTGGTCGACGGTGAACTTGATCGCGTCTGCCGCTGCTTTCGTACGCAGGTAGTACATGCCCGTTTTGAGGCCTTTTTCCCACGCGTAGAAATGCATGGAGGTCATCTTTGCGAAATTCGGGCTGGGCACGAACAGGTTGAGCGATTGCGACTGGCAGATGAAAGCGCCGCGGTCGGCAGCCATGTCGATGAGCGCGCGCTGGGAAATTTCCCACACCGTGCGGTACAGGTCTTTGATGTTCTGCGGGATCTCGGGGATCTCCTGGACAGAGCCGTTGGCGGCAATGATCTTGTTCTTCAGGTTATCGTTCCACAGGCCGAGCTTCACGAGATCTTTGAGGAGGTGCTTGTTCACCACCACGAACTCGCCGGAGAGCACGCGGCGGGTGTAGATGTTGGATGTGTACGGCTCGAAGCACTCGTTGTTGCCGAGGATCTGCGAAGTGGATGCGGTGGGCATCGGGGCGAGCAGGAGCGAGTTGCGCACGCCGTGCTCTTTCACTTCCTCGCGCAGGATGTCCCACTCCCAGCGAGCGCTCGGGGTTACGCCCCACATGTCGAACTGGAAAATGCCTTTCGACACCGGCGACCCGGGGAATGTTTCGTACGGCCCGTCTTTTTTCGCGAGGTCTTTGGAGGCGGTCATCGACGCGTAGTAGATCGTTTCGTGGATCTCCGCGTTGAGCTGGCGCGCTTCCGGGGAATCGAACGGCAGGCGCAGCATGATGAACGTGTCGGCGAGGCCCTGCACGCCCAGCCCGATGGGGCGGTGACGCATGTTCGAGCGGCGCGCTTCGGGAACCGGGTAGTAGTTCCCGTCGATGATCTTGTTCAGGTTCTTCGTCACGTGGTACGTCACCTCGAACAGCCTCTGGTGATCGAACTGGCCCTGGTCGACGAAACGGGGAAGGGCGATGGAAGCGAGGTTGCAGACCGCGATCTCGTCGGAAGACGTGTACTCGAGGATCTCCGTGCAGAGGTTGGACGATTTGATCGTGCCGAGGTTCTGCTGGTTGCTTTTGCGGTTTGCAGAATCTTTGAAGAGCATGTACGGGTTGCCCGTTTCGATCTGCGACTCGAGCACGGCGAACCAGAGGTCCTGCGCTTTGATCTGTTTGCGGTAACGTCCTTCCTCTTCGTATTTCGTATAGAGCGCTTCGAATTCTGCGCCCCAGCAGTCGGCCAGTCCCGGGGCTTCGTTCGGGCAGAAAAGCGACCAGTCGCCGTTCTCCTTCACGCGCTTCATGAACAGGTCGGAAACCCACAGCGCGGTGAACAGGTCGCGCGCGCGCATTTCTTCTTTCCCGTTGTTCTTGCGGAGATCGAGGAATTCGAAAATATCGGCATGCCACGGCTCGAGGTAGATCGCGAAAGAGCCTTTGCGTTTTCCGCCGCCCTGGTCGACATAACGCGCGGTATCGTTGAATACGCGCAGCATCGGGATGATGCCGTTGGATGTTCCGTTGGTGCCTTTGATGTACGAGCCGGTGGCGCGGACGTTGTGAATGCTCAGCCCGATGCCGCCTGCGCTCTGCGATATCTTCGCGCAATTTTTCAGCGTGTCGTAAATGCCGTCGATGCTGTCATCTTTCATGCTGAGCAGGAAGCAGGACGACATCTGGGGCTTGGGCGTTCCGGAGTTGAAGAGCGTTGGCGTGGCATGTGTGAACCAGCGTTCGCTCATCAGGTTGTACGTTTCGATCGCTGCATCGACGTCTTCGCGGTGAATGCCGACGGACACGCGCATGAGCATGTGCTGGGGGCGTTCCGCCACTTTGCCGTGGAGCTTTAGTAAGTAAGAGCGTTCCAGCGTTTTGAAGCCGAAGTAGTCGTAGCCGAAGTCGCGGTCGTAAATGATGGACGAATCGAGCAGCTGCGCGTTGTTCTTAATGATCTCGTACACGTCGTCGGCGATGAGGGAAGCTTTCGCGCCGGTTTTCGGGTCGAGGTAATTGTAGAGGAGCTCCATCGTTTTCGAGAAGGACTTCTCCGTGTTCTTGTGCAGGTTGGAAACGGCGATGCGTGATGCGAGCAGCGCGTAGTCCGGGTGCGTGGTGGTAAGCGACGCGGCGGTTTCAGCGGCCAGGTTGTCGAGTTCGCTGGTCGTAACGCCGGGGTAGATGCCCTGGATCACCTTCATGGCGACTTCCACGGGATTCACATGCACCGGGTCGAGTGCATAGCAGAGCTTTTGAATGCGAGCCGTGATCTTGTCGAACTTGATTGACTCTTTGCTGCCGTCGCGTTTGATTACGTACATAAGGTCGCGTTTTGGGTGAGTTGGTAATAATGGGAGAACAGTTCGGTATGGATTCCTTTACACGCTGTCCCGCAGGGGCTGGAGGGAGAAGCGTGGCATGCGGTTAAAAGTCTTCGTCGAGGCTGAAAACGTTGTTGTTGCGGTCGCCGGTGACGCCGGCCTTCTGGTACTCGGCTACGCGCTTCTCGAAGAAATTCGTTTTGCCCTGGAGCGAGATCATTTCCATGAAATCGAACGGGTTGGTGGCGTTGTACACTTTGCCGCACCCGAGCGCAAGCAGCAGGCGGTCGGCCACGAACTCGATGTACTGGCACATGAGGTCGGAGTTCATGCCGATCAGCTTCACAGGCAGGGAGTCGGTGACAAATTCTTTTTCGATGGTCACCGCGTTGGTGATGATGTCGGTGACGGCCTGGGTGGAAAGCTTGTTCTTGAGGTGGCGGGTGTACAGCAGGCAGGCGAAGTCGCAGTGCAGGCCTTCGTCGCGGGAAATGAGCTCGTTGGAGAACGACAGTCCCGGCATGAGTCCGCGTTTCTTGAGCCAGAAAATGGAGCAGAACGAGCCGGAGAAGAAGATGCCTTCCACCGCGGCGAACGCGATGAGGCGCTCCGCAAAATTTCCGTTGTCGATCCAGCGCAGCGCCCATTCGGCTTTTTTCTTCACGGCGGGAACGGTGTCCACGGCGTGGAAGAGGCGATCTTTTTCGGTGGGATCTTTGATATACGTATCGATCAGCAGCGAATAGGTTTCGCTGTGAATGTTCTCGATCATGATCTGGTAGCCGTAGAAGCAGCGCGCTTCGGGATACTGGACCTCGCGCATGAAATGCACGGCGAGGTTCTCGTTCACGATCCCGTCGCTGGCCGCGAAAAAGGCAAGCACGTTCTTGATGAAATAACGCTCGTCGTCGTTCAGCTTGTTTGCCCAGTCGGTAAGGTCGGGCGAAAGATCGATTTCTTCGGCAGTCCAGAAGCTCGCTTCTGCTTTCTTATACATCTCCCAGATGTCGCGGTGCTGGACGGGGAAGAGAACAAAGCGGTCTTTGTTGTCCAGCAAAATAGGTTCGGTCACTTCTGCCATACGATGGTGGGCCCCGAAAAGAGGCGTTTGGTGGTGTAGTCGGTTGATAATCTGGTGTTTCTGGCTAAAAAAGCAGGCCGGGAAGCCTGCTGTTTCTTTAAGATGTTCGTGGTGAATCACTTACGCGGAAGTGTGTTCGTCACGATCACCGAAGACAAATTTTTAGAAAACGGATGGATAAGTCAAGTGATTACAATTAACAATCCCCCGAAGTTTTAAACATGGTAGACGGCGCGTCTTTGTTGATAACGAGTCATAACACGCCTCTTTCCCAACGTTGACGGCGCTTCACCAGCACGTATGTAAATTTTAATAAAAATATGCGCTGCCGTCTTGCAAAATCCGGAAATGTTACTTCCCGTCATTTGACGTGTTCAACTTCGCGGAAGTCTTGATTGACGGAATTTCCGTGAGTTTTACGACACAATACAAGGTAACCGGTAACCGGGTAAATACAGTAATGAAACCCTCGCAGGGTTGCCCGTGCGCATGGCCGTGCGCAACCCTGCGAGGGTTTCAGAATCAAACTGACCCACTACCCATTACTGTTTTATACGGCAGATGTCGTATTGAATGCAGGCATTGTGTGCGGCTACTTTTGGACACAACAAAACAAAAACCCGTGAAAACACAACGTACACTTTTTCTTCTCGCCGTTTTTTTCATCGCACTCCCGTTCCACGCCCAGACAGGACTGCATGTGCAGCAATATTCCGGCGGCTACTCCGTGGTCCACAACCAGGATTCCATCTTCATGGGCCTGAACGTTCCGTCGGGCAGTTTCCGGCGCATGGCGTTGTTCAACCCGAACACAAAAGACTGGAAGTACGTCAACTCCGTCGATTACACCCCTTACGCAGGGCCGTTCGTGATGCGCAACAGCATGGAAGGCGTCATGTTCGGTCCTTCGGTGGCCGACATTTACAAAACCACCGACGGCTGGCAAACGCTTACGACCGTGCCGAACGTGGCCAACGGCTGGGGGCTCGACCAGGTCGTGTCGACACCGGCCGGTTATGCGGGCTATGAGCCTGCGCTGCGCGATCTTTATTTTTCACCTGACGGGATCACGTGGACGATGGCGCAAGGGACCGGGAGCGGGGGAACGCCCATGCTGGCGAATTACGGGAATAAAGTGATCCTGTTCAAAGGCGCTTCCGGCAATTACATTTCCACCGATGGCGGGCAGAATTTCAGCTCACTGACGTTCAGCACCACCTTCAGCGGTAATCTCGTCGATTTCGTGATGCTCTCCGCCGATACGTTCATCGTCGCCACGCAGAACGATATCCACAGGAGCTTCGACGGAGGAACGACATGGACATCAAACGCTACGCCCGGCGCGATCTCGAGCATCGCGATCAAAAACGTGGACGAATATTTTGTGATGACCGGCAACCAGCCTTATACCACCGCCGATGCCGGCGCGACCTGGCTGCAGAAGACGGTTCTTCCTGCGTCGTCGCACATCAAAACGTTCTACCTCAACAACGAAATATACTGCTGGCCCGATCACAAATCTTCCGACAACGGCGTGACATGGCAATACATGTTTCCCGGCGGCAGCGCAATGGGGGCGATATACGATCTTCATTTCAACGGCAGCAACGGGATCATCGCGAGAACGGATGGCAAGATCAATTATTCGAATGACAAAGGCCGTTCCTATAGCATGACGGATACGATTCCCACCGGCGAAGACATCATGGCCGTGCGTTTGCTCAACAGCGGCTACTACCTCGCGGGCGACCGTAACGGGCAGGTTTTCGTGAGCACGGACAACGGCCAGACGTGGCTGCAGAAGAACACGAACAACATCCCGGTCAACGCAAGGAAATTTTCCGTGTCGGCGGATGAAAAAGTGATCGTGATGTCGCGCGCGGGAATGCCGATGGTTTCAACCGACAGCGCGAACACGTTTACGATGTTCAGCGTGGGCGGCGGTGATCACTCGCAGACGGTGAAGCCTTCCGGCGAGATCATCGACGCGGGCGGATGGTTCGATTACGTCACGTTCCAGTACAAAGGCTGGGAAATATCGCGCTACTCGCCCGCCGGCGTCAAAACGGTGACCGACACGTTCCTTGTGGTGGGAGAAGCGCTGGTGGACATTCACATGGTCAGCAACACCGTCGGTTATCTCGTGACGTACAACAGCACCACGAAAGTGACGAACGTTTATAAAACCACGAACGGCTGGGCGGGCGGAACAACGCAGGTTTCCACGATCAACCCTGTCAATGCCGGTGTCACGAATTACCCGTACGGCGCAACGCGCGTCCACAATTTCGGCACCGACACGCTGATCCTGTTCGCTGACGGCAGAACCTTCTGGCACTATTCGTACGACGGCGGCGCCACGTGGACGCAGGACGGAATTGCCTCCGTGCATGCAACGTACCCGTCGCTTTACCCGTCGCTCAAAAAATCGCATTTCTTCACCCCGACGCAGTACATGTTCGCGCTCAACAGCTCCGGGCTGTACCTCAACGTGAATTCAACCAGCGCGCCAACCGGTTTGAGCGAAGAAGCGACGCCGGTGAGAAACGACCAGCTTCTTTTCCCGAACCCCGCGTCGGATATGATCAGCGTGCTTGGCGCAACCGGCATGCTGCAGGAAGTGCGCATCTACGATTGCACCGGGAAGCTCTTCCTGGTCCGCCAAAACCATCCGTCAGCCGAAGCGATCGATGTGTCGTTCCTGCCTGCGGGAATGTATTTCCTGCACGCAACGGATGAAGAAGGGAAAAAATCTGCCGGGCGATTTATAAAAGCGCAGGAATAGAAATCTGTTTTTGTAAAAAAATCCGGGTCAGCGCCCGGATTTTTTTTTCTTCGGTTCGGCAGTCATGAATTTCGCTGCGCTTTCGAGCTGGGCGTACCAGTCTTCCCCGTATTTGCGCACCAGCGCGGTCTTCACGAATTTATAAACGGGAACCTCCAGCTTCTCACCGCACGCACACGCAGGCTTGCAGATGTCCCACGTTTCGTAATTCACCGCGTCGAATTTTTTGTAGGCCGTAATGCGCACGGGATACAGGTGGCAGGAAACGGGTTTCTGGAACGCCACTTTTCCGTCTTTCCATGCCTTTTCAATTCCGCACAACGCCACTCCCTTTTCGAAAACGGTATACGCGCATTCCTTGTCCCCGTCGACCAGCGGCGTCACCTGGTCACCGTCGGAATCCACGAGCCATTTTCCCTGCTTCTCCACCGCTTCAATTCCTTTTTCCGTCATGTACGGCTTCACGAGCGGGTAGATCTCGTCGAGCAGTTTCGCCTCATCGTCATCGAGCGGCGCGCCGGAATCGCCGTGGATGCAGCATGCGCCTTTGCAGGCGTTGAGGTCGCACACGAATCTTTTTTCGACAACGTCGTCGGAAATGAGGGTTCTGCCGATTTCAATCATGGTGCAAAGGTAAGGACAGTGCGGCCCGAAAGGGAAAAAATTCATTCTTCCTTGTAACAAAATAGTAAGCCCGGTAGCTGGATATGCCGAGAAAAGAAAATGGGGCCAGGGCTAACCAGGAACGAGACCCGGATGTTAAAGTTATACAATATGTATAATAATTATACGTTTTGTATAATTATTTATGGTATCTTTGTTTCCATGTATGAAAGTAAGAATACTCAAGGTAGAACCCGATGAGCTGGTTGATGCCCGGATAAAAGAAGGAGAAAAATTTCGACTACCGTCGATCCACGACGGCTGGAGGTTCAATTTTCATAAACATGCAAAAGCAACGGGAGCTCGTACTTATGTATTAGTCAGCGAAGAGACTCCCGGGAATATCGAGGGATGCCTGGTCTACAAAATGCGGGAAGAACAAGAGCCATATATGGCCTATATAGAAATCGCGCCATGGAATAAAGGAGAAAACAAAAAATACGATCTGGTGGCGGGATGCCTGATCGCATTTGCATGCAGGCAGAGTTTTATTTTAGCAAGCGGCGATTTTAAAGGATGGCTTGCCTTCGATGTCATGGAGGCTTCAGAAGAAGATCAGAATAAGCTGATGGCGCTATATAGCCGTAAGTATAAAGCGTTAAGAATGGCAAATACAACAACGATGATAATCAGACCGGAGGACGGGGAGAAATTGATCGAAAAATATTTGAATCGTTAACGGAGAATCAAAACACCACGATGAAAACTCAAAAAAATAATCCGCGCAAAGCGTCTTCCCGGGAAATAAAGGAAGGCGAAATCTGGAATGAGGATAAAATGAACAAGCTAAAAAAGTTCATTTCAACAGAATCCAGCAAGCAATCCCCGGAAAGAAAGTTAAGAAACGACCTGCTTTCAATTCAATACCGGATGCAGGACTATATCGAAAAGGATACTATCGAAATGGAAATGAGGATACTTGATTTTGTGAAGTTGTACCTGAAGCTTCTGAAGATCAGTCAAAGGCAGCTGGCATCTGCCTTTGAGATGAGAGACACGAATTTGTACAAGTACCTGACGGGAGAAAGAAAGCTGAATCCTGACATTGTTTTGAAACTAAGCCATTTCTCACATACCGAACCGGAGCTCTGGTATTATATCCAGACCAAGAATGAATTATATGAGCTGAGAAAGGAAAAGGGAAAGATGAAGAAATACGAAAAGTACGATTATAAAAAACTCGTATCAATTCATTAGCGACTTGGAGAAGAATGGGTTGACAGTTGATTGCTTCTTCAGACCCGCACGCCCGCCATGCACACGTCATCCACCTGCACGAGGTTCTCTTTCCAGCGTTCAAACGCGTCGAGAAGTATTTTCTCCTGCTCCGCCATGGGCCTGCTGCTGGCTGAAAGAACAAGCTGGCGCAACTGGCTGTATTTAAATTTCTTGCCGTCGGGGCCGCCGAACTGGTCGGCATAACCGTCGGAAAACACGTAGATGCAGTCGCCGGGATGAAGCTGCACGGTGTGCGTGGTGAACGGCTTGCGGTTGTCGAACTGGCCCACGGGCTGCTTGTCGGGCTTCAGCTCGATGAGCTCTCCGCGGCGCGCGATCCACAGCGGGTTATTGGCGCCGGCCCACAGCAGCCGGTTGTTTTTTCGGTCGAGGCAGCAGAGCGAAATGTCCATGCCGTCGCTCACTTCGCTTTCGCTGCGCGCAAAAGTTTCCTGCACCAGCTCCGTCACCTTGTCGAGGATCTTCCCGGGATCGGTGAGGCCGAATTCTTTCACGGCGCTGTTCAAAGCATTGCTGCACACCACGGAAACGAGCGCGCCCGGAACGCCGTGGCCGGTGCAATCGGCAACAGCGAATAAGAGAAGATCTGAGCTCTGAGAACTGGGTTCTGTGGAGCCTCTCAGAACTAAGCTCTCAGAACTCAGAACCTTTTCCAGCCAGTAGAAATCACCGGCTACGATGTCTTTGGGTTGATACAGCACGAAGCTCTCGGGCAGGTGTTGCTTCCAGAGGCTGAGGGGCGGAAGAATGGCCTGCTGGAGACGGCGGGCGTAAGTGATGGAATCGGTGATGGCCTGGTTCTTCTCTTCGACGATGAGCTTCTGCCGTTCCACCTCCTGGTTCTTCATCCCGAGCGCGAGGTTGCTGCGCTGCTTCTGGCGGTAGCCGCGGAAAAGCACGAAGGCCAGCGCAAGCATGAGCCCGGAGCCGGCCACCCCGGCCCACGTGTATGTTTTCTGCCGGTCGATGTCCTGGCTGAACTGCATTTCTTTCAGCGCATCCTCCTGCGCGCCGCGGAGGCTGTCGGCCAGCTGCTCCTTTTCGAATTTGTACTGCAGCATGCGGCGGGTGATCTCTTTCGACTTGTCGTCGTTCATGAGCTGGTCTTTCTCCTCGTTGTAGCGGCGGTAATAGAACAATGCTTCTTTGTGGTTGCCCAGCTTCCCGTGCGCGTTTGCAAGGCAGTAGCAGGCATCCTTTACCAGTTCAGGATAGCCGACTTTCTCTCCCACTGCAAAACCTTCGGAGCACCATTTCACCGCTTCGGCATAATTCCCTTCGGAGGCGTGATAGCTGCCGATGCTGACCGTGGAAGATCCGCGCCCGTTCTCGTCGCCGATGCGGACGCGCAGGTTGTAGGCGCGCATGTAGCAGGCGAAGGCGCTGTCTTTTTGCCCGAGCTTCTCGTAAATGCTGCCCATGTTGATGATGACGTTGCCCAGGTTTTTCAGGTCGCCGACCTTGATGTAGAGCGGGAGACTTTTTTGCAAGTATTGCATCGTGGTGGCGTAATCTTTTTTGTTCATGTAGAACCCGCCGATGCGCGAATACGAATCCGCAATGCCGCGCGTGTCGCCGATGGAGTCGCGGATGTGCAGCCCCATTTCATAATACTGCAGCGCGCGTTTGTAGTCGTTGTCGCTCTCGTAGATGAGGCCGATGTTGCTGTATGCGGCCGCCACGCCCATCATGTCGCCGATGCTTTCCTTCACCTCCAGGCTTTGCTGGTAGAAATCCACCGCGCGCAGGTAATCGCCGCGCTGGTAATACACGATGCCGATGTTGTTCAGCGAAACGCCGATGCCGCGTTTGTCGCCCACTCTTTTGCGTACCTCCAGGCTGATGAGATGGTATTTCAGCGCCGAATCGAGCTGGCTTTTGTTGTTGTATGCAACGCCCATGTTGCCGTATGCGTTGCCTTCGTACCTGCCGAGGTTGTATTTCCGCGCCATGTCGAGCAGGATGGCCGCCAGCCGGAGCGCGGAGTCCGGGTTGTTGTGCACGACCTTCACCGTAAGGGCGCCGAGCGCTTTTGTGCGGTTTGAATCGGCCTCCGCGGGATTGTTGTAAACCTTCCACAGCGAATCCGTATTCAGCGGCCTTTGAGCTGCAAGCGGGAATACATTGAGAAATGAGAACAGCAACAGTACCAGCCCGGGGGATTTCACGGAAGTGAAGATAAGGATTGCGGAAAAACATGCGGAGATTATCCGGGAAAACATACCAGTCACGCAATCATCCCCGGCGAAAACGCATTTTGATTCAGTCCGCTTCCCGGCGGATATATTTTTATCACGACTTATTTACCTATTAAAACAAAAACGTATGAAACAGAAAAACTCCATTTTGCGGTCCGCAGGCGTGACCATCGTTGCGCTGCTGCTTTCACTGTTCAGCTACGGGTGTGTGTCCGGCCCTTCTTCCTACGACATTATTCCCGGTCAGAACGTCAACACGTCGAGCCACTACTTCAATGTTCCGAATGGCGCCGGCACGTGGTATCTCCAGATCCAAACTTTCGGCTCGCTTTCATTCAACAACCTGCAGGTGAGCTTCGGCGGCCCGGCGGTCGGTTTCCCGGGGGGATACTTTTTTTACCCGGGCGGCTCGGTGCCCATGACTATTACAGCTACGACTCCGTATGCCGGCTTTTGCCAGTCCGGCATCATCAGTCTCAACTTTTATAATGGGCTCGGCCAGTTTGTCTGCTCGTTCAATTATACTGTCAATGTTCGCGACAACGCAAAAGAGCTGCTGACGGTGACGGGCCACGGTACATATTACGCGGGCGCCGATTTCCACATTCACCGGTTGTCCTGGACTTCGCAGAACGGCTGGCAGCACCAGGCCATCACACCTAACGGCGGCTGGGGCTCCGTGCAGGTCGACGGCTGGCTCGGCGCGGAATATTACGACAACAAAATTTTCTTCCGCAGCCGCGACAGCAAGTTGTACGCTCTGTGGGAAGTGAGCGGTGTGTGGTACCTCGGCCAGATCCTGGCGATGAACAACGTGAGAAGCGATATCCAGCTGCGGCCCGGTGAAATCTGGTACGTTGGCACCGACAGCAAAATCCACCGCGTTTACTGGAACGGCAGCGGATGGAGCTATGAAGCGATCAACCCGGTGAACGGCTGGCAGGGGATCAATGCGGCGGGAAGCATTGCGCTGGCACGACAGGCGTCGAACGTATTCTTCCGCACGACCGGCAACCAGGTCATGAATCTCGTGGGCAGCACCGGCAACTGGAACCTCTGGGGAATTTACCCGCCCACCGGCTGCGGCGGAGACATGGTGTACGACGACGCGACGGGCCTGTTCTACAAAGGCACGGACAACCTCGTGCACAAAGTGTGGTGGAACGGCAGCACCTGGGCATTCGACAACATGACGCCGAACTGGAATGCGGGGCCGGTCGCCAATCACCTTACAAAATTCCCCGGCGAGCAGCGCGTGTTCTACAAAGGCACGGATGGCAAGACATACAACATTTACTGGAACGGCTCGCAGTGGGAACCCCAGCCGCTGAACACGTTCAACAGCGTTGGCGGCGATCTCTTCGCTGCTGACGGCAAGATCTTCTTTGTCAGCCAGGGCAATGCGATGTTCGGCGCAAAGGTCGGTGAATACGGCTGGAATGGGTCCGGCTGGTATGCGGGTTTCCCCCTGTTTTCCGCCCCGGATGTGAAAGGCTGCAGCTCCAGCTACCGTCTCGGCGATCCCGGCGAAGAAACAGAGCCTGCCGCGGAAGCGTCATCCGTGCCCGAACAACCGCTGGCGATCGACAAGTCGAAAACGATTTCCAACGTAGCGCCTTACCCGAACCCGGCATCCGGCAAGCTCAGCGTGAGCTGCGTGCTCACGAAAGATGCGCCGGTAACGGTTAGCCTGTTCAACACAGTCGGCGAGCGCGTGAAAGAAATTTCCGCAGGTGAACTGGCCGCCGGCCAGCAGCAGGTGGAAATGGGACTTGAAGATGTCGCGCCCGGTGTTTACCTGCTTCGTGTAACTGCGGGAACCGAATCTTCCGATGTGCAGAAAGTGATCGTGCAGTAGAAGACGAGGGACGAAAAAAGGGACGAGGGCGAAGGACTAAATTTTCCCCGTCCCCCGTCCCTCGTCCCTTTTTTGGGTTACGCTGAAAATTTTCGGAGGATAAAAAGCTCGGGCGGATCGTGCACTTTGTGCTCATCCCGGATCTCGCGCTGCCGGAAAAGCAGGGGAGAAGATCGAAAATTTCCGTTTCATGGACTGGGTGATCGCGGGGAAGGTGCTCAATCTTGAGAAAGTTTCAGATTAAAAGTCCCGTCAGGGACGACCTGTTTATAATATCGGGATAGTCATCTACAGAGAAAACCGGGCGGGGCGACCTTGATCGATGATCAGCTAAGGACGCCCCGCCCGGTTTCGTTCACATGAAGCATTCGACATTATAAACAGGTCGTCCCTGACGGGACTGCCGGTGAAGATCAACCTGTAGCCGGCATCGGAAGTCGTTGCGCTCCATTATCTTTGCACCATGTCAGAATCTACTGTAAAGGCGAAAACGTTGAGCGGTGAAGAGCTCTTCAAAAACATCATTTCCCACACCAAGGAATACGGCTTCATTTTTCAATCGAGCGAGATCTACGACAACGGGCTGAGTGCGGTGTACGACTACGGCCAGTATGGCGCAGAGCTGAAAAAGAACATCCGCGAATACTGGTGGAAATCCATGGTGCAGCTGCATGAGAATATTGTCGGCATCGATGCGGCTATTTTCATGCACCCCACGACGTGGAAAGCCTCCGGCCACGTGGACGCGTTCAACGATCCGCTGATCGACAACAAAGATTCCAAGAAGCGCTACCGCGCCGATGTGCTCGTGGAGGATGCGATGGCGAAGGTGGAAGAGAAGATCAAAAAGGAAGTTGAAAAAGCGGCGAAACGTTTCGGCGAATCCTTCGATCCCGCGATGTACCGCAGCACCAACCCGCGCGTGGTCGAATACCAGAAGAAGATCGACGACACCAACGCGCGTTTCAAAGCGGCGCTCGAAGCGGGCGATATGGACGGCCTTCGCCAGATCATCGTGGACCTCGAGATCGTTTGCCCCATCTCCGGCACGCGCAACTGGACCGACGTTCGCCAGTTCAACCTTATGTTCGCCACGCAGCTCGGATCGGTGGCGGAAGAAGCGAGCACCATTTACCTCCGCCCCGAAACGGCCCAGGGAATTTTCGTCAACTTCCTGAACGTGCAGAAAACGGGACGCATGAAGATCCCGTTCGGCATTGCGCAGACCGGCAAAGCGTTCCGCAACGAGATCGTCGCGCGCCAGTTCATTTTCCGCATGCGCGAATTCGAGCAGATGGAAATGCAGTTCTTCATCCGCCCCGGCACGGAGCACGAATGGTACGAAACGTGGAAAGCCGTCCGCATGAAATGGCACAACGCGCTCGGTTTCCCCGAAACGAAATACCGTTTCCACGACCACATCAAGCTCGCGCACTACGCCAAAGCGGCCTGCGACATCGAGTTCGAATTCCCGTTCGGCTTCAAAGAGCTCGAAGGCATCCACTCCCGCAGCGATTTCGACCTGAAGCAGCACGAAAAGTTCTCCGGCAAAAAACTCCAGTACTTCGATTCCGAGCTGAACCAGTCGTACGTGCCGTACGTGATCGAAACCTCCATCGGTCTCGACCGCATGTTCCTCGCCACGCTTTCACAGGCGTATAAGGAAGAGCAGCTCGAAGACGGCTCCGAACGCGTGGTGCTGAACCTCCCGCCGTTCCTCGCACCGGTGAAAGCCGCAGTGCTGCCGCTCATTAACAGGGACGGCCTGCCCGAAAAAGCGCAGCAGATCATGGACCTGCTGAAGTACGATCACATCGTTACCTCCGAAGACAAAGATTCCATCGGCAAACGTTACCGCCGCCAGGACGCGATCGGCACGCCGTACTGCATCACCGTCGACCACCAGACGCTGGAAGACAATACGGTGACGATCCGCGAGCGCGATTCGATGAAACAGGACCGCGTGGGCATCGAGATGCTGGCACAGATCATCGACGACCGGGTAAGCATGAAGCACGTGCTGCGGAAGCTGTAGCTGCCTAGCGGATAAGTGATACGTGCCCGTATAGCCGGTATTCGCGCCCATCGTAGCCGGTAGCGCTGACGACATAAACGTAAACGCCGATCGGGCATTCGCGCCCCTTCAACTTCCCATCCCAGTAACCGCCAGGCGTGTCCCATTCCGTAATGAGATGGCCCCAGCGGTCGTAGATCCTGACTTCCATCGCGGCTATGTTATAGCTGCTCACCGAAAAAACGTCGTTGGTCCCGTTGCCGTTCGGTGTAAAAGCGTTCGGCGCATACAGCGCGCTTTCCACGTCGATAAAAACAGTTTGCCACGCCGTGTCGGCGCAGCCTTCTTCCGTTTCTGCCACTAACATGATCGTGTAGGATCCGTCCGAGGCAAACGTATAGTCCGGGTCTGAAGCTGTCGATGTATTGCCGTCGCCGAAGAACCAGGAATAATGATCGGCGTCCTGGCTTTGATTGACGAGCAGGATGTCGGGTTGCCCGGCTGTCGTGCTTACGCTGAATGCCGCGACCGGCTGGGGAACTACAGTGACGGTGATCGTATCATACGTTGTGCAGTTGCCGCTGGCCGTGGTTTGCATCAGCACATACGAAGTTGTGACAACCGGTGTAACGACAGGGGCCGGAGCAGATGAAGAAAATCCTGCCGGGATTGACGACCATTGGTAGATCACGCCGGGCATAGCTGGTCCGCCCAGCACCAGCGACTGGCTGCCGCAGATCAACGTGTCGTTAAAGGGCAATGAAAAAACAACGGTCTGAACGATCACGCTGTCCGTAACGCATGCGCCACCGAGGCTTGAAAGGATCGTGTACGTTCCCGGAAACGCGTTGGGGACCGTCACCTGGAATTGTGTCGCGGTGAAGCTTCCCGGGCCCGTCCAGGCGGACGCAGCGCCGGGAATGAACGTGGAGCCGAGCTGGAGCGTATCGCCGGGACACAGCGGGCTGTTGCCTGTAGCCTGGAAACCCGTAAACGCGAGCCATGGGTTTGGAACCTCGCCCTGCAGCACAAGCGACGGCTCATTCGCCACGGCATTGCGCACGAAAATAAAATCGAACCAGCCAACATGTCCCTGGTAGGCAGTGCTGCCGATGTACAGCTTGACGGCGTTTGCCGGAACGAATGTTACCGTGGGACCTGACTCATCGAAGAAAGTAGGGGAATGGCTGAACCGCCGCGATCTTACCTGGTTCCCGATCGTGCGCACGCGTGCATACGACCACCGGTTGTGAATGGGCTGGGCCGACACGGCGAACACGTTTCCCGTCCCATTGGCGCCTGTGTAATCGCGCGGAAATTCATCATCGGTCACCCACGTGGCGACACGGTTCACGCTCAATACGACCGGCTGAAACCACCCGATCTCGGCATCGAAATCGGTAAGCTGGGCGATCGGATCAATGCGCAATTTGCTTCCCACCTCGTAATTGCCCGGGGCCATGGTGTGGGACAGGCCAACGGCAGCGTTGGATAAGTTCCCGGCGCTCGGCGCGTAGAAACCGGAAGGCGTTTGAATGTGCACGTCGTTCCCGTTGTTGCTCACCTGCGACCACTTCGCCGCATTCGGAACATTGCCCGTGTTAAAGTCGTCGAAAAAAACGAAAGTGCTGTCGCCATTCCGGCGCGGGTTGGCGGCGGTGGCCTGATCGCCGTAATACATGTAAATGGTATGCGTTCCTGACGGCAGGTAAGGGATCCTTACCCAGAATGTCGTGCGCGTGGTGTTGAACGAAGAGTCTTCGATCCAGTAAAACAACTCGCCGCAGGAATCCATAAAAGCGATATCATCTCCATCGGGCTGCATTTTGCCGGCTGCCACCAACGCATCTGTGCCGAGGTCGAATTCCAGCTGGATGTCCGGAATGCCTGTGGCGTTGGGATTAGTAACAAGGACCGGCCGCATGAACGCATAATTTACCGGCACCTGCGCAAAGGCGACAATGCCCTGCAGGATAAACAGGAAGAACAGGCCGGTACGCTGGATCATTAATTAAATGTACGCCCTTTGCTGCAATTCTTGCGCCCGTACTTACAGCTTTATGGGAAATGAAATTTCTACAGCTTATCGCGTCGCATCATCTTTTGATTTCTCTTTCCACCGCAGCAGGTGGTCGCGTAGCTTGCATTTCTCCTGCTCCCGTCACCCGCCCGGCTGACATTGCTCAGGAGAAAACCGGGGATGCGCCTCACGCCGTAACTTTGCACGATATGGCAGAAGAAGAAAAATACCTCCACGGCTTCACACACGAGGAGCAGGACCGCCTTTACCGCCAGGCGCGTTTCCTCGAGAACATCGTGTACAGCGGGATCGATCTTTCTCATGTAAAAAACCTGCTCGAAGTGGGAAGCGGCGTGGGCGCACAATCTGAGATCCTCATGCGCCGTTTTCCCGACGCGCATCTTACGTGCGTGGATTTTTCTGAAGAGCAGCTGGCCACGGCCAAAAAGCGGCTGAAGGACAACCCGGTGGCAAAAGGCCGGTACGAGCTGATGCAGATGGATGCCACGGACATGAGCTTTCCTTCCAACGGGAAGTTCGACGGCGCGTTCCTGTGCTGGGTGCTGGAGCATATTCCCGGGCCGCAGAACGTGCTGTCGGAAGTGCGGCGCGTGTTGCTGCCGGGAAGCGTGGTATACGTTACGGAAGTGCTCAACGCAACGTTCTTTCTCGATCCGTATTCCCCGAACGTGCTGGAGTACTGGATGAAGTTCAACAACCTCCAGTATGAAATGGGCGGCGACCCGTTCGTGGGCGCGAAGCTCGGGAACATGCTGCTGTCGCTGGGTTACAAGGATATCCGCACGGAGACGAAAACATTTTTCCTCGACAACCGCACGCCGGGCAAACGTGAAGAGATGATCGCCTACTGGACCGACCTGCTGCTGAGCGGCATGCCGAACCTGCGGAAAGCCGGGTACGTCACGGAAGAACTGGCAGTCAAAGTGAAAGAAGAAATGCACAAGGTGGCGAAAGACCCGAACGCCGTGTTCTATTATTCCTTCGTGCAGGCGAGTGCGCGGACCTGACGAATATCACTATCCATGCGGGTTTGCGTGGAAATCCATACACACAAACGCCCATCGTCGTCCCCCTCCTCCTTACGATCTACAGATTGTATCATCCTGACGAAAATGCCCGCCACAGGCCCGGGGGCGAGGTAATTTTGTATCAGCAATCAATACGAAAAGTGCCATGGCATGACCACTTCTACTTATTAACCATTTGTTACACTTTTTAATAAGTAAAAGCCATGGAAACAGTAAATCACAACGGCTCTTTCTTCCCCCATCGGGGAACAGGGCGATTCAGAAATTTTACGGCAAGCATCGCAGTGATGTTCTTGCTGGCACTTGCTATTACAGGTTGCAGGAAAGATGAGCTGAACAGCGTGACCCCCGGCGAGGAAATGAGCATGACCGGCACGCCGGCCGACCTCAATGTAGCACGACTGGCACCTAACGATCCGCTACTTTCGGTATCAAACCAGGTCAACCTCGTTTCCAGCCACGACGGATACAGTGCTTTGCGCATCGATAAAAACCTTGCCGGCGCGTGGGGGATGTCCCGTGGTACTGACGCGAATATCTGGATCGTTGGTAAAGGGAAAGAAACAGTGAACGTCTTCGATGGTATTGGCACCAGTGTACTCTCACCTGTTTCGATCGGCGACCTGTCAACCCGCGGGGGCCCGGCAGCCGCTATGCCGAACTTCACATCGGCCTTCCCTCTTCCGTCCTCAAGGATCCCGGCCAGGATGATTTTTACAAGTGAATCCGGTAAGATTTTAGGCTGGTACCGTGGCGCAACGTACGTACTTGTTGATCGCACATCACAGGGTGCCGTGTATACAGGCCTTGCTATGGGGACTGTGGGAAGCCAGACCTATCTTTACGCTACTGACTTTGCCAACGGTCGCGTCGATGTGTTCGATTCGCAGCTCAGGTATGCGTCAAGCATCCGATTAACTGATCCGTTCATGTCGCCCAGCTATGGCCCTTATAACATTCAAAATATCGGGGGTAATATCTTCGTGGTGTATGCAATGAAAGGAAGCGGCGATGCAGCCATATCCGGCATGGGTGCAGGGTTTGTCAGTGTTTTCACACGTGATGGACGTTTTATCCGCCGGTTTGCTTCCAACGGGCCGCTTAATGCGCCCTGGGGAATTGCACAATCCGGACGTTACCTTTATGTGGCTAACCACGGAGACGGAAGTATAAATATGTATGATTATGCTTCCGGTCAATTTATGGGTAAACTGCATCACAATGGAATCCCGATCCGGATAGAGGGCTTGTGGGCGCTTAACCATGCAACGGGTGATCCCCGCCAGCTCTTCTTTACTGCAGCCCCCGGTGATGCAGGGCATGGATTGTTTGGTTACCTGAAAATGCCGATTTAGATAAAACCCGTGCAGGACAATCTCAACTGCATGAATACACGAAAGACCGGCGGAACAACCGGTCTTTCGTGCATTTGGTGCTGAGGCGGGAAGTGGTGGTGCAAAACATCTACTCCCGCTTCGGTGCTTATGCCTCAAAACCCGTGGGGGCATTGCACAGTACAAAACTACATGCACGCCGGCTTAGCTATTAGCCTGATTTTAGCCAATAATTTGCGAATATTACCTCGAAGTGCTAAAATAGCAGCCCCATTGGATTAATATTCCACCTAAATCGCGCAGAATTCCATCTCCCCGATGAAGACACTTCCGTTCAAGATCCCTGTGCCGGGCGAGTCGTCCGTGGTTGTGGAGGAGGAGATCCAGCAGCACTTTTACACGTATCTCCACCAGCACCAGGAAGTGCAGCTGACCTGGATACTGAAAGGAGAAGGCACGCTGCTTGCGGGCAATTACACCGGCCATTTCGGTTCCGGGGATATTTACTGGTTCGGGCCCAACCAGCCGCACGTGTTCCGCTGCGACCCGATCTATTTCCAGAACAAAAGCTGGCTGAAAGCCCAATCGATCTCGGTTTACTTCGATGTTTCCGAAACGCGGCAAAACCTGCTGGCCGTGCCCGAGCTGGAAAAGCTGAAACAGTTCGCCGTGCGTTCCGTGCGCGGTTTCCGGATCGAGCCGGAAGATTATGTGGCCATGACGGAAGCCTTCCTGCGCGTGCGCGTGCAGCAGGGATTGCCAAGATTGACCGCGTTTCTCCAGCTCGTCGATCTTGTGCTGCACCACAGCAAACATTTCCCCCTGTCGGATGAAGCCGTAGGGCCGGAGCTTTCCGAAAAAGAAGGAACACGCATGCACGCGATCTTCGATTATACGCTCAAGCATTTCAACAAAGAAGTGAGCGTAAGCGATGCCGCGGAAGTGGTGCACATGACGCCCGAAGCGTTCTGCCGCTTCTTCAAAAAGCACACGCGAAAAACGTACGTCACATTCCTCAACGAAGTGCGCGTGGAGCAGGCGTGCCGGAAATTAAAAACGCCCGACGACAAGCTGATCGCGCAGATCGCCTATTCCTGCGGCTTCGGGAATGTTTCACATTTCAATCGTGTGTTCCGGAAAGTGACGGGAAAAACGCCGCGGGAATACCAGGCGCATGCGGCGGCGAGGAAGAAATAAAAGTCATTGGGCATTAGTCATTGGGGCATCAGGATATTAATGCCCCAATGATTAATGCCCAATGACTATGCGGGGATTTTGTGAGTGGATCACTTCCCGTTAAAATTCGTCATTGTCAGCCCGATGCCGATCGTGCCGAAGGCTTTGATCGCCTCGCCGGCTTTTTCCAGCCGTTCGGGGAGCGCGGCGCGTTGTTCGGCCGACCATTTGCCCAGCACGTATTCCACCTGGCGGCCTTTCGGGAAATCGTTTCCCACGCCGAAGCGCAGGCGCGCATACTCCGTGGTGCCGAGCGTTTGCTCGATGTGCGTCAGCCCGTTGTGCCCGCCCGCGCCGCCTTTCGACTTGATGCGGATCGTGCCGAACGGCAGCGCGATGTCGTCGGTGACGACGAGTAAATTTTCGGGTGAAATTTTCTCCGCCTGCAGCCAGTACTGTATCGCTTTCCCGCTCAGGTTCATGAACGTGGTGGGCTTGATGAGAATAAACGTGCGGCCTTTGAATTTGAATTCCGTCACGTACGCATGGCGGTCGTGGCGGAAACGCACGGCATTCTTTTCCGCCAGCGCATCCACCACCGCGAACCCGATGTTGTGCCGCGTGCCTTCGTATTCGTCACCGATGTTGCCGAGGCCTGCGATGAGGTATTTCATTGGGAAAGGAAGCTGCTACAAATATGGTCCTAAAAACTTGTCCCCGTTAAAATGGATCATATGACTGGGGGTGTCTGCTATCCAGACCTCGGTTTCCCAAGCGATATCCTGTGCCCATTTCCTAAAATCTGTTCGATTGTGAAATGCGGTTATAAAAATTAAATCGGCTTGGCAATTTTTAGTCAGTTTTTTAATTTCAAGAACCCTCTTATCGCTCATTGGACCGCTTGAGGTAACAGCTTCTATTAGGAATAACCAATTCTTTTCGGGACTATATGCAATAACGTCAGGCAATTCCTCCGAACCTAATTCAAAAAAACCCAAAACGTGCAACTTGTCTTTAGCATATATAAGCACACGGTCAGCTGCGTCACCAACGTACAGAACTTCACATCCATAGCCATATCGTGGTAAGAACTCTTCGATAATTACTTTTTGGAGTGAGTTGTGATAATTTTCAGCTAATTGAAGAAGTTCACCAGTGGAAAGCAGCACATCCATGCGCTTAAGCGCTCGTGGGCGATTAAGTTTTTCAGCCAGAGATCCTTTTAAGCGAATAAACTTTGTTAAATGATCCAGCCAATTTTTGGTCTTGTAGGTTTGAATTAACTCCTTGAAGTCATTTTCCAAGCTATACCCTCTGGTAGGGTCATTAGTAGCAGCACTTGGATTATCTCCGCTGTTAATTACCAAATCTCCAAGAACGAGCATACTTAAATCCTTTCGACGAATATCATCATAAGATCCTGGTGATAATGTTTCTCCAAAATGAGCATTGATGTAGGCGATGATTTCGCGGGTCTTTATTTTTCTGCCGTCTTTAAGGGATTTTGCCGTTTTCCAATTTTCAGAAACGCCTGACACGGCCAAAAAAGCCATTGCAATTCTTTGTCTTCTACGCAAAGTTTCCTTGTGTAAAGGAATGCCAACAGAGACTAAAATGTCTTCAGCTTCAGCAATGAGCTCAAGAACTTTTTTACTTTTAACAGTAAGCGCTTTAGACGACATTAACCAGCTTTTTTTTAATGGTAATCAGAGATTTTCCGACAGCCTTTTTCATTAACGTTTTTTTAACATATAAGGCAATCTGCAAAGCAAGTAATGGAGGGACGGCGTTGCCTATTTGATTGTACTGATCGGTTTCCGTGCCTAGAAATTGAAACCAATCTGGAAAACTTTGCAAACGAGCAGCTTCACGCACTGTTATCCTTCTTCGACGACCATTCTTCAACTTTACTCGAATCATATCTCCTGTTGGAGCAGAAATATTTCTACAAGTCAGAGTTCGTGATGGTTTGTCTAAATATAAATCCCGGGGATTAATGCATTTAGATGCGATTTCGTATTTCATAATATACTCATCCATTGAAGGGGTTAAAAATTTGGATTTATCCTTAGTAGTAATTTCAATTAAATCGCCAATAGCCTCTCCGACAGTGAATTTACGCGCAATTTTGGGGGGGAAAGAAAACGAGCTGCGATAGCCTACCACGAACAGGCGTTGTCTGTTTTGCGGTACTCCATAATCTACAGCATTTATTAATAAAGGAGCAATTTCCCAGCCTGATGCAGTTAGTTCATTTAGCACTGAATCCAAATATTGCTTGTTTGAATAAAGCATACCTCGTACATTTTCGAACATCCACATCTGAGGCTTCATGCGTTTTACAGCATCAATAAAAATTGGAAAACCATTTCGGGCGTCATCAGCGCCATACTGATAGCCACCCACACTGAAGGGTTGACATGGAGGACCACCGATAATCAAATCATATTTTTCGCTTGGATATTTAAATCCAACGTTGAGTTTTTCCGCATAGCAGACGCCTTTCAAATTAGCATTATATGTGTCTGCAGCTGATTTGAGCATTTCAAAACCTGTGGTTCGAAACCCTGCAGCTTCAAATCCTAAAGATAAGCCGCCGCATCCGGCAAATAAGTCTAAAGCTTTAAAGGGCTGACGTGAAGCGGGCTTTAAGACTTTGTTAATATGCTCTACATAGTCACCCATATGATTAGTATCTACGAGTTTTTAATTAGCTCAATAATCTTTTGCACTATGGCATCTGAATTCGAATTGACTTCATGCTGCCAAAAGCGAACAACTCTCCAATTCATTTGTCTAAGCCTCCGTGTATTTTTCAAATCCTTTTTTTTATTGCGTTCGATTTTTTCTCTCCAATAAGGCTGAAGCTTATTTTTCCATTTGGCAAACTGATAACCGTGCCAGAAGTCTCCATCAATAAATACAGCCAGGCGAGATTTGGAAATTACAATATCAGGCTTTCCCGGCAAATCTTTACGGTGAAGTCTATATCGTATGCCGGCAGCAAAAAGTTTTTTTCTAACAATTAATTCGATTCCGGTATTCTTTGACCGAATCCGGCTCATACAATAACTCCGCTGTTCTGGCGTAAGCGGATCAGGCATTCGCAAATATAGCGGGTATAGTATTTCTGTAAAATAGACAATTGATCAAATTATGAGTTGACATTGTTAATAATCTAGTCTTCAACAAAAAAGAGCGCCTTGTTCTAAAAACAAGACGCTCTTGAGAATTATCCGAAGAAAAATTACTTCTTCTTCTCGGCAGGCTTCTTCGCATCGGCTGCGGGTGCTGCTGCTGCCGGGGCGCCTGCTGCGGGCTTGGCTGCTGCCGTGGCTGCTGCTGCGGGTTTCTCTTCCTCGACCACGTTACGGGTAACGCGGACGGTAACGATGGTCATGTTCTCACCGTTCAGGAAGGAAAGGCCGTCGATGTTCATGTCGCTTACGCGCACGGCATCGCCGATCTCCATTTTGGAGACGTCGATCGTGATGGCGTCAGGCATTTTTTCGATGGGACCGCGTACGGCAAGTTTCCGCATTTTACGAAGGAGCTTTCCGCCGTTACGAACGCCGGGCGCTGTTCCTTCGAACTTCACGGGAAGCTCGAGCGTCACGGCTTTGCCGGGGACGAGTTCCAGGAAGTCAGCATGCAGGATCTTGTCAGTAACGGGATGCAGCTGCAGCTCCTTCAGGATCGCATTGTGCTTCTTTCCGTTGAGTTCGAGCTCGACGGTGTGGGTGTCCGGGGTATAGACCAGCGGCTTGAATGCCTTCTCTTCGACGGCAAACGAGATCTGTTCGGATCCACCATAAAGAATACAAGGCACCTGTCCGGAACGACGCAGTCCATTCGCATCTTTTTTCCCTACGCTCGCACGGGGCGAGCCGCTCATGGCTACTGATTTCATTTGGTGCTGATTTTGAATTATGGTTAGTGAAACAAAAAAATTACATGATGAAGTGCGAGCTGATCGACTCGTGGTTGATGATGCGCTGGAACACATCGGCAAACATGCCCGCCACGGAAAGCACTTTGATCTTCGGGCTTTCACGTTTCAGCGGGATCGTGTCGGTCACGATCAGCTCGGTGATCCTGGATTTCTCCAGGTTCTCATATGCCTTTCCTGAAAGCACGGCATGTGTGCATAGTGCGCGCACGCTGGCCGCCCCGCGTTCCATCATCATGTCGGCCGCCTTGCACAGCGTTCCGCCGGTGTCGATGATGTCGTCGATCAGCACGATGTCGCGCCCTTCGATCTCGCCGATCGCCGTGATGCTGTCCACCACGTTGGCGCGTGAACGCTGCTTGTAGCAGATCACGATCTCGCTTTTGAGGTGCTTGGCATAAGCGTTGGCGCGTTTGGAGCCGCCCATGTCGGGAGCTGCCATCGTCAGGTTCGGAAGCCTGAGCTTCTCGATATAGGGAATGAAAAGCGTTGAGGCGTAAAGGTGGTCGACCGGCATGTTGAAGAACCCCTGGATCTGGTCGGCATGCAGGTCCATCGTCATGATGCGGTGCGCGCCGGCCGTGTGGAGAATGTCGGCGATCAGCTTGGCGCCGATGGCCACGCGGGGCTGGTCTTTGCGGTCCTGGCGGGCGAACCCGAAATACGGGATCACGGCGATGATCTCCTTGGCGGAAGCGCGTTTGGCGGCGTCGATCATCAGCAGGAGCTCGAACAGGTTGTCGGTGGGCGGGAAGGTCGACTGCACGAGGAAGATCGTGGACCCGCGCACGGTTTCCTCGTAGGAGGTCTGGAACTCACCGTCGCTGAATTTCTGGAACGACAGCTTCCCCAGCTCGCAGCCATACGACGACGCGAGCTGCTCTGCGAAGTGGCGGGAAGCTGAACCGGAGAAGATCTTGATTTCCTGGGACACGGGATAACCTGTTTTGAAGGGGTGCAAATGTAAGGAAAACAGCCGGAAACCCCAATGGAATTCTCAGAATTTGCCCGGCCAGTTGCGCTGGATCTTAAAAGCAAAATCCGGCCCCGGGGGCATAGGAATGCGGAGTTTCCCCAATTTGCTGGGCTTCATGCGATTACGGTAAACTTCCTTGTTCTTTTGCCGGGTGTCGTAAAGGATCACGGTATAATAGCTCCGGGAATCCAAACCATCGATCGTGAACACCTCGCCGGCGCGGTTTTCAAAGGTGGCGGGTTTGTCGTCATCCTTCGGCAGCGGCATACGCTTCCCCGACCGGTCGAGGCACGAATCCGGGTTGTTGCCCCACCAGTAGCTGGTATTATGCACCCAGCCGTACGTATGCCAGCCCCGTTCGCTCTGGCAGTAATAGGCCTCCAGCCCGTTCCCGCGGAATTCCCGGTTGTCATGGCAATCCTGTATCGACGTTGCCACCGAGTCGATGAACCAGCGTATGGCCGGGAAGTTCGCCCCACGATACGCGTCGTTCTTCCATTGCCACCAGTTCAGCCCCGTCCCGAAGCCCCCGGAAAATGCGGTGGCCCAGAGCGCATTGTGGAAAGAAAGGTCGCTGCAATGCTCCCAGTCGTCGGCGTCGCAATTGTTCCCCGGCCCGTTCGTCATCCCCATTTCCCCGAAAATGAACGGCTTGTCCCAGCGCGTGCGCAGTCCCCGGCTTTCAAACGCGATGCTGCGCTTGTTGATGATGTCGAAATGTTTCCGGTGCACGCGGAAATCATTCGTGTATTTGTGCGAGCTGGTCAGCTGGATATCGGGCAGGTCGTACAGGCCGCCGTACGGTGGAACGCCGAAGCAGGACGTGAGCAGCTTCACGGTGTCGCCGATGTCGCGGCGGATGTAACGGAAAATGGATTCGTGCCAGCGCACGAAATCGTCCACGTGCCCGTAATAATCGTCCCACCCGTTCATCTCGCTCAGCAGCTCCACCACCGCCACGTTCGGCGAATAGCCCCAGCGCGCAAGCATGTAGCGCATCTTCTGTTGGAACAGGCGGATTGCGGAATCATTCGTCAGCACTTCCGTGGGCGCAGCGAGGCCCAGCGCCTTTTTGTACGGGTGCGCATTCCAGCTGTATTCCGGCGTATAATTCACCGTGTAGCCCGAATGCATCTCGACGCAGACATACAGGAAAATGCCGCGCGTTTCGCAGATACGCAGGATGCTGTCCATCACCCACGCGCGTTGCTGGCTGTACACGCCCGCCTGCTCCCATTCGATGCCTGTGCTCCACGGCGCCATGACGATGCGCGCGAAATTTCCGCCGTTGTCGGCGAGGTTGTGGAAGTAATGGAAGATGTCGTAAAACCCCGCCGAATACACCGGGTAAGGCCCTTTCTGCCCTTTCAGCACCGGCTCGTCGGCCCACGCAATGTTCTGGCCGATGGCGAAAAACGGCGCGCCATCGCTGAAGCGTAAATAGTGGTTGCCGGGCGCAACGCTTAAATGCCCGTGTTTTTTGCCGGGAATGCAGGTGAATGAAATTCCCGTGGATTGGGGCACGGCCATCTCAACCGGGTCGCCGGTGAGGAGCACGCATTGCCACGCGCCCGTATCCGGCACCGCGAAACGAACGCGCCAGGGCCATTGCGTAACGGCCGGAACGAAGCGGTTGGCAGTTTCGTCGGGTTCGGCATCCTGCATGTAAAACGCCTGCACGTTGTACGTTTTTCCCTTGCAAATGAATTGGATGCGGAGAAACGTCTGCGCGTAAGGGTTCATTCCCCGCCCGCCCGGTTCTTCGAGAAAAGCCCGGAAGCTGCGTTCCATGTTGGGCAGCCGGATGCCGATCTCCACGGTTTCCCACTGGCCGACACGCCCGTCCACCGGCCCGCGCAGCACGCGTGTTTCGTAATGCTGTGCAAAGGCAGGCACGGAAAAAAGAACCGCAAGCAGGCTATTCAGCAGAAATCGCATAAATTCAAAGTTGGGAAAAAGAGTAATTGAGTAAGTGGTAATTCGGTAATTAAGTCGCCGGCAAAGAACTTTCTCTTGCGGGTTACGTTTTATCCAAACCACTCGCGAATTACGACTTACTCAATTACCCGATTACTTTTTGTGTGGCAACAAAGAAAGACATTGACGAGCAGCTCATCCGCAAAGCGGCGCGCAACCACCCGCTGAAGAACCTCGTGTACTTTATTCTCGCAGGGATCACGATGTTGTTTTTTGCGCTGATGACCTTTTTTGCGTTCAGCCGGCCGGCGCATTTTTTCACCGGGCAGCATTTCCCGCGCGCGTTTATTGTAAGCACGCTTATTATTGTCGTGAGCAGCTTTACGATGGAGCAGGCGCGGCGCGCTTACAATCACGAGAATGGAAGGCGGCTGTTGAATTACCTCATGCTGACGCTTCTTCTCGCGCTGGGCTTCGGCGTGGCGCAGGTGCTCGGCTGGGAAGAGCTGTGGGGAAACGACATCACGATCTTCGGCGTGGGCGGGATCTCCGACGACAAAACACGGACGCCGAGCGGCGCATTCCTGTTTCTTATTTCCGGTCTTCACCTGTTGCACCTTGCGGGCGGGCTGATCTTTCTTTTCCTGTCCAGCTTCAAGGTGGTGAACGTCAGCAGCGACGACGTGCGGAGCGTGATCTATTTCGCCGACCTGCTGGAGCGTACGCGCATCGAGATGCTGGCGAAATACTGGCATTTCCTCGGCGGGCTGTGGTTCCTGCTCTTTTTGTATTTCCTGTGGTTTTTTGTGTGAAAAAGAAAACCACAGAGGACACGGAGTGATTTTCACAGAGGAGCACAGAGAATTTCTCGGTGGTCCTCTGTGATTTTTTTCTCAGTGCTCTCTGTGGTTTTGAAGCATCACACCGCCACCGCCTCCTTGTTATACTTATTCCTGTACTCCACCGGCGATAGTCCGGTCGTCCGTTTGAAAATATTGCGGAACGCCTTCGTGTCGGAATAGCCCACGTCGTACATGATCTCGGAAATGTTCTTCCGGCTCGTTTCGAAACTTTTTTTCGCCGCTTCCATCTTCACGCGCTGGATGTATTCGGAGACCGTGTTGCATGTGGCTTTTTTAAACCTTCGCTCCAGGCTTCTCCGCCCGATGCCGAATTTTTCCGACAGCTGATCGACAGTGATCTTCTCGTGGAAATTGCTCTCGATGAACTCCTGCGCTTTTTTCACCGGCTCGTCCTGGTGGTCGCGCTGGCCTTTGAACATGATGAACGGCGACTGCGTGTGGCGGTCGATCTCGATGGCGAAATATTTGGCGAGGAAAATGGCCATTTCACGGTCGGTGTATTTTTCGATGAGGTACACCAGCAGGTTCCAGAAGGAAGACGCGCCCCCGCTCGAATACGTGCCGTGCTCGTCGGTGATGATGCGGTCGGAAACAAGGTCCACGCCGGGAAACATTTTCCGGAACGCATTCGCCGCCAGCCAGTGCGTGGAGCATTTTTTCCCGTCCACCAGTCCCGTCGCCGCCAGCAGGAACGCGCCCACGCACAGGCTCGCCACTTCCGCGCCGTTCTTGTATTGCTGCGCGATCCACGGAAAAAAATCCCGGTTCTGGTCGATCACTTTCTCCATGTCGCCGTTCACGGCAGGAATAATGATGAGGTCCGTCCGGCGAACTTCCGAAATGTCCGCATCCGGGTGAACCTTGAACACGCGATCGTACACCTGCATCGTTTTATCCACCCCCACCAGCTGGATGTTGAACAACGGCGGCCTGCCCATGCCCGAAAGGAATTCGTTCGTACGGCTGAATGCGATGAACGAGCCTTCGATGCAGCCCAGCGACGCGGCGCCACGGGGAACAAGAATGGAAATGTGTTTCATGATCCAAAAATACGCGAACCCCGTGTCGCAGTCAACCCCAATGTTTGCCGTTTTTACACCCCGCCTGAACGAGCCATTGACAGTACGTTTGCAGGGATCAAAAACAATAATCCATGTCACATATCCATGCGTACTTAACATTCGGCGGCAAGTGCCGCGACGCCATGACGTTCTACAACGAATGCCTCGGCGGAAAATTAACGGTGATGACGATCGGCGAATCGCCCATGGCGAAACAGTTCCCGGCCGGCCAGCAGCAACTCGTGCTGCATTCGAGCCTCGAAAAAGGCGGGCTGCTGTTGATGGCCTCCGACATGTTCGGGCCGGGCGAGCTGGTGCAGGGCAATACGGTTTCCCTTTCGCTCGTTTGCAGCACGGAGGAAGAGATGAACGAATTTTTCTCCGCGCTTTCTGCCGGCGGGAAAGTGACGCACCCGCTCAGCGATTTTTTTGCCGGCCGCATGGGCGCGTTCAGCGACAAATTCGGAATGAGCTGGATGGTGTATTACGACAACAGCGGGCAGAACAAAAAATGACGCGCATGGGTAAAGCCAGGAAAACCAAAGCCGCAAAGCCGCCGGCGAACGGGGACAGGCCTGTACATTCCTTCGACATGGATGCCGTACGATCAGTCATTCTCGGAATGAATGTGAAGGTCCGGGCGCGTTAAATGAGAAACGAAACAGTGCCGGTACAAACAATTAACACAGGTTATTAACTGCCTGCCAGCAGGCGCAAAAACTCAGCACAATGGCCACACAAATGTTCGTCAACCTGCCCGTGAAGGACCTCAACCGGTCGGTGGATTTTTTCACAAAGCTCGGTTTCAGATTCAACCCGCAGTTCACCGATGAAAAGGCCACCTGCATGCTCATCGGTCAGGACAGCTTCGTGATGCTGCTCGTGGAGCCGTTCTTCCGGACGTTCACCAAAAAACCGCTCTGCGACGCGTCGAAAAACACGGAAACCATCATCGCGTTATCGGCCGGCAGCAAAGCACAAGTGGACGAGCTCGCCGAAACCGCGCTGAAATCCGGCGGCACCACGTCGATCGGGCCGCAGGACGCCGGGT
This sequence comes from uncultured Chryseobacterium sp., assembly GCA_966211705.1. Classification (GTDB taxonomy): domain Bacteria; phylum Bacteroidota; class Bacteroidia; order Palsa-965; family Palsa-965. Next base: position 107,205 of record CBIHOC010000005.1, read on the forward strand.
GGATGTACAGCCGCAGCTTCCAGGACCCTGACGGTCACCAGTGGGAAGTGTTCTTCATGGACGCCGCCGCGTTCAGCAAGGAATGAGTTGACATGCGAAAAAAACGGGGCAGGAATGCTCCGCTTTTTTTGTGCCGGGATGAAATGGTATCTTGTCTGCAACTGGTACCAACGCGCCGTTCCTCTTAAACCCCGGGTAGCGCATGCTGAAGTTTTTTATCCCTGTCATTTTTTCATTCCTGCTGTGCAAATTCTCCGCAGCGCAGGGCCATGATTTTCACAATTTCAGCACCGACCAGGGACTGCCCAGCTCCGAAGTGTATTCCCTGTTGCAGGATTCCAGGGGCTACATCTGGGGATGCACGGATGCCGGCGTTTTCAGGTACAACGGCGAAACGTTCACCACGTTCACGAAAGCCGACGGCGCGCCGGACAACACCGTCTTCAACATGGTCGAAGACCGGCACGGCAGGATCTGGATGAGCGGGTTCAACGGGCAGGTCGCGTACTTTCAGAACGACACCTTTCACGCCATCGGCTGCAACAGGGAACTGGTGCGCGTGCTGAACAGGGGCGGCCAGGTCATTTATTCGCTGGGGATCGGTGACGGCGATACTCTGTGGCTCGGCACGACGTACGCATTGTTCAGCATTGCACCGGCGCAGAATTATTCGGTCCTGCAAGCCTGCGACGAATGGGGTGACTCCAGCGTTACCGTGGTCCGTCAGATCGACAGGAATAACGTTGTTGTCTCGAAGCGGCCCCGGCAGCAGAGCATGCTCGAAGTGCATCCCGGCCATTATACGATGCAGTACGAAGCGAAGACGAAAAGCGGAACTACGAAGTTTAAGGTATCCAAAAGCAATTCCGTTCTGATTAGTCCCTATAACGATGCGCTCCTGCTCAGCGACGGGCGGCTCCTCGTTACGTACTATAATGACCTTTACATTATTGAAAAGAGCGGCGCCGTTTCAAAAAAAGAATTCAGCAGTGCCATCATCAGCCTGACGGAAGACCGGAACAGTGACGTGTGGATCGGGCTGGTCAAAAAAGGCGTCTGTATTTTTCGCGGCGGCCTGTTTGACGCTGAGCCGGAGATGATGCTGGAAGACCTGAGCGTAGGTGACGTCCTGCTCGACCACGAGAACGGCACCTGGATCGGGACACTTGAACGTGGCGTTTTTTACCTGGCAAATCCCGGGGCGAAAAATTTTTCTGACGTGGCCGGTTTATCTGAAAGCATCATTGAAACTGCCTGCATCAACGACACGGTCTGGGTGGCGAACCTCGAGCACAGGGTTTTTATTTTCCCGGAACATTCCGGCGCCCGGCAGGTCAAAACATTCGGGACCAGTTTTACCGGCGACGAGCTGAACATATACGGGAAAAACGGCAAGGTGTACCTGTGCGGGCCGGAGTTCACCGTGCTGGAACTGTCTGCGGGAAAGGAAGAACGCCCGGTGAGCTTTCACAACATGTTCATCAGTTGCATCGACATGGCGTTCACGGGGGAAACGGAATACCTGCTGCTCACCCCGAAGGAACTGTTCGAGGTCTTCCCGGGCGAATCATCGGAAATGCATGCCCTTCCCGCGAGAGGAACTTCCCTGGCGGCAGGCGCGGACCGGCGTGTCTACCTGGGAACGCTCGCGGGCCTTTACGAGTTCCTTGACGATGCGTTCATCCCGGTTTTTCTCGCCGATACGTTCAACGGCACACGCATCAGCCAGGTGAAGTGCATCGGCAACGACCCGGTGATCGCGACGAAAGGGAAAGGCGTTTTCATCAAACGAAGGAACGGCTGGCAGCAGATCTCCACGCGGGACGGGCTGGCATCCGATCTCTGCAACTCGCTGGAGATCGACAGCAGGGGCGCGCTATGGATCGCAACCAACAAAGGCGTTAGTCATATTGTTTTCGATAAGACAAACGACACGGCTTACACGATCTTCAATTACGACATGACGCACGGCCTGCCGAGCAACGACGTGAACACGCTTGCGCTGCGCGGGAACGAGCTGTGGGCCGGCACGAAAAAAGGATTGAGCACGATCCGCATCGACCAGGACTTTTACAACAGCGTTCCTCCCGGGGTGCGCATCAGCCACACCGTTGTCAATGACTCGTTCCGGCTTACACCGGCGAATGCGGTTCTTGAATTCAACCAGAACAACATCACGTTTTTTGTCGACGGGTTTTCATTCAAAGACATCGGCAAACACACGATACGCTACCAGCTTGTGGGGTTCGATCCCCGTGAAAAAGAATCGCATGCCAGGTCGGTCAGCTACCAGAACCTTCCTGCGGGCGAATATACGTTCCGCGTGTATTGCGTCAACAACAGCGGCGTGTCCAGCCTCGTCCCGGCAGAACTGAAATTCACGGTCCTCAGGCCTTTCTGGGCCCGCTGGTGGTTCATCGCGTCCGGGACACTTTTCGCTGCTGCGGTTCTCTGGCTGGTGGTCCGCTGGCGGCTGAACCTGCACCGCAAAAAGGAAGAAGAAAAATCCGCCGTCATTAAAAAGCTCGCCGATTTCCAGCTCACCGCGTTAAGCGCACAGATGAGCCCGCATTTTACGTTCAACGTCATCAACAGCATCCAGCGTTACGTATTGCAGAAGCAGGCGCACGAAGCCTATACCTATCTCGGGCGCTTCAGCATGCTGATGCGGCAGGTGCTGAACAATGCGCACGACCGCGACATTTCACTGGAGCGGGAGCTGCAGACGCTCCGCCTTTACGTGGAAATGGAGCAAATCCGTTTCGAGAATAAATTCGATTTCGACATTCACGTCGACGAGCGCATCGACCAGGAATGCACAGAGATACCTGCCATGCTCCTCCAGCCTTTTATCGAGAACGCGATCTGGCACGGCGTGATGCCGCTGGAAGAAAGACGGAAAGGCAGGATACGCCTCGAAATAGGGCAGGAGAACGGGAACCTGCGCATCCGGATCGAAGACAACGGGATCGGCAGGGAAGAGTCCGGGAAGATCAAAAAGTCGCCCGGCCACGAATCGCTCGGGCTGCGCATCACGCAGCAGCGGCTCGACCTGCTGTTCAACCGGGCCGGCGACCAGCCCGGGAAGATCGTGATCACCGACCTGCACGACGGGGAGGGAATTGCCTGCGGGACACGGGTGGAGCTGACGGTGAAATATGTGCTAAAAAGTTATTTAACGGAAAAAGGATGAACGGCAGCGGCGATACATTTACAGGAATGATAAGCGCGTTTATTGTCGACGATGAGAAGCACAGCCGCGAAGTGCTGCGGACGCTTATCGCGGCGTTCTGCCCCAACATCACGGTGGTGGGCGAAGCCGAAAGCGTCGCTAAAGCCCATGCGGCGATCGTCAGCTGCAAACCCGATCTCGTTTTTCTCGACGTGCAAATGCCGACCGGAAACGGTTTCGAGCTCCTGAAGAAATTCGACCCGCTTCCGTTCGACGTGATCTTCGTCACCAGCTACGACCAGTACGCGATTAACGCGATCAAATTCAGCGCCCTCGATTACCTGCTCAAACCCGTCGACATCGCGCAGCTGAAGGACGCCGCCCGGAAAGCGCAGCGGAAGTTCGAGAACCGGGCACAGGGCCACATGCAGGTCGTCAACCTCCTGCAAAGCGTCGACCCGGAAGTAAAGGACAAAAAGATTGCCGTGCACGTAAAGGATGTCGTCCGGCTGATCAGCATCAGGGATATCCTTTACATCGAGGGCGACGTCAACTACAGCACCGTGCACACGCTCGAAGGATGCAAGTTCACCACGTCGAAAACGCTGAAAGAGTTTGAAGAATATTTTTCCGGTTTCGACCATTTCATCCGCATCCACAAAAGCATCATCGTCAGCACGCTCCACATCCGCCAGTACAGCAAAGGCTCGCCGTTTATCATCCAGATGGTGAACGGAGCCAGCTTCGAAGCCAGCCGCAGGAAAAAAGTGGAAGTGCTCGGACGCCTGAAAACCTGAGCACGCACGTTCTGTACGTTGGATCAATTCTCATTTCACGTGCAATAAAAAAACCGAAGCCCGGTGTTACCCGGACTTCGGTGGAGGGGTTATGCTGTTATTGTTTAATGGCTGACGACCATCTTGCCGTTGCCGATCATCTTGTTGTCCCGGATCACCTGGTAGAGGTAAATGCCGTCTGCAAAATTTTCAGCGTTGATGTCGACAGGTATTATTTCCGGATCAGCTTGGCACGGGTGCGTTCGCCGTTCTGTTCGGTTTCGAGCAGATAAAGACCGGGTGCCAGCGGGGCCAGGTCGATTTCCGTCGAACGCGTGCCGGGCTCCAGCGCGCGGTCGAGCAGCAGGCGGCCTTCCGTATCATAGAGGCGGATGCGTGTGACAGCTTCGATGTTCTCGATGTGCACGATACCGTCGGCCGGGTTCGGGTAATACTGCATTTCCGGTGCGTCGGGCGTTTCATCGCCGGCGGGACCGGCCTGGCGGGTATTTTCACAGCCATTCACCCGGGTATAAGTTTTATAGCTATCGACAGTAGACACACTTGCCTCCCATGCACTGGGTAGCTTGTGCTCAATTACAGGGGATGTCATGCTCACAGCGATATGAGGATTGGAAAGTGGGAGTAAATTCTCGCATGGAATTGAAGCCGGAAGTGTTGTCGCATTCACATCCGTACGCATATCGTACATAGACAATGCTGTATTGTTTTCTTTGGCCACGCTGAACATGCGCAATGAAATACCGGAGTATATGGTCCGGATATTGATGTTCCCCCCGAGCGTGTATTCACTCATCATGGGTGTATTGATCAGCGTATTAAACAGAAAATTTCGCGGTGCGGTAGGGCCTCCCACAAGAAAGTTGGGCAATTCACCCGATGCGATCAGCACACCGTATTCTTCCTGCACGTCATGGATGAAAAAAGTAGCGCCGGGTGTGTCATAGTGGTGTTGACTGTTCAGTGTCATTGTGCCATTGTTGTTATCGGTTAAACGCAGCACAGAAAGCGGTCCTGCCGCCGTAATGCTGGCATGATAGCTGTCGCTTACAAGAAAAACGAAGCCGTTGCGGTAATTCACATACGTGCTGCGGCCCGTGCTGTTCGGTACTGAAAATTCGAAAGAATTCGGTGCTCCAAAGCCGGTAGTTCTCAACAGCACGGGTTTATATGGGTTCGCCGGATTATGTACACGTCCGATGCCGGATATGTAAATATGATCACTGCCGGAAAAATAGGCGTACTCGATATCATTCGGTATAAAATCATAAAGATTTATTCCATATGAACATCTTCCTACAATCGCACCGGTGTTGACATTAATTTTGAACCACATTACATTCTGGGCACCACTTACATGCGTTAAGCTGAACAAGGCATAAAGGAACCCGGAACCATCATACTCAGCGTCTACCGGTGAAAGATTGGTTCCATAAGCGAAAATCGTCCGGGGCACCGATTTTGTATAAGCAATTGCCCCGGTAGCCGTATTGAGCGAAGTGTAGTAAATATTGGTCGCATCTTCGGAAAAAACGAAACACTGCGTAGCAGCCTGTGCGATGCATTTCGGTGTGATCTTTTTGCCGCTGGCGATGACGAATTTTGAGCTGAATACCGATCCGGTATTCTCGTCGAAGCTGAGCACGTTGAACCCGTCGCCGAGCTTAAAAACAGCCTCCGGTCTCAGATGCGTAATATTGTATTGCATGTCGACCAGCGCATCGTCATGATATGTGTCATTTAAGACGTTCATGTACGTTTGCGCCTCCAGGTGCCCGCCGAGGGTTGACGCTGCGACCATCATCGCCGTCGTCGAAAGGACACGTAGTCCTCTTCTGTACTTCTTTAGCATAGGTTGTGGGTTTGTTTATTACAGGGTTAAGCGGTGTTGAATAACCGCATGATTTGTAACCGTAAACCTATTCCCCGGATGATGGAATATTGCTACCAGAAAATAACTTTTTGTAACCGGGTTGAGTTTTTATAATTCGGGGGTGAAATCATACCCTAATAATTAACGGAAGACGTTGACCAGGGAATCCGGGAAAATTATGGCGATTGACGGCATCCAACGCGGGGAAACAAAACGATGCCTTCGCAATGGATGAACCATCCGCACGGCGGTTAGCGGAGTTGCACACTTTTCGTATTTTGCGCCCTGACCCAAAATAAACGCACTATGAAGACACGTTTCATCGTAGACTTTAAAGTTTTCAGCCTGATGCTGAAAGAGCTCCGCGCCATCCGCCGGGAATTAAGAATGCTCAAAGGCGGCGCTGCCGGCAGCGCTGCCAGGCAAACGCCCGCGCGGGAAGTGAAGGATAAGATTTACAGCAGCGACGTTTTAAAAATGCTGAAGATCACTCCCGCCACGCTGATCCAATACGAGAAACGCGGCCTCATCAAATCGCATAAGGAGGGGCGCAACAAAGTGTATTCGCACGCCGAGATACTTGCGTTCAGGAAATTGAAGCGCGGGAAAAAGCGGTTGGGGAAAAGTTTTACGACGGGAGAGTAGATCCCTTCGTTCATTCTTTCAGTAAACACAAAATGGCTCGTTTTCACGTTGAAAACGGGCCATTTTTCGTGTTGTGCCCGGAAATTAAAATCGTTCTGCACTGGCAAAAACGCAGCAAAAGCAAAAACCTGGCACCCGTCTACAGGCATAAATTCGATAGACCTCAATGTGAAATAACAACAGGCTTCGTCATCGATACGTCTTTCCCTTTGATTTGAATATAGTACACCCCCGCGGATAAATTTTCTGCGATTAATGTCATGCCTCCCGTTTTTCCTAAATCATATGTATCGCAACTTACAATGGTTTTTGGATTTTTTACCTGTTTCGTCCCAAAGGTATTGGGTACATTTCCTTTTACGAAAGATAGTTTTACTACGTTTAATGGTCTTTTGCCGGATCTTCCCATTTTCGTAATACATCGCTTCTACTTGTTTGGACCGGTAATATTCTGTTTCCACTCTCCCTTTCGTGAACACTGGAGAATCATCGACTGTTTTTCGAAGCCGCCCCCTGGAAAATTCTTTTACGATAGCTCCGGACTGACATTTTCCTGAAAATGCTTGTGAGGGATCTTTTTTTAAGACATACATCTCATTTCTGATTTCAATGCAATCGCATGAAACAATTGAATCTGATTTCTCTTTTTTCAATACATCACCTTCAGGTTTAATTTTTTGAGTGTGCTTAATTGTTGTGTCTTTGTAAGTTCCGGGCTTAGTTATTTTTTCACCTTTGTCTTTTGTTCTTTTTCCGGAATTCGTAAGAGTTGAGTCGTAGTCCGAAGAAATCGACACCCACATTTCAGGTGTAATATCGAAACCGCAAAGATTGTCAAAGTCATCTCTTTTTTTAGTTGTTACGTTGACAATGTAGGTTCCGCTCCGCTCCGGTATACCATAAATAAAATAATAAGCAGGTTGATCTATGCGAAGTAAGTTCCCATTTGTAAGAAATAAATTTACTTTCACTTTATCCGAAACTATATTCAGCTTTATTGTGTCATCCTGATTGAGGGGTATGTTTAGAAGAGCAGGGAAAGCATCAGTGAAAAGGGTATCGCATTTTAAATATTGGCCGTTGTACAGGGAATGAGTAAGTGGCGAATTTTTAGAATAAGTAATTACCAGGTAATTTCCCTTATGGGGGTAATCACAACCCGGTTGACTGCGCATCATACCTGAAAGCAAACAAAAAACTATAAGCAACAGGGATTTCATCAAATTATTCGTTTTGTCCTTAATACACCAAATCGAAAGCGAGGTTCAATACTAATTTATAATTTAATTCAGATGAATCGAAAGGGAGTCGAACCAGGTGAGCCATTATTTACGATCAAAAACAAAAAAATGTCAATTAGCAACGCCAATTGACATTTTCGAACAAAGTTCGACATTGTACCCGAAGCCGGACCCGATAGCTATCGGGTCGAACCGGTACGAGTGTTAGCTCACAGGTGTCTGAGACCAGCGCGTCTACCATCCCGATAGCTATCGGGTCCGCCACCTTACTTATACAGCTCTTTCAGTTTTGTGCGCATTTCCGGGTACCTGCCCAGGTTCAAAATATAGGTTCTGCTTTTCATCCGTTTAATGTGCGCTTCAATTGATCGCGCCTGCTTGTATTCAAGCTCGCTGATATCCAGGAAAAGCTCCCGGTTGCCACAGATGTGTAACAAGCTTTAAAAGTTCTGTTCTTATGTTGTTCCAGCCTTGAAACAAGATCAGGGCAGCTCCCGATATAATACTTGCCTGAATCCGTATTGTGTAAAATATAAACCGATGCCATACGCTTCAAAAAAAACAGCAGAGAGGAATCTCTGCTGTTCGATCAAGTACCCGAAGGTTCCGGATGTCAAACTTTTTGAAGAATTTGAAGAGGATCGAAACACGAAGGATAAGTTAACAAGACGGTTTAATAAAATCCCTGGTTTGCCATCCCCCGACTTTGAAGAAGGGGCTGTCCGACGGCTTGCGCAAGTATGTTGTTATAGTTAGTTTTTCTTATTTGAATAATTCCTCCATACCTGCGGGAGGAGGGTAACCCATTTCCCGGTGTAATTCCATTAAACTAATGCATAATTCTGCAATAACAGTATTTTCCTCAAAAACGGCATCGGCGGTTTTTAGCTGCATCAGTTGCTCCAGTTGGGGATGTCGTCGTAATTCAGAATGAATACCTGAATACATTTGTTTAAGTTCCCGATCCAGAGCATCAATTTCTATTTCTTTTACCTGGGCCTTGTTTTTGTAATGAAGAATAAAACTGTATTCAATATCGTCAATGAACTTGTCTTTTTGTACGTCGTCATACTTCACCCAGGCAATGAGTAAGAAACAGACAGTAAAGAAACTCACTACGCCCAGAGCAAGTTTTGCAGGATCCTGGTTCCCGTTGGTTTTTGCAAATCGGTACACAAAAATCCCCATGAGGGAAAAGACAATCCAAACGCCTATACCGCCTATTATGAATCCCTTTAAGTAACTCATAGAATGGTTGCGTACCCACCCGAGATGAAAGTATGCCCCGGCTAAAAAACTCCAAACTGCTATCAATGCAATCCATCCTATATTTCTTAATAACTTTTTTTTCATGCTATTCTCAATTTTCCAGGTTTGTGCAATTCATGTTTTGAGGTTTGGCGAAGATGGAGAAATCGAAGTACCAATGTGCAATTTAATAGAAATGTTCTATAGAATTCCAATGCTCAAATTGGTATAAAAGCCCCGCTTTTGCCAAACCAATGCCGGCAAAAATTTCTGTGCTGCCTCAATTGTAGTTTTCTGATTGAACTTAATCCTAAAATGAAAGAAGGAAATCGAACGAAGTAGAAAAGATCAGCCCGAAAAAGCAAAAAGGTCATGAAGATTTCTCATGACCTTTTCTGCTTCATTGTACCCGAAGCCGGAGTCGAACCGGCATGTCCGTGAAGACAATGGTGTTTGAGACCATCGCGTCTACCGATTCCGCCATTCGGGCATTTCAGCAGATCTAAAAGGGAAGCGAAAATACCAATTCCCCGCGGGTTGGCAAAAAGCGGCGCAGGTTCGCCTCATCCCGATTCCGGCGCCAACTTGTCCCCGCCCTACCCCGAAAGTTTCGATTGCCTGCGGATCACCTCGTAAAGGGGCTTCCCGCTCAGCCGGCTTTCCGCCCAGGCTTCAAAATCGAAATCGCACCACGCGCCGTAGCTGTAATGGCCCGGTGCAAGGCGGCCGACCAGGTCGCGCAAGGCACGCAACTGCGCTTTGTCGTTAATGTCGGGCGATTTGCGGAAGAACGCCAGCAGCTGTTTTTCAAACGCGCCGAGCCGTTCATGCCGGGCGAGCAGGCGTGACGCGGAACCGGCGAGGCTGCCGAGCAGGTCGGTGTGCCCGAGGTCGTAGTGCAGCAGCAGCTTCACGAGGCGCACCATGCACTGGAAATTCTGAACGACATCCGTACCCGTGGTATCGGTCAGGTCGTTGAAATGCGCCAGCGCTTTTTTCAGGTTGCCGAGATAATAGTGGTAGGCGCCGAAAAGAAAAAGAAAGCTCATCAGCAGCGTATCCCGCATCTGCGCGCGATAGTTTACGAAACTCTTTTCCGCCTGCACGAGAAGAGCGGCGCCCTTCCCCGTATCGGCAAGATTTTTATACATGATCAGCTCGTACTGCTGCACGCCGAACAGCTCGATGTAGGCCAGGTCGGCGGGAATATATTTCGGTATCGATCGGATCGCCTGGCGAAGCTTGCCGGTGAGCTTGTCCACCCCGCTGTATTCCCGCGTCAGGATCTTGTGGATCAGCTGGCAGGTGAGCGCGTTGCAGTACAGGCCGTACAGCCGGTCCATGTAGGTCGGCGACCGTTCCATCAGGAGCACCAGCTCGTGGTAGGCGTCGTGCGCGTCGCGGTGCTGCGCGGTTATCCCGAAATACAGCGCACGGATCTCCGCGCGGGTGACCTGCGACGTGAGCACGTGAAGCTCATATGCCGGGTCCATCAGCGGATGCTGGATGATCTTCTCGAGCTCGGCCCTCGCTTTCCCCCCGGGCGGAACATTGCCATAACGGTTCTCCAGGTCGATGAGCGCGGTGTACAGCGTATGCAGCAGCAGGTCGTCGCGCAGGCTTTCCGTCAGCCGGCGGTTCTTTTCGAGATAACGGTCGAGCGAAAAATCCATTTCCCCGTCGAAGCTTTGACGGGCCTCGATGTTTTCGGCATAAGCAAGAATAGTCTGCAGCGAAAGCATTTCATATTCTTCGGTGATCGCTGCTGCTTTGCGGAAATATTTCCAGGCCTGGGGGCGCAACGATTTGTCGAAAAGAAAGGCGAAATGATAGCGCGCGCGCATCGCCCGCTTTTCCACGCGCGACTCGCGGTAATAAAAAAGCATGCTCTCCATGATCAGCTCGTACAGCTTGTTCTTTTCCGCCGAAAGCCGTTTTGTGAACGGTTTGCCCAGCTGCTTTTTCAGGAGCGCCTCGTCGTACGTTTCCATTTTGCCGATCGTTTTGAACAGCTTCAGGCTGGTCTTGTTGCTGCCGTGCAGGCTCGTGGAAAGGAAAAGCGAGACGTAACGTTTCTCCGCTTTGGTCAGCGAACGGACAAGGTCGAAAAGATCACGGGACGGTTTCATGGAAAAATGGATTACGTATGTTTCAAAGCCGCACCGTTACCGGGCTTTACGGATAAACCGGGCTGCTGGAAACCGGAACGGACAGGTAATTTTGTTTTGCCATTGCCAATTTAATGACATACGTTTGAAATACAACCGGCGAGTGGCATCACTGGTGTTTTGCAAACACATCGTATAATTTTTCTTCTTATGAAAACCCTTTTCACCGCGATCCTCGCGCTGGGAGGACTTTGCCTTTCGGCACAGACCGTAACCCCCGGCTGCCTGTCCGACGAGCTCCGTCAGCTGCATTTTACGGCGCACCCGTAGTTCCAGGGCAAGGCCCCGGGGAAGAGGTCGGCAAACCCCTCGGACCCGGTGGCCCGATGGTCCCTGCCGGTTCCGGCGGGGACTGTTTTTTTGTGTGGATCAACGCCCGGCAGCTGGCGATTTTGGTTCAACAGGAGAACGCTTTAGCGCATGTCATTACGTTAAGATGCAGCGTGACATTTTGCGGTTAAAAGAACGCGGTAATGGGTAGGAAGCCGGGGTGGCCGAAGGGTTAGGGATAGGTCTATTTCCCTTAGCTTAATGACATTGCACTTAGCGCGTGTTTTCTTCCCTCATTTCCCAAATCCTGTTAGAACCTCCTTCAGCCGCCCTTTTCCTCGCCAAAAAACCCGAAATTTGCAGTCCAGAGTTCTTAATGACTGCTCCCGGCGTTCGGGACCACTAACCCCAGCCACTGCGCGTTGCTATGAGCATTATCACCACCCACCGCCCCTCTTTCGACGAGATCTACATGGATCTTGCCGGCAACCTCGCGCTGCGTTCGCACTGCGTGAAGGCAAAGGTAGGAGCGGTCCTCACGAAAGACACGCGCATCATTTCCCTCGGCTACAACGGTCCCCCGGCCGGAACGCACAACTGCGACCTGGAATGGCCGGGCGTGGGTTGCCCCCGCGACAGCAAAGGCAGCTGCTCGCTTGCGCTCCACGCGGAGCAGAACGCCATTCTCTACGCCGCAAAGAACAACGTGCCCATCGAAGGCTGCACGCTTTACGTCACGCTTTCGCCCTGCATCGCCTGCGCCCGCATCATTTACACGACCGGCATCAAACGGGTGATCTACAAAGATTCTTACGCCCTGTTCAAAGGCATCGCTACGGATGAAGGCGTGGATTTCCTCGTGAAATTCGGAGTGGAAGTGGTGCGTTACGAATCCCTCAAAACCTCCTGATCATGCGACGCCTTTCAACCTGGTTACCTCTTATCGTGGGAATTTCCCTCGCCGCCGGGCTGCTCGTCGGCAACAAGATCGGACGCCGAAGCCCCGAGAACCCGGGGCAGTCGTACGACAAGATCAAAGCCGTGCTCGGCTACGTGCAGGCGAACTACGTCGATTCCGTGAACACCGCGGAGCTTACCGACGCCACCCTCGCGCAGATGCTGCAGCACCTCGACCCGCATTCCGATTATTTCACCGCCGAACAAACGAAAGAAATGAACGAGCCCCTGCAGGGCAATTTCGAAGGCATCGGCATCGAATACAACATCGTGCAGGACACGCTCGTGGTGATGGCGGTGATCCCCGGGGGCCCCGCGGAAAAATCGGGATTGCGCACGGGCGACCGCATCGTGAAAGCGAACGATACGCTGCTCGTAGGCACGAACGCCACCGAGAAATTCATCAAAGGAAAATTGCGCGGGCCGAAAGGCACGAAAGTGAAGGTGGCCGTGAAACGCCCGTCCTCGCGGCCGCTCATCGACATCGACATCACGCGCGGCAGCGTGCCGATCTACAGCGTGGAAGTGTCCTACATGGTGGCACCCGGCGTCGGCTACATCCGCCTGAGCCGCTTTTCGGAAACGAGCTACGAGGAATTCGTGAAAGCGTCGAACACCTTGCTGGGCGAAGGCATGGAAAAGCTGGTGCTCGACCTGCGCGGCAACGGCGGCGGCTTCCTCGACGCAGCCACGTCCATCGCCGACGAATTCCTGCCGGAAGGCAAGCTGATCGTGTACACGAAAGGACGCGCCGACGGGCAGGAGCGCATCATGGCCACCACGCGCGGCCGCCTCGAGAAAATGCCGCTGGCGATCCTCGTGGATGAAAATTCCGCTTCCGCCAGCGAGATCCTTGCCGGCGCCGTACAGGATAACGACCGCGGCGTGATCGTCGGCCGGCGTACGTTCGGGAAAGGACTCGTCCAGGAAGAAAAACGATTGTCGGACGGCTCCGCGTTCCGCCTCACCATCGCGCGGTATTACACACCGACCGGCCGCTGCATCCAGAAGCCGTACGACAAAGGGCTCGAAGCTTATGCGCACGACGAGCAGGACCGTTACAGGAACGGTGAGCTGCTCAGCGCCGACAGCATCAAGTTTCCCGATTCCCTGAAATTCAAAACGCCCGGCGGAAAGATCGTGTACGGCGGCGGCGGCATCATGCCCGACGTGTTCGTGCCCATCGATACATCGACCGGCTCGACTTACCTGAACGACCTCTTTTACAAAAACGTGTTCACGCTCTGGTCGCTCGGCTTCGTCGAGGAGAACCGCGCAGAACTGGAAGCAGGAGGGTTGCCTGCCTTCCGCAATACGTTCCGGGTCGAAGATGCCCAGCTGAACGAGCTCGCGTCGATCGGGGAGAAGAATGGTGTAAAACGGAATGAATCACAGCTGAAACGTTCCGGCGACATCATCCGCCGTTACATGAAAGCAAACGTTGCGCGCGGCATCTGGGGCGACGCGGCCTATTTCCAGGTATGGAATGCCGGCGACGAAGGACTGAAGGCGGCCGTTAAAGCGCTGGAGTGATTGCAGGAGGAATTGCTGCTTCGGTCATAGAGCGGCGGCGGCTGGCGGTTGGCGGTTGCAGTGTGTCAAAGCTTCGCGGAGCATTTGGCAGAACTCTGCGCCCTCTGCGTCTCTGCGGCAAAAACTTCTCCCGAAAAATCTTCCTGCGACAGCCACTCGTCCCCAAAAGAAAATCCCGCCTGGTGCAGCCAAACGGGATCCTCCGGGTTTTTCCGAAAACTACTTCATCGAATCCTGCTGTGCCGCCCGTGCAATTGAATCGGCGCGGTTCATGGAGTCGATGAAAAAGTTGGCGTCCTGTTCGAGGTCTTTTGCCTGGCTGTCGGAAGCGAGGGAGTCGTTTTTTCTGTCTTCCGCGGAGGGTGTGCAGGAAGCGAATCCGAACGTGAGCGACAGTGCGAATGCGGGGAGAAGAAAGCGTTTCATTGTTCGATAATTGGTTTGGCAGGTTCGACAGTTGGTTCCGCGGCTAAATTAGAGAAAAGATGCATTCATCCGGGTTTGCTATATTTGACTCGTCAACAGAAGTTCCACACCTAAATAGCATTCTTATGGCATTCGAACTACCTAAGCTTCCATACGCATATAACGCGCTCGAACCGCATGTCGATGCGCGCACCATGGAGATCCATCACACCAAGCACCACCAGGCTTACATCACCAACCTGAACAATGCCATTGCGGGCACCGATGCGGAAAACAAATCCATCGAGGAGATCTGCGCAGGCATTTCGAAATACCCGGCTGCCGTGCGCAACAACGGCGGCGGGCATTACAACCATTCCCTGTTCTGGGAAGTGATGGCGCCCACGGGCGGCGGTTCGCCCACGGGAGAGCTTGCATCGGCCATCGACGGGGCTTTCGGCAATTTCGATACGTTCAAACAGCAATTCTCCGGCGCAGGCGCCACGCGCTTCGGCTCCGGCTGGGCATGGCTCATCGTCGGCGCGGATAAAAAGCTGGCGGTTTGCTCTACGCCCAACCAGGACAACCCGCTGATGGACATTGCAGAAACAAAAGGCACGCCCATTCTCGGCCTCGATGTATGGGAGCATGCCTATTACCTCAACTACCAGAACCGCCGTCCCGATTATATTGCAGCCTTCTGGAACGTGATCAACTGGAATGAGGTGGCACGCCGTTTGCAAGCTACCCGGTAATTTAAACCTGAAACCCTAGAACCTAACCTAAACCCGATGAAAAAAACAATGTTTTTCGCGGCCACCGCACTCATGCTGGTGTTCGCATCTCTCCCCACGCAGGTAGCTGCGCAGAAGTACCAGGGCCAGATGAACTTCACTGCCGGCGGCTCGTTCAGCCTCACCGGTCTTACCATGAACTTCGTCATCGACGCCATCGACAACGCGCAGGGAACAACAACCCGCTCCACACCGGGTTTGAACGGTATGTTCGATTACGGCATTACCGATCGCTTCAGCCTCGGCGCAGCGTATCACTTCCAGAATTTCCGCGCTGAGTTCAACGGCTACACGGATTCTGCAGGAAATGCAGTTGTCGGCGATTATTACGTCGGCGTTACCCGGCAGAACATCGGCCTGCGCGCCCTGTTCCACTTCGGCGACAACGACGACCTCGACATCTATGCAGGCGCACGTGCAGGCATCACGCTCTGGTCGTACAACACCAACGCAAACACCACCGGCCTCGGCGACGATCTCTTCACCAGCCGCGTGTGGCCCCAGGCCATCTTCGGCATGCGCTACTACTTCACACCGAACATCGGCGTAAACACCGAATTCGCGATCGGTCCCCCGTATTACCTCATGCTGGGCGTCAACGCCCGCTTCGGGGGGAATTAACGGAACCGTTGCAACCAGGAGCGGGAAGCCTTTCGGTTTCCCGCTTTTGTTTTTTTACCGCCCTAACCCTCGCCTCCTCACCACCCCGGCTTCTTACCCTTAACCGGATCGTGCTGACGGAAGATGCTGCCAGTAATCGCAACAGTCATTTCATTCGCAAGTTTAGGGTGCAGTGTTTTTAAGTTCGTTCCTTCCCGGAAATTCCGAACTTTCAGGCGTGAAATATTTTCTCCTCTTCCTGGTATGCACTTGCATGATGGTCGTTTCCGGTCATGCATCCGGCACGAAAATTTTTTTCACATCTTGCCCCGACACGTTACAGGCTGATTCCACGTTCGCTCTTTCCCCCGGCGATTCGCGGAACGAAACGATGCTCATTCCCGGCCGGGAAGAAAATAAACAGCTGATCGCCGCCCTGCTCGCGTTCCCCGTCCCCTTCGGCTTCCTCGGCACGCACCGCATCTACCTTGGCTCAGCGCCGTGGATGCCGGTCGTGTACACCGTTACACTCGGCGGTGGCGGGCTGCTCTGCCTCATCGATTTTTTCGCGATCGTTTTCGCCGACGAAGAAGCGTTTCGCAGCTACGAGCAGAACGGGAAGGTTTTTATGTGGATGAAGTAGCGCTTTTTATAAACCTCGAAGGTCTCCAACGCATCCCGATAGCTATCGGGGACGGGAGACCTTCGAGGTTTATAAAAAAAAGTTATTCCACCGTCACCGACTTCGCCAGGTTCCTCGGCTGGTCGACGTTGCAGCCGCGCATGACCGCGATGTGGTAGGCCAGCAGCTGCAGCGGCACGACGGAAACCAGCGGCGCCAGCTTCTCGTCGGTCTCGGGAATTTCGATCACGTAATCGGCCATTTTTTTCACCGCGGTGTCGCCTTCGGTGACGACGGCGATGATCTTGCCTTTGCGCGCTTTCACTTCCTGGATGTTGCTCACCACTTTTTCATACGATGCGCCTTTCGTGGCGATCACCACCACCGGCATTTCATCGTCGATCAGCGCGATGGGGCCGTGCTTCATTTCCGCGGCGGGATAACCTTCGGCGTGGATGTAGGAAATTTCTTTCAGCTTCAGCGCGCCTTCCAGGGCAACAGGGAACGTGTAGCTGCGGCCGAGGTACAGGAAGTTGCGCGCGTCTTTGAAGATCGACGCGAGGTACTTGATCTGGTCGTTCAGCTTCAGCACCTTTTCGACCTTCGCGGGAATGGCTTCGAGCTCGCTGAGCAGCTCGTGGTAATGGCGTTCGGTGATCGTGCCGCGGCGGTGGCCGAGCAGCAGCGCCATCATCGTGAGCACGGTGACCTGTGCGGTGAACGCTTTCGTCGACGCCACGCCGATCTCGGGGCCTGCGTGCGTGTAAGAGCCGCCGTGCGTGGTGCGCGGGATGGTGGAACCGACCACGTTGCACACGCCGAAAATGGTGGCGCCTTTCGACTTGGCCAGCTCGATGGCGGCAAGCGTATCCGCCGTTTCGCCCGATTGTGAAATGGCGATCACCACGTCATTCTCGTAAATGACGGGATTGCGGTAACGGAATTCGGAAGCGTATTCCACTTCCACCGGGATGCGCGCGATGTCTTCGAAAAGATATTCCCCGACAAGCCCGGCATGCCACGACGTTCCGCAGCCCACGATGAGCACGCGGTTGGCATTTTTGAATTTCTGGATGTGATCGCGGATGCCGCCGAGCGCGATGACGCCTTCCGTGGCGTTCACGCGGCCGCGCATGCTGTCCCTGATGGAGCGCGGCTGCTCGTAGATCTCCTTCAGCATGAAATGCTCGAAGCCGCCTTTTTCGATGGCTTCCAGCTGGAGCTGCAGCTCCTGGATGTACGGCGTGATCTCTTTGTTGCGGATGGTTTTGATCTGGAGCTTGCCGGTACGGTTCACCACGGCAATTTCCTCGTCTTCGAGGTACACCACGTTCTTCGTGTATTCCACGATCGGCGTGGCGTCGGAAGCGACGAAAAATTCTTCTTCACCCACACCGATCACCAGCGGCGAGCTTTTTTTCGCCGCGATGAGGATGTCGGGATCTTCGTGCGAAAGGATGACGATGGCGTAAGCGCCGACCACGTTGTTGAGCGCGATGCGCACCGCCTCGGGCAGGTCCACTTTTTCGCGCTCCTGGATGTCTTCGATCAGGTGGATGAGCACTTCCGTGTCGGTGTCGCTCTCGAACTTGTGCCCGCGCTTCTGCATCTCCTCCTTGAGCGGCGCGTAGTTCTCGATGATGCCGTTGTGGATGAGCACGATCTTGCGGCTCCCGGAATAATGCGGGTGGGCATTGACGTCGTTGGGCTCCCCGTGCGTGGCCCAGCGCGTATGGCCGATGCCGATGGTGCCCGCGGTGTCTTTCCCGCTGGTGAACTCCTCGAGGTCGGCAACTTTTCCTTTGCACTTGTAAACGTTCAGCCCCGTGCTGATCATTGCCACCCCGGCGCTGTCATAGCCGCGGTATTCGAGCCGGTGAAGACCTTTGATGAGGATCGGGTACGCGTTGCGTTTACCGATGTATGCGACAATTCCACACATGCTTGTAAGTGTTTGACGGAAAAAATGCGGCCTGGTTTAACACACAAAAATAAGGGGAAAGCGACACCGGCAACTTTCACCCGCCCGGATTTGACTTTTTTATGAAATCGGCATTAAATCAAAGAATAGCGTCTCCCTGTCCCTGTCCTCTTTCCGATCCTTCATTAATTCCATCCTAGTCTTTTAGTTCACTCTCGTGTACACGAGGCGCAGGTACATCTTGTAGCCTGTAGTGGAATTCGGGCTGCCGATGACCGTCCGCCGTCCTGAAGCAACCGGGTCGATCTCTTTCAGGTAAAGACCATTGTTGTCCTGGTTCCCGCTCACCAGGTCCTGGAAATACCGCGCAAGGTTGATCTTGTATTCGCTGGTCGTCGTGTTCACCGTTCCGCCGTAATACACGCTGCTTTCGAACATGTCGATGAGCAAATGCTGGCCGCCGGCCGAGTCGATGGAGACGAGGTAAAGTTGCTTGTTGATCGGCAGATCGCTGGTTGCCGTGCCCGGGTCGGCTTTGATCACCAGCTCGGCTTTGTTGATGGCAATGGGATCGCCGAGATTTTTCCACGCGTCGAGGAACGGGAATTCGATCTTCGTTTTCAGCCCGGCAGTGGCCTGGATGTAGGTTTCGAAATATCCCGGACCTGGGTTATTCACCTGGTTAAGAATGGTGGATGAATAGCTATGCGTGAAATAGCTGTAGTACGCCGTCGTCGAATTGATGACGAAATCAAAAGTTTTCAGGTCCGCGCCGTCATGATAATAAAGCGTGAGCCTTGTCAGGCTGTCGAGCGGCTTGAAGCGCACGAGCGAGCCTGCTGTTCCTGAGAAATTTTCAGAGGCGATGTAAATGCCTTTCATGAATTGAAGGAATGCCGCATTATCCGCCAGGTTGGAGCCGCCCGACTGGTTGAAGATCTGCTGGGCGAAACCCATGTCGATGGGAATGCGCAGGTACGGCGGCGTGGTCGTATCGGGCCCGACGTACGTGCGCGGGCGGGGGAAGACCGTTTTGGAGCCGATAGCTCCCGTGTAATACTGTTTCGCCCGGTTCGAATAATACGCGCTGTCCTTGTAAATGTCCTCCGTCATCTGGTACACGTTGAACGTCTGCGGCTCAAGCGTGTCGCCGTAGTAGTCGAATTCGTAGGCCAGCCCGAGCGCGCAGGAATCGAGCACGGCAGTTGATCCGAAATCGATGTTCAGCTGGTTGTTGGGGATGCTGAGTTGCGTGAACAGCCCGGCAGTGGTCGTGCCGAAGAGCGGATCCATCAGCGTCCCGATCTGTATGATCGGCGACTCGTCGCTGCGCAGGGAATCCTCGCGAACGGTATAGGCAATGATCGACGTGGTGTCCGTCACGGACAGCTGGAGGTTGTCATCTTCCGGGAAAACGTCCGAGCCGATGTCGCTTTCCTTTTTACAGGAAGCGAGCAGCAGGAGTGAAGCGACTATAAAAAACTTCGTCCCGGAAGTACGGGACAAAGTTGTCGTGATGACACGGGATATGTTGAATTTCATAAAATCAGTCGACGAGGATCGGCTCTTCAGCCAGAACGGCGTCGTAAAATTCGGAATAAGCCGCGATATATTCTTCACGGGTTTTGAAATCGAGCGACATTTTGCCGGATTTCTTAATGTATTTATCCACATCGCTGTTGATTTTCGGTGCAGCCTTGATGACGGCGTCCGAATAATCGATAGCCAGCTTGTTGAGGTTCGCGAAAGAAGGCGTTTTAGCGATGGCATCCACGTCGGATTTGTCAATTCCTTCGAGGAGGACCTTCTTGTGGAAGTCTTTGTGAAGCGGATTTTCGAACTCGTCGTCATAAACTGAGTATATGACGCGCGTTTCGGCAAAAAGTGGGTTGTCGCGGAACGCTTTTTTCAGGTAAAGCGGCATTAATCCGGTAAACCAGCCGTGGCAATGCACGATATCGGGAGCCCACCCGAGCTTTTTAACGGTTTCGATCACCCCGCGGGCGAAGAAAATCATCCGTTCGTCGTTGTCGGCGAAGTGTTCGCCTTTTTTGTCGGTGAGGATGAACTTGCGCTGGAAATACTCCTCGTTGTCGATAAAGTACACCTGCATGCGCGCAGCCTGGATGGAAGCCACCTTGATAATGAGCGGGTGGTCGGTGTCGTTGATGATCAGGTTCATCCCGGAAAGGCGGATCACTTCGTGCAGCTGGTTGCGGCGCTCGTTGATGCAGCCGTAACGCGGCATGAAGGTTCTGATCTCTTTCCCTTTTTCTTGTATTCCCTGGGGCAGGAAGCGGGCGATGTGGCCCATTGGCGTTTCATCCAGGTAAGGGGTGATCTCCTGCGATACGTAAAGAACTCTGGCTTTTTTCATATGTAGGTTGGGAGCTTTTCCAAAAGGAATACAAAAATAATAAAAAAAATCGCTGAATTAACAAAAATCCGTAGTTTCGCCGCCTTCCGCCCGTCACATTTTGCAATAAAATCAAGCCTTTTCGCGTGAAAACGGTCACCCGGCGCCACGAATTGCAGGAACTACTTGACCGTGAGCGGGCTGCCGGAAAGTCCGTCGGCTTTGTCCCCACCATGGGCGCCCTCCACGAAGGCCACGCCGCCCTCATTCGCCGGGCAAGCGCTGAAAACCAGCTGGTTGTAGTCAGCATTTTCGTCAATCCCACCCAGTTCAACAACGCCGCCGACCTAGCCGGCTATCCCCGGACACTCGGCAAAGATTCGGTCCTGCTCGAACAATCGGGCTGCGACATCCTCTTTTTCCCGGAGGTTTCCGAAATGTATCCCGATGGCGTCCAGGAAGTTGGGCCGAAGATCGACCTCGGGGGCCTCGATAAGCCGATGGAAGGCGCGCACCGCCCCGGCCACTTCGCCGGCGTGATCCAGGTCGTGCAAAAGCTGTTCGACGCCGTCGGCCCCTGCAAAGCCTATTTCGGCGAAAAAGATTTCCAGCAGCTCGCCGTGATCCGTAAAATGGTGAAAATGCTCGGCCAGCCGGTGGAAATCATCGGCTGCCCCATCGTGCGGGAGGCCGACGGGTTGGCCATGTCCTCGCGCAACATGCGCCTTACGCCGGAAGAACGGAAAGCCGCGCCCGCCATTTCAAAAGCCTTGTTCAAAGCAAAAGAAGCCTGGCCCGCGCTCGATGCCGCCGCCGTCAAAGCGCTCGTCGCCGCGGAGATCGCCCGCGAGCCGTTGATGAAGCTGGAATACGCGGAGGTTGCCGATACGGAAACGCTGCAGCCGGTGAAGCCGGGGCAAACAACCAACGCGGTGCTGTGCGTTGCGGTGCACCTCGGGAACGTGCGGCTGATCGATAACGTGGTACTTTAAGCAGGAACGTTTTCTTCCTCTTCTAAAACAAAAGCGCCTTCTCCATAACGGGGAAGGCGCTTTGCGTAAAAGCAGCAGGGGTCAGGGTGCTGTTTTCACGAGCTTAAGCGTGTTGGATTGGCCGTCGCGTTTCACCGTTACAAAATAAACGCCCGGCGCCTCGGCTGTCATGTCGAGCGCATGGCCGTCGAGTTTGGTGGTCACTTCGCGCAGCACGAGCCGTCCGTCGAGGGCATGCACTTCGATCGTTGCGGGAGCTTCGGAAAGGCTCGATTGCAACGTGAAGATGCCGTTCGAGGGGTTGGGTTGTGCAGTGAGCGGCAACGTGGCAGAGGGAGCAAGTACAGGGCCGGCCATACGGGGCGGGAGTTTCGTGATGACGAAGGCCCAGTCGCCGGGGTAATGGTTAGCGCCTATGCTCCCGGTGGGCGGCGGCGAGAAGTAAAGTGTAGATCCCGACATCCAGGTGCTCCACGGTTCGTTAATGGTATTTGAAGTATACCCGGCATATTGTCCCCCTGATGCTCCCCATGTCCAGTACCAGTCGACCTTATAATCCGCGCCCGCATCCAGGTTCTCAACGAAGATGGAATAATTGGTAAGGTAAACAGGATTATAATTTCCAGCGCCGAATAGCCCGACGTAGTTGTCCTGGTTATAAGCCCCGCCATTTGCCGGGTTCAGCGGATCATTGTCCTTCCACAGCGCAAGGTCTCCGCTGGCCGGTGAGAGGTTGAGCACCTGCGATGTCGAATAATAGGGAACGGAGCCTTCATAGTACGTGTTAAGGAACTGGTTAACCGTAAACCGGTTGAACGAGCGGTTATGTGTCCATCCGTATACCGTCATGTTATTGGTATTTCGCAGGTAAAATGTTTCGAACGCTGAAGCGGCGCCGCTGATTTGCTGGGTACAGACCCCGGGCGCGTAATCGTAGTTCTGGAAATCGATCATGTCGAGGAATGTTCGGACGGCTTTGTAATTGTTTTCATATTCTCCTTCGAATGGCGTTTCAAAAACTGGTGAGCTGGGATCGTTATAATTCCAGGGACTGTGAGCCCTTTCATAGAGCGAATAATGACCCCAGCTCCAGTTGAGCCCCGAAACGCATTTTCCTGACATCGCAGACGCCCAGTGGCGATTATGGTTTTCCCAATCCGATGCCTCTTCGCTCAAATTGAAATCCCAGGGATCGCCCTCGCCCATAAAAACAGGCTTGTCGTGCGCGAATGCGCTCGGCAGATAATTCAGCGACTCGTAACGAATGCCGTTTTCATGCTGTGTATAAATGTGCCCGGAAATCACGTCGATATTCGGGAGGCTCCAAAGCTGGTTGCCGGTGTTCCCGGCGGGACTGGTATGATAATCCGAGCCCAGCAACGATGAAGTCCGCAGGTGAGGGTCATGCAGTGTGTTCCGGATATACCCCAACATTTCATCGTGCCAGTTGATAATGTCCTGCGCGTAGCCAGGAACCGTATTCCAGGGTAATTCTTCCACCCCCAGCACGTTCGGATGCGCGCCGCTGGCGTCGGCTTCGTTCAGCAGCTCCCACATGGAAATGGCTGTAGAATAGCCCCAGCGGGATACGATGTAGCGAAGCTGCTTTTTGTAAAAATCCTTGCAGACCTGTTGCGTGAAAAAATCACGCGGATCGTCGATGCCTGCTATTCCTTTGCACGCGGTGAAAACAAAATTATCCGGGATCGAACTGTACGGATTTGCGACAGACTGGTCGGCATAAGGATGTCCGTCCCAGTGGTCAGAATAACCGGCTTCATCCAAGTCTTGTGTCGGATCATCCCAGTGCAGCAGCCCGGAAGCCCCGATGCACATTACGGAATATACACCTCGCTGTTCCATCATTTCGAGAAACCGGTCCATCTCCCACATCTCGATTTGCCGGGTGTCGTAGTTATTCAATTTTTCCCGCTCGACCTCTAGTCCCCAGGTCGTAAAAACGAACCGTGTGGCGTTCCCTCCACCTCCTCCCGTGGCCTGCCCCGACAGCTTGTCAAGGTAGGTTTCCATTTCCCCGTGGTCCATGCAAAACATGCGATAGCCGTCGCCCGGGTACCCATAAGGCGGCTGGTAGTTCAGGCCTCCCGTAACACCCCAGTTGCTGAGGGTCCAGCCGTAAACATCCCCAACCGGGAAGTAGGTGCTTCCGTCACCGCTGAACTTGAGATAACGGTTGTTGGAATTATCCACCGTCACATATCCCGGGTTCGTGCCGGCAACTACGTTGAACGAAAAAGAACGCGTTTGCGGAAGCATTGCTCCATCGACCCAGACGTTGATGAACCCCGTCCAGGTGCCGACTTCATCGGGGGCAAAGCGAATGCGCCACTCCCAGTCGGTGCTCAACTGCGCCCAGCCGTCCGGGCAAGGCGCATTTTCAAAATCCCTGTAGTAAAAGCCATACCGGATAATTGGATTCTGGTTCGGGCTGCCGGGCCGGAAGAAAACTGCATCTACGCTGATGTGGTCGGGGTCGTACGGATTGAGGATGGTACGCGCCTGGTAAGCGGCAGTGTAGGCGGCAGTACCGGGTTTGTAATTCACCTGGTCGGTCGTCGGGTCGATCACATCGTCGAGGAATGCATTAACCCGTCCGTCAAAGTTGAGCGGCGTCAGGTCGACCCCGAATTCAACTTTGGAAAATAAAGGGACTGCATTCAGGTTGTCCGGCGCCGGGTAAAGGATCATTGCCTCGAGGTCCTCGTTAAGCAGCCGCGCCCTGAATTTACCTGTCGAACTTGTGACAGCCCCGGCATGGAATGCAGGTGGCATATGAATAGCCTGGGAGGAAATGTATTCGTAACCGCTTGTTTGGGTTGTCCCCACAGTAAGGTTCGTAGGATCTCCGGTGTTAATCGTCTGCATATTAAAGATCGAGAATGAACTATTACTCAAAGTCACCGGCGGCAGGTTCAGCTGCGCGTTCAACCCCGCGGCCGCTAATAGCGGCAGCAGAAAAAGCATTGACTTTTTCATGGTAGTTATTTTTAGGGTTGAACTTATTTCTGTTCCGGTTGCATCGCATCGATCTGCGCCTGCAGGTCAATTACGTACAGCGTGAGTTCTTCCACTTTTTCCATCAGCAGCACGTTCATCTGGCCGACGCTCATGCCTTCCTGCTGCACAGTCGCAGCTGCAGGCACGCCGGGGAGGTGATGTTCCGTACGAACGTACGTTCCGAGCTGGCGCAACGGCATCAGCTGGTAAGTGGTGTCGAAAACATAATCGGGGAAAGCGGCCACCTGCACCGTAATGTCGCGGGCGTAGACATAGCCGTTCGCCTTCACGCGGAAATTTGTGGCGCCAGTATTGTCGAGTACGTTGATCATGTTGTCCGTGCCGGCTGAAGATCCCGTAACCGTCAGCTTTGAGCCCGTCGCCGCCGTCGCCGAACCGATCGTCACGTTCCCGCTGTTGTCCCAGCGCAGCGCCGCCGCCGCAGTTCCGGTGTATGATCCCAGCAGGCCGCCGTTCCAGCCGAACAACACCGGCCCATTCACCGACGTAAACCCGATCGCATTATAGCCGATGCCGTGGTTCACGTCGGTGGTCCCGCGGAAATACAGCTTATTGTCATTGATGCGGATGTTGCCGCCATTCACGTCGAGACGATCATTGGGCGTTGCCGTGCCAATACCGACATGGCCGGTGGAATTGCTGATCGTCATACGCAATATGCCGCCCGTGCCCGGGGAAGCCATGCCTGTGTGAAACAACAAGTTCGTTCCAAAGTAGCTGCCCAGCACGCCGTTCGCTGAGCACAAGGGCTTGTTGAAGACGAACATGTTCTTGGATGTCGTGAAATGACACCAGTCAGAGTTGATCTGCGGGCCGATATTTACTGTGCCAAAAGTGTTCGAGATCAAAAATGATCCGCCGGTGCCTGGACCGATGTCGACATAAGGATTGCCGCCGCCGGGAGCCATACGGGTAAGGCTGCCATTGGTGGGACTGGAGATCGAGGAGCCACCGATAACCGTTACGGTCGATTGCGCATAACAGACAGTCGCAGCCGCAAGGCCGCCGAGTAAAAAAAGTGTCTTTTTCATGGGAGTTAGAATAGAAGTTAATATTCCGTTTGGTGTTCCCCATAAAATTAGATGCCCCTTTGCCCGGGATTTCTACCGTTGGATAAGTTTTTGACACGCGCCTGAAATAACCGCGCAAAATGCCAGGCGCGGTTACGAATCGCTTATCGGGCAGGGTAAGAAAAAGAAAAAGGAATTTACTCGAACGTAATACCGATCATCACATCCACTTCGCCGCGTTTCTTGCCGGGGTTCCAGCTGGGCATGGCGTTGATCACGCGGAGCAGCTCGGCGTCAATTTCAGGAGAGATGCTGAAGGAAAGCTCAGGCGCGGAGATGGCGCCGGTTCTGGAATTGACCACGAAGAGCACGCCGGTGGAATAGCGCTTCAGCTTTTCCCGGTCGGCGGCCGTGGGATTGAAGTTGCTCGTGATGTAGCTGCGCAGCGCCGCGTCGCCGCCCGGGAAGGAAGGCATCTCGTCGAGCTTGAATGCAGCGTCGGATCCGTCCTTGCGGCCCAGCTGCCCGTTTTTGGATTCCTTGCGCGTGTTTTTGTCGCTGTGGGTCACCGGCGGGTAAACCTGCACGCTTTTGATGCGCAGCGGAAGTTTATTCACCGCGCTGCGCGTGTCGGGGCCCTGCGCTGTTTCCGTGTTGCCGGGATCTTCCGTGCGCGTGCTCTGCGGGTCGGCCGGCTCTTCCTGTTTTACGGTTAATGTTTTGGCCGAGCCGGGCTGGTCGGCGGGCAGGTTTTGCATGCGCGCGGGCGAGTGGCCGGAATTGTCGGCGAGTTTTGCATTGCTGCCCGTTTCACCGGGAACAATAACGGCCCCGTTATCGTGGGGCCGCTCGGCGGGCTGTACGGAAGAACTGCCGGGCGGCTGGATGAACGAAGGGTCGCTGGCGGGGACCAGTACCGTATCGGAAAGCTGCGGAGCGTCTTTTCGTTCGCTCTGCGCGAAGTACCACCAGGTGACGCCGCCGGTGACGAGCACCGCGCCGGTAACGATGGCCATGCCGAAGCGGCGGAAGAACGATACGCGCGGGGGCGTATTCATATATACCGCGAGGCGGCGCTGGATGTGGGAAGAAAGCTTGTTGATCTCGCCCATGCGGCGGGTGGTGAGGCCGTCGACGGCGGCGGCGCAAAGCCCGCATTCGAGAAGATGCTTCTCGACCTCGTGCACGGTTTTCTTGTTCAGCTTACCGTCATTATAGAGCCGCATCGTGTCGAGTGACAGGCACTCGCCGTTCTGGAAGATCCGTTTGAGCTCTTTGGCGGTCATTCTTCGGTGGTGACCAGGTATCCTTTGAGGTTGCGTTTGCCGTTCTGGAGGTAGCTTTTGACCTCATTGACGGAGAACCCCGTGATATCTGATACTTCTTTGTAGCTTTTCTCTTTAAAGTAGAACAGCTCGATGCATTTCTTTTGTTCCTCAGAGAGGCGGATGAGCGCATCTTTGAGCTTTTCGAGTTGTTCTTCCAGCCGTATCGCCTCGACTTTCGGCGACTCGTCGGCGGCCATGTTGTGGAGGGCCTGGTCCACATTCGTGACCTCCATGCTGTCCTTCCTCAGCTTTTTAAG
Source organism: uncultured Chryseobacterium sp. (assembly GCA_966211705.1). Taxonomy (GTDB): domain Bacteria; phylum Bacteroidota; class Bacteroidia; order Palsa-965; family Palsa-965. Next base: position 134,433 of record CBIHOC010000005.1, read on the forward strand.
GCAGAGGTGCTTGGTGACGCTGTACACCCACGTTTTGAAGTTGTTCACTTCGTGGTGCTGAAGATCGCGGAGGATGATCTCGAAGACCTCCATTACCGCATCTTCGGTGTCCACGTTGTTCTGCAGGTAATTGTAAGAGACTGCAGTGATCAACTGGGTGTACCGCCGGAACAGCTCGCCTGCATACCAGGAATTGGAAGTACGCTTGTACTGCTCAATTAACTCCTGGTCGCTCAGCTGGGTTTCCTTTTTAGGCCAGAGAAAGCGTAATCGCACCGTAATTGGGATTTACATGTGAAACTTTCGTGTGTTTGCTAATTGCCAATCCCAATGTACGACAATTTTGCTTTTACGCAAACGCGGGTCTACCTACATGGGCGCGCAAAGCCCTTTTTCCATAAGGAAAATCAAGAATAATTTTTCGCAGACCTAGTAAAATAAACGGTTTGAAAAGAAATGCGATTTTAATTCATTGAAAATCAATATAAAACAAGGAATTTCTAAAAAAACTCAGGGAGTGAATGTGGAATTTGTGCTTTTCCCTCCCTAATTACCAGAAACGCAAAAAGAGCATCGCCCCATGAAAGCAATCGTCACTACCATCTTCGCAGCAGGCCTCATCATCTCATCGCTGTCGTCCTGCAAGCATAACGGTGGTTCATGCGATGCTTATCAGGGAAGCACCCGCTCCGTAAAGAAAAAGCACCGTTCTTCGGAAGTGGTGCGGGTCGCGAAAACTTTTAAAGCGTAATTGCCACGTACTCCTGAAGGGCGAGTTTTCTCCTGAAAGCCGTTCTTCCTCTATACATGTGTTTCATGTGTTTGCCACGAAACATCCCGCCCCGGCGGGATGTTTTGTTTTATACCCGGGAAGGATCTGGATTCCGGGATCTTGGTTCTTGGGTTGAATTCTATCCCCCAGAACCAAGAACCCGGCTCCCAGAACCATTTTTTCATACGTTTGCAAAAAAAGACCAGACCAATGAAACGATTCATTCTCGCGCTTCCTGTAGCGATCAGCTTTCTTGCCCTCAACTCCTGCGGCGGAAGCAAAGCCGGTGAACACGATCTCCCGGCAGCCAATGCGTATTTCGACAGCATGCACAAGGCCGATTCGCTGGCCAAATACGGACCGGCCACGGCTGTGGACTGGAAAATGGCGGCTGACAAGGCGTACGACCGCAAGCGTGTGACCATCGAAGGTTACGTGGCGCTTCCCAGTACTTCTTATTCTTCCGGCGGCAGCGCACAGATCGAGCTGCACGAGCGCGAAGCCCAATACTCCGGCGGACGGCATTTCATCGCGCGCGTGAAGATCGGCAGTGACAACAACACGATGAAGGAGCTGAAGGAAGGCTATCTTCCTGCCGATCTCCAGATCAAAGACAAGAATGGCAATACGATCGGCTTCAACGAGCGCGTCCGCATCACCGGCGAACTTTCTGTTTCCGACAGCTATACTTCCATCCAGTGCCAGGAGATCGAAAAGCTCGACCCGGTGAAGCTCGACTATTCCACGCTGGGGGCGACGGAAATCACGGCGGCCAACTTCGAAGACAAAACGCTCGAAGACCAGCTCGTGGTGGCAGAAGGCATGCTCGAGATCCCCATGTTCCTCATGCTCGGCGAAGACCTCTACCTGAACCTGGAAGTAAAAGGCATCGAAAAGACCGTTCCGGTCGACATCGCGTTCGGCACCGCACCCGGCCGTATCGAGGATATCCCGAAAGACTACAAGCCTTCGGATTTCAAGATACACGCCCCCGACGGCTCGATCATCGACCTCGGCAAAAAAGTGCGCATCTACGGCACTGCCGGCTACGGCGGCGGACGCATCAAACTGGAGAGCATCGAAAACATCTGATAAAAAATCAAAGACTCAAACAGACAAATCCCAAAGTCATAGCGGCTTTGGGATTTGTTTTTTGAGCTTTGGAATTTGTGTGTTTGAGCTTTGAGATTTGTTTTACTTTCGTTGCTCTAACCCAAACCTCGATGGAAATCCTCCTGCAATACTGGTGGGTGGGCCTGATCGTTATCCTGCTCATCCTTTACAAAGTGGTCTTTCGCCTCCTCGGCATTATCATCATCCCGGAAGACAAGATCGGCCTCGTCACAAAAAAATTCGTGCTGTTCGGCGCGAACAAAGAGCTTCCTCCCGGCCGCATCATCGCGGCGAACGGGGAAGCCGGTTTCCAGGCACAGACGCTCGCCCCGGGCATTTATTTCTGGAAATGGATCTGGCAGTTCGAGATCAAGCAGCAGCCGTTCACGGTTATTCCCGAAGGAAAGATCGGGCTGTTTGTTGCGAAAGACGGCAGCGAGCTCGAAACCGGGAACATCCTTGCCCGTAAAGTGGAATGCGATTCGTTCCAGGACGCTGCAGCCTTCATCTCGGGCGGCGGACGGAAAGGCCGGCAGAGCGCGATCCTCACCGCGGGAACATACCGTATCAACACGCACCTGTTCGACGTGCTGCTTTACGGGATGACATCCATTTCCGAAAACATGGTCGGCATCGTGACCACGCTCGACGGCAAACCGATCGACGAAGGGAACATCGCGGGACGACAGGTGGAAGGGCACAACAATTTCCAGGACGCGGATCGATTCCTCGCCAACAGCGGCAACAAAGGCCTGCAGCCGCAGGTCGTGCTGGCGGGTTCGTATTATTTCAACCCGTGGTTCATCCAGGTGGAGCAGGTGAAAATGACGGAGATCCCGATCGGCCACGTCGGCGTTGTCATTTCATTCGTCGGCACGGAAGGGAAAGACCTCAGCGGCTCGGAATTCAAGCACGGCAACATCGTCAGCAAAGGCGAGAAGGGCGTGTGGGCGGAACCGCTCGGGCCGGGCAAATATCCTGTCAACCCGTACATCATGAAAGTGGAGCTCGTGCCCACCACGAACCTCGTGCTCAACTGGGCGTCGGCCAGCTCCGAATCGCACCAGCTCGACAAGAACCTTTCGACGATCACGGTGCGTTCCAAAGACGGCTTCTCGTTCAATCTCGACGTTTCGCAGATCATTCACATCCCTACGGTCGAAGCCCCGAAAGTCATCGCGCGTTTCGGGAACATGAACAACCTCGTCAGCCAGGTGCTCGAGCCGACGATCGGCAACTACTTCCGCAACTCCGCGCAGGACTCCGACGTGATCACGTTCCTCACCTCGCGGAAAGAGCGCCAGACTTCCGCGCGCGAGCACATCGGCCGCGTGCTGGAGCAGTACAACGTGTACGGCGTGGACACGCTGATCGGCGACATCAACCCGCCGGAGACGCTCATGAAAACGCTCACCGACCGTAAGATCGCGGAAGAGCAGAACACGACCTACGAAACGCAGAAGCGCGCCGAGATGACGCGCCAGGCACTGGAAAAAGAAACCGCCATCGCCGATATCCAGAAGGAGATCGTAAAAGCCGACCAGGGCGTATTGATCGCCAACCGCGTCGCGGATGCGGCCGTGAAAAAAGCGGAAGGCGAAGCCAGCAGCGTGAAGATCCAGGCGAACGCCGAAGCCGAGCGCGTGCAGGTCACGTCGGTGGCCGAAGCGGAACGGACCAAACTCCTCGCGAATGCCGAAGCGGAAAAAGTGAAAGCGCTCGCCAACGCAGAAGCCGAAAAGATCACCGTTACCGGTAACGCGGAAGCGGAAAAAACGCTCGCCATCGGTAAATCGTCCGCCGAAGCTTATCGCCTCGCCGTTACGGCCATGGGCGGCGACAATTTCACCCGCCTCAAAGTCACCGAAGCGATCGGTAAGGACAAGATCAAGATCATCCCGGAAGTGCTCATCACCGGCGGCAACGGGGATTCCCCGAACGGCCCGATCAGCGGCCTGCTGGGCCTGAAGCTGATGGAGGAAATGGCGATGAAACGGGAGACGGAAGAAAAAACTCCGGCGGCTTCGAAGAAAGATCCGCCGAAACAATGATGTGCAAATGTGCAGATATGCAGATGTGAGGATTCGCGCAAGCTTCCCACATAGGTTGTACCAATTAAAAATTCAACAATTCATCCGATAGCTATCGGATGAATTGTTGAATCATTTACGTGTGAACAATCCCCAGTCGTCTTCAAAGTCGTCTTCGTAGGCCTGGAATTCGATCACCCATTCCCGGAAAAGTTCGCGGAAGGTTTCCATTTCCCGGCGGAGCAGCTGTGCGTAGTCTTTGCCGGTGTCCGTGAATTCCCTCATGCTGTGGTTGGAAAGGCGGAGGTGCTCGGCATGGAAGCGGATGATGGCCCCGTTCTGCATGCAGATGAGCCAGGATTTCGAGCCCAGCGCGCCGGCCAGCTTGGCACGGATCATCATGGCCGAATCCATCATCAGGTCGCCGACCCTATCGCGGCCTTCGTCTGACATGCTGCCGACAATGGCATTCACCACTTCGTACACTTCCCTGGCCTGTTTGTTCAGCGGGTGGTTTTTCACATACTCCTTTTCTTCACGCATCTCGCGGTCCAGCTCTTCGCGTTCTTCGTCGGAAAGCTCTTCGTTAAAATCGAAATCGTCATCGTCCCAGTTCATATGCATGGTTTTTGAAATTCCGGCAAATGTAATGTCGCATTTCCCAATTAGCCGGTAACAAACGTTTAAAAGGCATACGCTTTGCAGTAACTTGCCGTACGAACCCTTTCCCATGAAAAAAACCTACTTCTCCGTTGCGCTTTTCCTGCTCGCCGCCATGGCTTCCGCGCAGGTGAACGATGCGCAGCACGTGCTCAGGAGCATCAGCGCAGTTCCGGAATACCACAGCCCGCTTTTACCGTTGCTGACCGAGGGCCGTATCCACATCATGTACACGAAAGAGGAGCGGGCGCAAAAGAAGATCAGGTCGATCACGGAATGCGTCGATAACAACTGGGCGGGATCTTCGAAGCAGAAGTGGTGCATCAAAAACACGTATGATGTGTACGGGAACATTACCTCGGCGGTAAAAACGGATTCATCCGGCAAAACCATCATGGCATACAACTGCTCGAACAAAACGGATGCGAAAGGAAATGTGACGAGCTCGAAAATAACGGTCACCGGGGGAACGGTTATCGACATTACACAGGCGTTCAATGAAAAAGGGCTGCTGACAATGCGGCAATTTTCGGCGCTGGTGCCTGCGCTGCCGGGCGAACGGGAGGAACCCGAAATCATAGAACCAGAAGGAGAGCTGCCGAAGGAAGATTACAATTACGTGGAAAACTACACGTATGACGATGCCGGCCACCTGCTCAGCTATTCGACGACACACGGATGGACAAAGGAAACGATGCGTTTTACCTGGAACCCGGGCGGACAGCTGCTGACACGAGAGCACAGGATCATGACCACGGTCCACTACCGGGAAGAGATCAGCCACAATAAAACGCATATTGTCGACAGCGTTGCGACGCGCACGTACGGCTGGAGCTATGAATATGACCCGGCTTCCGGCTATCTCCTGGTGATCCACGAGTCGCGTTCCGATTTTCCCGTCCCCGGTACGCTCAACTATACGTATGATAAAGCAGGAAACATCACGACACTGCATCACACGTTCAGTAAACCCGAATACAACAGCAAAGAGGTGTCGTATTTCGATAAGCAGGCGAGAAAGGTGAAGACCGAATTGTACGGTGGGAAAATCGAAGCGCTTTATTCGGCGAGCACGATCGAGTATTCAACTTCGGCGAACGGAAACGAGATGCGTAAAGGGATGTCGTTCACGAATACCGGTTACACCGAGTCGTCGGAAGTGTACTACAAAAACGGCATGCAGAAAGAGCTGCACGGCTTCTACAACGGGCACACCACGAGGGATGCGATCATCTATCGCAACACGTTCCGGACGACGTGGACGTATGAATTTTACCGGTAGATCATGACCTGCATGCGTTCGCCGGTGCTGATCCACGCGCGCGGCATGCGCTCGCTGTTGAACGCGATCCCGAAATTCCCTTTCGGGTCGAGGCTGATCACGCCGATGTTTCCTTTTACCGGCTTAGAGCGTTTGTGCACGATGAAATCGCAGGCGTCCTGCACGTTGCAGCGCGTGTATTCGATCACGGATGAAAGCGCGTGCGAAACCGTTCCGCCGATGACGAGCTCCACCGTTCCCGTTGCGCAGACCGCGCAGGTGTTGTTGTTCGCGTAACAGCCGATACCCGGCATGGCGCTGTCGCCGATGCGTCCTTCGCGTGTTGCCGCGGTGCCGCCGGTGGACGTTGCCGCCGCGAGGTTGCCGTTCTTGTCCAGCGCGACCGCCCCGACTGTTCCGCCGGCGCTGACCTGCTCGAGGATGCAAAGGTTTTTTTTCTTCTCCTCGATGAATTCGTTGTACTGGTGAACGGTGATGAAGTACATGTCGGGTTCCAGCGAGAGGTCCATCTCTTTCGCATACGCCAGCGCGCCTTCCCCGCCGAGCGAATTATGCTTCGTGTTTTCCATGATCATCCTGCACAAGGCGACCGGGTTTTTGACGTTGCGCACGATGGCGGCTGCGCCCGAGCGGAGCTCCCGGCCTTCCATGATGGCGGCGTCCATTTCCACGCGGCCTTCGCCGTTCAGGGCCGAGCCCCGCCCGCAGTTGAAGAGAAAGTTGTCTTCCATGGACATCACCGCGGCCTCTACGGCGTCGATGGAAGATTTACCACGGCTGAGCAACTGGTAAGCAATGTCGGCGGCTGTTTGGAGGGCGTCGTCGTACGCGTCTTTATTTGCGCGGATGAATTCCGAATCGACGCCGGCGCCTCCGTGAATGGCCACGGCTAATTTTTTCATAGATGTTATCGAGGGTCAAACATGAGGGAACTTCCCGCTAATTGAAAAAAACATACCAATCGAATATCTTTTTGATTTTCAATAAAATGAAAAAATAAGCAAGGCAAATAATGTGGAAAATCGTCCACAAATCACGGGGTGTTTAAAGATCATTTTTAAAAACAGCCTCTCAGGATCCGCTTTGTTTTCGTTCGCGCCATTCGCCGTCGTTGCGGTCTTTCTCCCGCGGGGGCTTGTTGCGCAGCCCGCGGAAATTCGGTTTTCCGTTGCTGCTTTCCCGGATGTCGACGCGCGCGCGGGGAAGCGCATGCGGGTACTGCTGCCGGATGTGCGTGATGAGCTTTTCGCGGATGTGGCATTGGAGGTCCCAGGCATCGCCGGAATCCTTCGCGCTCATCGTAACGCGGACCTGGATCGTTTTTTCAGTGGCGTCGGTGACGAGGAATCCCCATGTGCGCTTGTCCCACAGCGGCGACGCTTCGATCCAGCGCTTCACTTCCTGCCGCACTTTTTCCACGGGCAGGGAATAATCGGCATAGACCTTCACCTGGCCCACTACCTCCGGCGACGCGCGCGTCCAGTTCTCGAATGTTTCCTCCAGGAAATAATTGATCGGCACGATGAGCCGGCGCCCGTCCCACGTATTCACCACGACATACGTCAGCGTTATTTCCCCGATCGTTCCGAATTGTCCTTCCACCACCACGGTGTCATCGGTGCGGATGGGCTGGGAGATGGCGATCTGGATTCCCGCGAAGAGCGTGCCCAGGCTTTTCTGCGCCGCGAATCCGAGCACAAGGCCGATGACGCCGGCGGAGGCCAGCAGCGTTCCGCCGACCTGCCGCACGCTTTCGAACGTCATCAGCGCGGCTGAAATTCCGCCGGTGATCACGAGAAAGTTGAGCACGCGCTGGATGAGCTGGAATTTTGTTTTGGCTTTGCGGATCGTAAAATCATGCGGGTTTTCCGATTTGTACCGGCGAAGCGTGGTTTCACGGAACACCGTCATGATGCGCATGACGAGCATCGTGATCCCGCCGATCGCCAGGATGACCAGCGCCTGCTTCGCGATGTCGGTGATCCTGTCGCTGAAGTAATGACGCGCGAACGGGAGCGCAGCGATGAGGCTGACCACGAAGATGAGGAAGAGGCCGGGGAAATAAATGTATTGCTGGAGCAGCTTCGCGAAGTTATGATCGGCTTTCGCGCGGCGCTTCAGGAAAAAGAAAACGACCTGGTACGCCGCCAGCGAGCCGATGATGGTTGCCAGCACGGAGACGACGTCTGCCCTGGACAGTGGCTGATCGAACTGCATGGTTATTTTTTTTCTTGTTCCAGGTCCTCCTTTGAAGGGACGAATTCGCGCTCTTTCAGCCGGAACCCGTTTCCTTTGGCGAGGATGTGCACCCTGAGATTTTCCACGCACACCGGTTTCTGCTCTTCCGCGTAAGCGACGTTCGTATGCCGTATGCCTTTCCCGTCGATAATGATCACCATGCCCGAGCCGCGGCATTCCGCATTGTTGCCTTTCCGGATGATGAGCGCCGTGTCTTCTCCCAGGCCGATGCCCGTGCATGTCGGGTTCATCGTCACCGCCAGCGCCAGCCTGCCGAAGCGCCCGCGTTTGACGAAGTGCGTATCGATGATGCAGTTGTCGATCAGGCCGAAGCCGGACGAAATTTTCACGTCGCCCTGCAGCAGCGCTTCGTTGCTGTCGCCGCCGTAGATCATCAGCCGCGACATGCACATGGCGCCCGCGCTGGTCCCGGCGATGATGAATTCGCTGTCGCCGTAATATTTGGCGATGATCGCGTCCAGCACTTCCGTCCCGCCGATGATGGTGGCCAGCCTGAACTGGTCGCCGCCGCTGAAAAGCACCGCGTGGGAATTTTCGATCCGTTTGATAAAACCCTTGCTGCGCGCTTCTCTCTTGTTCTCGATGCTGATGTGGCTGACGTTGCTGAAGCCGGCCTTGTGAAAAGCGTTCTGGTACATCCGCCCCATTTCCATCGGTTCCGACGAAGCGGTCGTGATCACTTCGATGTGGTGATCTTTCCGGCTGTCGGGCGGAAGCAGCTCGCCGAGTATCTCGTAGTGCTTGAACTCTTTGTTCTTATGACGGATCGCGGGAGAATGATTTTCTCCTTTGTCCTCCGCACCCCCGATGATGAGCAGCTTGCCTTTCGGAACCATACAGCGGGTTGTTTATGAAGCTTTCGACAACGGAAAATTCAGCGGGACTTCTTTTTCCCTGGTCTCGTTTTTCAAAGCTTCGCCCAGGAACGCCAGGCTCCCCGGCACATCTTCCGTAAGCGTGGTGATGAGCGAGCGCTCCGGCGCAGTTTCCATGGCATGCCGGATGGCTTCGTGCTCGTCGGAAATGACCGACACGGGAACGGAAGGATCGGCCTGCTGTATGCCCTGCATGATCAGCGCGGTCATTTCTTCTTTCGTGCGCCCGCGCAGGTCCTTGTCGTGGCGGATGATGATCTCGTCGAACAGCTGGGCGGCATATTTCCCGATGTTGCGGATGTCTTCGTCCCTGCGATCGCCTACGCCCGTCACGATGCCGATCTTGACCGGGGCCGGGTGACGCTCGAGGAAAACTTTCAGCTCCTCGAAGCCGCCGGCGTTGTGCGCATAGTCGAGCATCACGTCGAACTTTTTGAAGTGGAACACGTTCATGCGGCCGGGCGTGAATGCCGGCGAAGGAATGAACGTGGCCAGCGCGCTGCGCAACAGCTCCGGCGAAAACCCGGAAAGAAAACCCGCGAGCGTGGCCGGCACGATGTTCTTGATCATGCTGCTCGATTTGCCGGAAAACGAAAGCGGGATGTCGGCGATCTTCCCGATCCGCGTTTTGAAATTTCCTTTGCAGAGGGTGAGATAGCCGTTTTCGATGATCGCCGCGGTGCCGCCGTTTTCGCAATGCCACCGGACGCGTTCGTTGTCCCCGCGCGTGCTGAACAGGGCGATGTTGCAGTCGAGATCGCGCCGGATGCCGTACACGTGATCGTCGTCGGCATTCAGGATGCAGTAGCCGTGCTTCGCCGTGCTGTGCGCGAGGACCGCTTTTACCTCGACCATTTCATCCAGCGTCTGTATGCCGTCGAGCCCGAGATGGTCTTCGGAAATGTTGGTGATGATGCTGATGTCGCACTGCCCGAATGCCAGGCCTGCGCGGAGTATTCCGCCGCGTGCGCATTCCAGCACCGCGAAATCGACCGTTGCATCGTTGAGCACAACGTCTGCGCTGACAGGGCCGGTGCAGTCGCCCTGCGCGATCATTTCATTGCGGATGTAAATGCCGTCTGTGGTGGTGAAGCCGACTTTGTGGCCGGCGCTGGCTGCCAGGTGTGCGACGAGGCGCGTGGTGGTGGTCTTCCCGTTCGTGCCGGTAATGGCGACGATGGGAATGCGCGCCGCGCTTCCCTGCGGGAAAAGCATGTCGACCACCGGCTCGGCTACGTTGCGCGCAAGGCCTTTCGACGGCGAGAGGTGCATGCGGAAGCCGGGGCAGGCATTCACTTCGAGCACTGCGCCGGTCTCCGCGGTGATCGGGATGTTGACGTCTTTCGCGACGATGTCGATGCCGCAGATGTCGAGGTTGAGCAGGCGCGCCACACGTTCGGCCAGCAGCACGTTGTGCGGGTGAACGAGATCGGTGACGTCGCGCGATGTTCCGCCGGTGCTCAGGTTCGCGGTGTTCTTCAGGAAAAGGATCTCACCCGGCGGGAGGACCGTTTCCTGCGTATAATTTTTCGCTGCGAGAATGGCTTCGGTGATCTTGTCGACTTTTATCGTGGTGAGCGTTTTTTCGTGGCCTTCGCCGCGCGCGGGATCCTCGTTCACTTCCCGGATCAGCTGCGCGATGGTGGAGTGCCCGTCGCCGATGACCAGGGCGGGCGTGCGTTTCGCGACTGCGACGAGCTTGTAATTGATCACCAGGAAACGGTAATCGAAGCCGCCGACGAATGCTTCCACCATTACCGGGGAGGAAACTTCTTTTGCAAGTTTGAACGCTTCCGCCAGCTGCTCTTTCGTGCGGATGTTGGTGGTGATGCCGCGGCCATGGTTGCCGTCGACGGGTTTTGTCACGAGCGGGAAACCGACTTCTTCGATGGCTTCGTCGAGCTCGTCCTCATGGCGGACGAGAATGCTGTCTGCCACGGGAATGCACGCATCCGCGAGGAGACGTTTCGTGCGTTCCTTATCGCCTGCAAGGTCGACGCCGAGGCAGCTCGTGGTGCTGGTCATGCTGGCGCGCACGCGTTTCTGGTTCTTGCCGTAGCCCAGCTGCACGAAGGAACCCCTGTCGAGGCGTTTATACGGGATGCCGCGTTTCACCGCTTCGTCGACGATCGCTTTGGTGGTGGGACCGAGACTTTCGTTTTTGAAGATTGTTTTCAGCTTCGCGATATCGTCTTCGACAGCATACGGTTCATTCCGGATCACGGCTTCCGCCACGCGCACTGCCGCTTTCCCTGCGTAGACCCCGGCATTCTCAACTTCGTAGGAGAAGATGACATAATAAAGTCCCGGCGCCCCGGCGCTGCGCGTGCGCCCGAAACCGCAATCCATGCCTGCAAGCGTTTGCAGCTCCAGCGCGATGTGCTCGATGACGTGACCGATCCAGGTTCCTTCTTTCACACGTTTCAGAAAACCGCCCGGGTGATCTTCGGAGCAGCGATGTTCGTGGAGTGAAGGGATCAATGCGTTGAGCCGGTCGGCAAACCCGTCCAGCTTATTGGTCGGCACATTTTCCAGCTCGCCGATATCAAGTTTCATTACGATCAGTTGACGTCGGTAGTTCGACCATTTATTCGGACCACGCATGATCCTGATATCTTCGATTTTCATAAAATTCCTCCGGTGTTTTCGGTGTTGTTGAGTTATCGGTATTGGCGAAAAAAATTGCCCGAAAAACATACCAAAAACCAACCTGATGAAAATCAGCATTTTGGGAAAACGGTTATTAACAGCGGGTGTGGACAACGCACGAGGTATTGGGAAAAGTTCGCCACAAATTTCTGGCATAAGAAATGTTGGTGCGCCGCTTATCGTGCAAATTGTCCTGCAGGAATCCTTGTTTTTTTCGGGGTGAAATAGTTTACCTGTAAAAACGTAGCTTTAAATAAAAATTTCCGGGATGGGATCATCGACCACGATGCGGATGCTGTTCGTTCTTGCGCTGCAGGCATTGCTGACGATCATCGGGCTTTTTATCGAAGGTATCGCGCGCTGGCCGTGGGGTTTACAGGTGGCTGCGGCTTTGGCTGCGCCGGTTGCGCTGCTTCTGATCTACCTTTCCGGGTACGGGAAATTGTCGTTCCTGCTGCGGCTGTTGCTTGCCGGCGCAGTGATGTTCGGCTTCGGTGTGGCGATCGTTTTTCTCGCGCTGCTCTCCGTTACGCCGGCCTACAAAACGTAGACGTCATTCCTCGCTCCCGCCGAGCATTTTTTTCGCCGTACCGCTCCCGCTCGCCAGAGCCGCTTCCACCGTTCCCGTCCCGCTTTCTCCGCCGAACGCTTCGCCCGCAAAAAACAACGTATCCTCCACCGGCGCGCCTGCCGCCTGCGCGTAAGCTTCCCCGTTCACCGTGACGTACGAGTACGACCCGCGCACGAACGGATCGGCATTCCAGTTCACGATCTTGAATGCCGCCAGTTTCGCTTCCATGGCGGGAATGCTTTCGCCGAACATCGCAGCGAGCGATTGTACGGCATGGAGATAGATGCGCTGCCTGTCGCCTTTGCCGAGGCCGGCAGCATCCGGGCCCGAAAGCCAGCCGGTGAGGAGCGGAATTTTTTCCGGCGCCTGTGTCCACCACGTGGGAACGGGCTCACGGGAAAATAAAAATGCGGGATTGCCAGGGTTGCTTTTTCCAAAACGTTTTTCCGCCGGCCGGTTTTCCCAGAATGCAGTTCTGAAAAGGAACAGCAATTTTACGACCGCGCCGAACGCCAGGGAAGCGAGCGCATTTTCTTTCCCGGGCAGGCCCGGCGAAAAAAGTATCGCACCGTTAACGCCGGGTTCCGCCTGCAGCACGCCAAGCGGAATTGTGATGAGCGCTTTTTTCGCCGTGTACCGTTTCCCGTTCTTCACGAACACTTCCGCATGCCCGCGCCTCCAGCGGATCTCGTGCACGACGCTTTCCATGAAAATTTTGCAGCCGCGGTCCCGGCATTCGTCCGCCAGCGCATCCGCCAGCTGCCCGTAGCCGCCCACGATGCGCCACTGCTTATGCATGGAAAATCCCGACCATTCTTCTTTGAATCCCGAAACGCCCGCGAGCGACGTATCACCGGTCTCGAACCCTTCCACGAATTTTTTTACATCTTCGGTCACTTCCGGCTCATCCGCAAAGTACCGGCTGAGAAAAGCATCCACGCTCATGTCCTGCTTCACCTGCCGCAGCCGCATGCGCAGCAGGAGCGGGTGACTTATAATCTTATTCCCCGGCGCGAATTTTCCGTCTTTCATTTCCCAGCTTTCGCCTTTCACGCGCTGCGGTGAAAAACCGTATTCTTTCAGCAGGGAAGTAGTGTGCGCCGCTTTGCCGTGGATGAATTCGGCGCCGAGCTCGAGCGGGATGGGGAAATCGGGATCGTGGCATGTATAGATGCGCCCGCCGATGCGGTTGCGCGCTTCGAGCAGGATCACGGATCTCCCGTGTTTGCAAAGCTCGCGCGCCGCCGCAAGTCCTGCAGCCCCGGCACCGATGATGAGCACGTCGCAATCCATAAGCGGTTGTAAAAAAGGAGTCTCCGAAGAGACTCCCTTTTGAAGAATTTTCCTTCCCTGCGTCAGTATTGCCTGCATCAGGTTCGGTGGGTATGTTCTCAGCTTTTTACAGCACCCCCAAAAATTCTGTCTGATTTAAGTGCTGAAACAATTGTGCCCGAACGGTTTTTGATTGTTTTACAGGGAATTAGGATTTTGACGATGTGGAAATTTTCCACAGTAGCGTGGAGTTTGTCCGCAAAACGGGGAATAGAATTTCCGGGAAAGAAACCGTTCATCAGAAAAATTGCGGTTGAAAGGAATGAACAATGCCAAACGCCCAATGTTCAATGTACATCGGACTTGATCATTGTGCGTTGTTCGTTTGGCATTGTGCGTTCTTTCCGCGGCATCTCCCGCAGGCAACGGCCGTATCTTTTCCCCGTCTCCTTGTTATATACTCCTGAACGTTAAACAAGCCGGATGGAGCACCGCTACCACATCAATATCCTGTTACATGGTTTTCCAGTCTCCTGCCGCCCGGCGCGTTGCTTCCGCCGTTCTTCTTTTCCTGCTCCTGCTTGCCGGCGGCTGCCAGCGCAACTGGAGAGGGATCGACATTAAAAAGCGCGTTTACCTCGATGGGTATTACATCCACATTCCGTCCAAACGCGCCACGTCGCCGGTAGCTTACCAGCCGCCGGCGCAAACGCCCACGTCATACCCGAAAAGCACGCCGCCACCGCGCGCATCCACCCCGCCTGTTTCATCTACCCCTGCGCAAACGTCAACGGCGACAAATACATCCGCACCTCCGATTTCCAATCCCGGTGGAGGCGGTGTTCCTTCAACCGGCGGAGGTGGAAATGGCGGCGGTGGAGTTGCGCCTGCGCCTCCTGCACCTCCCGCGCCTTCTCCTTCTCCCGCTCCGCCCGTGGTGCCGCAGGTCATTACGCCTATTCCGGCGCTTCCGCAGAAACCTTACAGGCCTTCATTTATCGACGGGGAAGGAAGCGGCATCGCGCATGCCGGGCTCATCAGCGGTCCGCAATACGCGGGTTACCCGGTGAAGTGGAATTCATTTTCCGCCGGCGCCGGGTTTCGTTTTGTGCTGAAGCTGCGTCCCATGCTACGGCAGCGTTTCGTGCTCGACTTCGGTTACCGGCTCAGCCACAATTTCATCGACCAGGAGAAATTCAAAGTGTTCCCGCTCACGCAGGGAAAACATGTCCGTGAACGCGTGACGGTGAACGACCTCACTTTCGGACTGGGCTGGCGGTTTCGTTTCGGAGGCGAAACGTCTTTCGTAAAATGGATCGACGCCGGTGTGTGCGGAAGCTATGCACTGCGCACGTCGAACGTTTTCATCGATGAACAAACCGCGACGTATTCCGCGATCGCAGGAAATGCCCGCTCCCGCACAAAGATCGTCGGGCTGAATTATTTGCGCGATCTCAATTACGGCGCAACGGTGCGCGCGGGGAACGAATGGCTGGGCGCTTTCGCGACGTGGAGACTGAGCGATATGATCCTCGAAACCGGCGTGACGGAATTTTCGACCGACATGCCGAAGCTGACGATAGGAGTGGAAGTGAGCACGGGATGGTGAAGGGAATTGTTCATCAGAAAAATTGGTGTTGAAAGGAATGAACAATGCCAAACGCCCAATGTTTAATGTGCATCGGACTTGATCATTGTGTGTTGTTCGTTTGGCATTGTGCGTTCTTCCTTCGGCGTCTGAATCCTCACCATTTCCTCCCGGTCACCAACATTCTGTTAAATAATAACCGCGGAAAAATTTGTGTTGCCCGGGAAATAGGTTAATCTTTAGATACAACCAAACGCAACTGCATGCCCGACATCCAGCTGAACTTCATCAATAACTCCGGCGACCAGAACAACAGCAAGATCGTGATCTTCCAGGGGCCCGAAAGCTTGCCCGGCGCGGCCGATGCGGCTGACCAGGTTGCGGTGGCGTGGACGGTGCTGCCGGAGCTGGCGACGGGAGCGAAACATGCGTTTTCATTTCCGACCGGCATGGTGGCGATGGCCGAAGATTTCCGCGGGCAGGTGACGCAGCAGCTCCCGGTCACCGGCGGTGAAACGATCGAAGCGGTGAAATCGGGCGGAACGATTTCGCTCGTGCTGCTTTCACAGGACAGCGACGACGACACGATCATCCTGCTCAACAAGACCGGCGAGGCGATCATCTTCACCATCTTCCGCAGCGACGCGATCGTATCGAGGAACGAATTGGAGGCGGCGCAGGAGATGACGTTTTCTCCCGCGGTGGTTAGCGTGGGCATTTCGGAAACGCCGGTGAGCGCCGGCGACGAGATCGACCCGGCGGCTTTGCGCGCGTGCATTACATTGTCGCTGCAGGATATCGCGGGCGCCGACATCGTGCTCAACGGCAACGCGGAAGAAGGAATTGAATTCGTTGTCGAGAACGAGCAGGTGCGCGGGACTATTCCATGACGGGTTTCTTCACCTGGCTTTCCTGCGTGGCGACATCCGGGAAATAAACTTCGAACGTCGCGCCTTCGCCCGGGCGGCCCTGCGCGATGATGAACCCGCCGTGGTTTTCCGCGATCTTTTTGCAGATCGCCAGCCCGATGCCGGTTCCCGGAAATTCGTCCTTCCCGTTGAGGCGCTGGAACATTTCAAAGATCTTGTCGGCGTAAACCTGCTCGAACCCGATGCCGTTGTCGGTAATGCTGATCCTGCAATACTGCCGGCCCGCGTCGGCCCCGTGCGCGGTGAGCGTTTCCCCGCTTACGTAATCGGCATTCACATGCACCACTGCAGCAATTCCCGGCCGGGTGTATTTGATGGCGTTGCTGAGCAGGTTGTCGAACAGCTGCCGCACCTGGAACTGTACCGCGCTGATCACCGGCAGCCCGCCCGATTCGATCTTCGCTTTTCCTTCCGCGATGGCTTCCCCGTATGCAGCGCGCAGCTCATCCAGCAGGGCTTCGAGATCGACCGGCCCGGGTGCGCTCACGGAAAGGTTCGTATGCGAGAACTGCAGCAGGTCGTTGATCAGCTGCTGCATGCGCGAAGCCGATTTCTGGATCCGCGCGAAATAGTCGCGGCCTGAACCGGAAAGTGTGGCGAGCTCCTTTTCCATGATGCGGCCGGAAAGCGTTTGTATTTTCCGCAGCGGCTCCTGCAGGTCGTGGCTGGCGATGTAGCTGAAAGAGGAAAGCTCTTTGTTGTTGCGCTCCAGCTCTTTGTTCTTCTCCAGCAGCGAAATGTTCAGGCGCGCGAGCTCATCGCTCGTCTGCTGCAGGCGCGCGAGCATTTCGTTGCGCGACGTAACGTCCATGACCGTGCCTTTCATGACCACCGGCTTCCCATCGCGGAACTCGACGATGCCGCGCGACCAGATCGTTTTATTTATTCCGTTCCTGCTGTAACGGTATTCGCAGTCGTATTCATTTTTTCCTTCCAGCGCCTCACGTACCGATCGCGCAACCCGTTCACGGTCGCCGGGGTGAACATACCCGAGGAAATCTTCCAGGTTGCTTGTCTCCTCCATTTCGAAGATGCGGAACACCTGCTGCGTGAAGCTCGAATTTCCCTGCCCGGTAACGTCCCACTCGAAACTCCCGATCCCTGCGATCTCCTGCGCTTCCAGCAGCTGGTCCTTTTTCTGCTTCAGCGCGCGGTTGATCTCGTTGATCTTTTCCTGCTGGATGACCATCACCGTGCGGATGGAGGCCAGCTCCGCGTGCTGTATGAAAACGTCGAGCTCGCCGAGCAGCGCGATGGCTTCGTGGACGTCCTGCGTGTAGCCGGGAATGAATTTCGCGTACGCTGTTTTGCGGATGTAGTTCCCGAGCGTGATGTCTTCCGCCAGGATCTGGTCGCGCGTGATGAGCGGCAGGTAGCTGTTTACCCAGCGTTCGATCGATTGTTTGATGTATACATCGAGCCGGTTTTCGGTCATGAACCCGAGCAGCTCGCGTGAGCTTTTGACCGAAACCTGGAACAGTTCCTCTTCCGAAAGGGAGCTTAAATGTTTGAGCAAAGGAAAATCCACCTCGCGCGCCAGGCGAAGCTGTTCTTTCACCAGCTCATCCGTCTTGTCCTTCAGCAGGTATTCCGCGTAAGCCGGCAGGCGGCTGAACCGAAGGCTGCCAGGGTCACCGGGGGACTGTGCCGCGCTCTTCATTCAACTAAGATACGAAGGCGGGAGGAGGAATAAAATTTCCGGGCAGTTGGTTTGCCTGTACAAAAAGTGAAATCAGTGACGTGGATCAAAATCTCCGCCCGGTTTGATCATTGATAGCCGGCGGCATGCGGGTGAAATTTGTTCCAGCCAAATCAGTCATACATTTTAAAACACAAAACGATGGAAACGAAAACGCATGAAATAAAAGAGACCGCCTGGCCTGCCCGGACCTTCATCATCAAAAAAGACAAATTGCCGTTCGACCAGCTCAGCCGTTTTTTCGGCGAGCAGTACGGCGCGATCTACGGGGCGCTCGGGAAAATGGGCATTGCCGCAACACATGCGCCGTATGCGTTCTATTATTCCGTTGACGAGGCGAACAAGGTCACCGAACTGGCGGCGGCGGTCCAGGTGGATGATGCGGATGTGAGCCTTCCCGGGTTTGAAACAGTAACCTTGCCCGCCGCCAAAGTGATTACGACGCGTCATACCGGGAGCTATGAAACCATGCGGCCTGCTTACCAGGAGCTGGACGATTACGCCCGGGAAAAAGGATTGCAGAAAGGACTGGTGATGGAGCAATATTTATCCGACCCAACCGTGGAAAAAGATCCTTCGAACTGGAAGACGGATATTTTTTTCCTGGTGAAGTGAAGCTGAAAAAACCCTGCAGGAATTTCCTGCAGGGTTTTTTCAAAGCAGCGGTGTGAAAGTTCCTGTTATTTCGGCTGCTCGTCGCCGAGCTTGAATTGCGCGGGCAATTTCGACGCGTCGGTGATGACCGTGCCGTCGGCGTTCACATAAGCGTGAAGCACGTAACCGGCTTTGCTCAGGCGCAGGTCGTACGCCACGGTGTTGTTTGTAAAGTTTGTCACCTGCATGGCCCAGTCGAGCCTGAAACCCGGGTAAGCGGCCAGTGTCGCCGCCGCAACGTTGGGCGGGAGCTGGTTCGGCGTGTAGTTCATGATGAACCAGATTTTAGTGCCGTCATCTTTGTAACGCGCGCGCGTCGCCACGCCGTCGCTGTTGTTCAGTACAGCGACATATTGTTTGATGTTCTTGTTCAGCTCCCAGCGTTTCGCTTTGATGTTCGGAAAATCTTTGTTGTACTGGGTAAGGACGGCCTGCGGCACATCTTTTTCCGCGATGACCTGTGCGTTTACGGCAATTCCGGCGAACACGAGCGTGAAGAGTAAAAGTAATTTTTTCATGGGTGTGAGGATGGTTGGTGATGGAAAGCCGCGGCCGGTTCACGGGAACCTGCGCCGGGATTTCCTGCGACGTTGGACGGAGGAGATGGGGGAAGGTTTAATGAATACAAAAAATCCGATTACTTTTTCTTCTTCGGATCTTCCACCCGGCCTTTCGATTTGCGCACGCCCAGGTCGCCATTAAAAATCCCAAAACTCAAAAGCCAAATTCCAAATGACAGGCGGGAAGGTTTGGGATTTGGGTTTTTTCGTTTTAAAAATTTTCTTTTCGTTATTTTAACTCTATCCACACCGGCGCGTGGTCGCTTGTTTTTTCCCACCCGCGCACCTCGCGGTCCACGCCTGCTGCAACGAGACGATCTTTCAGCTGCGGGCTCAGCAGGAAATGATCGATGCGAAGTCCCGCATTGCGTCCGTAGGCGTTGCGGAAATAATCCCAGAACGTGTAGATGGTTTCTTCCGGGTAAAGTTTCCGTATCGCATCCGTCCATCCCTGTGCAACGAGCTTGTGAAATGCGTCGCGGCTTTCGGGGCGGAACAGCGCGTCGTCCACCCAGCGCTCCGGCTTGTACACGTCTTGTTCCGCCGGGATCACGTTGAAGTCGCCGGTGAGCACCACAGGAATTTTCGCCGCCATCAGCTCCGCCGCGTGTATCGTGAGGCGTTCCAGCCAGCGCAGCTTGTAATCGAACTTCGGCCCGGGCGCGGGATTCCCGTTCGGCAGGTAAAGGCAGCCGATGATGATGCCGTTCACTTCCGCCTCGATGTAGCGGCTGTGGCTGTCTTCCGGGTCGCCCGGCAGCACGCGGCGGATCTCGCGGGCCTGCATGTTGCGCGTGAGGATGGCCACGCCGTTCCAGCTTTTCTGCCCGTGCCAGGTGGCGTTGTATCCGGCGTCATTGATCGCCTGCAGCGGGAATTTTTCCTGCGGCGCTTTGAGTTCCTGCAGGCAGACCACATCGGGCGCGGCTTCCGCGAGCCAGCGGAGAAGGACAGGAAGACGGCCGTTGACGCCGTTGACGTTGTAGGTGGCGATTTTCATAAGTGAAGAAATGACACGAGAAGGTCGGGAGAATTTTCAGAAGTGAAAAATGCAGGCGCTTATGTTGCAGGATGTAAGAAGCATGGCATATTTGTTGAAACTCTTGTTCAGTCTTCACGTAAGAAAATCAATGCGCCAGTTCTTCTTCTTTCTTTTACTCATTTCCGCCGGCTTCTGCTCCGGCGTTTCCGCACAAACCATTCCCGCCTCACGCACGGTGGACTGGTCGGTCGCGGGGCTTTCCGCTGCGATCGCTGCTCCTTCCACAATGATCGACATTACCACTGTTGGCGGTGTCGGCGACGGGCTAACGCCGAATGACAGCGCGCTCCAGCAGGCCATCGCACAACTCGGCGGTAATTACGGCGTCATTTTTTTTCCGCCCGGCAGCTATCTTTTTAACGCAACCGTCAACCTGCCCGACAGTGTCATCCTCCGCGGGCAGGGCTCCGACCAGAGCATCCTGCTGTTCGATCTCGGCGGCGCGGCCAACGATCTCATCACCGTGAACGGCAGCCTGCAGGCGACGGAATGGACGCTGGCGCAGGACGTGTTTAAAAACGACACCGTAATTATTACTTCGGCTGCCAGCGGCGTTTTGCCCGGCGACGTGCTCCGCCTTTACCAGGACGACAGCGCGCTGGTGTTTTCCAGCTGGGCCTACAAAAGCGTCGGGCAGATCGTGCGGGTGAAAGCGGTGAACGGCAACCAGCTCACGCTCGAAAACCCGCTGCGGAAAGACTACCTGCTTATCGACACGCCGCGGTTCCGGAAAATGGTGCCGAAAAAAAGATGCGGGCTCGAATGCGTCAAGATCGAACGGCTGGATGCGACAGTTGCGCAAACGTCGAACATCAGCTTCACCTATGCCGTGGATTGTTACCTGCGCGGGGTGGAAAGCAGCATGTGCAACTTCGGCCACGTTACGGTTTCCTACAGCTCGAACATTCACATCGAAGGCTGCTACTTTCACGATGCATTTGCATACGGCAGCGGCGGGCAGGGTTACGGCGTGGTGCTCCAATACACGAGCGGGGAATGCCTTGCCGAAAACAACGTGTTCAGTCACCTGCGCCATTCCATGCTGCTGCAGTCGGGCGCCAACGGCAACGTGCTCGCGTACAATTATTCCGTCGATCCGTATTGGACGTCATTCCCGAACAACGCTGCGGGCGACATCGTGCTGCACGGGAATTACCCGTATGCCAACCTGTTCGAAGGAAACATCGCGCAGAACATCGTCATCGATGCTTCCCACGGCATCAACGGTCCGTACAATACGTTCTTCCGCAACCGCGCGGAATTGTACGGCATCCTGATGAGCAACAATCCCGCAAGCGACCAGCAAAACTTCGCCGGCAACGAGGTGACGGGCACGGGGCCTTTCATGGGAAATTACACGCTGGCCGGCTCCGGGCATTTTGAATTCGGCAATGCCATCCAGGGAACGATCACGCCCACCGGCACGAACAACCTCCCGGAAAATTCACTGTTCGCCGCTGCCCCGCCAGCCTATCTTCCCGCCTGGCCGGGGATCGGCACGCCTTATCCGTACAACACGGGCAATCTCCCGGCGCACACGCGTTTCCAGTTCCAGTCGTACACGACCTGTAATTCGACGGTGGGTGTTTTTGATAATCCCGGCGTGGGTGAAGCGATCCGTGTGTATCCCAATCCTGCATCTTCTGCGTTGACGGTTACGGTTCGCGGGACGGCGCCGGCTGAAGCTATTCTCTACGATCTGCGCGGCAGGCGTTGTGATACTTATTTCTTCCTGGGGAGCGTCACGATGGATGTTTCGCGGTTGCCGGAAGGGATGTACACGCTGGTTGTGGTGCAGGAGGGGCGGCGTGTGGCGAGGGTGGTAAGTGTGGTGGGGAGGTGAAGGGGGCGTATTTTAATTTCTCCCTGCTTTGTTCGTGATGTTGCAAAAAGGCGCAAAAGAATTCTAAGCCTGAATTCTGGACAGCCTGAGTAGATAGTGGATTATCCCGCTGCCAAAAATAAAGCACCAACTGTACGGCCCCTTACATTAATTTAGCGTAAATGGAATCTTCGCTTGCTGAAAAAACCACCACCACTTACTCCCTCCGCGACCTGGTGTTTTATTTCCTGAAGCTCGGCACCACCGGCTTCGGCGGCCCGGTGGCGCTGGTGGGCTATATGCACCGCGACCTCGTGGAGAAACGCCGGTGGCTCAGCGACGACGATTACAGGGAAGGGCTTGCGCTGGCCCAGCTCGCGCCCGGACCGCTGGCGGCGCAGCTCGGCATTTACATCGGCTTCGTGCATTACCGCATCCCCGGCGCTACGCTGGCGGGGCTGGCGTTCGTGCTGCCGTCGTTCTGCATGGTGGTGGCGTTGGGCATGGCGTACAAGCTCTACGGCGGCCTGCCGTGGATGCAGGCGGTGTTCTACGGCGTGAGTGCGGCGGTGATCGGCATCATCGCCATCAGCTCCTACAAGCTCACCACCAAATCCATCAGCAAGCTCAACACGGGCGCGATCCGGGAACGCTGGCTGCTGTGGCTGTTCTTCCTGGCCGCCGCCGCCGTCACGGTCATCACCGAAACGGAGTGGCTGTCGGTGTTTATCGTCGCCGGGTGCCTGTATATGCTCATCAAAGCGCCGCCGCGCTGGACGCGAAGGAACGCCGCCAATGGCCTGCTGCTGGTGGGCACGGGCTTCTGGCAATTCGAGTACGGCACGCTCGGGCAGATCGCGCTGTTCTTTGCCAAAGCCGGCGCGTTCGTGTTCGGCAGCGGGCTGGCGATCGTTCCGTTCCTGCACAGCGGCGTGGTCGACCAATTCCACTGGCTCGACGAACGCACGTTCCTCGACGCGGTGGCCGTCGCCATGATTACGCCGGGCCCGGTAGTGATCACTGTAGGTTTCATCGGCTATCTCGTGGCAGGATTTCCCGGCGCGTGCGTGGCGTCTGCGGCGACGTTCCTGCCGTGCTACCTGCTCACGATCATTCCCGCGCCGTATTTTAAAAAGATCGCGAAGAACCAATCCATCAAGGCGTTCGTCGACGGCATCACGGCGGCGGTGATCGGTGCGCTGGTGGGCGCGGTGATCGTGATCGCGATGCGCTCGGTAACGGACGTGCCGACGGCGCTTATTGCGGTCGCGTCGATGGCGGTTCTGATTTTTGTCAAAAAGGCGCAAGAGCCGTACATTGTAATAGCGGCAGCGCTGATCGGGCTGCTGCTGAAAACGGTTCTAATTTAACAGCTCATGGATCGCAAGAAATTTATTCAGACGTCGGCCGTATTAACGGCAGCCAGCCTGCTCCCGCCCAATTCGGTGTTCGCGCAGAACCTCGAAAGCAACGGCATCGACAAACTCTCCGATGCGGAGGGCAATTTCATCCAGCCGGCGCTGCCGTACAATACGAATTTCCTCGAACCGCATATGGACGAGGAAACGGTGAAGCTGCATTACGCGAACCACCACGGCGGTGCAGTGAAAGGCGCGAACAAGGACATGCAAATGATCCGCACCGCGCTCGACAGTAACAACCTGGAAACCGTCGACTCCTGGACGAAGAAACTGAGCTACCACCTTTCCTCGCACATCCTGCATTCGATTTTCTGGACGAACCTTACGAATAAAAAAACAACTGCTTCCGGCGCATTGCTGAAACAGATCGAAAAGGATTTCGGAACGATGGATAAGCTGAACGCCTACCTCGCGGAAACGTCGAAGAACGTGGACGGCGTGGGCTGGGGAATCTTAGGCTACCAGCCGTACACCAGCAAGCTGACGATCCTGCAATGCGAGAACCACGAAAAGATGACGCAATGGGGCGTGGTTCCCCTGCTCGTGATCGACGTGTGGGAGCACGCGTATTACCTGAAATACAAAAACAAGCGCGGCGACTTCGTGGACGCGATGTTCAACGTGCTGAACTGGGACAACGTGGCCGAACGTTTCAACGCGGCGCAGAAGTTGAAATAGTTTATTCCGGCATGGATGACAGAGCGCGGATCTTGCGATCAGCCCGCAAATCCATCCAGGAACTGGATATACAGAACCGCTTTATTGTAATTGAAAATGCTGTCGATGTAACCGCGCTCCAGCGCATTCGCCTCTTCCACCAGCCGCAGGTAGTCCACCTGCCCGATGTCCCCGGTGCGAAAACCTTCTTCCGCGTTGCGCAGCAGTTCGGTTGATTGCAGCACGCCACTCTGCGAATAATAGCTCAGCATCGCCTGGCTTTCGGCAAGAAGCTGGCGGGCTTTCGCATATTCGAGCTGCAGGCTGAACGCGCTCGCTTCGATCTCTCCCTGCGCGATGCCGACCTGCTCCTTCGACGCTTTGATCCGCGCCGTGTATTGCCAGAAGAACAGCGGCACCGTAACGCCGAAGTTGAGCCGGTAATAGGCCGACGTCGTGTTGTCCGGCCCCTGGTTGAAATAGCCGACCATCAGCCCCGGCAGCGCGCGGTTCTTTTCCAGCTTCACCTGTTCTTCCGCCATCGCGAGCTGTTGATCGTAGTACAGCGTGTTCGGGTTATTCACCACGTTCAGCGTATCGGGAACGGGTATTGCAACGGGGCTGAATCCCGGCGGGCAGGTGAACGCGGAATCGTTCGGCGCGCCGATCATGCGGTTGAACAGCGTGAGCGCGATCTTCCGGCGGGACTGCGTTTGCAATAATTGCGCGTGGTAAAGCGCGTACTCCGTTTCGGCCTGCATTTTTTCCAGCGCGTCCAGGTCGCCGGCGGTGGCGCGGGTTTTATTCAGCTCCACGACGCGGGCGTAGGCGGAGTCCTGCTTCTGCATCAACGCGAGCAGCCGGTCGAGGTATTGGATCTCATAATACCAGCCTGCCAGTTCGTAGCGCAGCTCGTGGAGCTTCAGTTTCCGTTCCGTTTCCGAAAGCGCTACCTGCCGGTTCTGCACCTGCCGCTGCTTCGCATACACGGTCGGAAATTCCGTCGTCCACAAAATGCTCGGGCGCATTTCGGTTCCCGTGGGCGCCTGGAAGAGCAGCTGCGGGTTGGGCAGGTTCACGGCGGCGGGCCGGAGCTCCTGCTGCTTTTGGATGCGCTGGCCGGCCACTTTCAATTCCGGGTGCGTCGTGTCCATGCGGGCAACTGCATCGGTAAGCGAGATCGGTTGCTGCGCGTTGATCCGCGCGAAGCAGAACAACAGGAAGGTGAGGGAAAATAAATGCCGCATGGAAATTATTTTTTGGAATTGACTTTGTAATAAATGGCCGGAACGACAAACAGGTTGAGCAGCGTGCTGCTGAGCAGGCCGCCGAGGATCACCTTCGCCATCGGGCTTTGAATTTCGTTGCCGGGCAGATCGCCGGCGATGGCCAGCGGGATGAGCGCCAGCCCGGCTGTCAGCGCCGTCATCAGGATCGGGCTGAGGCGGTCTTTCGATCCCTGGATGATCGTGTCTTTCAAATTCAGCCCGTTTTGCTGAAGTGTTTTGTAATGCGACACGAGCAGGATGCCGTTGCGCGTGGCGATGCCGAACAGCGTGATGAAGCCGATGATCGCCGGGATGCTGAGGATGCCCGACGTGAGCGACAGGCTGAGCACGCCGCCGATGAGCGCCAGCGGAAGGTTGACGAGAATGATGCCCGCCGTTTTCGCCTCTTTGAACTCATGATAAAGAAGGAAAAAAATCACGAGCAGCGAAAGCAGCGAAGCGAAGAGCAGCGTGCGCGAGGCTTCCGCTTCGGCCTCGAACTGCCCGCCGTACTCGATGCGGTAGTTCTCAGGAAACGTTACATGCTTTGAAATACTGTCGCGGATGTCGGCAACGGCACTTTTCTGATCGCGCCCGGTTACGTTGACCGATACAACGGTTTTGCGCTGCACGTTCTCCCGGTTGATCGTGCTCGGCCCGGCGGCTGAACTTATTTCTGCCACGTGGCTGAACGGGATTTTCGTGCCGTCGTGCGCATCGATCAGCGTATTGCGCATGTTTTCGATCTTCCCGCGGTTCGCGTCGTTGAACTTTACGATGAGGTCGAACGTTTTATCTTCTTCGTAAACGTCGGCGACTTTTTCCCCCGCAAAAGCGACATCCACGAACTCGCCGAATTGCCCCGGCGTGATGCCATAGCGGCGCAGCATTTCCCGGTTGGCCCTGATCTGCACCTGCGGAATTTCCACCTGCTGTTCCGTATTCACGTCCACCAGCCCGTCGATGCTGTCGATGGCCGTCTTCACCTGCTTCGACAAGCTGTTCAGCGTGTTCAGGTCGTTCCCGAAGATCTTGATCGCGATATTCGCGCGCGTGCCGGAAAGCATGTGGTCGATGCGGTGGCCGATCGGTTGCCCCAGCGTAATGTTCGCACCCGAAATTCCCGCGAGCTTGTCGCGCACGTCCTGCATGAACTCCTCGCGGTCGCGTTCGTCCAGCTCGAACGGCGCGTCGATCTCCGAGGAGTTCACGCCTTGTGCGTGCTCGTCCAGCTCCGCGCGGCCGGTGCGTCGTGTCGTCTGCCTGATCTCCGGGACGGTCAGCAATAGCTTTTCCACCTGCACGCCGATCTTGTTGCTTTCTTCCAGCGATGTGCCGGGCAGCGTAACGACGCTCACCGTCAGCGAGCCTTCGTTGAACTCCGGCAGGAAGCTGCGGCCGATGTTGAGCAGCAGCGCGAGCGCGCCCATGAACAGAACTGCGGCGGAGATCACCACGGCATTCCGGTACTTCAGCGCTTTGTGCAGCAGGCGGTCGTACCCGGCTTTCAGCTTGCGCACGAGCCGGCTTTCGGCGTGTTCCTTTTGCAGCCGCCGTTCATTCGTCAGCAGGAAGCTGCACAGCACCGGCGTGAGCGTGATCGCCACGATGAGCGAAGCGAACAGCGCCACGATGAACGCGATGCCGAGCGGGGCCAGCAGGCGGCCTTCCATGCCCGACAGGAAGAACAGCGGCACGAACGCAGCGATGATGATGAAGGTGGCGTTGATGACGGACGAACGGATCTCCACCGACGCGTCGTAGATCACGGTCAGCTTGTTCCGTCGTTCCTCCGGCGGTTTCATCGCATTTTCTTTCAGCCGTTTCAGCACGTTCTCCACGTCGATGATCGCGTCGTCCACGAGATCGCCGACCGCGATGGCCATTCCGCCCAGGCTCATCGTGTTGATCGTAAAGCCGAGCCATTTCAGCGTGAGGAAAGCGACGAGCAGGGAAACGGGAATTGCGATGAGCGAAATGATCGTCGCCCTCCAGTTCATCAGGAACAGCATTAAAATAATGATGACGAACAGCGAACCTTCCAGCAGCACTTTTTTGATGTTGTCGAGCGATGCGTTGATGAAATCGGCCTGCCGGAAAATGCGCGTGTTGATCTTTACATCCTTCGGCAAACTTTTGCCCAGGCCGGCCATCGCCGTGTCGATCTTATCCGTCAGGTCGAGCGTGTTGGTGGCGGGCTGCTTCATCACGGTGAGGATGACCGCCGGGCTGCCGTTGCGCGAGCCGTCGCCGATCTTCACGGATGTGCCGGTGCGCACGTTCGCCACGTCGCTGATGGAAACCGGCTTTCCGTCGACGATCTTCACGACGGTCTTGCCGATCTCCGCGGTGTCGTTTGTCCGCGCCAGCCCGCGCACCACGTATTCGTTTCCGTACTCGTTCATAAATCCGCCGGAAACGTTCGTGCCCGATTCTTCCGCCGCTTTCAGCAATTCAGAAAGCGAAACGCCGTAATGTTTCATCTGCTGCGGCGAGGCAAGGACCTGGTACTGCTTATACTCGCCGCCGATCACCACCACCTGCGAAACGCCGCTGAGCGCCATCAGGCGCGGGCGCACGCTCCAGTCGGCCAGCGTTCGTAAATCCACCAGGCTCGTGCTGTCGGCCGTGATGCTGATGAGCATGATCTCGCCCATGATGGAAGAGTTGGGGGCCAGCACCGGCGCGTTTGCGCCCACGGGCAACTTCGCGGAAACCGTCGTCAACTTTTCCGTCACCATTTGTCGTGCGCGGTAAATATCCGTGCCCCATTCAAATTCCACCCACACGATGGAAATACCCGCCGCTGTCGACGAGCGGACGCGCCGTACCTGCGTGGCGCCGTTCACGGCGGCTTCGACCGGGAAGGTCACCAGCCGTTCCACTTCTTCCGGGGCCATGCCGTGCGCTTCCGTGATGACTGTTACCGTCGGCGCCGTGAGATCGGGGAATACGTCCACTTCCATCTGCGAAGTGGAGTACGTGCCGAAGACCAGCAGCAGTGCAGACAGCGCAATGACGATGATGCGGTTGCGGAGCGAGCTGTCGATGATGCGATTGAGCATAAGCGTATGTTTCGTTTTTTGATTTACCGGTGTTGATCAATGCTCATGCCCGTGCGCAGGCATCGCGCCCGATAGGGTGGCTAACTTCACCTGGTAGGCGCCTTTCGTCACGACACGTTCGCCTTCGGCAACTCCGGAAAGCACTTGTGTGCTGCTGCCGTCGGTTGCGCCGGTTTTCACTTCGCGCTTTTCAAAACTTTCGCCTGCCGTCTGCACGTACACGTAGAAATGTTCCTGCTCTTCGATAAGGGCAGAAACCGGCACTACGAGCGCGTCCTGCACGCTGCCTGTTTTGAGGTAAACGTCGGTAAACGATCCCGCGATAATTCCGCCTTTGTTGTCGATCCCGAACGTCACCGAAACAAACGGGGAATTTCCTTCGATGCTTTTGCTGAATGAAACCAGCTTGCCGTTGAGATCGGTTGTGCTGTACAGCACATCGTCGCCCGCCATTTTGAAATTTGCGGCAGTGACCGTGGCGAGCTTTTCAAACTGTGCGGAAGGAACATCCACGCGCAGCACGAGCCTGCGATTTTGTGAAATGGTGGCGATGGGCTGGCCCTCGGCCACGTATTGTCCCTGCGTGACGAGAATGTTCTTGATGAATCCGCCCGCCGGTGCAGAAATGCGTTGCCCGCCTGCGGAATAATCTTTCGCCACGAGGTTGAAATTCGTTTTCGCATTCTCGTATTGCGTTTGCAGGTTCAGCAGTTCCTTCTGCGAAATGATGTTGGTTTTCGCCAGCTCCTTGCCGCGGTTGTATTCCGCTTCCGCCTTGTCGAAGTTCGTTTTCGCTTCCCGGAACCGCGCGTCGATGTTGCTGCCGGTCAGCGCGCCGCCCGTGATCGTAAAAACCGTTTCCCCGGCGCGCACTTCCGAACCTTCCGCAATGCCCGCGCCGCTGAACAGCACGATGCCCGCCGAGCCCGCCACGATCACGCGCTCGTCGCCCGGCGCGGAAAGCACCTGCCCGCTGGTGCGGATCACGTCGCTGAACGGTTGTCTTCTGACCGGCTGGCTGGCGAACTCGATCTTCCATGCCTGCTCTTTCAGGTAGGTGATCTCGTTGCTGTTCGCAGGTTCCGGTTGCTGCGCGGCAATCGCCGTTTGCTCGTCCGCGTACACCGTCACGCTGTCGATGGTGATCGTGTCCGTGTATTGCGGCGTTTTAATACCGAACACGAGCTTATATAGGCCCGCTTTCTGCGGCGTCATCGCCAGCCGGAAAATTCCCGGGTTCGACGGCGTATCGGAAACGATCTGCTGCTGCCCGGCGGGTCCCGTAAGCTGCAATGTGACGCTTCCCTGCGTGACCGGCAGGAAGTTTTCGCCGAGCATCGTAAAGTGCGCCGCGAAGCGCGTTTCCTTGCCCACCACGAGCGGTTTGAATTCTACGAACAGCTCGGTTTTGTCCGAATACAGCGTGTAGGCCAGCGCTTCCGGCCCTTCACCTGCTGCGTGGGGATGATCGTGTGTATGTTCGCACGCTGCGAAAAACACAGCCGCCGCCGCAACGGCAGCCAGCAATTTTTTCATGGGAATGGATTTTAAAGGAAAATGAAACGGCACTAACGTCACGAAAGGACGCTGGTTGTCACGCGGAATTCAGTCCGCGGTTCAGCAGGCGGGAGGCGCCCGCAGGGGAAGGGAAGAAGAAAGGAGAAGCGAACGGCAAGGCCTGTCATCCGGCGGATGGTGCGAGACCGGGATAGCTTCCGGGAAATGAACCTGTATTTCATCCGGCAGCAAATCCGCGCTTTGTACGATCACCTGTTTTTCAGCCGCAGGAATGACGATGCTGCCTGCAGGCGCTTTGTAAGGAGCATGGACAAAACGGGAGAACAGCTCCGGCCATCCTTCGTGGTCGTCGTCCTGGTCGTTATCGTGGTCGTGTGAATGATGTTCAACCGTCGCGTGATCGTGGTGGTGGTGATGGGGAACGAGGTCATGCCCCAGCAGCACCAGGTAGGCTGAAAGGAGCGAGAAGAATATGAAGGTCTTCCTGGCCATTATACAAAGGTAGGGAAATGGTGGAATTCGGAGGGTGCCGGGAAGGCGCAGCTTTGGGAGGGGCGGCGTGTGGGGGGGGTGGTAAGTGTGGTGGGGGAGCAGCAGAAGCGCTTCTAAATCCTTAGATTTGCAGCGGAATTGCGAGGCCCCGTAGTTCAATGGATAGAATAGAAGTTTCCTAAACTTTTGATACAGGTTCGATTCCTGTCGGGGCTACAAGTACAGAAAGCGTCTCATTTTGAGTCGCTTTTGTTATTTATTTCCATATTGCTTTATGATTCCAGAAGAGATCTCCGCACAAAACATTATTCAAGCCATAGAATATATTGCAGCAAAGGGAATAGAGAATCCATTAAGGAAATCAAAGAAATGGGATTTACTCTACGACGGAGAACTTTTCCCTCCAAAATATGTTATTTCTAAAGCAGCTGAATTCTCCAGCTTTAAAAGATTCCTTTATCACAGTGAATTCGTTTCAAATGATGCGAGAAGATTTCTTACGAAACGCGGATTTAAAATTATCCCTAAAGATCAATTTAGTGACGTCGTTGTTCTTGATGACATGATTCCAGAGAACAGCAAACCTCAGAAAACCGATTTACTGGAAGCCCTTCATAAATTAGAACTACTTACTCCTGAACGAAAGAAGAAATTGATGTTTCACACTAATAGGAATGACACACCATTGATTAGGCTAGTGAAGAAAATTTACGATTATAAGTGTCAGATGCCTGGTTGTTTGGCTGAAATAAGAATGAAAAATGGGCAAAACTATTGTGAAGTAGCCCATATTGAGGCCTTTTCGAATGTAATGAAAACGACACCTGACAATTTAATTGTATTATGTCCAAATCATCATAAAGAATTTGACTATGGAGAACGCTTAATTACTCATATAGAACCTGGAATTATCCGTGGGACATTGAATGGTCGCGGATTCGAGTTCTCAGTAATCAATGCCAAATCACTCATAAAGTAGTTCGATATTTGGTCTATCTGGGCTACTAAATGAGTTTGCTAAAGGAGTTCTCAAAACGAGAGCGCCTTTTTCATTTACCGGGTGTTTCGCGGGATCTCCAGTAAAGTTGTTTCAGTTGGATAGGCAAGCTTTTAATTGCCTTTTTCACTCTCCGGGAAAAAACTAAGCCCCTTACAGAAAGTTTTTTAGCATGGACATGTCGGCCCCATTAATATTGCTAAAAAACATAATCTCATGGATAAGTACTATGTAAACCGTCACGCCCAATCCAATGGCGATCATGAAGTGCATAAATCCGGCTGCAGTTACATGCCGCAGACAGAAAACCGTCTCTATCTTGGCGAGTTTTCTTCCTGTCATGGTGCAGTGATTGAAGCAAAGAAAACATATAAGAATTCCAACGGATGTTACTATTGCTGTAAAGCCTGCCACACTTCATGAACAAATAAAGAAGAAGTTGCGGGATGGTTCGCAGCGGGTTCTTGCATACGATGAGGGGCGGAGTCTGCTGCAGCGGGTAGCTCGTCGAGTTCATAACCCGAATTCTTTCTCGTTAAATAAGGTTAGGGGGCTGGTTGAGTTTTTATTACATTTCGGCTTGATAAAAGCCAAACATTGAAAATAAAGGCTTGATAAATAATTTAAACAACCCCAAATTAATCCCAAGCAATGAAAAAAGGTGTTTTTGCCTTAATAACAGTATCCTTACTAGCTGGTTTAAGTTCCTGCGGCCGATCAGGGGGCGCGAATAATTACTCTCCTCAATCCTACGAAGAACAAAAAATGTCCATTGAGGAAATGGAACGGTCGAACCCGAAACAGTTTTTATCCGCATCGGGTACTTACAAGGAAAATTTTTGGGGGGACAAGATCAAGGTGAAGTGCGAAATAACAAGTACGGCCACCGTCGCAACCTATAAAGATGTAGTCATTAAAGTGACTTACTATACAAAGACCGGCACTTCGCTTGGAAGCGCAAACCATACTATCTATGAAGTTATCTCGCCTAACTCCACAAAGACGGTCAATCTTAAAATTGACAATTATCAAGATGTGAGTGAAATTGGCTGGGACGTCGTCAGCGCGGTGTCCTACTAAATGCTCGGTTATGCTGCCGCATGAAGTTATGCAGATGCAAAAACCAAATCATGCAACATAGTTTGTCTCCAATAACCGAAGCCGAATTCTACACCCGCACCCACAAGTCGCAAAAAGACATCAAAAACGGGAAGCTTCACAGCCAGGAAGTAGTAAAAAAACGCTTTGCTTCAAGGAAATGAAAGTGTTTAAAGTTCGGGGGACTAATTTTACCCTTCAGTTGCCGCCCGCCTATTGCCTCCCACAGCTACTTTTATTAATTTTACGCTTCAAATGTCCAAGCAGCAACTTAGCGTTCTCGAAGGCGAAGCGGGATTCAGGGTGCTTTTTGAATACGCGACGATCAGCATCCTCGTAGTGGGAAAAGAAGGGCGCATTGAGCTGGCCAATCCCTGCGCGATGGACCTGTTCGGCTATACAGCCGGCGAATTGATCGGGCAGCCGCTCGAGATATTGATCCCCGACCAGCTCCGCAACCGTCACCAGCATCACCGTGAAGGTTATTTTGAACGCCCGAAAGCGCGGCCCATGGGCTTCGGCCTGGACCTGTACGCGCGCAGGAAAGGCGGCGACGTGTTCCCGGTGGAGATCAGCCTCGGGCATTACGAGCTGAACGGGGAACGCCTGGCAGTGGCGTTCGTGACGGACATTACGAAACGGAAAGAGGCGGAGCAGGAGCTGAAGCGCGCGAACGAGGAGCTGGAACAGCGCGTGCGCGAACGGACACTCGAGCTGACGGATTCGCTGGAGCGGGAAAAGACGATGAACGAAATGAAATCGCGTTTCGTTTCGATGGCCTCGCACGAGTTCCGCACGCCGCTGAGCGCGGTGCTTTCGAGCATTTCGCTGGTGGAGCAATACCACGGACCGGAGAATGACGAGAAGCGGAAAAAGCACATCGACCGCATCAAGTCGTCCGTCAAGAACATGACGGCCATCCTCAACGATTTTCTTTCGCTCGACAAGCTCGAACAGGGGAAAGTGGAGGTGGAGCGAGGGCTTTTCAGCCTCCCGGAATTTGCGGAGGACATCGTGGACGAGCTGCGCGGCATACTGAAAAAGGGACAAAACATCCGTTGCGGGCACTCGGGCGATACGGAGATCCTGCAGGACAAAAAAATTCTGCGGAACGTTTTCCTGAACCTGCTTTCGAACGCCATCAAATATTCCGGGGAAGACCAGGAGATACAGCTGGGCACCGAAGTGCGCAACAACCGCGTGACGATCGTGATCTCGGACAAAGGGATCGGCATCCCGGAAGACGAGCAGGAGCACCTGTTCAACCGCTTCTTCCGCGCAAAAAATTCGGTGAACATCCAGGGCACGGGCCTCGGGCTGAACATCGTAAAACGCTACGTGGAGCTGATGAGCGGGACGATCCGTTTTACCAGCTTGCCGGGCGAAGGCACCAGCTTTATCGTAGAATTCCCCAACCATGGCGAAGATCCTGATCATCGAGGATAACCTCGAGATACGCGAGAACACCGCGGAAATGCTGGAGCTCGAAGGCCACGCGGTGGAAATGGCCACCAACGGCAGCGAAGGACTTGTCCTTGCCAAAGAGATCATTCCCGACCTCATCCTGTGCGACATCATGATGCCCGAAACGGACGGGTACGAGGTGTTCCGCCAGCTCAAGGGCCACGGGCCGACGTCTTCCATCCCTTTCATCTTTGTCACCGCCAACGCCGAAAAGCGCGAGATCAAAGCCGGCCTGGAGCTGGGCGCCAACGGCTACATCCGCAAGCCGTTCGAGCTGGACGAGCTGATGGCAGAAGTGAGGCGCTGCCTCGGGGGCAGGTAAAGGGAGAAACATTCAAAAAATCAAATTCCAAATCCCAGACCCTAATAAAAACAAGGGTTTGACATTGACCGGATACATATTCTGCATTTTGAATCTCTGAGTTTTGGGATTTGGAATTCTGAGTTTTGATTTTTGGGTCCTGGGATAAGCTATAATCCCCTTTTATCGCCCCGACATGACCAACGTCATTTCACAGCGCTGTGGCTCAGTTACTTTTGGCGGATGAATACCGTGCTGGTGGTGGAAGATAACCTCGAATTAAGAGAAAACACCGCCGAAATTTTAGAATTATCAGGTTATTACGTGCTCCTGTCCGACAACAGCAGGACGGGTTATGATCTGGCCAAGAGCCACCACCCGGACGTCATCATTTTCGACATCATGATGCAGCCGGTGGAAGTGATCGGTTTCGTGAGATCGCTCGGGGAAGACCCCGATACGCAGCACATTCCTTTTTTGCTGCTGGACGGCAACATCATCCCGCTGTCGGTCAGGCAAACGCTCGCCAGGATCGATGCGGTACACCTGAGCAAACCGTTCACGCGCGAAGAATTGCTGGAAGCTGTCCAGAAATGCCTGGACCGGCAGGCGCCGCTTGCGTAATTGCCTGGACATCCCTGTTTCCCGGATCCATCAAAAATTCAAAGATTCAATCGCTCGTCGCGTCTACGACGCAACTTCGCTATTCAACAATTCAAGGATTCGGACTGTATTTTTGAATCATTGAATAGTTAAATCACTGTTGTCCGGGGAAAATCGAGCGCCGCAAATTTCGTTTCGAAGGAGATCTGCGACATTAGGGCGCTGGCTTAGAAATATGGGGCGGAAAAATCAGCGTTGGGCTTGTGCGTAAGAAAACCACGAAGCCCAGGCCGGGATGTGTGAGGGCGCGGCTTGGTTTTCGCGGCGATTTTTCTGTCCCATATTTCTTAGCCAGCGCCCGTCCGGCGCGCTTTTTTTGGTTCTTTTTTTGTAAAAAAAAGAACAAGAGGTATGATGGCGAAGCCAAACGCTGTCGCAACAGAAAAACTTCTCCGGACACCAATGATTGTTTGAATAGCGAAGCGATCCGATAGCTATCGGATGAATTGTACGTTGTGACTACTATCAACGGCGCTTTTGACCCGCGTCACCGCGTATCTCCTGTTGCAGGAATAGTTTTGTCTCATTCAAATCAACTATTCATTCACACAAAAACAAACCACATGTCACTGATCAAATCTTCCAACGGGCAAAAGGGGATGCGCACGCTCCTGTCCGACTTCTTCGATACGGAGAAATTTTTTGCCGATCGTTTCGAAACCACCGGCTGGGTTCCCGCGGTCAACGTATCCGACAATGAAAAAGAATACAACATCGAGATCGCCGCGCCGGGCATGAAGAAAGAAAACTTCAGGGTCAACGTCGAGAGCGGCATCCTCAACATTTCAGCGGAGCAGGAAGAATCGGCGGAGGAAGAAGGGAAGAACTACACGCGCCGGGAATTTTCCTACAACTCGTTCAGCCGCTCGTTCACGCTGCCGGAGAACGCAAACGTGGAAGACATCCGCGCAAAATACGAGGACGGGCTCCTGAAGCTGTCGCTCGCCAAAAAAGTTCCGTCGGCGCCGAAGAAAAAGGAAGTCGCGATTGGCTGACAATAAATAAAACTTCAAAACTCAAAAAATCAAATCCCAAACGTTCAATAAAATCAACTGTTTATCACTTGCTCACGCACACTTTTGGGATTTGAATTTTTGAGTTTTGAAATTTTTAAGATCGACGCCAACCGGGTCAAAATCGAAAACAGGGACGGCATCGTCACGCTTACCGGCAAAGTAAGTTCGCTCACCGAAAAAAGCGATGCGGCAACAGCTGCATGGTTTGCACCGGGAGTGACCAGCGTGCACAACCGTCCTGGAGTCGAAAGCGGGGTGCTGGCATTTTAACGCCCCGTTTTGATCCGCCAGGTTGGCGCATTAAAAAACCCTGTCCCGTAAGGCAGGGTTTTTTTTGGCAGTGTCTCAATTTGAAAAATTCCCAAACGTTGGTTTACCACGGAGGCACGGGGATCATTGTAGCGACACGAGGCATCGTGTCGCTACAATATTAAAAAAACATTTCCCCGGGCCTCCGTGTCTCCGTGTCTCCGTGGTTTCAATTTTCCGCCTGCAAGTGAACATTTCGGGGGAAGGCTAAACTGAGAGATGGCCTTACGATCGCTTATAATACCCGTCAGCAGCGCAGCCCTGCAAGCTTTTTGAAATCGGTGATGCGGATGTTCCCGTTATCCGTCGTGATGAGACGCTCGTCGCGGAAGTCGGTGAGGTTGCGGCTGACCGATTCGGGTGAGATGCCGGCGATGGCGGAAAGGTTCTCGCGGTTGACCGGGAATGCGAAATCGGGTTTTTCTTCGTCCTTCTGGTACTGGCGGTAAACGAACAGCAGCGCTTCGGCGACGCGCTTGCGCGCGGAGTTGTAGGCCAGCTGCAGGAGCTTTTCTTCCGACTCGGCGACGTTGTTGGACAGGAAGCGGATGAACTTGAGCGAAATTTCCTTGTTGGAATGAAGGAGGTTGAAAAAAATCCTGGCGCGGGATCAATGCGATCTCCGAGTTTTCGATCGCCATCGCGGATTGTTTGTGCGGGTGATCGTTGAGCAGCGCGACGTGCCCGAAAAACTCACCGGTCTTGATGATCTCCGTGATGTAGTCTTTCCCCCACTCATTCGTCTTGTAGACCTTCACCCGGCCCGACATGACGAAGCAGAGGTGTGTGGCCGAATCGCCTTCCATGTAGATCATGTCCTTGTTCCGCAGTTTTTTCACCGTGCGGTTTGCAGAAAGGGAGCCGATCTCGTCGAGCGATTGCGCTTCGATGATGATATTGTCCAGGTTTTCGAGATGGTTCGCTTTTGCTTTCAGCATGCGGTTCTTTTTGAGCCTTGCGCTGACCACGCGCAGCAGCTCGTCGCCGGAAAATGGTTTGGGCAGGTAATCGTCCGCGCCGAGGTCCATCGCGATGCGGAAATCGCTTTTCTCCGTTTTCGCGGTGAAGAAGATGAACGGCGTGCCGCTCAGCTCGGGGATGTTTTCCAGCGCGCGCAGCACGCCGTAGCCGTCGAGCTCGGGCATCATGATGTCGCACAGGATAAGATCGGGGCGGATCTTGCGGGCCTGCTCGAGGCCGTCTTTGCCGTTGACGGCTGAAACGGCTTTATAACCGGCAAGCTCGAGCAGCTCCGTGGTGTTTTCACGGATGTCGCCGGAATCTTCGATAACGAGGATTACATCACTCATGGCAGATTTTTTGGAGGATTTGTGAAGGGATCAGGTGGTTGGCTACGCGGGGTTGTTCAATGCTGCAATGTTATCCCGGTTTCAGCGAGGGTTACATGAGAACGATCAGGATAATTGCTGATTGATATTGAACGTTCTGCCTGGAAGGCTCACCGGCAGGCGTTTCTGACGCTTTACGGTTTCAAAAGTGACGCCCGTCATGTCCGGTATGGGCAGGGTGCAGAACTTTGCACGTAACTAACTTTCAACCCGAAACCATGCCCACTCATACACGCGGGGATCAGGACGATCCCGATTTTCCGAAGTTGGTCACCCGCATCGGCGACCATCTTGAAACACGCCTGGAATACACACGGCTCGTCGTTTTCGAAAAGATCGCGGTGGCGAGCGTCAAGACAGCTTCCGCTGGGATCATGCTGAAGCTGTTCTCGCTTTTCTTCTTTTTTTTCAGCGTCGCCATCGCCGCCTGGATCGGCCGGTATTACGACGACTACGTGATCGGCTTCGGCGCGGTCGCGTTGTTCTACCTGCTCGTGCTGCTCGTGTACCTCGCGCTGCGCAAACTGGTATTTGAAAAGAAGATGCTCGATTCCGTAGTAACAACCCTGTGCGCTGAGCACGAAAACGACGACGACGATGATGACGAAGCGTAAAATAACCAGCATGAAAGGCCTCCGCAGGGAAAAGCGGCGGCTCGCCCTGCAGCTGGAGCAGGAAAAAGCGGAGATCCTGCAGGAAGTGGAAGTTCTTAAGGAGCACTTCTGGCCGTTCCACGTGCTGCGCCGTTTCCGGAAAACCGCGGAGACGATCTCCGACAATAAATTCGTCGTTATCGGCGCGCAGATCGCCTATGCCTTGCTGAACGCGACCTGGAAAAAGAACAAAAAGGAGGAAAGCGCCGGAACCGGGGGCGGCATCCTCGATTTCCTGAAAGGCGTGGTGCAGGATTTTCTTTCCAACTACGTAAAAACGGACCAACCCGGCGAAAAAGAATAAACCGCTCTAAAAAAGTAAACACATGACTCCCGCAGAAAGCCTCCACTATGCCATCGGCCAGGTTGCCTACGCCATGGCGAACATCGACGGAAACGTTCAGAAAGAAGAACGGAAGAAATTCCACGAGATCGTAACCGCCGAACTTCACCGCGACCATTATGCGTTCGACGTGTCCGACATTATTTTCCAGATACTCGACAAAGAAAAGATGGACGCCGAAACGGCCTACAACTGGGCCATGCGCGAGATCCGCCTCAACAGCCATTACCTCGACCCGCAGCTGAAGCTGACGTTCCTGCGCGTGCTGGAAAAGATCGCCAAAGCATTCCCGCCGGTGACGGAAGAAGAGCGTGGACTGCTGGACCGTTTCCGGAAAGACATCGCGCCCCTGGAAGGCGACCCGGTGTATTACGCCTGAAGGACCGCCTCCATCCGCAAATTTTATTTCATCCGAAAAAACTTAATCACTGAGTTCACAGAGGGATTTCACAGAGGACACGGAGAATTCCTCAGTGGCCCTCAGTGATTTTTTTCTCAGTGTCCTCCGTGGTTTTGAAACAATGTCTGTTATACCACCGCCTCCTTGTTATACTCACAGGGAATTTCTCAGCGCTCCTCAGTGATTTTTTTCTCAGTGCCCCTGTGGTTAATCCCGGCGAATAGGAATCACAAAATCCAGGTTCCGGGCAGCTTGCCGGGTTTTATAAACGTCTTCAGCCATTTGATCGCGGAGGCTTTGTCGGGAAAAACACGGGTCGGCACTACCGGCTTGTTGTGCTTCACGTAAAAATCGGCCATGAGCTTTTGGGCGAACGAGCTGTAAGCAAGCGCATCGGCAACGGTGTAGATGTTGCTTTCCTCGCCGGCAGAAAAGATCCGCACTTCTTTATCGATCGTTGAAAATTCACCGGCATCGATGAGCACCGGGAATTTTTTTCCTTTACCCAGCTTTCGCATCGCTTCCACCACCTGCACCGCGTCGTCGAGCTGCATGTCAACGCCGGGGTGGATGTGAATGTGCATGATGCCGTCTTTACGGAGATGCACTTCGGAGGATTGTAATTCGATCGTTTTCATTTTTGTTGTTGAAAAAAACCATGCTTCAGCGCGCGAATGCACGCGCTTTCATGCCGCAGGTTTTTGGGGTTTTGCTTTTTCATTCTCGTCGCCGAGCAGCTTTCCGAGCGGGCGGAGCGCTTCGGTTTTATCCGCGATGAGTTTCAGGATGGCGAGGAAAGGAATGAAGAGGATCATTCCCGCCGCGCCCCAGATGATGCCGCCCAGGAAAATCGCCATCAGCGTGAAGAGCGTGTTCACCTTGATGCGGTAGCTCACCGCCAGCGGAAAAATGAGATTGGCTTCGAGGAATTGCACCACCGCAAAAATGCCGACCACCGCGAGCGGGTAATAGAGGCTGTCGTGC
Organism: uncultured Chryseobacterium sp.; assembly: GCA_966211705.1. GTDB lineage: Bacteria > Bacteroidota > Bacteroidia > Palsa-965 > Palsa-965. The sequence goes on from CBIHOC010000005.1 coordinate 174,208, forward strand.
ATCGCCCACGCCGTGATCACCGGCATGACGGAGCCGATCAGGATGCCCACGTACGGAATGAACGTCAGTATCGAAGCCGTGAACCCGTAGATGACCGCGTTGGGGATCCCGAGCAGCGCAAGGCCGATCGTGTTCAGCGTGCCGACCACGAGGTACACGATGAGCATGCCTTTCACGAAATTGTAGTAGGCGATCACCGTATCGTGGAGAATGCTCTTCACCCGGTCCGCTTCCGATGCGGGAAAAAGATGCTGCAGGAATTCCGTCAGCCGCTCGCGGTGATACAGGATCAGCGCGGCATAGAGCGGGATGATCACGACCTGCACGAGCGTGGTGACCGACACGAGCACGCCGGAATAAAGGCGGGAAGAATTTTTGGAGAACAGCTCCTTCATCCAGTCCACTTTTTCCTTCGGCTCCATCGCCTGCACGTCCGGGAGGTCCAGGAAACCTGTCAGGTTGTTCAGCTTCTGGCTGATGAACGTCCAGTTGTTGCCGATCTCGATCACCTGGCGGACGAGGATGTAACAGATGCCCGCGACGGGAAGTATGGCGAGGAAAAGGCATGCGCCGATCGCCGCTGAACGTGAAAATCCTTTTTGCTCCATCCATTTGCAGATGGGGTAAAGGATGAAGCTGATCAGCGCGGCAAAGAACAGCGGCACGAGCAGCACCCTGCCGAAATACATGACCGCCAGCGCGAGCACGATCCCCGCAGAGAGCTTCAGCGGCGAGACTTTCCTGAAAACCGAAGTGTAGTCGCTCATTTGGGGGCCGGGACGGTCGGGTTTTTCTTTTCTTGTTTCCGGAAATAACCTTTAAGCAGAAAGCTGTGCTTTAACGCTTCCATGTTTTCATTGAACCCTGCCGTTCCCGCTTCGAGGTTCTGCACGCTGCGGTCGAGGCTGCCGGCGAACGCGGTATCCATCACCAGCGTGCCAACTGCGCCCTCTCCGCTCCTGGCCTGGCTGGTCAGCACGCCGACGTCGCCGGTGACCACGGCCAGCTGGTCGCTGATCAGTTTGATCGTCACGATCGAATGCCGGATCTGCCCGGTCATCGTCGTGTCGGTGATGAGCGCGCCCACGGGGCCTTTTCCGGCGCGGATGTCGCTCGAGATCTTGCTGAGGTCGCCGGAGAGAACGGCGGTGTGCTCGCCGGTGAGGCGTATGCTGACAATGGCCTGCCGCACGTTATCCGCCACGATCGTGTCTGCAAGAAGGCTCCACAGGGAATTGCTGTTGTTGATCTTCTGCGTGATCATCTTCATGTTGTCGGTGATCTCCTTCAGGTTGTCGTTCGTCTTGTCGAGCGTGCGGATCATCTCGTCCGTTTCCACCGGCTGCAGCGTGGCCAGCACGTCGCCGTCCGCGATCCATGGCCCGCTGTCTTCCGTGGAATTAATATTGACGAGCTTGTTGCCCATCAGCCCGTCGGTGCCGATCGTCGCGACGGCGTTCTTCCGGATGAACGCTTTGTATTTCTCTTCGATGATCATCGTGACCGTCACCTTGCTGCCGCTGATTGCTTCCACGCTTTCCACCGTTCCCACGTCGATCCCCGAGAACCGCACGTTGTTGCCCGGCACGAGGCCGTTCACGTCGTGAAATTCCGCGCGCACCGTGAACGTGTTCCCGAACAGGTTTCTTTTATTCCCGATCAGGTAAAGTGCGGCGATGAGAAATAATGTTCCCGCCAGCACGAAAATTCCGAGGCGTATGCCTTGTCTGGTTTCTTTATTCATCGTTCATTCAAAAAACTGTTTCACTTTAGGATCTTCCGACCGCGACAGCTCTTCCCACGTGCCGGTGGCATAAGCCGTCCCGTCGACCAGCAGCACCACGCGGTTGGAAGTGATCTTTACACAATTGGGATCGTGCGAGATGATCACCGACGACGTGTTGTATTTTTTCTGCACGTCCACCATCAGGTGGCTGATCTCTCTTGCCGTGATGGGATCGAGGCCGGTTGTCGGCTCGTCGTAAAGGATGATCTCTGGCTTGAGGATGAGCGTGCGTGCGAGGGCGATGCGTTTGCGCATGCCGCCGGACAATTCCGAAGGCATCATGTCGACGGTGTGCGCAAGGCCAACGTTGGTCAGCGCTTCCGTCACCAGCGCGTCGATCTCCGCGCGTTTTTTTTCCTTGCCGTGCCGGCGCAGCGGGAACTCGAGGTTCTCCCGCACCGTCATGGAATCGTAGAGCGCATTGCTCTGGAAAAGGAAGCCGACCTTCACGCGCATTTCATCCAGCGCCTCGCGTTGCAGGCCGACGACTTCTTTGCCGAACACCTTGATCGTGCCCGCGTCGGGCCTGACCAGGCCGATGATGCACTTGATCAGGACGGATTTGCCGGACCCTGACTTGCCGAGCACGATCAGGTTTTCGCCGCGGTGAAGGTTGACGGTGAAATTCTTCAGCACGTGATTTTCCCCGAACGACTTGACGAGCCCACGCACCTGGATGACTTCCTCCGTGCCGGGCTGCGGGCTTTGCTGTTGCGGATATGATGCCGGCGCTCCCATCAGTTCAGGTTGAGAAGATCGGTGATCTGCACGGCAATGAGGTCCAGGATAAACACCATCAGGGACGCAAGCACGACAGCCGCGTTCGCCGAGCGCCCGACTCCTTCCGTGCCGCCCGTGGTGAAATAACCTTTGAAGCACCCGACAATGCCGATCGCAAAGCCGAAGAAAAATGTTTTGATCACGGCCGGCAGAAGATCGCTGAAGGCGAGCACGTCCCACACCTGGCTCCAGAAAAGCCGCCAGCTGATCACGCCGCGGATGTTTGCGCCGAGATAGCTTCCGTACAACGATATCGCGTCGGCGAGCAGGGCGAGGATGGGGATCATGAGCATCGCAGCGAACACGCGCGTCACGACGAGATATTTGAACGGGTTCGTGCCCGACACTTCCATCGCGTCGATCTGCTCCGTGACGCGCATCGAGCCCAGCTCCGCGCCGATGCCCGAGCCGATCTTTCCCGCGCAGATGAGCGCGGTGATCACCGGTGCAATTTCACGCACAAGCGAGACGGATACCATTTTCGGTAACCACGCTTCTGCGCCGAATTCCACCAGCGTCGGCCGCGACTGGATCGTGAGCACCAGCCCCATGATGAACGCCGTGATGCCAACCAGCGCAAAGGATTTGTAACCGATAAAATAACATTGCCTGATCCACTCGCGAAACTCGTATCGCGGACGCAGACCTTCACGGAAGAAGCGCCCGGCGAATCGGGATATGGCGGCGGTCTCAAGAAGAAAACTTTTCCAGGAAGCGGGGCGCGTCGGCATGGAAATGAGGAATAAGTGTGTCGGTTCGGCGATAAAGGTCTGACCGTTTTAAAAAGCCGGACATGATTTCCGGGTTTCTGAAGGATGATATTGGTCAGTTTTCTATATAAAGTAATATAAAGTAATAAACCTCGAAGGTTTGCACGCGCGCGGCCTGTGCGCAAACCTTCGAGGTTTATTACTTTATATAAAAAAACAGGAGCAGGCGGAAAGCCTGCTCCTGTTCAAAAGATCACTTTTTATTCTACTTCGATACTTCGAGGCGCTTGGTGATCATCTGGCCTTTGGTATAGATGCGTACGAAATACACACCCTGGCTGAGTCCGTCGGTGTTGACCTGGGTCTTCACCGTGTTCGGCTGAGCTGCATAAACAACCTGTCCGAGCATGTCCATCACTTCGAGCTTGTCGATCATTGCGGTGCCCGCGTCGATCGTGAAGCTTTCGTGTGCCGGGTTCGGGTAAAGGTTGATTGCAGAACCTGCCGCCGGGTCGTTGATGCCGATCGTGAACGATACGACATAGGTGCCGGAAGTGACGCAACCGTTTGCATCGGTGATGATGACCGTGTACACACCAGGCGTTACGTTGCTGATGTCTTCGGTCGTTGCACCGTTGCTCCACAGGAAGGTGAAAGGAGCGGTACCGCCGGTCGGGGTGATGTCCACGCCGCCGTCAGCCGCCGTCTGTCCGGACGCATCGGAGATGTTGGCGTTCACGACGATCGGGTTGGCCGGTTCGGTGACGGTGAATGCGAGCGACATGGAGCAACCGTTTGCATCGGTAACCGTAACTGAATACGTGCCGGCCGAAAGGTTGAAGATGTCTTCGGAATCTTCGTTATTCGACCAGTCGAACGTGTACGGGTAGATGCCGCCGTTGACCGTGAGATCGATCACGCCGTCGTTACCGCCTGCGCAGACCACATCGAGAACGGTGTAGTTCACTGTGAGCGCCACCGGTTCAGCGACAATCGCTTCGTGCGTTTCAACGCAGCCGTTGGCATCCTGCACGTAGATCGTGTAGTTGTCTGCCGTGAGGCCGCCGAACACGGTGCCTGACTGGTAAGTGATGCCGTCAAGGCTGTACTGGAGTGTGCCGGTTCCGCCGGAAGCGTTGGTGTAGATGACACCGGTGTTGTCGCCGGAGCACATCACGTTCAGCACGCTCGAGGTGATGATGATCTGGTTGGGCTGCGTGATGACGAAGGGAACAGAACCCGTGCAGCCTGCCGCGTCGCGTACAACCGCGAGGTAGTTGCCTGCATAAAGGCCCGTGAACACGTTGCTGGACTGGAAGCCCCATTCGCTGTCTACAGAGTAAGCCAGTGTGCCTGAGCCGCCGGCTGCGTTAAGTGTGGCAACACCTGTGAAGCCGCCGTAGCAGGTAACGTTCACAACCGAAGTGGTCACGACGATCGCGCTGGGTTCGGTAAGCGTAACCGTTGACTGGCCGACGCAACCGTTTGCATCCTGCACCAGCACGTTGTATGCGCCTGCTTCAAGCCCGGTGAAGGCGTTGGAGGTCTGCCATACGGAGCCGTTCACGCTGTATTCGAGCGTGCCTGTTCCGCCGGTCACGGTGTTGATCGTGATCGTGCCGTCTGCGCCTTCGTTGCAGGCTACGTCGGTGGAGCTGAGCGAAGTGATCGAGGGGCCGTTCGCATCGTTGATGGATGTGCTGAACACCTGGATGCAGCCTGCGCCGTCCATTACGATAACGCTGTAGTTACCGGAACTGAGGCCGCTGAAAGAGCCGCTGCCGGAGAACGTCGTTCCGTCGATGCTGTACTGGTATCCTGATCCTGATCCGCCTGATCCCGCAACCAGCAGTGTGCCGTTGGAGTTACCGCAGGTCGAAGCACCCGTGGTGATGGATGCAGCGATCGTTGAAGGCTGGGCTACCGTCGCGTTGATGGTTGCAACGCATTCGTTGTCGTCCATGATCGTGATCGTGTAGGTTCCGGCAGAAAGTTCGCCGAACACGTTCGAAGACTGGAAATTCTCACCGTCGATGCTGTAGGTATAGCCCGGTGTTCCGCCCGTCGTGTTGACGGTGATCGAACCGGAATAGTCGCCGGAGCAGGAAGCGTCCGTGATAACCGTGGTCGCCACGATTGCAGACGGCTGGGTGATCGTGACGCTGGAAGATGCGATGCATCCGGCAATGTCTTTCACATAAACCGTGTACGTGGCAGCCACGAGACCGGAGAACGTGCTGCCTGACTGGTAGTTCACGTTGTTCAGGCTGTAAGAGAACGTGCCTGTTCCGCCCGTCACGTTGTTCACGCTGATCGAGCCGTCGTTGTCGCCGTTGCAGGAAACGTTTGTAGAAGTCGTCATGAAAGCGAGCGCATCGGGCTGCATGGTGGTGATGAGCATGCCCGAAGTGCAGCCGCTTGCGTCTTTTACAAGCGCAAGATGAACGCCTGCGGTAACGTTGGTGAAGCTGCCGCTGGTCTGCCAGTTAGCTCCGCCGTCGATGCTGTACTGGAGCGTGCCTGAGCCGCCTGTCCCGTTCAGCACGATCGTTCCGTTGCTTCCGCCGAAGCAGGAAACGTGGGTCTGTGACAATACGGACAGCACAGGGCTGCCTGCATCATTCACGTTTGCATAACCTACGGTCGTGCATCCGTTCGCGTCGCGCACCGTGATGGTGTAAGAACCGGAAGCGAGGTTGTTGAACTGGTTGCCGGACTGGAATGCGCTGCTGTTAAGCTGGTACTGCAGTGCGCCTGTTCCGCCCGAAGCGGTGATCACAAGTGCGCCGTCAGCGCTGCCGCAGCTGGAGTTCGTCACAGCAACGTTTGAAATAACGATCGCGGCAGGTTGTGTAATGATCACCACCGTCGTAGCGATGCAGCCGAGGTCGTCCATCACATTTACGGTGTATGTTCCCGCACCGAGGTTGTTGAATACGTTGCCGGACTGGTAAGTGCCTCCGCCGAGCTGGTACTCATAAGGAGGAGTTCCGCCCGAACCGGTGACAGTAATGCTGCCTGTGGCCGTGCCGTAGCAGGTTGCATTGGTTGTTGAAGCCGCTGCAGAAAGACCCACTGAAATAACAACGCTCGTGCTGGCCGAGCAATCATTGTTCCAGCCGTCGATGGTTGCGGTCAGGGTAACCGTGTAGGAACCGGCTGCCGAGTACGCGTGTGTCGGGTTTGCAACATACGAAAGCGGCGAGCCGTCGCCGAAATCCCAGGTGTAGAACTCGTTACTTCCTGCATAGCCTGCGAGACCGATCGTGTTGAACATGCTGTCGGTCGTCATGGCCGTCTGGTTGGTGAAGGACACCGTCGAGCTGACCGACACACACTGCGAGCTGACCGAGAAGGCCGGTTCGATGAAGTGTGTCATGCGCGGGACGAGGTAGAAATCCCCGTCCTTGCTGAAGTTGGTCATCGCGCTCGTCCAGTTGTTGCCGGTCGAGGTGCCTGCCAGTGAAGCAAGATCCTGTCCCAGGCCTTCACCGTCGCCGGTGTATTGCATCTGGAACGTGTTCCCCCACGGGGATGCGTTGCGGATCTCGACGATCACCGCGAAATTTTCGTCGACATAAACGCCGCCGCCGCCAAAGTTGACGGTAATGTAGCCGGTGAAATTGTCGAACCACCACCAGGTGTCATTGGTGGCCTGCAGTTGGGTCGTGGGACGGCCGTTGGCGTCGACATCATAAATGCCGACACGCAGCGGAACGCCGCCCAGGATACCCGGGTAGTTTCCATAGACGCGAACGCTGGAAACCCTTCCCGGGCCGGAGTAGTGATAGGTTTGCGCGGCTTTTTCTTCAAAGCCGTTGATGAGGGTGTAATACCCTGTGCCTGCCGTGTTTTTCGAATCAACGTAACCGTTAAGATCCGTACACGAAGACTGCGCCTTTATGCTCACGAGCGAGAGCAGTATGGCGAACATTGTCAGTGTAAGCTTTCTCATTAGAGTTTGGTTTGTGTTTAATAGTAGGTTCAGAATCTTCCGCAAACCTAGCGCGCTGCAAACACGCAGTCCGTATCCTTGGTCAATGCTGCCCGTGATCTATATCACACTGATCATAATCACCCGGGCAAAAAAAAGGGAGCTCCCTGGTGGAAGCTCCCTTGCAGATCGACAGCTGAACGCTACCCATTCTGTTTCAGCAGGTCGATTTGCAGGCGTGCAACGTTGGGGTTGGAGGTCCAGCCGTTCACGCATACCAGTCGGTACGCGAGCACCGACAATTTCCAGTCATAAACAATTCCTTCGCCCGAACACAAATAGACGCGCCGGAAATTTCCTTCCAGCGGAATGCCCGCATGGATGCAGATCTCCGTCGCGCGTTTGATCGCGTCCGTCAGCTCATCGATGCCGTCGAATTCCATCTCCGCCGCCGCATCCGAAGCATAACGTACAAGGTTGAGCTCTTTCAGCTGCTCAATGAATTCCTTCACGCTTGCGCTTTGATAAGTATGGCTGGCAACGAGTTCCATGGCATAGATCTTATGATGCAAATATGCTCCGGGAATGTGCCGGAAGATGTGATGGCCGTCAGGATGGTGGTGGTAATTGATCACGTATTCAAAAATTCAACCCGTTACGGCTGTGCTGTGTATTCAAAATTCAAAATTTTATGATCGGCAAAAAATCCACCTGGCCGACAATCATTTTTGAATCTTGAATTTTGAATAGCGCAGCGTTTGAATTGTTGAATCGACGTAGCTTCGCAGCATGTACATCGCAGTAACACCACAACAAGCCGTCTCATTGATCCGCTCGGGCGACCGTGTCTTCATCCATGGCGGGGCCGCAACGCCGCATCTCCTGGTCGATGCGCTCGCCGCGCGAAAAGGCGAGCTGGAAAATGTCCGGACCGTTCACCTGCACCTCGAAGGCGAGATCGCCATCGTTCAGCCCGGGTGCGAAAAGGCATTTCTCCCGAACGCGATCTTTATCGGCAGCGACATGCGCAAAGCGGTGAACGAAGGCCGCGCGCAATACATTCCTGTTTTCCTCAGCGAAGCGCCGATGCTGTTCCGGAAAAAAATATGGCCGATCGACGTAGCCCTGGTCACCGTTTCTCCGCCCGACGCACATGGCTGGTGCTCGCTCGGAATTTCCGTCGACGTGGCGAAAGCGGCGGTCGACAGCGCGAAAACGATCATCGGCGTCGTCAACCCGAATTTTCCCCGCACGCTTGGCGACGGTTTCGTTCATGTGGACCGCTTCGCGGCGATCGTGGAAAGCAATGCAGCGATCCCGGAAAGTTGCTACCCGGAACCCGATGAAGCGGAGCTCCGGATCGGCGAAAAGATCGCAGGTCTTGTCGATGACGGCGCCACGCTCCAGATGGGCATCGGCGGGATACCCGACGCGGCGATGAAATTTCTGACGTCTCATAAAAACCTCGGCGTGCATACCGAAATGTTTTCCGACGGGCTGATCCCGCTGATCGAATGCGGTGCGGTGAATAATTCGCTGAAGGCAAAGCACCGCGGGAAAACCGTCACGGGTTTCGCGATCGGCAGCCGGAAACTGTACGACTTCGTGGACAATAATCCTTCGGTGCTTTTCCTCGACATCGCGTACGTGAACGACACGGACGTGATCCGGAAAAACCAGAAAGTAACCGCGATTAACAGCGCGATCGAGATCGACCTTTCGGGCCAGGTGTGCTCGGATTCCATCGGTCACCGGATGTATAGCGGGGTAGGCGGACAGATGGATTTCATCCGCGGGGCATCATTGTCCGTCGAAGGAAAACCGATCATCGCGATGAAGTCCACCACGTCGAAAGGCGAATCCAAGATCGTGGCGATGCTTCGGCCCGGCGCAGGCGTGGTGACCACGCGGGCGCACGTGCACTATGTCGTGACGGAATATGGGATTGCTTACCTGTACGGGAAGAACCTGGCGCAGCGCGCGCAGGAATTGATCAACATCGCGCATCCCGATCATCGTGCGATGCTGGAGGAGAAAGGGTATGCGATGTACGGGAAATGCTGGTGAAGATAACCACGGAGACACGAGGACACGGAGTAATAATTTTTCTCCGTGCCCCCGTGTCTCCGTGGTTATCAATTTCGGCCGTGGAAGAAATACACTCTAATTCTCCAGGACTTCCCGGTTCCGGTGATTCTTGTCTTTGTCGCCCAGCTGGCGTTCCAGCGCGTCGACGGCAAAGGCTACGGATTCTTCGAAAGTTTCGCAGCGGCGTTTGGCGACGAGGTCATTCCCCGGAATGACGAGGCGGATCTCGCATACTTTGTTTTGGCGGTCGCTGGCTTTCTCCAGGCTCAGGCAAACGTCGGCGGCAAGTATCTTTTTTCCGAAACGCGAAAGCTTGTCCACTTTTTTCAGGACGAGATGTGTCAGCGGTCCGTAAGCATTGAAATGAAGGGATTGAATGTTGATGCGCATAACGATGAATTTTAATTGTGAAAATGAATAAGGCATGCAGATCATCAGCGGGGTTCTGTCATGTTTCAGGGGCGAGGTTAACATTGCACGACGTAAAAGTAAACCTCGCGTTCCGTGCGGTTCATGGCAATGGTCACCGGCCCGCATGATCCTTGTTGCCCCCGAAGGCTTGACCGCAGTCAGGAGGTATCCTGAAAAAGATCATTTTCATCCTTGTCGCCGGCAGATACTTTTACAAAAAAACATCCGATGAAAGATTCTCCTGAAACCAAGCTGCCGCTTGCAGTATCTGAATTCCTCCAGAGCCGGTTCCCCGATGGTTTCCAGTTCGACGAAGTGCGCGCGATAAAGGATGATGCCGGACACCCCGCGTATTTCATCAGCCTTTCTGACGGCGAGATGGATTACCAGTTCCGTTTCGATGCGCACGGCAAGCTGATCAACCAGGACATCACTCCTGTATATCCTGATGAAACCGGCGCTATCGACGAAGAATTCCACGAAGACGATCATTGAAACGTCAAAAAGCTCAAAGCATCAAATCCCAAACGGTCGCTTTGGAATTTGATGCTTTGAACTTTTTGTTTTTTACTTCCCGTCTTTTTCCTTGTTTACAGGCTGTGAGCCGGGATGGTCTATTTCCGGGAGCGCAATTTCTTCGATGTCGAAAAGTTTCGGGATTATGGATTCCCAGCCATAACGCGCGCGTATTTTCTCCCGGAACGCCCGTGCGGCGGCCGGTTCGCCGTGTACGATAAATATTTTCTCCGGCGCGTGTTTCAGCCTGCTCATCCAGCCCAGCAATTCTTCCTGGTCGGCATGCGCGGATAATCCTTCGATGGAAATGATCTCCGCTTTCACCTCGTATTCTTTCCCGTAGATCTTCAGCGTTTTTTCACCGTCGAGCAATCTCCTTCCGCGCGTGCCTTCGGCCTGGAAACCGGCAAGCAGGATGGAAGACTTTTCATCGCCGAGATATTTCTGCATGTAGCTCAGCACGCGTCCGCCCGTTGCCATGCCGCTTCCGGCGATGACGATCTTCGGCTTCGGGTTGTCGATCACCGATTGCGTTTCGCTGAAGGAAGACGTGCGATGGACCCGCCTGCACATGCGCGTGCATTCGTCCGGCGAAAGCTTGTGCCAGTTGGTGAACGAATGGAAAACCTCGAGCACATCCCGGCCCATCGGGCTGTCGAGGTACACGGGGCAGTCCGGGATCTCGTGGTCTTCGTGCAATTGCCAGAGCAGGTACATCAGCAGCTGCGCGCGTTCCACGGCAAAGCTGGGAATGATCACCGTTCCCCCCCGGCCGATCGTGCGGTTGACGGCATCGGCGAGTTGTGTGCGGCCTTCGTCGGCCGGGTGAAGGCGGTCGCCGTACGTGCTTTCAATAAATAAAACGTCGGCGAGCTCCGGCTTTTCGGGCGGGCGCATCAGCAGGTCGTTTTCCCGCCCGATGTCTCCCGAAAAAACCAATCGCCTGGAACCGATCTCCAGCTCGATGAACGTTGCGCCGATAATGTGCCCGTTGTAACGGAACCGCGCGCGGATCTGCTCATCGAGCCTGATCCACTCGTCTTCCGGGACGGATTTGAAATGCGTCAGCGTCTGCTCCACGTCTTTCATGTCGTAGAATGGCTTCGCGGGCTTGTGCTTCGAATAGCCGTAACGGTTCGCGCGTTCGGCTTCTTCCTCCTGGATCTTCGCGCTGTCTTTTAAAATGATGGTGGCAATTTCCATCGTCGGTGTCGTGCCGATGATGTTTCCCCGGTAGCCCGCTTTCACCAGCTTCGGCAGATAACCGACGTGATCGAGATGCCCGTGCGTCAGGAGCACGAGGTCGATGTCCGGGATGTTGACGGGCGGAAAATCCCAGTTCAGCAGGCGAAGCTCTTTCAGTCCCTGGAACATGCCGCAATCCACCAGCAGCCGTTTTCCATACGCTGTAACCAGGTATTTGGATCCTGTCACCATTCCGGCGGCGCCGAGGAAATTGATCGTGATCTTTTCGGGCATGGGATGAATTTCGGGTTAATCGGATTTACCTGCAAACATGGGAATACCTTTCCCGCGTATGCATGATGCGGAACGGGCAACTGCATGACATTGGTCAACAGCTGCACCGCTTGTCAGCGGCGTGTCATTTTCCGGAACAAGCGCACGAGCGCCATCGACAGCAGGCTGAACCCGCCGATGACAAGGTGATCGGGAGCGCCCGGCAGGTGCAGGGCAAGGACTTTTGCCATCGGCGGAATGAAATACGCCGCCGTGGTGATCGCAACGCAGGTTCCGAGCGCGTACCAGATGTATTTATTGCGGAAAATGTCCGAGCTGAAAAACCCGTCTGCATGATTTGCCGACATGTTGAACACGTGCAAAAGCTGGGACAGGATCAGCGTGACGAAAAGCGTATTGTTGCTCAGCTCCATGTTCCACGGCCCTCCCCCGTGGATCCAGTAATGGCTCACCGCAACCGCGCCGTGGCTGCACGCGGCAATGATCACGGCGTACACGGAAATGGAAAACCAATGTTGTGACGTGATGATCGGCTCATCGTGGCGGCGCGGCGGACGTTTCATCACCAGGTCGCTTCCCGTTGTCATGCCGAGCGCGAGCGCGGGAAGCACGTCCGTCACGAGGTTGATGTACAGGATCTGCAGCGGTACGAGCGCATAGTTGAGCGCAAGCACCGAAGTCGCCGCAACGACGAGCAGCTCGCTGAGGTTGCAGGACAAAAGGTAGATGACGAATTTCCGGATGTTCTCGAAGATCATGCGTCCCTGCCGGATCGCGACGACGATCGTGGAGAATGAATCGTCGTTGAGGACCATGTCTGCCACTTCCCGCGCCACCTGGGTGCCGCGTTTTCCCATGGCGATGCCGATGTCCGCTTTCTTCAGCGCCGGCGCATCATTCACGCCGTCGCCCGTCATGCCCACGACGAAATTTTTTTCCTGCAGCACGGTGACGAGGTCCAGCTTCTGCTTCGGGCTGACGCGTGCGAAGATCGCCGTGCCGATCCAGCGCTGTTTTTCTTCTTCGGACAGCCGTTCGTAATCGTCCATCTCTTTCCCGTGAAGCGTTCCATCTCCCGGCTCCGCGAGCCCGATCTCCCGCGCGATATTTTTCGCCGTGGCCGGGTGATCGCCGGTGATCATCACCACGCGTATGCCTGCCGACCTGCAGGAGCGGATCGCACCGGCCACATCTCCCCGAGGAGGATCAAGCATGCCGACCAGCCCGGCGAAAAGCAAACCCGTGCTCAGCGATTCCGGCTCGCCTGCAACTTCGAGGCATGCAGCGGCAATGACGCGAAGCCCCGACTTTGCCAGCTCTTCGGACTGCGCGATCCATTCTTTTTTTGCCGCCTCATCCAGCGGGACGACCGCGCCCTGCTGCAGGTAGCCGGTGCAACGTTCCAGCAGCGCTTCGGCGGCGCCTTTCGCGGCGATAAAATTTTTCTCATTCGCACGGTGCAGCGTCGCCATGAGCTTCGTTTCCGAAGTGAACGGTTCTTCTTTCAGCTTCGGGAATTGTTTCCGGTACGCGTCAATGTCGATGCCCTGGCCGTGCGCGAACTTCAGCAGGCCGGTTTCCAGCGGATCGCCCAGCTCGACGAGCTCGTTTTCCTTCACGGAAATATCGGCGGTGTTGCAAAGCACGACGATGCGCGTGATCAGCTCATACGCCGGGCCCGGTTTCGTTTCCGTGACGGTCAGCGGTGGTTCGCCGGGAATGAGCAGCGCCTTGACCTCGATCTTGTTCTGTGTAAGCGTGCCCGTTTTGTCCGTGCAGATGACGGTGGTTTCGCCCAGCGTTTCCACTGCCGAAAATTTCCGGACGATGGCGTTGTGCCGCGCCATTTTCACCATTCCCCGCGCGAGCACCAGCGTGACCACGATGGGAAGTCCTTCCGGGATGGCCGCAACGGCAAGCGCGACGGCGGTCTGCAACGTCAGGGCAAGATCGATGCCGCGAAGAATTCCGGCGACAAAAATGACGACGACAAGGATCGCCGTCAGCAGGATCAGCTTTTTACCGAAGCGCTCGACTTTTTTCTCCAGCGGGGTTGCCGACTGCTTCGCGGACTGGACGAGCTCGGCAATTTTTCCGAACTCGGATTGCATCGCCGTTCCCGTGACGACCGCGGTGGCGTTTCCCGCTGAAACGAACGTTCCCTTGTAAAGCATGTTCGACCGTTCCGCCAGCGTGGTAGTTTCTTCAAGCGCATCTTCGGTTTTTTCAACCGGGATCGATTCTCCCGTCAGCGCCGATTCGTCTACGCTCAGCCGCGAGCGGTGCAGGATGCGCGCGTCGGCAAGAATAACGTCTCCGCCTTCAGCAACGAGGATGTCGCCCGGCACCAGCTCTTCCGACGGCACTTCGCGGACGCGCCCGTCGCGCAGGACCTTCGCATTGGACTGCGTAAGTTTTTTCAGCGCTTCCATCGAACGCTCGGCCTGGTATTCCATAATGAATCCCACAGTCGCGTTGATGGCCACCACCGCGAGAATGACCACGCCGTCGATCCAGTCGCCGAAATAAAATGAGATTCCCGCCGCAAGCGCAAGAAGCAGCATGAACGGGCTTTTCAGCTGGTCGAGGTAAAGAAGGAAGAGGCTTCTCGTTTTTTGCCGCCGGATGCTGTTGCGCCCGCCCGATGCCAGCCGCGCCGCCGCCTCCCGCTCGTCCAGCCCCGTGTCCGGGTCGACGCCGAGCTCCCTGCAGATGTCCCCGCCGGTCATCGCATGCGGTGCGTGTGAAAGTGTATTGCGGCTCATCGGTGTTCACCTGCGCACAAAGCGTGTGCCTCGTTCAGGACTGTTCCCATTCTCGATTGCTGGACGCCTGCATCCAGGAGCAGGTCGTGATTGGCGCAGATCTCTTTGCAGAGCACGATCTTCCTGTCGAGCAGGCGCTGCTTCTCCGCGCGCGTCAGTGTTGTCAGGCAAGTGACCGGGTAAAGTCCCGAATCGTCGATCATGCTTCTCAGGCTTCCGCCGTCCGGGTAATTCCAGCCGATCAGGCGAAGGCCGATGCAGTTGCCGTAACGTATCGCGTCGTCGGAAAAACGCGTGTTGGTCACCACCCATCCCTGGTGGAATTTCTCGCCGTGGCCGGGCAAAAGTTTCCACTGTTTTTCCACGTCCTGGAAACGCGCCTGGATGTAGAGCGGAACTTTCACGTCGCAGATCACGCCGTGGCGGTTGTGGTATTTGCATTCGACCATAAAATGGTGCTCGCCTTTTTCCGCGATCACGTCGATCTCGTGCGACACGCAATTTCCCTGGACGATCTCGCCGACCTTTACCGCGTAGCCCTGGAATTTCAGGATCGCCGCGACGTATTTTTCGAACGGGTAGCCCGACGGGCCGAGCTCCATGATGGCCTGCTTGAGCTTGTATTTTGCCGCCGTCGGCCGGGCGCGTTTTTTCAGAAGCCCGAATGCGGTGCGATAGATCTCGCGTGTCTTTATGCCCGGGTAAAGTTGCGCCTCCACCTGCCGGATCACTTCGCCGATCACTTCGGGCTGCGCGCCGGACCGTTGCAGCGACCGGCGCAGCTGCAGTTCCGAGAACGGAACCTGCACGCCTGAAGCTTTTGTGATTGGAATTCTTTTTTTCATAAAGATTTAAAGCTGATGCCGCTTTGCGCCATTTTGGAATAGAAGCTGAGCTCCGGCCGTTTGCGCGGCATCGCAATGAACATGTCGAAACCCATCCATGTCAGGAACCAGCCCGCCGGCTCACACGCGATCATCAGGAAATGTAAGGCAAGATGCGCCGGTTTCAAAAAAGAAATGAACCCGGCCAGCAGCAGGAATATCAGCCCCAGGAGAACGAACAGGATCGCTTTGTTGCGCTCGGAGGCGATCGACTGGCTGATCCGCGTATGATTTTTCCGGAAATAATTGTGCAGGCGACGGACGATGATCGTTTCGTCATTTTTATTCCTCGCAGCCTCCGGCAGCAGCAAATGGAATTCCCGGATGTCGCCGTCCTCTTCCCGTGACATTTTGCGCAGCTCCAAAAGGAAATCGTCCGACAACGCACGCTTGCTGAAATCGCGGGAATCGAAATCCGAAAAGATATCGTCGTAACCGTCCAGCCAGATCGTGATGCCGTGGATCTGTTCCGGTTTTCCATTTTTATCAGCGCCGGCAGCTTTCATGGCAGGGGACCGTTGAAGGGAAAAAAGCGCGGCCATTCCGCATGTGCGGTGAAGTTCCGGCTCCCGCAGGTTGCACCCGCGCCGTTCATAAGCAACAGGACAGGCGCGACGGTCTTGAGAAGCAGGCACTCCATGGTGAGGTTTTACGGTAAAGACAAACTTCCGCAGAAGACAGACCTTGTGTCATGACCGGGATCGGGGCGGAAAATGACGTTGATCAGGTGCGGGAAAATGGAGAAGGCAAACGAAATGGCATTAAGGAGGACGTGATACTTCCTGTGCATTCCCGGTCATGCCGCAGCCAACCGGCGAAAAAATCAAGCGGGTTATCGAAAACCCTGCGCCGGAACAAAGTCGAGCAAATGCAACTTTTACCTTAGCGCCAACCCTGCCTGGCGCCCGAACTGCAGCCACGGCAACCCAACACCCCGGGCGGCATGTGTAAACCTCTTTTCCTGTTGCTGGCATTTTTTTCATGCCGGCTTGTTTCCTTCGGCCAGGATACCCGGATCGATTCCCTCAATGCGATCATAAAAACCGCTGCCGCCGACACTTCGGTCGCCGCGGCTTATGTTGCGCTTACGGAAATTTTTTATGCCACCGATCCCGATACGGTCATCCCGCTGTGCAACAAAGCGCTCGACGTGGTCGAAAAAAACATCGGCAACGCGAACGACAGGGAGAAGCACGCGCTCCTGCTGAGCAAGGCGGATGCCCTGAACAACATCGGTGCGATCTTCATGCAGCGCGGTAAAATGAATGAGGCCCTGGACTATTTCAACCAGGTGCTCGCCGTGTATGAAGAGACCGCAACGCCGGAGCGGGCGCCGATCATTCTCAACAACATCGGGGTCATTTATTACAAGCAGGGCAAGACCGAAAAGTCGCTCGATTATTACCACCGCAGCCTGAAGATGCGGGGTCAGCTCGGTGACAGCGCGGGTGTGGCGCAATCGCTTAGCAACATCGGGGTCATTTATAACATCCAGGGACAAACCGATAAAGCGCTGGAATATTTTCAGCAAAGCCTCGATATCCGGAGGCGTCTCGGCGACCAGCAGGGAATGGCGTTTTCGCTCAACAACCTCGGCGCTGTGCACAGGAGCCTGGGCCGGATGGAAAAAGCGCGGTCGTATTACGATGAATGCCTGGAGATCTACACGGCGAGCGACAACAAGGAGGGAATGGCCAATACGTACCACAACATCGGCAGCACGTACGAAGACAGCCAGCCGGAAAAAGCGATGGCCTATTTTAACCTGAGCCTGCCGATCTATGAAAAAACCGGGAACCGGCAGGGCATTGCCAACTCCTCGATCAGCATGGCGCGCGTGCTCATGAAACTCGGCAGGCCGGAAGAGGCGCTGAAATCCGGCAACCGCTCCCTGCAGACGGCGCAGGAAGGCGGTTACGCGGAGACCATACGCAACGCGCATTTCGTTTTGTCGGGTGTGGACAGCGCGCTGGGCAACACCGCAGGCGCTTTTGCGCATTACAAGCAGTATGTTTTTTACCGCGACAGCATCGCCAACGAAGCGACACGGAAAGCCGGCATTGAAAAACATGCGCAGTACGAATTCGATAAAAAGGAAGCGCTGCTAAAAGCCGAACAGGACGAAAAGCTGAAAAGACAGGAGCTGATCAACTGGTTCACCGGCGTTTCTTCCGGGCTCTTCCTGCTCTTTGTCGTGGTCGTGTTCAACCGCTATCGCCTCAAGCAAAAACATCTCTACCAGCAAAAGCTCAACGCGCAGCAAAAAGCGCAGGCGGTTGCCGTGATGGAAACACAGGAGCAGGAACGCAAACGCATCGCGGAAGACCTGCACGACAGCCTCGGGCATTTACTGTCGACCGCGAAGCTGAACCTCCAGGCGTTTCCCGAAAGCCAGCGCCACCTGGTGGAAAACCCGCTCCTGCTGCTCAACCAGGCTTCGCACGAGATCCGCAACATCACGTTCAACCTCATGCCGCGTACGCTCGAAGAAGAAGGACTGGTGCCGGCGCTGAACGAGCTGGCGAAAAAAACGACAAGCTCCGGCATCCGCATGTCGCTGCACGTGCACGGAATGGAAAATGTCGCGCTGGAAATGCAGGCGCAGTTCAACATCTACCGCATCGTCCAGGAAGCGGTCAACAACATCCTCAAGCATGCGCAAGCCAGAGCGATCGGCATCCAGCTGGTCCGCGCGGACGGGCAGCTCACCGTCATGGTCGAAGACGATGGAAAAGGGTTCGACCCGGCTTCGCTGAAAAAGAACGGGAGAGGGCTGAAAAATATCACCACGCGTTCGGAATGGCTGAACGGCAAAACCGGGATCGATTCCACGCCCGGCCGCGGCACGACGATCGCGATTGAAATCCCGCTAAAAGCGTAACGATGAAAACACGGATACTCATTGCCGACGATCACCGCGTATTTATCGACGGGATGAAAGCGCTGCTGAAAGACGTGCCCGGCATGGAAGTGGTGGGCGACGCGGAAAACGGCGAAGAGCTGCTCCGCCAGGTGGAGCTCCACCGCCCCGACCTTGTGCTGACCGACGTGCAGATGCCCGTGAAAGACGGGATCGAAGCCGCGCGCGAGATCCACAAACGTTTCCCCGCCATCCGCATCATCGCGCTGACGATGCTGAACGAAAGCCTGTACATCAAAAAAATGCTGGAAGCGGGCGTGTCCGGCTACGTGATCAAAACCGTCGACAAAGACGAGCTGATCCGCGTCATCCGCAAAGTGGCGGGAGGAGAAAAACATTTCGGCGAAGAAGTGACGGCGCAGCTGCTGAATAATTTCACTGGCGCGGGATCCGCAGAAAGCCCCGCCGGCGTGCTCACCAAACGGGAAAAAGAGATCCTCGTGCTCATCGCACAGGGATTGACGGACAAGGAGATCGCCGAAAAAGTTTTTTTAAGCTCGCTGACGATCATCACGCACCGCAAAAATATCCTCAGCAAGCTCGGGCTGAAAAATAAAGTCGAGCTCGCCCGCTTCGCCATCGAAAACAACCTTGTCGCCTGATCGTCCATAACCCCGCTTTTTATCCCGCTTTTTTCCTTTCTCCCCCCAATGGGGTATTCCCCAAATCCTCCCTTCGGGTCATGTTTCTGCCCGGCGCGTGGCGGATGTTTGCGTCAACAAATCAACACCTCACCATGAAAACAAAAATCACCATGATCACGGCGGCTCTTATGCTGACGGGTCTCTGCGCCCGGGCGCAATTTTTCGAAATGAAAAAAACGTACACCGGGTATCATTACGCATTCTCCCGGTTCAACGCCGACGGCCTCAACAAGTTCGTCGTCCAGTTCAACAAGATGTGGGAGAGCGACCTGCAATCAGGTTTTCACCAGTACAAAGGCAACGAGCGCGGGCAGAACTTTACGACCAGCGGCTTCCGTTTCATTGTCGGGAAAAAAGAAACCAAATGGACGTTCAGCACCGATTATGCATTCGGCTTCGGGAAAGAAAAGAACGAGGCCGTTTTCAAGAACGGCATCACCCAGCACATGGTGACGAAGTTCCGGAACAACCACATCAATTTTACGTTCGGCATCGCCAAAAAGGAAAACAAGCTCTGGCTGGAAGGCATGTACTGCACCAACATCGGGAAAGTTATCCTCGAATATTCCACCGAGCACCTCAACGGCGTGAACAGCTTCGGGACGGAATACAAGCTCAACGGAGTTTACGTCGCCACGATCAAAACGATGGAATTCGGCGCGCAGGTGAGCTACAAGTACAAGAAATATGTGTTCTACGGGCGCGCCCTGATGCCGGCTTTCGTGGTCGGCCCCGACGAGAACGCGCGCACGTTCGTGGACGACCGCAGCGGGTATGCAGCTCCCAACGATTTCCCTTCGGACTACAACAGCTACGTCAACGATCCGGGAAGCTACACTGCAAACGATGGATCGCTGAAGAGCACGGGCTTCAAAGGATTTTCGTACGGTTTCGGAATGTTTTACTTAATCGGAAAGGACAAATAATGAAAACGAAAACGATCATCACCGGCGTTGTCGCATTGCTCCTGTGGACCGCCTGCAACAAAGAAGAACAGCTGATGAAACGCCTGGAAGGAAACTGGCGCATCGAAAGCTCGATAAAGACCATCCACTATTCCGACGGAAGAGAGGAGATCATGGAAGAACTGAACGACGCGGGCAGATTCGTTATCTCCGAAGGCGCTTCCGACAATGAGAAGCAATACGATTTTCTCTTCGTCGATTCGGACATGGATACCATGAAAAGTCAGAACCAGCTGGTAACCGATGAGTATAACAACCGCATGGTGATGGTGAATGCTTATTCGGATACCACTGGTTCGAGAAACATCGTGTGGACGATCGGGAAGGAAAAGAAGAACAAGCAGGTGTGGTCCACCTATGGCGTGGATTCCACCTTGTTTTACCCGGCCAACAACCTGAACCCCGGCGCAGCCGCGAATTGGGTGTCGTGGGAAATTACATTGAAGCGGGAAAAGTAAAAACGCTCAATGCCAAACTAACAACGCACAATGACCAAGTGTTCCGATGAACATTGTTCATTGTGCGTTTGGCATTGGGTGTTTTTGTGCACGTGCGGAAGGTGCTGTAATCAGGCTCAAGGCGTGAATATTCACTTCACCGTGCTCCCGTTGTTGATCGTTCCTTTCTCCGGCAGCACGAAGCTCAGCTCGCCCTGCGCGTTCTCCGCCATCAGGATCATGCCGTTGGATTCCACGCCCATCATCTTGCGCGGCGCGAGGTTCACCAGGATCGTCACCTGCTTGCCGACAATTTCTTCCGGCGCATAATATTTCGCGATGCCGCTCAGCACCGTGCGCTGGTCGATGCCCGTGTCCACCACGAGCTTCAGCAGCTTGTCGCTTTTCGGCATCTTCTCCGCCGAAAGGATCGTGCCGATGCGGATGTCCATCTTCGAAAAATCGTCGAACGTCGTTGTTGCTTTCTGCGGTTCCAAAGGATTGCTGGTTTGGCTGCTGCTCTCCGCCGCTGAAGTTTTCTCCGCTTCCGCTTTGATCGCGGCCAGTTTGTCGAGCTGTTTTTTCAAAAGGTCTTTGTCCACTTTCGCGAACAGCATCACCGGCTCGCTCAGCGCATGGCCGGCGGGCAAGAGGTTCGTGTTGCTCGCGTTCGCCCAGCTCATCCGCCCGATGTTGAGCATGCCGCGCAGCTTCTCGGCAGTGAAGGGCAGGAACGGCTCGCACAGGATGCTGAGGTTGGCGCAGATCTGCAGCGACACGTTGAGCACGGTTTTCACGCGCTCCGCATCCGGGTTTTTCCACGGCTCGTTGTCGGAAAGGTATTTGTTGCCCACGCGCGCCAGGTTCATCATTTCCTGCTGGGCCTCGCGGAAACGATAATTCGAGAGCGCCGCGCCGATGCGTTCCGGGAAGCCGGAAATTTCCTGCAGCACGTGGAGGTCTTCCTTCGTGTACTGTTTCGTCTCCGGAACTTTCCCGCCGAAATTTTTCTGCGTGAGCACCATCGTGCGGTGGACGAAATTGCTGAACACCGCCGCCAGCTCGTTGTTCACGCGCGCTTCGTAATCGGCCCAGGTGAAATCGCTGTCGCTCGTCTCGGGTGAAATTCCCGTGAGCACGTAACGCAGCTCGTCCTGCTTGCCGGGCATTTCCTCCAGATATTCGTGCAGCCAGATGGCCCAGTTGCGCGAGGTGGAAATTTTATTGCTTTCGAGGTTGAGGAATTCGTTCGCCGGCACGTTGTCGGGCAGGATGTAGCCGCCGTGCGCCATCAGCATCGCCGGGAAGATGAGGCAGTGGAACACGATGTTGTCCTTGCCGATGAAATGCACCAGCTTCGTGTCTTTGCTCTTCCAGTACGTTTCCCAGCCTTCGCTTTTCGGCTTGCCGCCGTACGAAAGCGTGTTGCGCGTTTCCGGCTGTTCGAACCATTCCCTGCTCGCGGTGATGTAGCCGATGGGCGCGTCGAACCACACGTACAGAACTTTTCCTTCCGTGCCCGGCAGCGGAACTTTTACGCCCCAGTCCAGGTCGCGCGTCATCGCCCGCGGGTGAAGCCCCTGCTGCAGCCACGACTGGCACTGCCCGGAAACGTTGGCTTTCCACTCCTTGTGGCTGTCGATGTACTTCTGCAATTCCGGCTGCATCTTATCGAGCGGGAGGAACCAGTTCTTCGTCGGCTTCTTCACCGGCGGCGCGCCCGACAAGGTGGAATGCGGGTTGATCAGCTCGTCGGGAGAAAGCGACGTGCCGCACTTCTCGCACTGGTCGCCGTACGCGTTCGGGTTGCCGCAGTTCGGGCAGGTGCCCACGATGTAACGGTCGGCGAGGAATTGTTTCGCCTCTTCATCGTAATACTGTTCCGTCGTTTGTTCGGTGAAAACGTTCTTGTCGTAAAGCGTTTTGAAAAAATCCGAAGCCACCTGGTGATGCGCGGAACGGCTCGTGCGGGAATAAATGTCGAACTCGATCCCGAAGTCGGCGAAGGAATTTTTGATGACCGTGTAATACTTGTCCACCACCTGCTGCGGCGTCAGCCCGTCTTTGCGCGCGCGCAGCGTGATGGGCACGCCATGTTCGTCGGTGCCGCTCACGAATAAAACGTCTTCGCCTTTTGCGCGGAGAAAACGGACGTAAATATCAGAAGGGAGATAACAGCCGGCCAGGTGCCCGATGTGGATGGGACCGTTGGCGTAAATGAGCGCGGCAGTTACGGTGTAGCGTTTGGGTGAAGACATAAGAAATGCGGTGGACGAAGATACGGAATGCGGGGGGAATGGGGGCGGGTATGCCGGCTGTGCAAGGTGGAAAGCCCTTTTGTTTTAACTTGCGACTTCCAAATTAATTCCAACTCCCATAAAAGATCCGCCCATGATCCTCAAACGACTACTCCCGCTTTTCCTCCTGCTCACCTCCTTCACCGCCAAAGCCCAATTCTCCGGCAACGCGCTCGACTTCGACGGCACCAACGACATGGTCGTTGTGAGCAGCGTTCCCGCGCTCTTCAGCAATCCCGCTTCGAACGATTTCACCATCGAAGCCTGGGTGAACCCGCGCGGATCGGTGTTTGCGCGCATCTTCTTCGCCCAGCCGGGCACCACCAACTTCGTTTCACTGGGAACCGGCGCCGGCAACGTCATCTATTTCTACGTGATCGTGAACAGCACAACGTACAGCGTCGCCACTTCTGCTGCGATCCCGCAGAACCAGTGGACGCACGTGGCCGCACGCTGGACCGCCGCCACGAATTCGCCGGAGGTCTTCTTCAATGGCGTACTGCAGGCGGCAGCCGCCGGCGGAACCTCTTCCACCGGCACGAGCGGACTGATGGTGCTCGGCTCCCGCCCGGGAGGTTTTCAATATTTCAACGGCGCGCTCGACGAAGTGCGCGTGTGGAGCGAAGCGCGCACGCTGTGCGAGATCCAGGGCAACATGAACAACAGCATCACCGGCATCACAACGAACCTCGTGGTGAATTACAACTTCAACCAGGGCGTCGCCGCCGGCAACAACACCGGCACGACCACGCTCCCCGACATTTCCGGGAACGCCTACGACGGAACGCTGACGAACTTCGGGCTTACCGCGGGAACATCCAACTGGATCGCGTCTGCGGCTACCGTGACTGCTTCGGGCCCCGAACTGGGCGGCGTTTCCACTTCGGAATCAGCCCTCGTTTGCCCGGGCAGCAGCTACACCTTCCCCGACGGCAGCACCACGACGAACATCACGTCGCAGGTGAGCCACGTGAGCACGCTCACAACGACCGGCGGCTGCGACAGCCTGGTCACGACCACCGTAGACGTTTACGCGGCTTATTCGCTCAGCGAATCGGCAACGGTATGCTCCGGCAGCAGCTACACATTCCCCGACGCGAGCACAACGACGAACATTACCGCGCAGGTGGTGCACACGAGCAACCTGCAAACCATCGCCGGCTGCGACAGCACGATCACGACGACGGTAGACGTGAACCCGGTTTATACGCTGAGCGAATCAGCAGCAATATGTTCCGGCGACAGCTTTACATTTCCCGACGGCAGCACGCAAACGAACATCACTTCCCAGGTGATCTACACGAGCAACCTGCAAACCATCGCCGGCTGCGACAGCACGATCACCACAACGGTGGATGTGAACCCGGTTTACACACTGACCGAATCAGCGGCGGTATGCACCGGCGACAGCTTCACGTTCCCCGACGGCAGCACGCAAACCAACATTACGTCGCAAGTCGTTTACACGAGCAACCTGCAAACCGTTGCCGGCTGCGACAGCACGATCACTACGACGGTGGATGTGAACCCGGTTTATGTGCAGAATGAAACCGCGGGAATATGCACCGGCGGCAGCTACACGTTCCCCGATGGCAGCACGCAGAGCAACATCACCTCGCAGGTGGTTTACACGAGCAACCTGCAAACCGTTGCCGGCTGCGACAGCACGATCACGACGACCGTGGACGTTTACCCGATCTACGCGCTCAGCGAATCGGATTCGATTTGTTCCGGCGGCAGCTACACGTTCCCCGACGGCAGCACGCAAACGAACATTACCTCGCAGGTGATCTACACGAGCAACCTGCTTTCGGTCGCCGGCTGCGACAGCATCATCACGACGACGGTGGACGTCATCCAGGTGAACACAACCGTGACGCAGAGCGGGTTGACGTTGACGGCGGGCGCTGCTTCGGCTACCTACCAGTGGCTGGACTGCGGCAACGGTTATGCGCCGGTTGCAGGCGCGACCGGGCAAACGTTCTCGCCCACGGTGAGCGGCAACTACGCGGCGGCGATCACGCAGAACGGCTGCACGGATACGAGCGCATGTTTCCTCGTGCCGGTGGGTGTGAATGAAGCGAGCGGCGCGCACTACAACGTTTCGGTTTACCCGAACCCTGCGCAGGACGTGGTGTTTGTGGAGTTTGAAAACGGCGCCGTTTCCACCATCGAGCTGATCGAGCTTTCCGGCGCGGTTGTCCGTACGATGCAGTTCAACGGCACGCGCTGCACGATCGACATGACGGGCCTTGCAAGCGGATGTTACTGGATCAGCATCGTGACGCCGGAAGGGCGCGTGGTGAAGCCGGTGGTGAAAGAGTAAGGCGGAAACGTTTCTGAAAGAGAGGCGTAGCAACACGGGTCCGTGTGGTTACGCCTCTCTCATTTAAGCTACCAATATTCGTAGCTGTACTTCGTCACGCATCTGTTTGTAGCGAAGTCCGGGATTCAATAATACGTGTAGGAAAAGGTAGAGATGTAGTACACCTCCTGGAAAGCCATGGCGTATAGATAGACCTCCCGGATCAACAATCCCTCTCCCGTGTAGAAAGAATCCTTGCGGAAGCCGACCTGCCGATCATAATCCGATTCCTGGATGAATGAAACGGGTTGGCCTGCGGCGTTGTAGATGTACCGATGCGTTTCCCCCCTCGAGCTGTCGACGCAGGATTGTATCCGCCCGTTCCTGTCGTAGAATGCCAGCATTATACCGTACGGATCATGCGCATATACGGTGAACCCGGTATCGCTGTAGGTGTATTGGACCGCGTCCGGCTGGTTGCCGCTTGCAGGATGCGTGGTCTTTGCGCTCAGCGGCCGTCCCTGCGGGTCATATTCGCGCCGCTCGCGGGAGGTACAGACCGAATCCGTGGATTCCCCGTTGTCCCTGTGCGTATATACAGCGTACATGGTTACCCGTCCCGCTGCGTCGTAGGTGTAAAAATGCTTTTCTAAATCCTGCCGTCGCGACACTACTACCCGGAGCTTCCCGTCTTTGTCATAGACGCAGCTGTCTGTCGTTACTTCATCCGTGGTGATGCTGGTGAGCCGTCCATTCACGTCGTAAACAAAAATGGTTTTCCCGGATGCCCCGGAGTCGCTCGTGATCTGCCCGCTTTTGTCAAAGGTGCTGAAGGAATATACCGTATTGCGGTCGGTGGTGTCGCCGTCCGTCACTTCGAAGATATTTACTACCTGGGTAATTGTACGGATGTTGTATTGCCGGGCCATTTTTTCCTGGGCCAATTTATCGGGCGACTTGACCACTTCGAAGGGATCATGATCCGGGTATACCTGCGCGGAAAGTTTTACAGCTGCAGTGATGAAAAACAGCAGGAAGAGGAGGAAGGTTTTCACGGTTTGGGGTTACATTTGAACGCATTACCAATGTAACAAATTTCGTTCCATGACCCAGCCACCTTACCTCCGCCCCGGCGACACGATCGGCATCTGCGCCACCGCGCGCAAGATTACGTCCGCCGAGCTGGAACCGGCCATCAAAGCGCTCGAGAGCTGGGGGTTGTATGTCGCGCTCAGCCCGAACCTGTTCGGAGAGCATCACCAGTTTTCCGGCACCGACGAACAGCGCGCGTCCGACCTGCAGCAGTTCCTCGACGACCCGGAGATCAAAGCGGTGATCAGCGCGCGGGGCGGCTACGGCACCTTGCGCATCATCGACCGGATCGATTTCACCGCGTTTCAACGCAACCCGAAATGGATCATCGGCTACAGCGACATCACGGTGCTGCACAGTCACATCCACCGCAACTTTGAAATTTCAACGCTGCACGCCACGATGCCGATCAATTTCGGGCGCGACGCGTATTCCACGGAAACCCTGCGCATGGCGCTGTTCGGGGAAGCGCTCGGCTACAAAGCGGTGAACACGTTGCCCGTGCAGAACCGCGCGGGCGACGGGGAAGGCGTGCTCGCGGGAGGCAATCTTTCCCTGCTGTACGCGCTGCAGGGCTCCGCTTCCGACATTGATTTACAGGGAAAGATATTGTTCATCGAAGACCTCGACGAATATCTCTATCACGTCGACCGCATGGTGCTTTCGCTGAAGCGGGCCGGGAAGCTGGAAGGGCTGGCCGGGCTGGTGGTGGGAGGCATGAACGACATGAAAGACAACGCCGTTCCTTTCGGAAAAACCGCGGAAGAGATCATCCGGGAAGCGGTGGCGGAATATGATTTCCCGGTGTGCTTTTCCTTCCCCGCCGGGCACGATACCCGCAATTATGCCCTGCCGTTCGGGACAAACGTGCGCCTTTCCGTCGACCCCGGGGAGGCCCTCCTGGAGTTCATCTGACCCGTTTTCACCGATTTTTCCCGCATTTACTGGAAATTTATGTCTGGCGGGGAATGGCATTGATCTAAGAATTATGGGTTTTTGTCGTAAAACGAAACAAAAAATTTAAAATCAGATAAATTAAATTGCAAGAGATAATTAATTTGCCGTAATTTTGCATTGTTAAGAAAAGAATTCATGCATGCCGGGACCCAACCGGCATGTATGAATTTCACCCCTTAAAAAAACAAGTTAACCCTCGCCTTCCCCCCATGCAGGCTGGAATTATTCGATTTCAGCAATGGAAAATAATAAGGAAGAAATCCAGGTACGTGTGTCGGCATTCCTTGTTAACCTTAGCCTGAGCCACGGTAACAAGTGCAAAGCACTGATGAAGCAGGGAAACCGGCGTACGAATTATGTGCCCCGCATTCCCGCCGCAAAAAAAGAGCGTTCCTGATTTACCTTTAGCGGTAAGCCGCTATTTCACTTCCGTATAGTCGTTTGGAATGTCGAACAACCCGGCCGAGAGGGTTTTCTGCTCGAGCCGCGTTACTTCCAGGCGCCCCTTTTCATTTCCTCTCAGGTCCCTTTCGATGGCGAGCAGCGGCATCACGCCGTCTTTAACCGTCAGCGCGAAGAAATAGGTGGAGAATTTTTCCTGCCGGTTCAGCAATTTCATCATCGGTGTGAAGAAGGTGAACTTCCCGGGGGCCAGGTAATAGCTGATCTGCGTGCTGTCGGTCGTGTTCCTGACGATCTGCTCGGTGCATTTGTAACCGAACATCTCCTTGTTGTTCTTCGTCGAAGTCACCGCGCAGCCCGCAGGCGCCGCCGCACCGCCTTTCGGCGTACGCGTTCCCCACATTTTCCGGTCGTGGTTCAGGTACTTCATCGTCCCCGCTTTCGTGTCGACGATAAAGCTCCCCGGCACATCCCGCGTACCCGGCGCGAACTCGTCGATCCGCACTTTGTCGTCTTTCACATAATAAACGTAGTCGACGGTGTTCTTGCCGGTCTGCTTTTTGAATTCGATGATGCCTTCGAAGCTCTGCGCATAAGAAGCAACGGATAATACAGAAAGCAGGAGGATGAGCGTAGCGGTTTTACGGAGCATGGCTGGAGGATGGTTGGAAGATGAAAGTTAAGAAAAAATAGAATGATATGGAAGATCCCGGTGGAACGGGGAATTCGGTTGTCCGGGGGTGTCGGTTGTCGGTGCGGCTTCGCCGCTTTCGGTTGTCAGTTTTCAGCCGTTGCTATCCGCCCAGGCTGACAACTGAAAACCGACAACCCCGGACAACCGGCGACTGTTTTTTCTATCCATTTACAAACGACTACAACACCTCGCTCTTCTTAGCTTCGCGGCATGACGCAACAGATCAAGACCGGCAAATGGGGTGAAGAGGCTGCTGTGCGCTACCTGCGGGGGAAAGGCATGGAGATCATCGACCTCAACTGGAAATTCCTGCACCTGGAGATCGACATCGCCGCGCGCGACGGCGACAAGCTGGTGATCGTGGAAGTGAAGACCCGCGGCTCCGACGCATTCGGCGACCCGGAAATGTTCGTCAACCTCACCAAGCAGAAAAAACTCATCCGCGCCGCGGGCCATTACCTCGAGCAGAAAAAACTCGACTGCGAAGTCCGCTTCGACGTGGTGGGAATTTTGAAGAGGAATAATGAAACGGTGCTCAGGCACATCCCCGGGGCGTTCCAGCCTTTCGGAGGGTGAAAAAAAGATGTGCTGAAATGCCGATTGGTGTTTCATCAGCATTTGGCGCGGAGATCAACACATCAGCATTTCATCACATCTTCCTATCTTTAATAGATGAACTCCCGGGCGCTTCTTTTCCTGCTGGTGATCGTTTTGTCGCTTTCCTGCCGGCGTGAGATCCCCGAACCGCCGTTGACGGCGCAGTCCATGGGCGTTCCGCTCGGCAGCGGGAATTCCGCCATCTCGTTTTATTCCTCCAATTCCACCCGTTATTACGTGATCACGGTCGACGGCGTGTGGCAAAGCTCGATCAGCGGCTCGTCCCAAAGTCCCGCCTGCCGGGGACAGGGAACCGCCACGTTCAACCTCGACGACGGTTTGCACAGCTACTCCGTTTCATGGACGGATAATATCCAGGGAACCACCGGCAACAGTTCCGGCAGCTTCACGCTGAATCCCGGCGACTGCATCCTTTACCCGCTTTGACATGCGCCGCCTGCTGATCCTGCTGCTGCTTACCGGTTTTCTTTCCCCGCTTCCCGCGCAGGACCCCGAGCCCGAACATGCGAAAACGCTGATGTTCTACACGCCCGGGTTCTACACGCTTTTCGGCGTTCGCCTCGGCATGCAGGCGCCTTCAGGGTGGGGACTGTATCTCGACGGGCGCTTCAACATGGCGGCGTTCACGGCGAATGAATACACGATCACGGACGGCAGGATCAACGACGGTTACTGGAAATGGGAATATGCGGGGAAGAAAAAATATGCGCGCAACGAGATGTACGCCGGCATCATGTTCCCCGTTTTGCCGAAGGAAAACCCATTCGACTTTTCGCAGAAATTTCACCTCACGATGTGGGCGGGCTGCGGCATCCTGTATGCGCGTTACCTCTACCTTTTCGACCGCACCTACCAGCAGCAGCTTGAAATTCCCACGTGGGTGCGCGACCTGGACCAGGGCGGGGTGGGATTCGACGTGGAAGCGGGATTGCAGCTGCGGCGCGGGCGGACGTATTTTTTCCTCGGCTGCAGCGGCCTCATGCACGAAACAGAGCGCATGCCCGTTGCCGGTATCGGCTACAAATACCGTTAGAGAGAGAACGGAGAACGGAGGGAGGAGAATGGAGGGAGGAGAACGGAGAGATGGAGCAATTCCTTGCAATCCGCGTAATCAGCGCAATCCGCGGCTAAAAAAAGTGAAGCGACACGTCTAACCCCAAAAACGTGTCGCTTCTTTATCGCTATACCGGGCGGCATAGCTGTAACAAATGTAGAAAGCGCAAGAGGGATGGGCTTTGCTTTTCGATGCTTTGCAGGATTTCTTCGATGGATTGCAGGAAAGCTTCTGTGCTTTGTAAAATTATTCCCGGTCAGCGTGTATTCAGGATCTTTTGTTCGATCGCGCTGGTGGAATAGCCTTCCACGAATTCGACCAGCTGTACCAGCCCGCCTTTCGCCCGCACGATCTCCGAGCCGACGATGTAGGTTTTGCTTTTCGGGTCCGTTTCGTCCGCATCGTAATCCCCGCCTTTCACGAGCACGTCGGGCTGGAGGTAGCGGATGAGCTCGTAAGGCGTTTCTTCGTCGAACACGATCACCGCGTCAACAAATCCCAGCGCGGCGATGATCGTGGCGCGGGAATCCTGGTCCTGCAGCGGGCGCGCCTGGCCTTTTTTCAGCATGCGCACCGACGAGTCGCTGTTCACGCCGACGACGAAAAATTTCCCGAGGTCGGACGCTTTGGCGAGGTAGTCGACGTGGCCGAAGTGGAGAATGTCGAAGCAGCCGTTGGTGAAAACGATGGATTCGTTGAAATACCGAAGGCGCTCGAGCGTGTGGTGGAACGATTCGCGCGTGTAGATCTTGTTCCGGATGATGTCGGGCATGTTCATTTGCTGAGACGGTTTATGAAAGGTTTCAGGGCTAATGAAATTCCGGTGAAAAGGATGACCGTCGCCACCTGCGATCCCCAGCTGAGCCATGCGAACGGGGCCACTACCGCTTCAGCTTCTCCCTGGTCGCCGGGATAGCCGTAGCTCTGGATGAGGATGTAAGCGAGGATGCTCGTCACAAGCACCTGGTAGGCGCCGATGCCGCCCGGGGTGAAGGCCACGCCGAACGTTCCGAAGAGCAGCAGGATCAGCGCCGAGTTCAGTGAAACGCCGGCTGTGACGGGAAAGCAGTACAGGCAGGTGAAAAGCGAAAAGAGATAGCCGCTCCAGATGAAGAGCGAATGGAAAATGAACCAGCCGGGGTTCGGCACCTTGCGCACCGCCATGATCCCGTTGCGGAAACCGGCGAGAAATCCGCCCAGCTTGCTGGTCACGCGGCTCCGGATCGCTTTGCGGAAGAGCCAGAAAAAAAACACCGCCATCGCAATGCCGCCCAGCACGAGCGCCAGCGCCAGCGGGCTTTCCAGCAGCACCGCGAATTTTTTCGAGGCCGGGTCCGCGATGTATTCCGTAAACAATTCGCCGATCTCGCTGAACTGCGTGACGAGCACGATCAGGAACACCAGCAGCAGGCACAGCATATCGATGATGCGCTCCACCACCACGGTGCCGAAGGCTTCGCCGAACGGAACGTCGTCGCTGGATTTGAGCATGCCGCAGCGGATCACTTCACCGGAACGGGGAAGGCCATAATTGGCGAGGTACGCCATCATCACCGCGTAAAAACGGCTGCCGAGCCCGACCTTATAGCCGAGCGGCGTGAGCAGCTGCTGCCAGCGAATGGCGCGGCTGAGGTGCGCGAGGGCGCCGACAAAAACGGCAAGCGCGAACCAGGAATAGTCCGCCAGCTTCAGCGCGTTGAAAAATTGCTGCTTTTCCGCCGGTGAAAAACGGCTGAACTGCCACCACATCAGCCCGAGGCCCAGCCCGAAGAAGATGATGAACTGGAGTGCCTTTTTCACCCGGGCGTTCAAGCGTCAGGATTTAAGTTTATTGGTCTTTTCGTCCGGGAAGATCACCGTCGGGACGAATTTTTTTGCTTCCTCGGGGGTCATGCCGGCATAAGAAATGATCAGCACGATATCGCCCACGGCAACTTTGCGGGCTGCCGGGCCGTTAAGGCAGATCACGCCCGATCCGCGTTTTCCCCTGATCACGTAAGTCTCCAGTCGTTCGCCGTTATTGCAATTCACCACGTGCACGTGCTCGTGCTCGAGGAGGTTTGCGGCATCCATCAGATCTTCGTCGATCGTCACGCTCCCGATGTAATTGAGGTCCGCTTCCGTCACAGAAACGCGGTGGAGCTTCGATTTCATCACCTGTATCATCATGGCGGTGCAAAGGTAGCTATAAAAGAGAGTTAGGAGTCCGGAGCCTGGAGTTCGGAAGAAAGAGCCGGGGGCGGTTTTGGGGATTTTTAAGATGGGATTCCCGTGTGAAAAATGAGCGCCCGGGGGCAAATAATGGCGGTTTCCGGGATTTGGCTTTTTTTGGGAAGTGTGTTTTTGTGCTGAACTGGGAGGGTCCGGTATGGTATTGTAATTGCCTGATAATGTATAGCTTGTGATAAGTTCTTACTTGAAATTTGAAAAACGGTTTCCGTCAAACTGTCAGGGGTATTGTTAATAACCGGGCGAACTTTGCTGGTAACCTGCCGTAGAATCCCTCCAAACCGCCGCCCTCTACCTGTTCCCGGGCGGCCCACGAAAACGCCTCGTCTTCCATCCCCGACCCTTCATATCCGTTTCATCTATCTTGCCGGACGCAAAGCCGGGAGCTATGAGCCTGCAACCAGGGAATACCCGGGTTCATCTCACGGCCCCACCCGGAACACAATTGCCATTTCCGAACTCCCGACTCCGAACTCTTAACTAACCAAGATATGTCCACCAAACCGAAAGACGTCAAGAAAAAACTGGACGAGCTGTACTGGAAAACAGATGAAGTCCGCAAGGACCTGATCTCGCTCCACAACCTCCTCCAGGGTTCTGGTTATTTCGATGAGCGCCCGCAGGCGCACGTGTACCAGCACAATGTGCCCCCGCCTGTGGTTCAGCAGCCTGTTGCGCCGCCCCCGCCGCAGCCGGAAGTGCAGCGCCAGGTTCCTCCTCCGCCGGTTGTTCCTCCGCCGGTTCAGCAGCCGCAATACCAGCAGCCGCAGGTTCAGCAGCACTACCAGCAGCAGTACCAGCAGCCGCAAACAAAGTACGTTCCTCCCGCGCCGCCCCAACCGAAAAAGCCGGGATTCTTCGAACGTAATCCGGACCTGGAAAAATTCATCGGCGAGCGCCTTGTCACGTTCATCGGCATCATCGTGCTCGTAACGGGTATCGCGTTCTTCGTGAAATATGCGATCGACAAAAACTGGATCAACGAAACGGGACGCACCGCCATCGGTATCCTGTCGGGCGGCGTGCTGCTCGGCGTGGCGCACCGCCTGCGCAAATCGTTCACCGCGTTCAGCTCGGTGCTGGTGGGAGGCGGCATCTCGGTGCTCTACTTTACCATCTCCTACGCATTCCAGGTGTATCAACTTTTTCCGCAGTCTGTCGCGTTCGGGTTGCTCGTGGTGATCACCGCGTTCACCGTGATGCTCGCCGTTGCCTACGACCGTAAAGAGCTGGCGATACTTGCGCTCCTCGGCGGATTTTCTTCGCCCATCATGGTGTCCACGGGACAAGGCAACCTGCCGGTGCTCTGCACGTACATGCTCATCCTCGACATCGGCATGCTCGTGCTGGCGTATTACAAAAAGTGGAACGTGGTCAACATCATCAGCTACGTGCTTACCCTGCTGCTCTTCGCCGGTGCCGTGACGCGGGAGATCAGCGACAATGTTTCGCCGCGCTACATGTTGTGCCTTGTTTACGCCACCCTTTTTTACCTCACGTTCTTCATCATGAACGTCATCAACAACGTTCGCCTGAAGCAGAAGTTCACCGCGTTCGAAGTGATCCTGCTGCTTTCGAATTCCTTCCTCTATTACGCATGCGGTTATTTCATCCTTCACCAGACCGGCCTGCAGCAGTACCACGGATTGTTCACGCTGCTCGTGGCGGTGTTCAACTTCGGGTTCGCGTTCGCGCTGTTCCGCCGCCAGGAGGTGGACCGCACGCTGGTGTATTTCCTCATCGGCCTTGTCATCACGTTCGTGTCGCTCGCGGGCCCGGTGCAGCTGGAAGGAAACCACATCACGCTGTTCTGGGCGGCTGAAGGCGCGCTGCTGCTATGGCTGTGGCAACGAAGCGGCGTGAAGCTCATCCGTTACGCTTCCGTCATCATCAGTGCCGTCATGCTGCTGAGCCTGCTTTACAACTGGATGAACGTGTATCTCCTCGAAGGCGAATTCACCGCCATTGCACCGTTGAGCGTGCTGCTGAACAAAGGTTTCATCACCGGCATCTTCGTGGTGCTTTCGCTTGCGGCCACTTCCTTCCTGCTGTCGAAAGAAAAAAACGAGACCGTGGTCCCGGGATGGGCCGTTGGCGGTTACCGCGCTTACATCAACGTGATGGCTGCCGTGTTCCTTTTCCTGTCCGGTTTCCTGGAGCTCTGGTACCAGCTTGGAGCGCGCCACACCGGCGGCCCCGCGATGGTGATCTACATGGCCACATACACGGGCCTCTTTACGATCGCCGCGTGGTATGCGGCCCGCGGGTTGAAGTTCGATTATTTCATCACGCCTGTTACGCTCATCGGCGTGCTGCTCGTGGTCGTGTACGCGATGGTGCCGCATTATTTCACCGTGCAGCAACGCGATCATTACCTCATCAACGGGCTGACCGGTGACCGCGCGTTCCTGTTCCATTACATTTATACGGCCGCCGTGGTTGCGCTCCTGGTGCTGATCTACCGCCACGTGGCGCAGGCGGGGACCGACATGCAGCTGCGCAACGTTTACCTGTGGATCATGTGCTTCACGCTCGTGTTCATCGTCAGCAGCGAGCTCAACCACCTCGTGGTGCTGAACGGTTTCGACCGGGGCGTGGCCATGGACTGGTCGGCCGGCATGGCGCGCATCGATCACCTCACCACGCAGAGCCACAAGATCGGCTTCCCGATCGCATGGGGAATTTGCTCCTTCGTGATGATCGTGATCGGGATGAAAAAACAAATTCGCCAGCTCCGCATCATTGCGCTCACGCTGTTTTTCGCCACGGTGGTGAAGCTCATCCTGCTCGGCGTGTACGGCGAATCGCAGACGGGCAAGATCGTCGCCTTTATTCTCTCGGGTGTGATCCTGCTCACCGTTTCGTTCATGTACCAGAAGCTCAAGAAGATCATTCTCGAAGAAGACCAACCGTCCGCTAAAAATGAGAACCATGAAACGCTCAGCTAAGCTGTTCCTCTTCCTGTTGACGATACTTTGTTCGTCAACGGCGTTTTCCCAAACGTTCAGCTGGGAAGCGCCCGTCGATTCGGTGACGAAAGACGGCTACTACCGCATCCTCCTGCAGCCCGACGTGACGTCGCAGCTCCGGGGCGATTTCTCCGACGTGCGCATCTACGACAAAGACAGCCTCGAAACGGCGTATGTCGTGTACAAGGATGAAAAAACAGTCGTCGACCGTTTCGTCACGTACCAGATGGTGGAGAAACATCTTGTCCGCGGCTGCTGCTCGCACATCACCGTGCGCAACAGTCTCGGCAATTCGATCGATCACATCATGCTCGAAGTGAACAACGCCGACGTGAGCCGGAAAATGACACTGAGCGGAAGCTATGACGGGCGTTCCTGGTACGCATTGCGCGATCAGTTTACCGTGCAGTCGTTCAACACGGTCAATAAAGGCGAGAAAAAAACGACCAGTCTCATCCGCTTCGATTTTCCGCTGACGGACTACACGTACTACCGCTTCGAGTTCGACGACTGGTGGTGGTGGTGGCACCACGATTACGACGAGCGCCACCGTTATCCCGTGTTCGTCGTGCGCGCCGGTTACACCGAGCCCACCGTCATTCCTGAAGAATGCGTGAAGATACCGGCGCCGGCCATCGTCAAAACGGACAGCGCGAAAACGAATCCGATAGCTATCGGATACAGCTATGTCCGCATCACGTTTGCCGACAGCCAGTACGTGGACCATCTCCGTTTCCACGTGCATGCAAAGAAGAACAGCGATTATTATCGTCCCGCTTCCCTGTTCGAATTGACGGAGATAAAAACGGACAGCGGAACGATCGTCGAAGAGAATCCCATTGCCGCAACGATCCTTTCTTCGATGAACGACAACGAGATTAACCTCGCCACGCGACGGGTGAAAACGCTTTTGCTCCGCATCCGCAACGACGACAACCAGCCGCTCATCATTGATTCCGTGGAGGCGGTGCAGGTGAAGAATTACCTCGTGGCGGAGCTGGAGCGAAGAACCGTTACGTGCTCCGCTTCGGAAGCGCCGGCATTCCTGCACCGGTTTATGACCTGCGTTATTTCAAAGAAAAGATCCCGAAGAAGCCCCCGGTGATCGGCACGGAAGCGCGGAAAGACATTGCAGGGCAGAAGCTCACGCCGGAGGTAATGCAGAAAGTTGCAGATGCGAAAAAGCAGGAGCTGGAAACTGCGAAGCTGGCGGAAGAAAACCTGTTCGAAGACAAGCGCGTCATCTGGGGTTCGATCGGGATCGTAGTGCTGCTGCTGGGATTCATGACGGTGAAAATGTTGCGGGAGATGAAGGAGAAATAAAAGAGCAGACATTTTTTTAACGGCAGGTGGAGCAACTCCTTCTGCCGTTTTTTTCTGAGAAAATTTTTCCACGGACCGCGCAGGATATCGACGAAAGTTTTCATGCGGTCGAACGGTTTTTCTGTTCGTAATTTTTGATGCTACTATTGCAGCAGGTTCCGGCCGCATCGTCGGCAGGCATTACGTTTCCGGGCAGAGTGATCCACGGGGGAAAAATCAAAACACGCCATATCATGAAAACGATTACACGCATTTCCGGGATAAGCTTTTTGCTTTTAGTATCTGCTGCCGCGTTGCACGCCCAGGATCCTGTTACACCGCCGCCTGCCGCACCGCAGGATGACGGGATGCTGAACAGGACAGAGATCGGCGTTCGTTTTATGCCTGTATTTTCCACGTTCGACGTGCGTACGTATGACAGCGGCATCGCGGAAGCCAATTTTACGCTCGGGTACGGTTTCGGCGGGTTGGTCGGCTACAACTTCAACCGCTATGTCGGATTGCAGGGCGAGCTTATTTACAACGTGCTGAACCAGAAATACCGCGACCGCTCGCTGGATCACACCGTGACGTTGAATTACGTGAACATCCCGCTC
This sequence comes from uncultured Chryseobacterium sp., assembly GCA_966211705.1. Taxonomy (GTDB): domain Bacteria; phylum Bacteroidota; class Bacteroidia; order Palsa-965; family Palsa-965. The sequence goes on from CBIHOC010000005.1 coordinate 211,063, forward strand.
CTGCTTTCACTGAACACCGGTAAAGGCGCCCCGGTCAATTTAAACCTCGTCGCCGGTCCCCAGGTTGGCATCAACGTCGGCTCGCGCGTGGAAACATCCGGCGGAAAAGGCGTGGATACCGTGCAGGCCATACTCGCCGTCAAAGCGGGCGACTTCGGCCTGGCGTACGGCGCCGGCCTGGAATTCGGGTTCGGCCCCGGCAGGAACGTGCTGCTCGACATCGGCTTCCGCGGCGTCTACGGCCTCATCGACATCAGTGACCGCAGCAAATCGACCACGACGAACGAATACTACATCCTCGACCGCGCGCATGTTGAATCGTATGCCGGGTATATCGGGCTGAAGTTTGCGTTCTGAAGAAATAGGTTGCCGGTTGTCCGGGTTGGCGGGTTTCCGGGGGTGTCGGGTTTGACTCGGCGGGAAAGACCCCGGCCAGAAAACCGAACCGGCGCCGCCCCCACCCACAACCCCCCGCCA